>JBBSQH010000001.1:0-177034 GCA_038258055.1 Actinomycetales bacterium
AACCCAGCGATTCGCACCGAGCCGAGGGCCCCGGCCCCCCGGGGGCCGGGGGCGCCGCGCGGCGGGGCCGGGCGGGGGGCCGGGGGGGGATGGGCGGGGGGGGGCCCCCCCCCCCCGGCGGGCGGGGCCCGCCCCGCCCTCACCCCCCCCCCCCCCCGCCCGCCCCCGCCCCCCCCACCCCCCGGGACCCGCGGGCCCGGGGCACTCGGCTCGGTGCGAATCGCTGGGTTCAGGTGACGGTGAAGGTCCCCGTCATCGTCGGGTGCGGGTCGCAGGTGTAGGTGTACTCGCCGGGTTCGAAGGTGACCTCGAACGTGGTCTCCTCCTGCTCGGGGACGGACGTGGTCTCGTCCACCGAGCCTCCGGTGAGGTGGAAGTTGTGGCTGGTCGCGGGGTCGGACACCTGGATGGTGTAGTCCCCGGCGGGGATCTCGGTGATGGGCTCCCCGGACTCGTCGGTGAGGGTGATCTCGAACGCCTCCGGGTTCTCGGTCGTGCCGACCATGCCGATGAGGACAGTGGACCCGCCACTCCCGCTCGTGGGCACGCTCTCGGTCGGCTCGCTGCCCGCCCCATCCGTGGCCTCGTCAGCGGCCCCGCCGCTGGCCTCTTGGGCCGCCTCGGAGGTCACCTCTTCTACGGCCTGGGGCTCGGCGCTGTCCGCGGCGTCGCCGCCGCAGGCAGCCGTCACCAGGGTGAGCGCGCCGAGCGCGGCACCCAGAACTCGGTTTCTCATGAGCAGGTCCTCTCGAAGGCGAACGTCCGTCACTGTCGTGGCGCCATCGGCACCGGCCGATTCATGACCGAGGCTCTGCCATGGATTCGGTTCCGGTCGGGCGTCGGATTGGTCCGCGCAGCCAGACACCTCACGACGACCCGTGACCGACGGCGCCCGCACGTCGACCTCGTCCGCAGCTGCGGCTGCGGCTGCGGCTGCGGCTGCTGATGTTCAGGCGCGGTCACGCGGACGTGAGGAAGTCCTCGGTGCGCTGATCGGTAGCGGGGCCGCCGGAGCCGAACCACAGAAGGTGACTGAGGCTGGGGCTGAGCCAGGTCGTGGAGCTCGCGATGTTGCGGCTCAGCTGATCGGCGTGCTCCCGGCCGACCTGACCGTCGGCCCGTGACGTCACGACAAGGGTGGGCTGGGTGACCGCCCGCTCGAGCGCCGGGTCCACGGGGTGACGGACGTCGATGAGGAACCCGCTACCGGACCGCATGCCCGCGAAGGCTTCGACCAGCACAGGACGCTCGTGCGCTGCCAGGTCCTCCGCGACCCGACGCCCGGGCAGGGTGGGCAGGCTGCCCATCATCATCCGGAGGCCGGCCTCCGGGGCACGCCGCATCAGCTGCCGCGTCATGGCCCAGCTGCCCGCCTCGAGGCGCGGGGCGAAGGCCACCCGCGCGACCATCCGGGTCGCGCCGGTCGGGAAGGGCAGCGAGGAGCGGGCGCAGTGCAGCACCAGGGAGTGGACCCGCTTCGGTTGGTGCGCGGCCATCGCGACCGCGGTGGGGCCGCCGGCCGACACACCGACCACGGCCAGGATCCGTTCCAACCCCAGGTGCGAGCACAGCGTCTCGATCGTGGCGGCGAACTCCGCGGGCCCCGGACCGGCGGTCATGGCGGTGCGCCCGTACCCCGGGCGAGACGGGATCAAGACCGTGTAGCCGTTCTCGATGAACGCCTGCTCCCCCAAGCTCAACCCGGCGCGCATGTGCCCCCCGTGGAAGACGACGACACAGCCGCGTTCTCCACGCACCAGGCGGTACTCCACCGAGCCCGAGGCCGCCGTGGCCACCTCCACCGGCTCTCGCATCCGCAAACCCTACGGCGGACGTACGCCGTAGGACGGGCCCCGGTCTGCCGCCCCTCTCGTGCGCAGCATGCCGCGCGTCCCGGCTCGCGTACCAACCGGATGAAGCATCTGTCCGGCACGATGGCATCGACACGAGGAGAGTCATGTCCCAGCTGCTCAAGGTCCAGAACTTCACCGTCTCCGCCGACGGCTACGGCGCCGGCGACGGGCAGAGCCTCGAGCGCCCGTTCGGCCACGCCGACCCGCGCCTTCTCATCGCCTGGGCCTTCCCCACCGCCAGCTTTCCCGGCCGGACCGCCCCCGGAGGATCACGCGGCCTCGACGACCACCTGGCCCGCGACTTCCACCACAACATCGGCGCGGAGATCATGGGCCGCAACAAGTTCAGCCCCCACCGCGGACCCTGGACCGACCACGAGTGGCAGGGCTGGTGGGGCGACGAGCCGCCCTTCCACACCCCCGTCTTCGTACTCACCCACCACCTCCGCCCGTCCTTCGCCCTGGCCGACACCACGTTCCACTTCGTCGACGGCACCCCGGACGAGGTGCTCGATCAGGCCCGTGAGGCTGCCGACGGCCGAGACGTCCGCCTCGGCGGAGGCGCGCAGACCATCCGCGCGTTCCTCGACGCCGACCTGGTCGACACCCTGCACGGGGCGGTAGCCCCCCTCGAGCTCGGCTCGGGCACCAGGCTCTGGGCGTCCCCGGACGAGCTCGACGACCGCTACCACCACGACGTCGTCCCCAGCCCCAGCGGAGTGGTCCACCACCTGCTCTGGAGACGTTGACCGACCGGTCAGGCCCCGTCCGGGCTCGCCCACGCCGGTGCCGGAGCCGTGCGTGGCGTCCTCGAGAAGGCCGTCGAGGCCACAGGTCACGCGGCGGACAAGGTCTTGTCTGCTGCCCCGTTCGGGTGCACGCTCACGGCATGGGCCGCTGGGCGACAGGCGTGGAAACCGCTCACGTCTCCACCCTGACTGCGCTCGTAGGCATAGTTGTCGTCGATCCCACGGCCAGGTTGCGCGAGGCGACCGACTGGGAGGGCTGGCTCGAAGGCCACATGCGTGTGGACCGGGTCATGTCTCGTCTGGCACCGCCCCTGTTCCTCAGTGCCACAGCGGCTGCGGCCGGGGCCGCGCTGGTCGGGCTGACTCGACAACAGCGTCGGCTCGCTGCGGGCCGTGCCACAGCGGCGGGATGCATCGCCGCCGCCATCGCAGTGACCCTTGCTGTCAACGAGCCGCTGAACGCACGCATCCGTACCTGGCGACCGCAGGACCCCCCGCCCGGCGACTGGCAGACAGTGCGCGAGGGATGGGAGCGCGGACACCGGCTCCGGCGAGCCCTCATCGCGACGGGCGCCATCGCAGTCGTCTGGGGCGGCACCGGCCCGCGTGACGCTCCCTGATGGCGAGACTGCCCCGTCTGCCGCGGTTGAGGAGCTAGGGGTTCGCTCCGGGCCTGGACTCCTCAACCGGTCGGGCAACAGCAGCGCCGTGACGTCTTTGCGGCGGTGGTCGGAATCGTTGACCCGCACCCCGTTCGGCGAACCGACCGAGGTCAGAGCAGCCGGACGACACCTGAATGTCAATGAGCACGGCGAGGCAGACCTCGCCGTCGACGTTGGTGGCGGCGTAGTAGCCGACGCCGTCTGCGCGAGCCTGTTGGAGCTCCGTCAGGTCGTGCGCCGCCGTCAGGGCAGGACGGCGACCGCCTCCACCTCGAGCAGGTAGTCGGGCGACGCCAGCGCGCTCACCCCGATACCGGTCAGCGGCGGTGTCGCCGTGAGACCCAGCTCGGCGCGGACGCGCATGAGCGTCTCCACCGCCGGGCCGAGCGTCTCGGGCCGGAGGTCCACCATGTAGAGGGTGAGCTTGACGACGTCGTCGAACGTCGCGCCGGCCCCGGCCAGGGCGGTCAGGACGTTGCGGTGGACCTGCTCGACCTGTGCCACCAGGTCGCTCGCACCGACGGTCGTCCCGTCCGCGTCGATGCTCACCTGACCGGCGATGTACACCGTCCGCGTGCCGGTCGCGACGGCGACCTGGGAGTGGGTGGGGGTCGACGGTAGTCCGTCGGGGGTGAGCAGCGTGACGGTCATTCGAACTCCTTCGTCGGGGCCTGGACGGTCTGACCTGTCTCGTCGTGAACGTAGCATGACAATGCTATGCAATCATAGGGCTGTGCCCCGCCCCAAAGACCCCGAGGTCCGCGCGATGCTCATCGAGCGGGCCGCGGCCATGCTGCGCCGCCGCGAGCCGGTGACGCTCAGGTCCCTGGTCGCCGAGACCCCGGTCTCCTCGATGGCGGTCTACACGCACTTCGGCGGCATGGACGGCCTGTGGTCCGCGCTGCGACAGGAGGGCTTCACCCGGCTCGCCGCCCGGATGTCGACGTTCTCCCCGTCCGCGGACCCGGTTCGAGACCTTGCCGCTCTGCTGTCCGGGTACGTGGCCCACGCGGTCGAGCACCCCGACCTGTACCGCGTCATGTTCGACGACAGCGTCGCGCTCGAGGACCTGGCCGCGGCGGACGACAGCCTCGAGCAGCTGGTGCTGGCGGTCAGGCGCGGGACCGAGGACGGCCGGTACGGCGCCGGGACCGACGCGCTGGAGCTGGCCACCCAGTCCTGGATCCTGGCGCACGGCACGGTGTCGCTGGTGGCGACGGGACCGCTACCGGACCAGGTGCTCGCGTACGGTCCGCCGATGCTCACGGCTCTGCTCGTCCGGGCCGGCGACCACCCGGAGCGTTGCGCGGCGTCGGTGGCGGGGGGCTGGCCGGCCTGACGCCAGTCGTCCCGGTCCCGGTCGCGTCCAGGACGGAGAACAGCACGCCGCCCTTTCGCTCTCGTCCCCAGACCGGCCGTTCTGGCTGCGGGCGGCATCATCATGTTCGCCGCAGGAGTGGGTGCCAGCGCGGCGGTGCTCCTGGCTCTCGGTCACATCGAGCAGGACCTGTCAGTCGCACGTGGCGATCGGCTGCCGGCGCAGCTGCTCGTGCACGACATGGACGTTGACGGCAAGCTCGATCCGGATCGAGAGGTCCTGGGGCCGGCCGTAGTCCCCGGCATGCAGGTGCGTCGGTCGCTCAGGTACGTTCCGCCGCCCGGGTACCGCTGGCGCTGAGGGAACGGCTGCCACCAGAGGCCGAGACGAGGCACAGCGGCCTACCGTGGAGCAGATGGAGCGGACCCCGGCCACTGTGGCAGCCACGACCTCCCTTGCCCACGACGACGTCGTCGACCTCTACCGCGCCGTCGGCTGGGACACCTACGCCGATCACCCGGAGATGCTCAAGGCGGCCCTCGATGGCTCCACCCGCGTGGTGGCCGCTCACCGCTCGGGCCGCCTGGTCGGACTGGCCCGGGTCATCTCGGACGGCGTGAGCATCTGCTACCTGCAGGACGTGCTGGTCCGTCCGGACGAGCAGCGCAACGGCACCGGTCGGCAGCTGGTGCTTGCGGCCCTGGAGCCCTACGCCGGCGTGCGGCAGAAGGTGCTGCTCACCGACGACGAGCCGGGCCAGCGCGCGTTCTACGAGAGCCTGGGTTACACCGAGGTCCACAAGCACGCCGACGGCTCCCTACGCGCGTTCGTCCGCTTGGACGCCTGATCCCCCGGTTTGGCGATCGACTGCGGGACGACGGCAGCACAGGTCCAGGCTGAGGTGTCGGCGCCCGGCCCCCGCCCCCCGACTAGGTTCACCGACGTGCTCGAACTCGTGCTCTTCAGTCTGCCGACCCTGGCGTATGTGCTCGTGCAGTCTCGTGGCAACGACCGAAGGGTCAGCGACGCCCTGACTCGCGTGGGTCTGGCGTGGGGTTCGGCATCAGCTTTCGGGTGGGCCTTGGTGCTGCTGCCCCCGCTGCTGCTGACAGGGTGGCTTGCGATCGCGCTCGTGCCTGACGAGGTGCTGTCGACCCCTGGTGTGGCCGTGGCCCAGGTGACATCGGTCGGGGTTGCCATCAATGTCGCGTTGCGCGCGTTCGGAGAAGAGGTGTTCTTCCGCGGCCTGCTGGGCGGGGTGTTGATGCGACGGCTCGGCTTTCAACGCGGCAACCTCCTGCAGGCCGTGCTCTTCCTCGTCCCTCACCTGGCCCTGCTCGCGGTCGACGTCCGGCTCTGGCCTCTGCTGCCGGTCCAGTTCGCCGCGGGCTGGTTGCTGGGGTGGCTGCGGCATCGGGCCGGGACGCTCGTGCCCGGCGCGGTGGTGCACGTCCTCGCCAACCTTGCGGCAGGCCTGCTCAGTCTTTGAGGAATGCCGGCGGACCGCGGTGCCCGCAGGGCCGCCTCACGGCGCTGGTTGACCCCGGACCTCGATGACACCGCCGAGTCGCAGGCCAGACGCCGCGCTGTTCCCCCGCTCGAGCGTCGTGCGCCAGGCCCGTGCCTGACGAGGCCGGTCTCGGATCAGCGGAGCCGCTCGGGGTGGCTGGCACCGGTGGAGGGTCCGGACGTGGGACAGGGGGGGTGCGCACCACCGCGAGCACGGAGCCTGGCACCCGTGCGCTCCCACTCGGCGGTCTGGAGGCTGGTGGTCGTCAACGAAGGCATCACCCTGGAGGTTCGTCATATCCCTGTTCCGGCTCTCCCCGTCCTCACGCGATCGAGGGGCAGCCCTGACGCTGACCTTGCTCCTCGCAGCCGGACTGGCCGCCTGCAGTGACTCGTCGGCGTCCACCCCGGTCACGGCGGGCAGCTCGCCGGCTGCCTCCAGAGCGGCAGGGTCGCCCGACCCGACCGTGTCGTCGCCGGCAGCCACGTCGCACCTGATCGACGTCGACGGACGTCAGCTGGCCTTCTACGTGACCCCCGGGCGTCTGCCCGCCGTCGTCCTGGACGCCGGCGGCGGCGAGGACTCGTCCTACTGGAAGGACCTGGCCCCGCGACTCGCACACGACACCGGATCCATGGTCATCACCTACGACCGCGCAGGGATGGGCGACAGCGACGAGGTGCCCGGCCCGTGGGACGTCCAGTCGGCCGTCGCCGACCTGGAGGCCGGTCTGCGCGAGCTGGGAGTGACGAGCGAGGTGGTGCTCGTTGCCCACTCGCAGGCGGGGGAGGTCGCCACCAACTTCGCCCGGGCCAACCCTGAGTGGCTCTCCGGCGCGGTGCTCGTCGACGCGAACCTGCCGCCGTTCTTCACCGACGAGCAGATCGCCCGCATCGTGGCCATCAGCGCGCCGCAGGTCGAGGAGGCGAAGACGCAGCCGGACACGAAGGCAACCCGGCAGCTCATCGCCACGGCGAGCAACTTCGGCCCAGCCCATGAGGCATATCACGAGGTCTCGTGGCCGGACGCGGTACCGGTGACCGTCATGGTGGCCGAGAAGACGCCTTTCGACGGCTCCCCCGAAGACGCGCAGCGGTGGCGTGATGCGGCCGCCACCTTCGCGGAGGGCGGGCCCGACCGCGACCTCGTCACCGCCGAGGGCAGCTCGCACGACATCCCGCTGGACCAGCCCGACCTCGTGCTCGACGAGATCGAGAAGGTGATCGACCGCTCCTGACCTGTTGGTCGGTCCGGCGGTGGGTGGCCGCCGGACCGAGCCGCACGGCCCGCTGCATCGTCCGCCAGCAGGATCGTCGGCCGGCCATCATGCGCGGCACGACCACTCGATGTCAGCGCGCGGTGCCCGCCGGTCCTGGCTCGCCGCGTCGTCGGAGCCTGAGAAGCACACCCACGAGCAGGAGGACTCCCCCGACGGCAGCCAGGGCCAAGCCGAACAGCGTCAGCAAGCCGGCGCCGATGTTGGCGTCCGGGGTCGGAGACGCCGTAGCCCATACGTAACCCGCGGCCGCGACCACCAACCCAACCACGAGGACGGCTGCACCCCAGCGAGACGTCATGGCCTGAACGTACCTCCGGGGCCGTCGTGGGCGATGCCGTCGCGCAGCGCCGCGAGGGTCCGGCACCGTCTCGCGGTCACCCCCGGGTGCGGACCCTTCACTGACACCGCGGGCCCTCACGGGAGACCGGTGCAGGACCATCGGCAGGAGCCGTGAGTTCCCACCAAGGCACTTTGAAGCTCGGTCACCGAAGGAGAGCGCGAATGTCCCTTTTCCGCAGGCGTCGGCCCAACCCACAGCCCGCCGCTGAGCCGAGGCGGCAGCCGATGATGGGGTCGCAGCAGCTGGTGCAGCACCTGCGAGACGCAGGGGGCTCGCCGCACTCCGCGGCCGTCGCGGTGTCGTTGGAGACGTTCTTCGAGGGCAACGACGACATCGGCAGCATCGCGCCCAACCTGGACGACCACCCGGGTCCCGCGCAGGTCTACGAGGTCCTTCGAGCCGTTCGTGCGCGACAGGACGTGCTCGACGTCGTCGTCCTGGTCCGGATGGAGGCCGACGACTACGACCCGACCGAGTGGCCCTTCGCCGAAGCCGTCCACGTCACCACCTCCGCACCCGCGGACAGCTTCTCCGCAGCAGCGGACTCCCTGGACGCGGATCCGGTCACCCTCGGCGCGTGGTCCGACGACGTCCTGTCCCACCCGCCGGTCCCACCGAGCCATCACATCTGCACCATCTCCTGGGACTGATCCCGAGCCGTACCGCAGGAAGCAGGAAGTCCGCGGTCATCCAGCTGTTCAGCGAGGCGTGCCAGTGCCGCTAGTACTGACAGGGACCGACGCCTGAGGAGCCCCGGTCTGGCGTTGCCGGGACGGTCCGCTGCGAGCCACGTCGGACCGCCTGGTCACCGGATCAGCTCGCAGGTCCTCACGTCGGGCTTGCTCACCAGGGCTTGGTCGAGGCGCCATGCGTACGTCCCGCGCCTCGGCTCGACCGCCGCCAGCTCCAGGACCTCCAGTATCGCCTCGACCGTCCCGACGACGACGAGAAAAGCCATCAGCGGGGCGACGTGCGGGAGGTCGTCCGCGCCACAGGTGTGCGCGACGGAGGGGTCGGGGCGTGTATTCTTCCAGCCCCTGGGCAACGGGATGTCAAGGGCCTCGACCTTGTCGATGAAGTCAGCTCGGTCGGGAGCGAAGACGGTGAGGTCGCACCAATCGCCTGGAAGGTCGATGCCCCGGATCATCCACTCGCCTCCCGCCATGGCCGGAGTGTGCCCCGGCGCGGCCTCCTCCGCGGGCTGGCGGGCCCGAAGTCGGCGACAGCGCGCCGCCGCCCGCAGCTCGTCCGGTCGGGGAGCCGCTTCGGTGCTGTGTGCCAGCCTGGCGTCGTCGCCCCCGGCGACGAGACCGGGAGCGAGTGCCCGGGAGGGCCGCAACGGGCAAGCGATCAGCGTGCGCGGGGTTGCCGTTCACGCGATAGAGGCTCGGCTCGCACCTATTGGAAGCGTCGGGGGCGACCCCCTGCGCACGGACGCCCGTCCGGCAGGGGATGGTCGTCTGGCCCACCTGCGGGTGGGTTGTCTACGGTCGACCGGTGAACGGCCGGGTGAACGCTCTGGATGTGTCCGCCTTCATCAGCGAGCTGGTGTTGTTGGCGGGCGTGGCTGTCGCCACCACCGACTTGTTGCCGGGCGGCCCAGGATTGGGGCTGGCCGTGCTGGTGGCGGTGCTGGTTGCGGTCGGATGGGGCCGGTGGCTCGCGCCGCGCGCCCCGCGCCGTCTCGGTCGGGCCGGTCGATTGCTGCTCAAGACCGTCCTCGCCGTGGTGGTCAGCGCTCTTCTGATCGCCGTCGCCCGGCCGGGGTGGGCGGCCGTGCTGTGCGTGGTCGCTGTCGTGCTCGCCGCCGCGGAGCTGCAGCACCGTGACATGCCGGAGGCCCTCTCCTAGAACGGAGAACAGGCGTTGCGTGACGACCAAGACCGAGATCCGCACGTGACCGTGAACCGACGCCCCGGACGGGTGCGCCCGCCCGGGTCGCGGCACCGCGATCCGGCTCAGTCGTGCGGGTTCTCCCAGCGGTCCTCCAAGGCGTTGTAAGGGTAGGTCGCCGGATCCACAGATGGCAGGTCGCAGGCCGGTGCCGGGGTCACCTTGCGCGCGATGCCGTTCACGTCGGCGACCGTCAGCTGCGAAGAGGTCAGTTCCGAGCCCTCCTCGACGGTCAGCGACGTCACCTCGATCAGGGGCAGGCCTGCCAGGTTGAGCCCCGCCGCGTCGGCAGTGGTGGTCCGACCGACGTCATAGGTGGCCGAGCGGGCGGTGCCCTGGTCGTTGATGAGGGGGCCCAGCCGGGCGAGACCGTCCCCCAGGTCGACGTCGGCCTTGCGGAGCGTGCCGTCGTCCGCGCTAGGGAAGATCCCGTCCGCGAGCTGCGTGGCCAGCGTCGCCTCGGCCGGGCTGAGCCGCTCGACCGAGAGGACGGTCTGCACCGTCGCGATGGTGCCGGCCTGCTCGTGCTCCTCGGAGCTGAAGCTGGCCGAGAACCCCTTGGGCAGGACGACGTCGACGTCCACGCCCTGCTTGGACAGCGTGGTGAGGAGCATGCTGTCGGCGGTGACCACGAGCCGGTCGAGCGTTCCGTCGGCCCGGCGGACCTGAGTCACCGACAGGGTCCCCGTGATCTCCTCCCCCGCCAACGCGCTGGTCAGCTGGGCGCTGCTGCGACCGGCCTCCCCGCCCAGCTGCAGCAGCAGCAGGGCGGCGGCGGTGTCCCTGACCTTGTAGGTCTGCACCCGCCAGCCCTCGACGTCCACCACCGGGGACGACTCGTCCACGTCGCTCGGGACGCCACCACGTAGCACGCGGTCCTCGACCTCGACCTCCTGCTCCAGGCTCAGCTCCGTGGCCACACCGCCAGCCGGGCCGACCGAGCGCCCACCACCACGCCCGTCGCGGCCGACGCCCTCGTCGCGGCCGTCACGGTCCTGCCCCCCGGGGTCGACGGCGGCGCTGTCGAGGGTCACCGTGCCCTTGATGGTGGTGGTGCGGCTGGTCGCGACCGAATGCTCACGTCGCAGCGGCTCGTCGCCCAGGGTCGCCAGCCGGTGGGCCGGTGCGCCCATCCACCACCGCCCGGACCAGTCGCCGGGGCGGGTCTCCATGGCCTGCTTGGACGCGTACCAGTCGATCCAGGTCTGGGCGTCCTGCGTGGTGGCGAACTCGTAGGTGGTGTCGGACTTGTAACCGGACAGGTAGGCCGCCTCGAACGATGGGGCCACCCCGTCGGGGCTGTCGACGCCGCCACCGAGCTCGCCACCGTCCAGCAGGTGCACGCGCACCTTCCCGTCGCCCAGCTCCTCCACGAGCATCCCCTGCTCGGTCGTCGTGCGGATGAAGAACAGCGCCTTGATCTCGGTGCGGCTCATGCTCAGGTCCGTCGACACCACGCAGGGGGTCTCGGCGCGGTCGTACCAGTCGGTGACGCAGGTGGCGAGGGCCATGCCGGCCCGGGCCGAGGCCACGGTGGCGGGATCGGCACCCCGGAACCCGCTCAGGGCATCGGCGCACGGCTCGGGAACCACGTAGGTGCGACAGCCCACCTGAACGACGGTCGGGTCCGCGCCCGGTGCCGGGTGCGTCACGGTCTCTGCGCACGAGGGGTCGTCCTGATCGGCGCTGGGCGGCCCGGTGACGTCGGCCATGCACTGCTGCAGACCTCCTGCCCCGGCCGTGACGAGCGCATCTGCGTCCAGCACGTCCACCGTGAGGCACTCAGGGGTGGCCAGGACCCACCGGCAGTCGACGCCGACGAACTGCTGGCCCCCATCGACGGTGGTCCCCTCGGCGCACTCCGGGTCCTCGGCCGGCGGCGTCGGCCCGGCACAGGCGCTGACCGCGGCGGCGTCCTGGCCGGTCAGCAGGTCGTCGCACACAGACGGGACGACGACCCAGTCGCACCCGACGAGCACCTCGACCGACGAGGCGCCCGCCAGGGTGCTCCACGTCCGGGTACGGATCTCGCCCGGCCCCTGGCAGAGCGGCGAGGACTCGTCGGTGCTGCTCGGCGGGGTGTCCGGCTCGTCCTCGCCGTCCTCGCGCTCCTCGCCTTCCTCGCACTCCAGGCCCTCGTCGCCCAGCATCACCTGCACCGCTGAACGGGCGTGGCACTCGATCTGCTCCGATGCCGCCGCGAACGACGCCCCGGTGAGCGACACGAGGAGCACGACGACGGTGAGGAGCGCCACGTACTCCAGGGTCGCTGCGCCACGATCACGTCTCACCCGGGAGCCCCCTTCGGCCTCGATCGCCTGACGCTATGGGGGCCGATGCCGGTCGCGGTGGGCCACAGGGCCCCGGAGACCCGGCCCACGGGCCCACACGGTCACCCTGGCGAGATGGCCGGAGGACGGCGCCACGCAGACCCGGCCACCATCAGGGCGGAGCACGCTCAGCCGACGCCGTCGCCTCCCGACCTGGACGACTCCGCACCCGCGGACAGCTTCTCCGCAGCGGCGGGCTCAGTGGACGCGGATCCGGTCACCCTCGGCGGCTGGTCCGACGACGTCCTGTCCCACCCGCCGGTCCCACCGAGCCATCACATCTGCACCATCTCTGGGGACTGAACCCGAGCCGTACCGCAGGGATCAGGCACCGCCTCGTGAGCCGACCTCAGTTCCTCTCCGCAGCGACACAGGAGCCTCCGAGGTCGTCGGGCTGCACGTGCGGGCGAGCACGAAGGTGCTCGCCCGCACGTCGATCAGCCCCAGTGGCGGAGGCGGTTCACTGCTCGACGCGGACCAGACCGATCCGGGTTGTCTCCTCGCCCATCAGGGTCCCGCTGACGGGGTAATCCGTGGCGCGGCCGAGGTTGGGTAGCACGTACGTCCTCGGGTCGGGCGTGCCTGCGACCTGGTTGGTGACGTAGAAGCTCCTGTTCCGGACCAGGGCGAGGGTGTCGGTGCCGTTTCCGTCCCAGTCCCCAGCAATCGGGTAGTCGTTGCCCTGCCCGTAGGTCGACCGGACGACGCTGCCGCCGGCGGGCCGGTTCGCAGAGGCGAAGTAGTAGCTCCGGCCCCGCTTCAAGGCGATGGTGTCCTTGCCGTCGCCGTTCCAGTCCCCGACGACCGGGATGTCATCGACCTGGCCGAACGTGAAGGAGGTGACGGTCCCTCCCCCGTTGACGTTGCGGGAGGCGAGGAAGAACTTGTTGCCCCGGACCACGGCCGCGGTGTCGACGCCGTCACCATCCCAGTCCCCGCACAACGGCAGGTCGGAGTAGCTGGGCCGGCCGAAGCTGAACGCGGCCACCCCGTCCAGATCCCACGTGCCGTCCCGCCAGAGCGCGGGCTCGTCCCCACCGGAGCCCGTGGCGTCACACACCAGGAAGGGGCTGTTCGCGGTGAAGTAGTCGATGGATCCGTAGTCCCGGTAGGTGACGACGTCGTTGCGGTCGGTGGCGGAGACGAAGAGCCAGTCGAGGTCCCCCGGCTCCGCCACCGCGGTAGCGGGCAGGGCGGGTACGGCGGTGAGGGTGAGCGCGGCGACAGCCAACGCGATGATGCGGTTCTTCACGGTTCGGTTCGTCATGGTGTGGTTCCCCCCGGTAGCAGTCATGGCGCCTCCACGTCGGGGCGTCTGCACCGCATCCAAACGGGTCGACCAGCACGTTCGCCTGGAAGTGCGCGGTTCCGTTCGTAACGATTCGGAACGCCGCCGGCTCACTGATGCCGGCGCCGCTGACGGTGTGCGGTGACGATCACACCGACGGCGGTCGCGACGATCAGAGCCGCCAGGACGGGGCTCATGTCCTTGGACAGGCTCTGGGCCCGGTCGGGGCGAAGAGCCCAGATGGCAAGGGGCACGCTGAAGGCTGCCCCAAGAGCCAGGGACCAGTTGCGCAGGGCGCCGGTCTTGAACCGCCGCGCCACGGCGATGACGATGATCGCGACCGGGATGACGGCGAGGAAGCCGAACTGGCCCATCACCATCACGGGCACTGCCCAGGCGGAGACGAGGACCTTGCGGGGCACGTCGTGGTTGCTGCTCATGTCGTCCTCCAGGGCTGAGGGCGCGCGTGGTCGTGGGGGTCAGGCCTCGGGTGACGGCGGCACGCTCGTCGTGGCAGGTGACGCGTCGTCACGGCAGCAGCACCACCTTGCCGTTCAGGGTGCGGGTCTCGGCGAGGGCGAAGGCGGCTGCGGCGTCCTCGAGGGGGAAGCGGGCGGCGGTGTTGGCGGTGATGCTGCCGTCGGCGAGCAGGCGGAAGACGTGCCCCAGGTCCTCTTCGAGGTGTCGGCGGAAGCGGGCGGGGCGGGTCTTGTGGCCGGACCAGAGGTCGTAGAACGAGGCACGCCTTCCGTTCGGCAGGGCGTCCCACAGCAGCGTCCGCCCGATCGCCTTGACGAAGGGGAACAAGAGGCTGCCGGTGCCGCTGGCGGCCTCGATGATGGCGTAGCAGACGAGTGCGCCGCCTGGGCCGAGCAACGACCACGCGGTCCGGGTGGTCGCACCGCCTACGTTGTCGAACACGGCGTCGACCCCGTCCGGCGCCAGCTCGCGGACCCGCTCGGAGAGGTTCGGGTCCGCGTAGTCGACGGGCTCGACGCCGCGGGCGCGCAGCGTCTCGTGATGGCGGGGTGAGGCGGCGCCGATGACGCGGACACCGTGGTGCTGAGCCAGCTGGATGAGGATGCCCCCGACCCCGCCGTTCGCGCCGAACACGAGGACCGTCGCGCCCGGCCTGACGCGCGCTGAGCGGTGCAGCATCTGCCAGGCGGTGACGCCGTTGACGACCACGGTCTCGGCGTCCTCCGGGGTGATGCCGTCCGGGACCACGATGCTGTCGCGCGCCTCGACAACCGCGTGCCCGGTCCAGGCGCCGGTCTTCGTCATCGCCGCCACCCGCGTGCCCACGAGGGCCTGGTCGGCAGCAGGGCCGGCGGCGAGCACCGTCCCGACCAGGTCGTACCCGGGGACGAAGGGGAAGGCGGGCTGGCCGTAGTAGCGGCCGCGCCGCATGGCCTGCTCGGCGTAGGAGATGCCGGTGGCCTCGACCGCGACGAGCAGCTGCCCCCTTCCCGGCGCGGCGACGGGCACGGTCCTGACCTCGAGACCGTCGGGCTCCACGAGCCCGGGCAGGAGAACCGCGGTGGTGGTGGCAGGTATCGACGACGAGGGCATGGGGGGCTCCGATCACAGGTGGTGAGACTCGGGTCAGCTGGAGCACCGCTGGCCGGGTGCGTTCTCGGCCGAGCCTCCTGCCGTCAAAGCGGCTTAACGACTGTAAAGTAGCCCACGTGATAAACGCTTGTAAAGCATCCGCGACCCAGGTGTTCTCGCCGGGCCACCGCCGCAACCCGGTGAACCGCCGGGGCCCTGGGGACCGGGGTCGGTCAGGCGACGGTGAGGCGTGCCAGCGCGGTGACGAGACGCGCGTCGATGTCGCCGGGCCACGGGAACGCCGCGGTCACCGCACGCTGGTGCGCCAGGCCGTGGAGACCCAGCCAGAGGGCGACGGTGTCGGCCGAGGGGTCGGAGCTGGTCGACGCGCCGGCTCGGACGCAGGCTCGCAGGGCCGACTCCAGGACCGCCAGCTCGCCCTGCCCCAACGCCGCGACGTCGTCCCGGTCAACCGTCGCGTCCTCGATCGCCCGGGTCGCCACCCACAGGCCGCCGAACATGACGCGGTACCGCTGGGGACGCGTTGCGGCGAAGTCCAGGTAGGCGGCGCACACCGCACGGAGCCGGGCCACGGCCTGCTGGGACGACTCGGGAGCCGGTGACCCGACCTCCTCGGGCGGGTGGGCGCCGACTGCAGCGTGCAGCGACGTCCCGAGCTCCGCGAAGGCCTCCTGGACCACGACCAGGAGGATCGAGGCGACATCGGGGTAGTGGCCGTAGATGGCGGGGGCGGTCACCCCGGCCCGGCGCGCAACTCCCCTCAGGGTGACTGCCGACTCGCTGCCGGTCTCGTCCAAGAGCTCCGCTGCGGCGTCCACGATCCGGGAGGCCAGTCCGGTGCGGCTCCCACGGGCACCACCCCGTCCTCCACCGCTGTCGACGGCCGAGACCGGCCGGGCGGACGCACCAGCGACTGCTCCAGGGCTCACCGTCCACCACCCCTCTCGGGAACGAGCAGTCCGCACCAGGTCGTCGTGTTAACGGGCGTAAAGTAGCACGACCTCCCTGACCGGCCGGTGGCGGCACAGACCTCGGCCGACTACGGCGCCGTGAGGTCGTCGAGCCGTGCGGTGTTCACGTCGAACGCGACCGGCGTCGGTGACCCGCGACGCACCTAGACGGGGCGGGTCGCGGTGATGCCGCCGTCGACCGGGATCTCGGCCCCGTGGACGTAGCCGGCCGCATCCGAGAGCAGCCACGCCACGGCGTCGGCGATCTCGTCGGGGTTGCCGGGGCGCCCGGCGGGGGTCCCGGCGGTCATCCGGGCGATGACGTCGCCGTCGGAGGCGTTGACCGGGGTCCGGGTGGCACCCGGGGACACCGTGTTGACCCGCACCCCGCGGGGGCCGAACTCTGCGGCCCAGCTACGGGCCAGCTGGATCTCCGCGGCCTTGGTCGCGGAGTACAGGCCGACGAAGGGGTGCCCGACGTGGGCCATCCAGGAGCCGATGACCACGATCGCACCGTGGCCCCGCTCGGTCATGGCGGGGGCCAGCGCCGCGGTCAGGACGTGCGGTGCACGCACGTTGACCGCCAGCGTCGCCTCCAGGTCGGCGTCGGTCAGGGTGATGGTGTCCACGGCCGGGCAGAGGGCGGCGTTGTGGACCACCGCGTCCAGCCGCCCGCCCGCGGCCCGGGTGGCTGCACCCGCGAGCTCACGCAGCGCCTCGGGCGGGTCGGTCAGGTCGGAGGGGACGAAGACGGCCGTCCCGCCGGCGCCCTCGATGTCGGCCACCACGGCTGCACCGCGGCCGGCGTCGCGTCCCGTGACCACGACGTCCCAGCCCTGCGCGGCCAGCGTGCGGGCGGTCTGGGCGCCGATGCCGCTGGTGGAGCCGGTGACGAGGACGGTGCCGGGCTGCTCGGCGGGGGCCTGGACCGGCACGTCGGGGAAGGTCTCGGAAGTGGTCATGGCGACCATGTCGCCCGTCATCCGGACGTGGCACCAGGGCGCCTGCTGCCTGGGCACGGCATGACCAGGCCGGCGTCACGGTCCGCTCGTACGCTGGACGGGTGCCTGTGAACCGTGCGGCCCTCGGAGCGTTCCTGCGGTCGCGGCGCGACCGTCTCACCCCGGCCCAGGCCGGCATCGCCGCGTTCCCCGGCCCCAGGCGCGTCCCGGGTCTTCGCAAGGAGGAGCTGGCCGTGCTGGCCGGCCTGAGCCCTGACCACTACAGCCGCCTGGAGCAGGGCCGGCAGCAGACCGTGACCGACGAGGTGGTGCGGGCCCTGTCCCGGGCCTTGCAGCTGGACGACGTCGAGCAGGCCCACCTGCGGGACCTGGCCGCACCGACCTCGCGCCGGCGATGGGCCACCCCCGGGGCCGCCCAGCGACCCGACCCGGGGATGCTGCGCCTGATGGGTGCGCTGGACCACGTGCCGGTGCTCCTGCTGGGCCGGCGGTCGGAGGTCCTGGCCCGCAACGCCCTGCTCACCGCCGTGCTGGGCACCGCCATGGAACCCGGGGCCTCGTTCGCACGGTGGTTGTTCCTGGACCCGCAGGCGCGGGTGCGCATCAGCAACTGGGCGGACTTCGCGGGCCCCGCCGTCGGGGCGCTCCGCTACGAGGTGGGCCGCCACCCCGACGACCGCCGCCTCGTCGAGCTCGTCGACGAGCTCCGCCGGGGCGACCCCGACGTGGCTTCGTGGTGGGACGACCAGCGCGTCACGTTCCGCACGTCGCTGACCAAGCACGTCAGCCACCCGGCGGCGGGGCCGTTGACCTTCGACGTCGAGTCCGTCGTCGGACCCCACGACCCCGAGCAGCGACTCGTCGTCTACACCGTGGCCCCCGACTCACCCACCGCCCAGACCCTCCCCCTGCTGGGGAGCTGGGCGGCTGAGCGGGTCAGCCCGTGACCGGTCGCGCGGGTCCCGTTCGTCGGCACGGGCTTCACACCCGCGTCATCGGACCCGGACCAGGGTGCGTCCGGGGACGCTGACGTTGTCGGCCACGTCGACCGTCACGTACCGGAACGTCGTCGTCGCGTCCACCTCGAGCGTCTCGCCGCCCTCGCGGACCCCGCCGGTGGCGTAGACCGGCGACTGCGTGGTCGGGGTGCTGCCGTCGGTCGTGTAGTGGATGGTGGCCGGCTCGCTGGTGCTCAGGGTCACGTCGACGGTGCCGTCGGGCTGGCGGTCCTGCAGCACCCGCGTGACGGCCGGCTGCCGGTCCCGGCCCCACTCAGCGGCGATCTCGAACATCTCCAGGACCCCGTTGGAGTACTCGAGGTACTGCTCGTTCGCCTCGGGCCACTCGGGCTGGAACGACCCGTTCACGAACCTCTCGGTCTCGGGGTCCCAGGTCGACCCGCCGATCTCCCACCCGAACGCGTAGACGCCGTAGTTGAAGTACAGCTCCTCCCGCACGTTGCCGGCCGAGGAGTACAGGACGTCCGACGACCCGCCCACGTTGCGCGGCTGCACCACCGTGTCGCGGGAGGCCTTGACGTTGGACAGGATCCGCTCGGCCATCTGCCAGTAGTAGGCCTCGTCGCGCAGCGGCGGTCGCGGCGTGGTCACCCGACCGTCGGCGATGTAGGACCCGGGCTGCCAGAACAGCTGCCCGCCGTTGCTGTGGACGGTCATGAAGAACTTCAGGTTGGGGTGGTTCTGGGCCAGCCACACCACGTTCTTGGCCTCGGGCTCGGACAGCTCCCCGGGGCCGGCGTAGTTGCCGGACGTGCACGTGCTCGACGCGCCGGTGAAGCCGTCGAAGAGCGACCCGACCGAGTAGTTGCGGTTCAGGTCGACCCCCCAGCTGTTGCGGTAGCCCGGGTCTGAGCGCTCGGGGCCGCAGTGGTTCGTCATGCTCTTGCGCTGCGACGAGGCGTCGAAGAACGAGTAGTGCGCACCGTCGGGGTTGTTCGACGGGATGATGAAGACGTCCACGTCGTCGACGATGCGGCGCATCTCGGCGTCGGTGTCGTAGTTGGCCAGCAGCCGCTCGGCGGTCTCGAGCGCGACCAGCGGCGTGACCCACTCCCGGGCGTGGTCCTGCGCCTGGATCAGCACCCCCGGCTTGTCGCCGCTGCGGTCGGCGCCGATGCGCAGGGCGCGGATCTCGAACGGCTCACGGCTGATCTCGTCCGGGGCGGACAGGAAGTCGCTCAGCGCGGTGGGCGCGGTCGGCTGCACCACGGCGGTGCCGGCGTTGCCGCGGTAGGTCGTGGCCGAGACCAGGTCCGGCGCGGCGGCCGAGACCGCAGCGGCCACCTGGGCCGCCGTGCTCGTCGGCGCCCCGTCCGCGTCCGAGCCGAGCCGGACGTCGACGGCGCTCCCGTCGACGTCGACCCCGAGCGCCTGGCCCGGTCCTGTGGGCGCCGCCAGCTGCACGGTCACCGCGTTGCCGCCCTCGTGCCCCCAGGCCACCGAGGTCACGACGACCGCCGCGGCGGCCTGCGAGCCGAGCGTGGCCTGCGCCTGACGGCGGTATCCGTTGGACGCGTACGGGAGGTCGACGATCTCGGTGAGGTCGGGGTACTCCCGAGCCAGCTCGTCGATGCGGTCGTAGAGCTCGGTCGGGTTGCGGTACTCGCTGACGAACCCGCTCTGGTACCCGGGACGCTCCGTGCGGTCCTCCGTCGGGTACAGCCAGTCCTCGACCTCGCCGTCGGCGGTGCCGCCGAGCGAGCTGGTGACGGTCAGGTCATCCGGTCGAGGGCCGTCGACCCGCACCTGGACGCGGTGGTAGAGGTACTCGCCGGAGTCGACGTACGCCTCGACCTCCGTGGAACCTCCCGGCCACGACGCGACCAGCGTCGCGGCCTCCTCCGCGGACGACTTCGCCTCGATCGACAGGAATCCCTGTCCCAGGGTGGTGAACCAGTCGACGCGGGCGATGACCACCTCGTCGGCGTCCGCCGCCGACACGGCCCGGGCAGCGGCCGCGACCCCGGCTCGCGACGCTGCCGCCGACGGCGCCACGGCTGCGACCGGCTCGCTCGGGCCGGCCAGGGTCACCCCGAGCGAGGGCAGGGCGTCCAGCTGGCTCTGGGTCAGCAGCGCGTCGACCTCCAGCCCGTCGGCCTCGCGCTGCAACCCCCCGGTGAGGTCGAACCCCGCGTCCTCCAGGGCCGTCAGCTCGACCGAACCCGGGACGTCGAGCCGCACGGCGACGGTCTCGGCCGGCTCCTCCAGGGGCGACCGCGGCCCTGCAGCGACGGTCGAGCCGGCGACGGTCACGGCGCCCGCGACGTCGTCCGGCGCCGTTCCCGCCCCGGCGGGGGTCGCCACCGCCGCCGCGACCACCATCGCGACGAGAGCGGCACCCGCCGTCCAGGTCGTCCGCAACCGGGCGGGCGCCCGTCGGCCGCGCACGGAGGGGGAGCTGGAGCGGTGGGGCAGCGTCATGACGACTCCCGGGTAGTGATGGAAGTTGTCACCGTAGCTGTCAGGGCGCGTGACTTCTAGAGTCAAGGCGCATGGTCGTGGACTCCCGCGTGGCGTGACCCTTGCGGCGGCGCATCTCCCAGTAGGCGCTGACGAAGTAGATGACGGTCCCGACCTGCACCACGGTCCAGAACTGGTCGAGACGTGTCTCGTAGGCATCGACGTCGGGGCCCGAGAAGAGGACCACCAGCGCCACCGCGACGATGACGACGAGATCGGCGATCCAGACCACTCTCAGCACGCTGGTGAGCGCCGTCCGGTCCCTGGTGTCGGTGTCGCTGGGACCCTCTGCCGCCTGCTCGGCGTGCAGGGCGTCCACCCGCTCCTGGAACTGCCGGTCGGCCGCCTCCCCCTCGGGGAACTGCCCGGTCGCCCCCATCCGCCTGGCGAGGACGGCGTACAGGACGGCGCTCAGCACGAAGGCGGGCACGAAGGCGATGAACTCGGGCATCAGGCCGAGGGCGACGGCCGCCCCCGCAACGGTGACGGTGACCCCCCAGGCCAGCAACGAGGGGACGTTCGTCACGCCCCGGTAGCGCGCCCAGAACGGCGTCATCCCCAGCCTCGGCAGGATCCAGTACGAGGCGAAGAGGATCCCGCCGATCGGTACCAGGACGATCCCGGCGTAGGTCACGAACAGCAGGTAGTTGCGGTAGACGAACGGGAAGGCGCTGGCGACGAGGACGATCACGCCGATGATGAGGGTGGCCTTCCTCCGGGACAACGAGGTGAACACACCCTGCGCCGCGAGCCCGGACCGGTACAGGTTGGCGTTCGCCGTCGTCCAGCCGGCGACCACCACGACGACCAGGCCGGCGTAGCTGAGGGCCTGGAACGCGACGGTGCCGGGCTCGATGTCCTCGATGCCGGTGGTCGTGATGACGGCGGCGGCGGCGCCCATGAACCCGGCCGCGATCCAGGCCATGTAGTGCCCGAGGAACATCCCGGTGGCGGACAGGTAGCCGTAGCGGCTCTTCTTCGCGTAGCGCAGCAGCGACATGTCGATCATGCCGGTGTGGGCGAAGCTGTTGGCGGCCCAGGAGAAGCCGATGATCCCCAGCAGGCTGATGCCCGCCTCCCCGTCGGGGGTCTGCCCCGTGAAGATGGACTCCCCTCCGATCTGGAGGAACCCGCTCCAGCCGTCCACCGCAGCCGACCCGGTCACCGACTGGGCGACCGCCGGCAGCACGACCAGGCCGCCGACGGCGAACATGACCACCAGCCAGGGCGCGCAGATGCTGGCGAACTCGGCGAGCGCGTTGAACCCGAAGGCCGCCACGAGGACCGCCACCGACCCGAACCCGACCGCCAGGACGATGAAGGCCAGGCTCGTGGGGTAGGCCTCCGTCTGGGCCGGGAAGTCGAGGAGGACACGGAAGGCGGTGGCCGACACCGTGATCATGGCGGCCGAGATGATCGCGAACAGGAAGGCGTTGAGCACGTTGAACACCTTGGAGGTGGGACCCCCGGCGACGCGGCTGAGGTAGGTGTAGACGCTCATCCGTGTCCCCACGGCGATCGGCGCGCAGAGGAACCTGAAACTGAGCACCGCGAGCAGGTTGCCCACGGCCAGGCCGATCAGGACGTCCGTGATGGAGGCGCCGAGGATGACGAAGGTGGCGCCGAAGATGAACTCGGTGCCCGCGACGTTCTCGGCCGCGTAGAGGCCGGCGAAATGACCGGGCCCGTGCTGCTCGTGCTTGCCGGCGGGGAGCTGCTCGGCGTCCATCCCGGCGACCTGCTGGTCGACGTCGGAACCTGTCCTGGCCATCGGACCCCCGTCAGATGCTGGTGTGGCCGCAGCGCCACGTGGGGAGGGCGTCGGTGCCGGTCCCCCGTCCGAGGAGTGTTGGTCCTCCGGATGCACGTGTCAAAAGGTTGCCGCGCCCGGCCGCGCGGACCGTTCACGCGACCGCCGGCCGCGTCGGGAAGGTGCTGGGTGGTCCGCCCAGTGGTTGGCTTCCCGGATGCGCATCTTCTTCACCGGCGGCACCGGCAAGGCAGGTCACCACGTGGCGCCGTACCTCGCCTCACAGGGACACCAGGTGACCAACGCCGACCTGACGGCACTGGGCCACCCCGACGTCACCGACCTACGGGTCGACCTCACCGACGCAGGCCAGACCTACTCCGCGATGGCCGGCACCCCCAGGATGGCCGACCTGGAGGACCCCCAGGCCGACATGACGCGAGGCGGGTCCGCCTACGACGCGGTCGTCCACTTCGCCGCCATCCCCGCCGACTTCATCGCCCCCGACTCCACCACGTTCGCGACCAACATCCTGACGCAGTTCCACGTCCTCGAGGCGGCAACCCGGCTCGGCATCCGCAAGGTGGTGTTCGCCTCCTCGGAGACGACCTACGGCGTCTGCTTCGCCCAGGGCGAGCGCAAGCCGCTCTACCTGCCCGTCGACGAGGACCACCCGGTCGTGCCGGAGGACGCCTACGCGATGTCGAAGGTGGCCGGCGAGGTGGTCGCGCGCTCCTTCCACGCCCGCACCGGCGCCGACATCTACGGCCTGCGGATCAACAACGTCATCGAGCCCCACGAGTACGAGGAGAAGTTCCCGCCCTTCCTAGAGGACCCGTCGCTGCGACGGCGCAACGTCTTCGCCTACATCGACACCCGCGACCTGGGCCAGATGGTGCTGCGGTGCCTGCAGACCGACGGGCTCGGCTTCGAGGTGTTCAACGTCGCCAACTCCGACATGTCGGTCGCCGCGACCACCCAGGAGATCGTCGATCGCTTCTACGACGGGGTCGAGGTGCGCCGCGAGATGGGCCGCGACGAGACCCTGTACAGCATCGACAAGGCCCGCGACCTGCTCGGCTTCCAGCCGCAGCACTCCTGGCGTGACGTGCTGACCGATCCCCGCGCGGAGGCCTGAACCGCCGCTGCCTGCCGGGCCGAGGTCCGGCAGTCAGCGCCTGGTCTCGTACCTGGTCAGCAGCAGGCCGTCGGGGACCGTCCGGGTCTCCACCAGGTCGAGGTCCACCCAGCTGTCCAGCGAGGTGAAGAACGGCCTGCCGCCGCCCACCAGGACCGGATGGGTGAGGAGCACGTACTCGTCGATGAGCCCGGCCCGCATGGCCGCCGCCGCGAGGGTGGCGCCGCCGACGTCCATGGGGCCGCCGTCGTCCGCGGCCTTGAGCCGGGTGATCTCGGTGATGGCGTCGCCGGTGACCAGACGCGCGTTCCAGTCCACCGCGAGGGTGGTCGAGGAGAACACCACCTTGGGCATGTCCTTCCAGCGGCGGGCGTACTCGACGTGCGCCGGCGTGGCGCCGGGCTCCTGGTCGGCGGTGGGCCAGTGGGAGCTCATCGCCTCCCACAGCCTGCGCCCGTACAGCGCCAGACCCGTCGCCCCCACCCGGTCGGACCACCATTGGAACAGCTCGTCGCTCGGCACGCTCCAGCCCAGGTCGTCCCCGGGCGCGGCGACGTAGCCGTCCAGGCTCACGTTCATGGCAAAGGTCAGCGTGCGCATGGGGTCACCCTCCCGTGGTGGTCAGCTGCGGGCCGGCGGGACCGTCGTGCGCATCACGGTCTTGCTCTTGCCGATGTGACGCTCGAACGTGAACCCCACCTGCCCGATCAGCTGCAGTGCACCGTCCAGCGCCTCCCGGGCCACGCCCGAGCGGCGGTGGTCCCGGTCGACGAAGAAGCACGTGATGCGCCATGGCGCCGGGTTGGTCTCGCCCGCGACGTACTGCTTGCGGTGGTAGATGTTCGGCAGCTCGACCGGGCTGCCGTACTCGCACCAGGCGATGGCGTCGTCACCGTCGAAGACCAGGGGGGCGTGCGCGACCCCCTCCGCCACCAGACGCTGCTTGAAGGTGGGCCCGTCGTGGTCGTCCTTGACGGTGCGCTCGGTGTCACCGTGGAAGTACGAGCACCAGCAGCCGCCCCAGACCCCGTTGTGCTTCTGCGCGAGCGCCAGCCACGCCGGGAAGGTGTCGGGCGTGAGCGGTCTGATCACGTGGGTCGTCGTCGGACTCACACCCCCTCCCGGTCGCGACGCGGTCAGGGGCCGTGGCAGACCCTTGCGTCGGCGTCGCAAGTCTGCCCACCGGCGGGGACCACGGACAAGGGTCGTGGGGTGGGCGTCGTAAGGCCGGAGCCCGCTCTCCGTGCTGCCGACCACGGCGTCACCCCGCCCTCGCGGCGGGTCCCCGACCCTGCCTGCCAGTGCTGGGCGACGCCCGAGAGCCGACCCCCGTGCGGGCATGTCGTCGGCCCTTCAGTGCCGGGTCGGGCGGTAGACGAGCTCCTGGGTGTGCCCGTCGAGCGTTCGGCTCTCCAGCAGCTGCAGGTCGAAGTCGTCAGCGCCCCCGAGGACGGGACTGGTACCGCTGCGGCCCGAGATCACCGGGAAGACAGTCACCTGGAGACGGTCGACCAGTCCGGCCGCCATGAGCGCCCAGTTCAGCGACAGGCTGGCCTGCGACCGCAGCGGGACGTCGGACTCCTCCTTGAGCCTGCTGACGATCTCGACGGCGTCGCCGCGCACGATCGTGGCGTCGGGCCACCCGAGGGTGTCGGTGAGGGTCGACGAGATCACCGTCGCCGGTGCCCGCAGGGTCCGCTGGTTCCACTCGTCCCGTGTCAGGGGGTCCTCGCCGGACACCATGATCTCAGCGTTCTCGCGGAACGTGGTGGCGCCGAACACCATGCGCGGTTCGGGCTCGAGCAGACGGGCGCGGTGCTCGAGGAGCTCGGGTCCCTGCTTGCCCCAGTAGCCGCTCCAGTCCGCGCCCGCGGCGAAGGAGCCGTAGCCGTCCAGGGTGGAGAACACGTCCCAGGTGTAGGTGGCTGTCATGCCATCACGGACCGGCACCCGGCCCGGGACTCATCGGTCGCCCAGTGGCTGCGCGAGCGCGATCGGCCCGCGGAGCCCGCTCACCCGGGCGGACGGCAGACCGCCGACCCGTCACGACCGATGAGATGTGGGGCACGCCGCGGTCTGCATGGCCACGGGCAGTGGCGCGCAGACGGTGACGTCCGTCGACGGGACCCGGATCGGTTACCGGCGCGAGGGTTCAGGACCGGCGCTCGTGCTGGTCGGCGGCGGACTCGACGACGGTTCGGAGAACGCGGTGCCCGTTCCGGCCCTGGCGGGCGAGTTCACCGTGCACGACTACGCGCGCCGCGGACGCGGCGACAGCGGCGACACGCAGCCGTACGCCGTGCAGCGCGAGCTCGAGGACCTGGCGGCCGTGCCGGACGCGGCCGGGGGCTCGGCGCACGTCTTCGGTGCCTCGAGCGGAGGGGCGCTCGCGCCGGAAGCGGCCGCGGCCGGTCGGCCGGTGAACCGCCTGGTCGTCTACGACGTGCCGTACAGCGTGGGCGACGAAGCCGCCAGGCGGTGGCGGGAGTACCGCGCCGAGCTCGACGACGCACTGGCGCGGGCGCGGCCGCCGAGGCGCTGACGGCGTTCATGCGGCTGAGCGGCGCGAGCGACGACGACGTCGAGGGGGCGCGGGCCGCGCCGTTCTGGGACGGGCTGCTCAGGCTGGAGCCGACACTGGCCAACGACTCGGCAGTCCTGGGCGACGGCGGCCCGCCGCCGGACCGTCTGGCCGCCGCCGGTCAGGAGACCCTTGTGCTCACTCGGTCCACCTCCGACCCGTCCCTGGCGGCGCTCCCGGTCGACTTCTTCGAGGCCGCCGCCGCTGCGGTGACGACGGCACTGCGCAGTCCCACCCGGCGGACCGTCGACGACGCACCAGGACTTGCGGTCGACGCAGCTGCTGTGGCGCCGCCCGCCGGTCACGTCGTCGACCGGTCGCCCTAGCCCCCGGCCAGGTGCGCGATACCCCGGACGACCAGCCACGCCCCGACCAGCAGGAGGAGGGCTGAGGCCACCTGCCTGCCGTGCCGCGACACCACGTCGCTGAGCGCGGTGAGCACCGCGAGCGCACGCCCCGGCAGGGCGGCCAGCAGCAGGGGCAGCCACGCGGGCGCGGACGCCAGGACGACCAGCACGCCGAGGGCGACCGCCGACACACCCCCCGACCGGTCCGCGGCCGTGACGTCCTGGACCGCCACCAGCACCAAGGGCAGCGTCGTGAAGTTGCTGGCCATGGAGAACACGCCGAACCCGAACGCGACGGCCGGACTCATCGGACCGCGGGACCGGGGCTCGCCCTTCGGGTGACGCGGCCGGTACGCAGCGAGCAGTACCGCGAGAAGGAGCAGCACGGCCCCGAACGCCACGTCGGCACCGGCGTCGAGGTCAGGCAGCGTCGGCAGCTGCAGGGACTGCCCCAGGAACCACCCGCCGGCCGAGACGAGGACGAGCACGACGACCACGCCCAGCGTGAAGAGCAACCCGGTCCGCCGCCCTCGCGGCCCGCCGACGACCGCGGCCTGCTCGCTGAGCATGACGGGGCTCACCGCCGCCGACAGGCCGATCGGCACCACCACCCGGAGCAGCTCGAGCACCGGAGTGATCGTACGGCGCAGTCAGCCGCCGTCGCCGTCCGGCACGGACGAAGGTCCCTCTGAGCCAGGCGCCTGGACGCGGCAGCCCACGAGCAGGCGGTCGACCATCGCCCGGGACTGCTCCCTGCCGTAGCCCGGTCCGGAGATGCACAGGTTGCCGACGGCGCGCAGCAGCGTGAAGGCGTCGAGCCGAGGGTCGACGTCGCCGGCCTCCTGGCTCGCCCCGAGCAGGGTCGCGCAGGCCGGCACCAGCGTGTCCAGCAGCAGCGCGTGCAGGTTCGCCAGGCCCGGGTCCTCGGAGCGGAGCGCGTCGCTGAGGCCGTGCTTGGTGACCAGGAAGTCCACGAACGCCGCGATCCAGCGCTCCAGCGCCTCGGCGGCCGGGACCTGCTGCTCCAGGAGCTGGTGCGCCAGGGCGGCGCACTCCTCGACCTGGTGGCGGTAGACGGCGGCGACCAGGTCCGCCCGCGTCGGGAAGTGCCGGTAGACGGTTCCGACCCCGACCCCGGCTCGACCGGCCACCTCGCGCACGGACACCTGCACCCCGTGCTCCACGAACGCCGCCGCCGCCGCGGTCAGCAGCGCCTCCCGGCTGCGCTGCGCGCCCTGCTCGCGTACGCCCATGCGGTTGGGCACCTCGACCTCCCTTGTTCGCGGAACGATGTTCCGCTAACGTTGACGGAACAGCGCTCCGCCAGTGTGGCAGAGCTGGAGCCCCTCGCCCAGGAGAACCCGTGCCCACCACGTCCGCAGACCGTCGCCTCGTCGCGGTCAAGCCCCTCACCGTCCCCACCACCGACCGCGGGACCGCCCTGCAGGTCAAGGTCACCGCGCCCGTCGACGGCACGGACCTGCCCGTGATCGTCTTCTCCCACGGCAACGCCTGGTCGATGGACGGCTACGAACCCCTCGTGGACCGGTGGTCAGCCGCCGGGTTCGTGGTGGTCCAGCCCACCCACCTCGACTCACGCCGCCACGGCATCGGGTTCACCGACCCCCGCTTCCCCACGATCTGGCGGGTGCGGGTCGCCGACCTGCAGGCGGTACTGGACCACCTGGACGACGTCCTCGGCCAGGCGGGGCTGCTCGCCCGCACCGACCGCTCACTGGTCGCCGCCGTCGGGCACTCCTGGGGGGCGCAGACCGTCGGGACCCTGCTCGGCGCTCGCGTCCTGGACGCCGACGGGACCCCCGGGGAGGACCTCTCCCACCCCGCCGTCAGGGCGGGCGCCCTGATCGCCGCGACCGGCTCCGGGGACAGCCTGACCCCCTTCGCGGTCGAGCACCTGCCGTTCATGCGCCCGGACTACTCCCCCATGACCGCCCCTGCCCTGGTCGTCGCCGGCGGCAAGGACCAGTCGTCGATGTCCACCCGGGGCCCGGACTGGTTCACCGACGCCTACCACCTGGCCCCCGCCCCGAAGCGGCTGCTGGTCGTCGCCGACGGCGAGCACACCCTTGGCGGGATCGCCGGCGAGGCCGTCAGGGAGACCACCGACGAGGACGCCGCCCGCGTCGAGCTGGTCGCCGACGCCGTCTCGGCGTACCTGCTCGACGTCCTCGGCCTGGACCCGGCGCCGTGGCGGGCCCTTGACGAGCGGGCCGCCGCGAGCTCCGGCGCCGTCAGCACGCAGACCAGGTAGGAGCTGCCGCACGCGGGCACGTACCGCACGAGGACAGGGCCCCGCCGGCCGTCGCACCTACCGTCCGGCCATGGCGGCCAGGCCACCGCCTGCATCACGATGAGGCCATGTCGAGGACCGCGGTGGCCGGCGAGTCCTGCTCGAGGCCCCTCGCCCCGCAGACCTGGGACGGCCTCGCCGCCCTGCACGAGCGCGGGCGGTGACCGTGGTCGCCCAGCTCCGACCACCGTTGCTGGCCTGCGGCCGACGGCACTCCCTCGCCGTGCTGCCCGACGGGACGGTGGCCGCCGCGGGGAACGGCTCCGCCGGGGAGTGCGACGTCGCGGGGTGGACGGACGTCGTCGCGGTGGCGGCCGGGACCGTGCACGCGGCGCGGAACACCGGGCGGTCGCACTCGCTGGCGCTGCGCGCGGACGGGACGGTGCTGTCGACCGGCTGGGACGCCGACGGCCAGTGCCAGGTGGGGCGGTGGCGCGACGTCGTGGCCGTCGCCGCGGGGTGGCGCCGCTCGGTGGGCCTGCTCGTCGACGGACGGGTCGTCGCCGTCGGACGGACCGCGGACGGTGCGGGTGGCGTCACGTCGTGGCGGGAGGTCGTCGCGGTGGCGGCGGGCGACTGGCACACCGTCGGCGTCCGTGCCGACGGGACCGCGGTCGCGACCGGCAACGACCGCTTCGGGCAGTGCGTCGTGCAGGACTGGCGGGACGTGGTCGACGTGGCGGCCGGCTACCGGCACACGGTCGGGCTGCGCCGCGACGGGCGGGTCGTGTCGGCCGGGCGGGGTGACGCCGGGGCCTGCGACGTCGGCGGCTGGACGGACGTGGTCGCCCTCGCGGCCGGCAGCCACCACACCGTCGCACTCACGGCCGACGGCACGGTGCGCGTGACGGGCGACGGCCCCCCACCCCGGCACGAGGTCTCCGGGTGGCGGGACGTCGCCCACGTCGCGGCCGGCGCGGGCCACACCATCGGGCTGCGCGCCGACGGCACGTTCCTGGCCGCCGGTGAGGACTCGGACGGTCAGTGCGCCGTCACCGCGTGGCCCAGCCGGGGTCGGTCGGCCTGACGTCTTTAGTACGCTGCCACCACGATGCTGGGACGACACCTGGAGCCGGGAGCCGCCGTGAAGGTGCGCGGTGGGCTGAGCGCAACCCCCACGTCCCTCCTGTACGCCGTCACCGTCGTCACCGTCCTGCTCGTGGCGGTCGCCGGGTCCCTGTCGACCGGGCCCTCCATGACGGCCGCGGTGGCCCTGCTGGGCGCGATGACCCTGGCGTCGGTCATGGGCGTGACGCGCAGCGTGGCGGCCCGTGCGGCTGCGGCCGTGCTGCTGGTCGTCACCGGCAGCAGGCGTGGCCGGCCCGACGTCCTGGAACCGGACTCGACCCGCCAGCAGGACCCGAGCACACCGGGGCGACCTCAGCCCCGAGCACCGGGAGCGGCCCAGCTCCCGCTGACCGCCTGAGACCTCTGCCCCTCGAGCTCTTCACCTCGAGGTCGCACCGGGCGTGGGTGCGGGAGCGTTCGCCGCCCCCCTCCCCCGCTCACCCCAGGAGTCTGCTGTGCCCGGTGCCGGTGCTGTCACGAACGTGTTCTACGACCTGATCCACCCCATCCAGCTGGTGGTGGCCTGGACGATGGTGCGGTTCCACGACCTGTGGACCGCGCTGGGCCTCGACCCGACCGGCGGTGCCGCCTGGGCGTTGGCCGTCGTCGGTCTGGTCGTGGTGGTCCGCCTCGCGCTCGTGCCGCTGTTCGTCAAGCAGGTCAAGGCCATGCGCGGCATGCAGGCGATCCAGCCCGAGCTCCGCGCGATCCAGGCCAGGTACAAGGGCAGGACGGACCCCGCCAGCCGTCAGGCCCTGCAGCAGGAGCAGCTCGCGCTCATGCGCACGTCGGGGACCAACCCGGTGGGCGGCTGCCTGCCGGTGCTGCTGCAGGCGCCCGTCCTGTTCGCCCTGTTCACCACGCTCAACGGGATACGCCAGCACGTGGCCGTCGGCCCCCTGACGGACTCGCTGGTCCGTCAGGCCGACGCGGCGACCCTGTTCGCGGCCCCGCTGTCAGGGGTGCTGTGGGGTTCCGACCACGCCCCGACGATCATCACCGCCGCGGTCATGATCGCTGTCATGTCGGCGTCGCAGTTCCTGACGCAGAAGCTCGTCAGCGCCAAGAACACCGCGCCGGCGCCCGCCGGTGGTGGTGGGGTCCTGGCCCAGCAGCAGAAGCTGCTGCTCTACGTGCTGCCGCTGGTCATCGTGGTCCCGGGCCTGCACTTCCCGATCGGGGTGCTGCTCTACTGGCTGACCAGCAACGTGTGGTCGCTGGCCCAGCAGCTGGTGGTGATCCGGTTCCTGCCCAACCTGGGGTCACCGGCCGCGGAGCAGCTGGCCCGACGCCGAGCCCGTCGGGCGGCCCGTCGGGAGGGACCGTCCCCCGAGGCGGCCCCGGAGGGGCAGGACGGCGTCTCGACGGCACCAGCACCTACCCCCGCGTCGCAACGGCGGCAACCGCGCAGGACCGGCGGTCGGCGCACACGTCGCCGTCCCGCCGGTCCGTTCACACGAGCTCCCCGTTGACGATCACCAGTTCGTTGCCCTCGGGGTCGGCGACCCGCAGGCGACCCCGCGACTCGTCGAGGAGCCGGCCCCCGGCCGCGACGGCCGTGGCCAGCCGCGCCTGCGCGCGGTCCGACGGCACGGCGAGCTCCAGGTGGATGCGGTTGCGCTGCCGGCGCCGCTCCGTCTCCGAGATGTCGATCTGCTGGAACACCAGCACGGGGTCCAGCCGCCGCGGGTCGTAGACGTCGTCGACCCCGGCTCGCCGGTCAGGGGTGTAGCCCAGCGCCGCCACCCAGAACGCACGGACGGCTTCGACGTCGGCGGCGTCGAGGAAGAGCTGGGTGAAGCGCGGCAGCCCCGGGTCCGCCGTGGCGCCGACCTCGCGGGCGACGGTCTGGACGTCCTGGGCGAGGTCCAAGAAGTCGAGCCCGAGGCCGTGCGCGTCGCCCTCCCACTGGTCCTTGCCGCTGTCGACGACCACCAGACCGGGGCGCAGGTCGACCACCAGGGGGAAGCCGGCGTCCGTGGCCAGGGCCGCGACGGCGGCGGCCAGGTCGCGCTGCTGCGACGGCGAGGTGGTTCGGTAGCACGCCAGCGCGCTGAACACCGCCTTCCAGTCGGCCGTCCCGGCCCGGTCCCCGAGCGCCGAGCCCGGCACCAGGTCGACCTCGTTGCCGTCCAGGTCGGCGTGGCAGACCCCGAACGGTCCGTACGGCTCACCGGGACTCGACTGCTCGACCGCCGCGGCCGGCCGGACGACGTCCAGGTGGATGCGGTTGCGCAGCGGCCTGGCGTCGGACGACGACCGGATGCGAAGCGCGGGGTCGCGGCGCAGCGGGTCCGCCAGACCGCCGTCGCCTGAGGGCGCGTAGTCGAGCACGCGCCGCCAGAACGGTCGGACCCCGGACGGGTCCGGGGACTCCAGCACGACGCCCACCTGCTGCAGCACGGCCGGGTCCGCGGTCAGCCCGAGGTCACGCGCGGCCGTCGACACCGCGTCGGCCAGGTCGGCCAGGTCGTCCGGGTCGGTCGGGTCCAGGCGCACGCGAACACCTGTCGCGCGGAGGTCGACCACGCTCCCGGGCCGCTGCCCCACCACGCGGCCGGCCAGCACGGCCCCTTCGACCAGCGACGGTGCGTCGAACCACGCTGTCGTGACCCCGTCGACCACCCGCCAGTCCGGTCCGGTCCCTGCCATGCGCGGGACTGTAGACCTCCGGCCGCGGGCGTGGAACCAGGTCACTCCCAGCCGAAGAACACCCGTTCCACCACGGCCCGGGCGTGGCGCGCGGACCGCAGCCAGTCGTCCTCCAGGTGCGAGGCCTGCCCCGGCCCGTAGCCCATCAGCCGCGCGATGCCGTCCAGGTCGCCCCGGCCGGTGGGCAGGACCTCGGTCGCCCGGCCCCGCCACAGGGTGAGCGCGTCGCGCAGCCGGGAGCCCATCCGCCAGGCGGTCTCCAGCGTGTCGGCGTCGGCCTCGTCGAGCAGGCCCACGGCCTGGGCCCCGGCCAGCGCCTCCAGGGTCGAGGCCGTCCGCAGCTCGGGGTGGGCGTGGGCGTGCTGCAGCTGGAGCAGCTGAAGGGTCCACTCGACGTCGGTGAGGCCGCCGCGGCCCAGCTTGATGTGGCGTCGGGCGTCCACGCCGCGCGGCAGCCGCTCGGACTCGATACGGGCCTTGATCCGGCGGATCTCGACCACGGCGTCCTTGCCGGGCCCGCCGTCGGGGTAGCGCAGCGGGTCGATCACCTGGGCGAAGCGCTCGGCCAGACCGGCGTCGCCCACCAGCACGTTGGCCCGCAGCAGGGCCTGGTGCTCCGACGGGACCGACCAGCGGCCGTAGTAGGAGCGCATCGCCCCCAGCGTGCGGACGAGCTCACCGTTGCGACCCTCGGGTCGCAACCCGGCGTCCAGCTCCACGGGCGGCTCGGAGCCGGAGCGGCGCAGCATCGCGCGGGCGCGGGTGACCACGTCGCGGGCCACCGACGTCGCCTCCTCCAGGTCGACGCCGTCGTGGGGCTCGTGCACGAGGACGACGTCGACGTCGCTGGAGTAGCTGGACTCCCCGCCGGCCAGTCGTCCCAGCACCAGCACCAGCAGCCGGGTCGGCAGCTGGTCCATGGCGTCGGTGACGTCGGCCCGCCCGCCCCGCTCGGCCACGACGTCCCGGGCGACGACCTGCAGGGCGACGATGGTGACCACGGCGGCGCTGGTCGCCAGCGCCCGCCCGGCGGTCTCGCCGTCGATCAGCCCCGTGACGTCGGCGATCCCGGTCCGGACGACCTCGCGGCGACGGATGGCCCGCAGCGCCCAGATCGCCTCCTCGGCGTCGGCCGAGCGTCGCGCCACCGCGACGGCCTCGGCCAGCAACGACTCGTGCGTCGGCGGCACCAGGCGGGAGTCGGAGTCCAGCAGCGCGGTGGTGTTGGGGGCGCGCTCGATCAGGCTCGGCACCAACCGGCCCGAGGCCAGCACCAGGGCGAACCGCTCGGCCGCACCGGCGGAGTCCCGCAGCATCTTGAGGTACCAGTGCGTCGAGCCCAGCTCGTCGGAGATCCGTCGGAACGCCAGCAGCCCCGCGTCGGGGTCCGCCGCGTCGGCGAACATGCCGAGCATGGCGGGCAGCAGGGTCCGCTGGATCGCCGCGCGCCGGCTCACGCCGCCGCTCAGGGCCTCCATGTGGCGCAGCGCGCCGGCCGGGTCGCGGTAGCCGAGCGCCTGCAGCCGCTCGGTGGCGGCCGAGCTGGTCAGGCGCACCTCGTCGGTGGACAGGGACGCGATCGCGGTCAGCAGCGGCCGGTAGAACAGCTTCTCGTGCAGCCGCGCGACCACGCGCACCGTCTCGCGCCAGGCGTTACGAAGGTCCTCGGTGTCGGCGCCGGGGCGCAGCACCAACCGGGCCAGCCGACGCCAGCCCTCGGGCTTGTCGGGCAGGACGTGGGTGCGGGCCAGCCGCTGCAGCTGCAGCCGGTGCTCGAGCACCCGCAGGAACCGGTAGGCGCGGTCCAGCTCGGCCCCGTCGTCGCGGCCGATGTAGCCGTGCGCGGTCAGGGCCTCGAGGGCGACCAGGGTGCTGGGCGCCCGCAGCCGGGTGTCGATCCGGCCGTGGACCAGCTGCAGCAGCTGGACGCTGAACTCGACGTCGCGCAGCCCGCCCCGGCCCAGCTTGAGCTGGCGGTCCGCCTCCTTGGCCGGGATGTGCTCGACGACGCGGCGCCGCATGGCCCGCGAGGACTCCACGAACCCCTCGCGCTCGGTGACCTGCCACACCATGGGCCAGATGGCGTCGAACCACTGCTGCCCCAGCTCCGCGTCGCCGGCGGCGACCCGGGCCTTGAGCATGGCCTGGAACTCCCACGGCTCGGCCCAGCGGTCGTAGTAGGCCTGGTGGCTGGCCAGCGACCGGGTGAGCGGGCCGCCCTTGCCCTCCGGGCGCAGCGCGGCGTCGACCTGCCACAGCGACCCCTCGGACGTGGTGCCGCCGCAGATCTGCCCGATCGCGGCCGCCAGCCGGGACCCGACGGCCTGCGCGCGCGAGTCGTCCACGGAGTCCGCCACCGGCTCGCAGACGTACAGCACGTCCACGTCGCTGATGTAGTTGAGCTCCTGCGCCCCCGTCTTGCCCAGGGCGATGACCGCCAGGCGCACCTGGTCGGCACCGGGCACCTCGCGGGCGGCCAGCACGCAGGCGGCCTCCAGGGCCGCGTCGGCCAGGTCGGCCAGGGCCGCGCCCACCCGCGGCAGCAGCGCGCCGGCGTCCTCGGCGCACAGGTCGGTGGACGCGATGGCCACCAGCTGGTCGCGGTAGGCGACCTTGAGGGCGTCGCGGGCGGCGACACCCTCGGAGTCGGTGACCGCGGCGATCAGCAGGTCGCGCCGCTGCTGCGCCGTCACCACCAGGCCGTCGTGCGCGACCCGGTGCCAGGAGTCCGGGTGGCGCACCAGGTGGTCCGTCAGGGCGCGGCTGGCCCCCATGACGCGAGCCAGCCGGCGCAGCGGCCCGGGTCCCTCGCAGGGGTCGCGGTCGTCCACGACCACGTCGCGCAGCCGGTCCGACAGGTCGCCGTCGACCTCGTCGCACAGCCGCACCAGCCCCAGCAGCGCCGCGTCCGGGTCGGCGGTGTCACCCAGCAGCTCGGCCAGGGCCAGCGCCCCCTGCTCCGAGCGCGCCAGGTCGTGCAACCGGGGCAGGGCCCGCTCGACGTCGGTGAACCCGAACCGCGCCAGCTGGGCCCGGGTCGACGCCGAACGGCCGCCCTCGGTGGTCTCGATGACCCGCTCGCTCACAGCAGCGGCAGGTAGCGGCGCCGCTCGAACGGGGTGATCTCGCGGCGGTAGTCGTCCCACTCCGCGCGCTTGTTGCGCAGGAAGAAGTCGAAGACGCCCTCGCCGAGGGTCTCGGCCACCAGCTCCGAGCCCTCCATCACCGAAACGGCCTCGGCCAGGCTGCCCGGCAGCGGCTCGATGCCCAGGGACCGCCGCTCGCTGTCGGTCAGGCTCCAGACGTCGTCCTCGGCGCCCGGGGGCAGCTCGAGGTCCTCCTCGACGCCCTTGAGCCCTGCGGCGAGCATGAGGGCGAAGGCCAGGTACGGGTTGGTGGCCGGGTCCAGGGCGCGGTACTCCACCCGCGTCGACTGGCCCTTGCTGGGCTTGTACATCGGCACGCGGACCAGCGCCGAGCGGTTGTTGTGGCCCCAGCTGACGTAGGACGGAGCCTCGCTGCCGCCCCACAGCCGCTTGTAGGAGTTGACCCACTGGTTGGTCACGGCGGTGATCTCGCGGGCGTGGCGCAGCAGGCCGGCGATGAACGCGCGGCCGGTCTGCGACAGCTGGTACTCCGCACCGTCGGCGTGGAACGCGTTGGACTCGCCCGAGAACAGCGACAGGTGGGTGTGCATCCCGGAACCGGGCAGACCCGCCAGCGGACGCGGCATGAACGAGGCCTGCATGCCCTGGCTGTAGGCGACCTCCTTGACCACGGTGCGGAACGTCATGATGTTGTCCGCGGTCGACAGCGCGTCGGCGTAGCGCAGGTCGATCTCGTTCTGCCCCGGGCCGTTCTCGTGGTGGGAGTACTCCACCGAGATGCCCAGCGCCTCGAGCATGGTGATCGCCTCGCGGCGGAAGTCGTGGGCCACGCCGGCGGGCACGTGGTCGAAGTACCCGGCCTGGTCGACGGGGATCGGCACGCCCTGGCTGTCCAGGTCCTTCTCGAACAGGTAGAACTCGATCTCCGGGTGGGTGTAGAACGCGAACCCGGCCTCGGCCGCCTTGGCCAACGTCCGCTTGAGGACGAAGCGCGGGTCCTGCGGGGCGGGCTCGCCGTCGGGGGTCAGCACGTCGCAGAACATCCGGGCGGTGCCCTGCCGGCCGTCCGGCCCACCGCGCCACGGCAGCACCGCGAACGTGGACGGGTCGGGGCGGACCAGCATGTCCGACTCCACCACCCGCGCCAGGCCCTCGATGGTCGAGCCGTCGAACCCGATGCCCTCGGTGAACGCGGCCTCGAGCTCGGCCGGGGCGACGGCGACGGACTTGAGCGAGCCCAGGACGTCGGTGAACCAGAGCCGGACGAACCGGACGTCTCGCTCCTCGACGGTACGGAGCACGAACTCCTGCTGACGGTCCATGGCTGCACGGTAGTGCGTCGGGCACTCCCCCGTCGGGACCGGTCCAGGGGTGGCTAGCCTGACCGCGTGCCCCGACTGCGTCTCGCTCTCGCCCAGGTGGACACCGTCGTCGGCGACCTGACGGGCAACGTCGGACGGGTCCGGGCCGCCGTCGCGGAGGCCGCCGCCGCCGGCGCCCACCTCATCGCCCTGCCGGAGATGTGCCTGACCGGGTACCCGGTGGAGGACCTGGCCCTGCGCCCGGCCTTCGTCGCCGCGTCCCGCCGCGCCCTGACGGAGCTGGCCGAGCACCTGGCCGCGGACGGGCACGGTGACCTCGTCGTGGTGGTCGGCTACCTCGACCAGGACGTGGACGCCGCCGGCGCCGACGTCAACCGCACGGGCCGTCCGCCGCTGGCCAGCCAGAACTGCGCCGGGGTGCTGCACGGCGGGCAGGTGCTGGCCAGCTACGCCAAGAACCACCTGCCCAACTACGGCGTGTTCGACGAGCGGCGGATCTTCACCCCTGGCACCCACGGCCAGCGCGTCAACGTCCGCGGCGTCGACGTGGCCCTGCTGGTCTGCGAGGACCTGTGGCGCGACGGCGGAGTCACGGCCCAGCTGGCCGAGGCCGAGCACGACCCGGGCCTGGTGCTGGTCGTCAACGCCAGCCCGTACGAGCGGGGCAAGGACGACGTCCGCTACGAGCTGTGCCGCTCGCGCGCCGTGGAGACCGGCTGCGCCGTGGCCTACGTCAACCAGGTCGGCGGGCAGGACGAGCTGGTCTTCGACGGCGACTCGATGGTCGTCGGGCCCGACGGCGCCCTGCTGGCCCGGGCGCCCCAGTTCGTCGAGCACGTCCTGGTGCTGGACCTGGACCTGCCCGAGGGCGCGTCCGAGGCGGGCCCGGGGCGGCTGTACGACCGCGTCACGGGGCCTGGCGGTGCGGGCGACGCTCCCACGGACCTGCTCCGTCCGGAGCCGGCCGCGCCCCTGTCCGAGTGCGAGGAGGTGTACCGGGCGCTGGTGCTGGGGCTGCGCGGCTACGCCACCAAGAACGGGTTCTCCTCCGTCGTCCTGGGCCTGTCGGGCGGGATCGACTCGGCCCTGGTGGCGACCCTGGCCGTGGACGCCCTCGGCGCCGACGCCGTCCACACCGTCGCCATGCCCAGCCGGTACTCCTCGGAGCACTCGCTGTCCGACGCGGCCGACCTCGCGGCCCGGCAGGGCACCCACCACCGGGTCGTGCCGGTCCAGTCGATGGTCGACGCGTTCCTGGCCGGGCTGGACCTGACGGGGCTGGCGGAGGAGAACGTCCAGTCCCGCGTGCGCGGCGTGGTCCTGATGGGGATCAGCAACTCCGAGGGTCAGCTGGTCCTGGCGCCCGGCAACAAGAGCGAGCTGGCGACCGGGTACTCGACCATCTACGGGGACGCCGTCGGCGGGTTCGGCCCCATCAAGGACGTCCCCAAGACCCTGGTCTGGGCGCTGTCGCGCTGGCGCAACGCCCAGGCCGAGGCGCGCGGCGAGACCCCGCCCATCCCGCCCAGCAGCATCGACAAGCCCCCGTCCGCGGAGCTGGCGCCCGGCCAGGTCGACTCGGACTCGCTGCCGGACTACGAGCTGCTGGACGCCGTGGTCGACGGGTACGTGGTCGGCGACCTCGGTCGCGCCGATCTGCTGGGCCGGGGCTTCGACAGCCACGTCGTCGACCAGGTCGTGCGGCTGGTCGACCGGGCGGAGTGGAAGCGCCGGCAGTACCCGCCCGGCACCCGCATCAGCCCCAAGGCCTTCGGCCGCGACCGGCGCCTGCCCGTCACCAGCCGCTGGCTCGAGCCCGACGCCTGAGGCGGGAGCCGGGTCCCGGTCTGCCAGCATGGCCGTCATGAGCGTCACGAACGACCACGTGCCGAGGCGTCCCGCCCGGGTCCGGGTCCCGCACCTGGCCCGCTGGAAGGCCGAGGGCCGGCGCTGGGCCATGCTCACGGCCTACGACTCGACCACGGCGGGCGTGCTGGAGGAGGCGGGCATCCCCGTGCTGCTCGTGGGTGACTCCGCCGCGAACGTCGTCTACGGGTACTCCTCGTCGCTGCCGGTGACCCTGGAGGAGATGCTGCCCCTGGTCGCCGGCGTGGCCCGGGCCACGACCCGCCCGCTGGTCGTCGCCGACCTGCCGTTCGGGTCCTACGAGGCCTCCGACGCGCACGCCGTGCAGTCCGCCGCCGCGCTGATGAAGGCCGGTGCGCATGCGGTCAAGCTCGAGGGCGGGGTCCGGGTCCGCGGCCGCATCGAGGCCATCGTCGCCGCGGGCATCCCCGTGATGGGCCACATCGGGTTCACCCCGCAGGCCGAGCACGCCATCGGTGGCTACCGGGTCGCCGGCCGGGACGACGACGCCGCCGAGCGCACCGTGGCCGACGCCGAGGCGGTCGCCGCGGCCGGGGCGTTCGCGATGGTGCTCGAGATGGTCACGTCGCCCGTCGCCGCGCGCATCCACCAGCTCGTCGACGTCCCCACCGTAGGGATCGGGTCCGGCCCGGACTGCGACGCCCAGGTGCTGGTCTGGCAGGACATGGCCGGCCTCAACGACGACCGCCGGCTGTCGTTCGTCAAGCAGTACGCCGACCTGCGCTCCCAGCTGCGCGGCGCGGCGGAGTCGTTCGCCCGGGAGGTCGAGGACGGCAGCTTCCCCGACGCCGCGCACAGCTTCGACCGCCCCAGCACCTGACACGAGACCCACCGATCCACCGACCCGAGGAGCAGTCATGGCCGATGACACCGAGCAGCAGTTCTGGTTCAACACCGAGACCAAGCAGGTCGAGCAGGGCCGCCAGTCGCACTACACCAACCTGATGGGCCCGTACCCGACCCGCGAGGCGGCCTCCCGCGCCCTGGACCAGGCCGCCGCCCGTACCGAGGCGTGGGACGACGAGGACGAGAAGTGGGAGAAGGGCTCGACCACGAGCTGAGTCGTCCTCACCGGAGCGGGGCGTCGTCCGCCCCGGTAGTCGGCTTCGGCGCCGTGGACGCCTGCGACGACGGCAGCGGGCGCCACAGGGTGGCCACGGGGTCGCTCACCTAGACTCCCCCGCATGCCGACGACGACCGACCGCCCGCCCGTCCGGCCAGGCGCGGTCAGCCCGCGCCGCCCGGTCCCGGCCCACATCCGACGCCCCGAGTACGTCGACCGCGCCCGCGCGGCGACCTACACCGGCCCGGAGGTCAAGGACGCCGCGACCATCGCCGCCATGCGCGTGGCGGGCCGGTTGGCCGCCGACGCGCTGCAGGCCGTCGGACGGGCCGTCGCCCCCGGGGTCACCACCGACGAGCTGGACCGCGTCGGGCACGAGTACCTGGTCGACCGGGACGCCTACCCGTCCACGCTCGGTTACCCGGGCCACGGCGCGCCCCCCTTCGCCAAGTCCCTGTGCACGTCGGTCAACGAGGTCGTCTGCCACGGCATCCCCGACGACCAGGTCCTGCAGGAGGGCGACATCGTCAACGTCGACATCACCGCGTACCTGGACGTCGACGGGATCGCCGTCCACGGCGACACCAACGCCACGTTCTGCGTGGGCGAGGTGTCCGAGGAGGTGGGCCTGCTGGTCGAGCGGACCCGCGAGGCGACCATGCGCGGCATCAAGGCCGCCCTGCCCGGTCGCCAGGTCAACGTCATCGGCCGGGTCATCGAGAAGTACGCGAGCCGGTTCGGCTACGGCGACGTGGCTGCGTTCACCGGCCACGGCATCGGCACCGCGTTCCACTCCGGGCTGGTGGTCCCCCATTACGACGCCGCCCCGGAGTACGACACCGTCATCGAGCCCGGGATGACGTTCACCGTCGAGCCGATGATCACCCTGGGCTCCTCGCAGCACCGGATGTGGGACGACGGCTGGACGGCCGTCACCGCGGACGGCTCCTGGACCGCGCAGTTCGAGCACACCCTGCTCATCACCGAGTCCGGCCCCGAGCTGCTGACCGTGCCCACCGACGGGCAGCTCGCATGAGCGCGCCGCGCTACGCCGTCGGCCTGGACATCGGCGGCTCCGGGATCAAGGCCGCCGTGGTGGACGTCGAGGCCGGGGAGCTGGCCGCCGAGCGGGTCCGCATCCCCACGCCCGAGGGCGGGAAGCCGGACGAGGTCGTCCTGGTGGCCTCGGCCGTCGTGGCCAAGGTCGTGCTCAGCGGCCCGACCCCCACCGTGGACACCGTCGGCGTCGGGTTCCCCGCCGTGGTGCACCACGGCGTCACCACCACCGCGGCCAACGTCCACGCCGACTGGATCGGCGCCCCGGCCGGGGACATGCTCACCGCGGCCGTCGAGCGTCCCTGCGTGGTGGCCAACGACGCCGACGTGGCGGGGCTGGCCGAGGTCCGCTTCGGGGCCGGGCGCGACGTGTCCGGCGTCGTGGTGGTCACCACGCTCGGCACCGGCATCGGCAGCGCCCTGTTCGTCGACGGGGTGCTGGTGCCCAACACGGAGTTCGGCCACCTCGAGCTGGACGGGGCCGACGCCGAGTCCCGGGCCGCCGACAGCGCCCGCGAGCGCGAGGACCTGTCCTGGAAGGACTGGGCCAAGCGGCTCCAGCGTTACTACTCCCAGCTGGAGCTCCTGCTCCAGCCCGACCTGATCATCGTCGGCGGCGGCGTCAGCAAGAAGCACGACAAGTTCCTGCCGCTGCTGGAGCTGAGCACGAGCATCGTCCCGGCCGAGCTGCGCAACGAGGCCGGGATCATCGGCGCCGCCGTGATGGCGGCCGAGAGCGACACGAAGGACCAGACATGAGCGAGCAGCCCACCCCGGGCCCGGGGCAGATCCGCGTCAACATGCCCGACGACCTGGCCGGCGGCGACTACGCCGACTTCGTCCGGGTCTGGCACGGCAAGGACATCTTCACCCTGGACTTCGCGGCACTGGTCGCCCCGATGAGCCCCGAGGGCACGACCGCCCGTGTGGTGTCCCGGGTCCGGATCCCCCCGAGCCAGGTCTTCGAGATCATGAAGGCCCTGGAGCGTTCCCTGACCGCGTGGGAGAAGGAGCACGGCCAGGGCGCCTGAGGCGCACGACCCCTGATCGACGCTGCGCCTGATCCGCGCGACGCCTGATCCGCACCGCGCGGACGCTCCAGACGGGACGGGTTCCTGCCGATCCTCACGGGGTCGTACCTCACCCCGGACCCGGAGGGATGGACCTGTCCGTGCTGCCGCATGCCTCCGCCCTGCCCCGGCAGGCCGCGCACCAGGACGGCGTCGACGAAAGCAGCCAGGCCCCCGACGCCATGGGGTCGACCGACCGCCGTCGGCTCGAGGAGGCGTACGCGCTCACCGGCCTCGCCTGGTGGGAGTGGGACGTGCGGACCGGGCGGCTCAGCTGGTCGGAGGGGATGCGCAGCCTCGCCGGTCTCGAGCACCTCGAGCGGGAGCCCACGATCCACGACTGGGCGCCGCTGCTCGAGCCCGCGGACGTGGCCGCCACCACGGTGCTGGAGCACCAGGCGCTCACCGCAGGCACGCCCTACCGGCACGTGTTCCGCATCCGCACCCCTGCCGGCGAGCTGCGGTACCTCGAGTCCTGGACCGGACCGCTGCGCGACGCCGCGGGCGACATCGTCGGCCTTCGTGGCGCGACGCTGGACGTGTCGGACCGGGAGTCCGCCCAGCGCGCCCACCAGACCAGCGAGGCGCACTTCCAGGTGGTGTTCGACCACGCTCCCCACGGCATGGCCATGGTCTGGCTGCAGGGCGAGCGGGCCGGCGACCTGATCCGCGCCAACGACGCATTCGCGCGGCTGCTCGGCTGGGAGCGGGCCGACGAGCTGGTCGGCACGTCGCTGGCCAGCTGGACGCCGTCGGCCGAGCGTCCCTTCTCCCGGAGCCGGTTCCAGGCGATGGCGGAGGGCCGGTCGCGTGGCAGCGCCTACTCCCGGCAGTACCTGCGTCGTGACGGCAGCGTCGTCCACGCCTGGGTGACGACCGCCGTCATCGACGACGGGGCCGGCGTCCCCGAGTTCGTGGTCGCGCACTGCATCGACGACACCGGCCGACGTCAGCACCTGCGCGAGCTGGAGCGGCTGGCCCGTACCGACGCCCTGACCGGGCTCGCCAACCGGGCCGTCGTCGACAGCGACCTGGCCGTGCCTCCGACCGTCGGGCCCGGCGCGGTCACGGGCCTGCTCATGACCGACCTCGACCGGTTCAAGCTGATCAACGACAGCCAGGGCCACCTGGTCGGTGACGCCCTCCTCGTGCAGGTCGCCCAGCGGCTGCGCGGGGCCGTCGCGCCCCGCCACACGGTCGCGCGTCTGGGGGGCGACGAGTTCGTCGTCGTGCTTCGGGCCGGTGAGGACGGGGCGCCCGTCGACGCGACGTCGGTGGCGGAGACGGTGGTGGCCGCGCTGCGGGAGCCGTTCGACCTGCCGAGCGGGGACCGTGTGGTGCTGACGACCAGCGTCGGGGTGGCGCTGGTCGGTGACGGGGCCGACATGCAGGACCTCCTGAAGCACGCCGACCTGGCCCTGTACGAGGCCAAGGACGTCGGCCGCAACCGGGTCGTCCGCTTCGACGCGCACCTGCGCGCCCGCAACGAGGCCCGGGTCCGCTCGGAGGTGCTCCTGCGCACCGCGCTGCGTGAGGGTCTGCTGCGCGTGGAGCTGCAGCCGATGGTGGCGCTGTGCACGGGCGAGGTGGCGGGGGCCGAGGCGCTGGTCCGTCTCCACGGGCCCGACGGCTCCCCCGTGCACACCGGGGACCTCATCACGGTGGCCGAGGAGACCGGGCTGGTCGTGGCGCTGGACCTGTGGGTGGTCGGTGAGGTCGCCCGGTTGCTCGCCCTGGACGAGCGGCGGGTGCGCGAGGGGCACAGCCCCCTCATGCCCCTGCTGGTCGGGGTGAACGTGTCGGGCCGGACGATCGAGGCCGGGGACTTCGCGTCCCGGATGGGAGCCGTGCTGGCCGACGCCGGCGTGCCCCCCCGCCGGTTCGCCGTCGAGCTCACCGAGACGTCGCTGCTGCACGACAGCGGGTTGGTCGAGGCGACGGTCGAGGAGCTCGTCGCCATGGGTGTGGTGGTGGGCCTCGACGACTTCGGCACCGGCTACTCCTCCCTGGCGTACCTGCCCCGCTTCCCGCTGGGCTTCCTCAAGATCGACATGTCGTTCGTGCAGCGGCTGGGGACCTCGCGCCGCTCCGACGCGGTCGTCGCCGCCGTCGTCGACCTGGCCCACGCGCACGACATGACAGTCGTCGCCGAGGGCGTCGAGACCACCGAGCAGGCCGACGCGCTGCGCTCGATGGGTTGCGAGCTCGCCCAGGGCTGGCTGTTCGGCCGGCCCGCACCGGTCGACCTGGCCTGAACCCGCCGCCGGCCCGCTGGGGCCCGGCCGTCGGTACCCCGTCGCCGGAGGTCCCGCCGGCGTGACAGGCTCCGTCCCCGTGACCGAGATGCCCAGCACGCCCAGCCCCGACCTGCCCGCCGACAACCCGTTCGGCGCGGCCAGCGAGCTGCCCTACGGGCTGCCGCCGTTCGACCGCATCCACGAGGAGCACGTCGGGCCGGCCGTGATCGCCGGCATGGCCCGGCAGCGGGCCGAGTGGGAGGCCGTGGCGGTCCAGGCACCCCCGTTCACCCTGACCGGCACGATCGAGGCCCTCGAGCGCAGCGGCGCGCTCCTGGCCCGGGCCACGGCCTACCTGAACGCCATGTCGAGCGCCCACGCCACGGCAGGCATCCGGGCCGTCGACGCCGAGACGACGCCGCTGCTGGCCGCCCACCACGACGCCCTGGCCCTGGACGGGCGGATCTGGGCCCAGGTCGACGACCTGCACGTCCGCCGCCACGAGCTGGACCTGGACGCCGTCGAGCTGCGGCTGCTGGAGCGCTACCACCGCGACTTCGTCCGCGCCGGCGCCGCCCTGGACGAGACCAGCAAGTCGCGGCTGCGCGAGATCAACACCGAGCTGTCCACCCTCACCCAACGCTTCGACACCCTGGTGACGGACGCGTCCAACGCCGCCGCGCTGCACCTGAGCGACCCCGCCGAGCTGGCGGGGATGAGCGACGGGGCCGTCGAGGCCGCCCGCGCCGCCGCGGCGGACCGCGGGGTCGACGGCTGGGTGATCACCCTGGTGCTGCCCACCCCGCAGCCCGCGCTGGCCGCCCTCGCCGACCGGGACGTCCGCCGTCGCCTGCACGAGGCGGCCGTCAGCCGCGGCCTGCACGGGGCCACCGACACCCGTCCCCTGCTGACCCGGACGGCCGCGCTGCGGGCGGAACGGGCCGGCCTGTTCGGGTTCGACAGCCACGCCGACTACGTCCTGGACGACCAGACCGCCGGGAGCGTCGCGGCCGTCGACCGGGTGCTGCAGGGAATGACCCCGGTCGCGGCGGCCAACGCGCGCGCCGAGGCCGCCGACCTGGAGGCCGCGCTCCACGCCGACGGGCACGACGGCCCGCTGCAGCCGTGGGACCACGCCTACTACTCCGAGCGGGTCCGCCGGGAGCGGTTCGCCGTGGACGCCGACGACCTGCGCCCCTACCTGGAGCTGGACCGGGTGCTGCGCGACGGCGTCCTCCGCGCTGCCGAGCTGCTGTACGGGCTGACGTTCACCGAGCGGACCGACCTGCCCGGCTACCACCCGGACGTCCGGGTCTTCGAGGTGCACGACACCGACGGCAGCGGTCTGGGCCTGTTCGTCTGCGACTGGTACGCCCGGCCGACCAAGCGGGGCGGGGCCTGGATGACGACGTTCGTGGACCAGTCGCACCTGCTGGGCCAGCTGCCCGTCGTCACGGTGTGCCTGAACGTGCCGCGCCCGCCCGAGGGACGGCCCGCGCTGCTCAGCCCCGACGAGGTGGACACCGCGTTCCACGAGTTCGGCCATGCCCTGCACGGGCTGTTCTCCGACGTGCGCCACCCCCGGTTCTCCGGCACGTCCGTGCCCCGGGACTACGTCGAGTTCCCGTCGCAGGTCAACGAGATGTGGGCCTGGCACCCCGCGGTGCTGCCCGGCTACGCCCGCCATCACGAGACCGGCGAGGCGCTCCCGGACGCCCTGCTCGCCGCGCTGCGCGAGGCCCTGGCCTACGGCGAGGGGTTCCGCACCACGGAGTACCTGGGCGCGACCCTGCTCGACCTGGCCTGGCACGCCCTGCCCGCCGGTGCGGCCATCGCCGCGACCGACGTCGAGGCGTTCGAGGCCGACGTGCTCGCCGGGCAGGGCCTCGACGTGCCGAGCGTGCCCCCGCGCTACCGCAGCACGTACTTCTCCCACGTGTTCGCCGGGGGCTACAGCGCCGGCTACTACGGCTACATCTGGTCGGAGGTGCTGGACGCCGAGCTGGTGGGCTGGTTCACCGAGCACGGCGGGCTGCGCCGCGAGCTCGGCGACACGTTCCGACGCGAGCTGCTGTCGCGCGGCGGGTCGGTGGACCCGATGGCGGCGTTCGTGGCCGTCCGCGGGCGGGAGCCGCGCCCCGAGCCGCTGCTGCGTCGTCGGGGCCTGCTGGTCGAGCCACCGGACGGCGCGGGTGCCTGAGCTGCCCCGGACCCCCGCGGGCCGGTCCGTGCCCTGGCCCGACGCCAGACCCGACGACGTGCCCTGGCCGGAGCTGGTGTGGCCCGTCTCGGCCGCCGAGGCCCCGCGCGACCGGTGGGTGACCCTGCTGCCGTTCGACGCCGCACGTGACGCCGAGGCCCTGTTCACCGCGCTGGACGACGACCGGGTCTGGACCCACGTCGCGGGCCGGCCCGGCTCCCCGGCCGACCTGGCGGCCGCGTTCGAGCACCGCCGGGACCGGCTCGGCTGGTACCCGTGGGTGGTGCGGGACGGCACCGACGGCGCGGTCGTCGGCACGTCCTCCTACCTGGAGGTCTCGCCGGTCGACGCCCGCCTGGAGATCGGGTTCACCGCCTACGCCCCCCGGGTCTGGGCGGGACCGGTCAACCCGGCGACCAAGCTGGCCCTGCTGGGGCTGGCCTTCGAGCGGTTGCACGCCGGTCGGGTCCAGCTCAAGACCGACGTCCGCAACACCCGCTCCCAGCGGGCCATCGCCCGGCTGGGCGCCTCGCCGGAGGGCGTGCTGCGGCGCTACCAGCGCCGAGCCGACGGCACGGTCCGCGACACGGCCGTGTTCTCGGTGACGGCCGAGCAGTGGCCCGACGTCCGCGCGGGCTTGGTGCAGCGCCTGGATGGGTACCTCATCGATCGTGGCTGACACCGGCTCCCGGACCAGCACCCCGACCGCCGCCCAGCAGGGTGCCGGCGCGGGGTTCCGCGGCGACGTCGAGGGCCTGCGGGCCGTGGCGGTCGTCGCGGTCGTGCTGTTCCACGCCGACCTGCCCGGTCTGAGCGGCGGCTACGTCGGCGTCGACGTGTTCTTCGTCCTGTCGGGGTTCCTCATCACGGGCCTGCTGGTGTCCGAGGTCCGCCGCAGCGGCACGGTCTCGCTGCGCCGGTTCTGGGCCCGTCGCGCCCGCCGCCTGCTCCCCCTGGCCACGCTGGTCTCGGCCGTCACGCTGGCCGTGTCGTGGCTGGTGATGTCACCCCTGGAGCTGCGCGACGTCGCCGGGGACGCCGTGTGGAGCGCGTTCTTCGCCATGAACTGGCACCTGGCCCGCGAGGGCGTCGACTACATGGCCGCGGACGCGGCGACGCCGTACCAGCACTTCTGGTCCCTGGCGGTGGAGGAGCAGTTCTACCTGGTGTGGCCGCTGCTGGTCATCGGGCTGCTGCTGCTGGCGCGGCTGCTGCCCCGCCTGGGGGTGCGGCCCACCGGCGACGCCTTCGTCCCGCTGCTGACGGCCGTCACCGCGGTCCTGGTCGCGGTCTCCTTCGGCTACGGGGTCGTGCTGACCGCCCAGGCCCAGCCGCTGGCGTACTTCCTGCCCTGGACCCGGGCCTGGGAGCTGGGCGTGGGCGCCCTGGTGGCGCTGGGGGCCGTGCGGCTGGCGCGCCTGCCCGGTCGCGTCCGGGAGGTGCTGGCCCCGGCCGGGCTGCTGGCCGTCCTGCTCGCCTGCGTCCTGCTGGACAGCTCGACGCCGTTCCCCGGCACCGCGGCCCTGCTGCCCGTGCTGGGCACGGCCGCCGTCGTGGTGGCCGGCCTCGGCGGGACGACGGCGCTGGGGCGGCTGCTGTCGGTCGGGCCGATGCGGACGATCGGGCGGCTCTCCTACGGCTGGTACCTGTGGCACTGGCCGGTCCTGCTGCTGGCACCCCGCGTGCTGGGCGGCGAGCCCGGTCTGCTGGTCAAGCTGGGGCTGGCCGCCCTGTCGCTGGGCCTGGCCGCCGTGTCCTACGCCCTGCTGGAGGACCCCGTCCGGCGCCAGCGGGCCCTGGTCGCCAGCCCCGTCCGGTCGTTGGCCGTGGGCGCCGCCTGCGTCCTCGTGGCCTACGGCGCCGGGACGGCGACGGCCGGTCTGGTCCCCCCGGCGCGCGGCGACGGCCCGATGGTGTCGTCGGTGCAGGCCGGAGGCGGCGGCGAGACCGAGGTCCGTCGCGTGGTCCAGGAGTCCCACGACCTCCAGCGGGTGCCCGTCAACCTGCGTCCGGTGCTCGACCGCGCCGAGGACGACGTGGCCCGGGCCCGCAACGACGACGGCATCTCGTGCATGGTCGCGGCCGAGCACGTCGACGTGTCGCGTGAGCCCGGCGGGTCCTGCGTGTTCGCCGACCCGCCGCAGGCGCAGGCGACCGTGGTCCTGACCGGGGACTCCCACGCCTACCAGTGGTACCCCGCGATGGAGCGCATCGCCGAGCAGCAGGACTGGCGCCTCGTGGTGATGACCAAGGCGGGCTGCCCGCTCTACGACGTCACGATGTTCAACAACACCTTCAACCGCGACTACACCGAGTGCGAGGAGTGGCGGGACCGCGCGATGGATCGGATCGAGGCCGAGCAGCCCGACATGGTGGTCATGTCGGCGGCGGTGTTCTCACCCCGCGAGGGCGACTTCTCGCAGCGGTGGGCCGAGGGCGTCACCCGGTCCACGGAGGAGCTGCAGGAACGCACCGGGGCGCTGGTCGTGTCGCTGCAGGACACGCCCATACCCGGACGCGACGTGCCGCGCTGCGTGGCCGAGAACCTCGACGACGTCCAGGCGTGCACCGCCACCCGTGACCGCGCCCTGACCGACCAGGACCGCAGGCAGGCCACCGCGGCGGCCGCGCTCGCGGCCGGGGCCACGGTCGTGGACCCCGTGCCCTGGTTCTGCGAGGAGGGCTGCCCGCCCATCATCGGCAACACGCTCGCCTACCACGACGGGGACCACATCAGCGCGACCTACGCCCAGCAGCTCGCCCCGCTGCTGGCGGACCGGTTGGCCGGGGCCCTTCGCAGCGCGGGGCCCGCGGCATAGGGTCGGTGGATGGCGAAGCACCCGGCCCGCGTCCCCCGCAAGGTGTACGAGACCGAGCTGCTGCGGCTGCAGGCCGAGCTGGTCACGATGCAGGAGTGGGTGCGCACCACCGGTCAGCGACTGGTCGTGGTCTTCGAGGGTCGTGACGCCGCGGGCAAGGGCAGCACCATCAAGCGGATCACCCAGTACCTGAACCCGCGCGTGGCCCGCATCGCCGCGCTGCCCGCGCCGAGTGACCGCGAGCGCGGCCAGTGGTACTTCCAGCGCTACATGGCCGAGCTGCCCGCGGCCGGCGAGATCGTGCTGTTCGACCGGTCCTGGTACAACCGCGCCGGGGTCGAGCGCGTGATGGGCTTCTGCACCGACGACGAGTACCGCCGGTTCCTGCACCAGTGCCCCATCTTCGAGCGGCTGCTCGTGGAGGACGGCATCCTGCTGCGCAAGTACTGGTTCTCGGTCAGCGACGGCGAGCAGGAGGCGCGGTTCCGGTCCCGGCTGGAGGACCCGATGCGGCGCTGGAAGCTGTCGGGGATGGACCTGGAGTCCATCACGCACTGGGAGGACTACTCCCGGGCCAAGGACCAGATGATGGTCCACACCGACATCCCCGAGGCCCCCTGGTGGGTGGTCGACAGCGACGACAAGCGCCGGTCGCGGCTCAACATGATCAGCCACCTCCTGGGCAGCGTCCGGTACGACCAGGCCGAGGCGCCCCGGCTCAAGCTGCCCCGGCGGCCCGCGTCGACCGGCTACGAGCGCCCGCCCCGCGACACGCAGACGTACGTCCCCGACCACGCCGGCACCCTGCTGGGCTGAAGCGGTCAGGCGGCGTCGTCCGCACCCGCCTGGCGCCACCCCCACCGCCCGGGCTCGGGCGGCGGCGGCCGGCCGTGCGACAGCAGCACGGCGTTCAGCTGGCCGCCCAGCAGCAGCGACAGGCACAGCAGGTAGACCCACAGCATGACGATGATGCCGCCGCCGAAGGCGCTGAGGATCGGGTTGCCGTCCGCCACCAGCACCAGGTACAGGTGGAAGCCCGCGCTGCCCAGCAGCCAGAGCAGCGCCGTCAGCGACGCGCCGGGCAGGGCGTCACGCCACCGGGTCCGGGTGTTGGGCGCGGCGTGGAACACCACCGTCGTCCACGCGACGACGGCCAGCACCATGACGGGCAGGCGCACCACGTCCCAGACGAACGAGAACGTCGACCCCAGGCCGACGAGGTCCGCGAGGCCCTCGCCGCGGCCGAACAGGGGCCCGACCACCAGGACGGTGAGCGACAGGACCAGCATCGCGAGGGTGCCCAGCGCCAGCGCCAGCCCCAGCAGCCGGCGGCGCCACCACGGCCGGCTCTCCGTCGCGGTGTAGGACAGGTTCAGGGCGTTGATGAGGACGGCGAAGGCCGTGGACAGGGTGACGAGTCCGCCGATCCCGGCCACCGTGAGCAGCTGGCTGCGTCCGCCGGAGAACAGGTCCTCCACCGACTCCACCGCGCCGGAGGCGTCGTCGGTGAGCACCAGGCGCAGCGCCGTCACGACCCGCTCCTGGACCTCGACCGCGAGGCCCTGACCGATCACGACGTCCAGGACGCCGAGCAACCCGGCCGCGATCAGCAGCGCCGGGAACACCCCGAGGACGACGAAGAACGCCGTCTCCGCGCCCAGGCCGAGCAACCGGTTGCGCGTCGTGCCCGCCGCCAGCTCGCGGAGGACGCGCACCGTGCGGCGGGACCGGGTCGGGCGGAGGTCGGTTGTGCGGGAGGTCACGCTCACCCCCTGGGTGCTGGTCGGGCGGGTCTGGCGGGGTCGGGGCCCCAGCGTCCCCCCGACAGGTCGCTCGCGCGCGGTGGGCGCGCGGAGGACGGGTCACCGGTCCTCGTGCAGGCCGCCGTCCTCGACCCGGACGACCCGGCTGCATCGGCGGGCCAGCTCGTCGTCGTGGGTGACCAGCACGGTGATCCGTTCGGCGCTGCGGTCGCCGACCAGGGCGAGGAACCCCGCGCGGGACGCGGTGTCCAGCGCCGAGGTGCCCTCGTCGATGAGCAGGACGCCGGCGCGACGGTGCAGCGCCCGGGCCACGGCGACCCGCTGCCGCTCGCCGCCGGACAGCGAGCGGCCGTCCTCCCCCACCCGGGCCCCGGCCAGGCGCTCGACGACCGGGGCCAGCCCGACGGCGGCCACGGCCGCTGACACCCGGTCGCCGTCGCTTGATCGACCGGACGGGTCCAGGGTGATGTTGACGCCGATGTCGGCGTCGAGCAGGTGGACGTGCTGCGGCACCATCGCCACCTGCGACGGCCAGCTGTCCTCCAGGTCGGTCAGCGGCGTCCCGTCGGCGCGGACCACACCGGCGTCCAGCGGCAGCACCCCCGCGATGACGTCGACCAGGGTCGACTTGCCGGCCCCGTTGGGCCCCACGACCGCCACCACGTCACCGCGCCGCAGCACCAGGTCCACCGCGTCCAGCACCACGCGGCCGGTGCCGGGGATCCGGACGGTGGCGCCGTTCAGCTCCAGCACCGCCGGAGGCGTCCCCGGCCCGGGCACCCGTCGTCCGGCCCGCATCAGGGGCTCGTCGTCGACCACGGTCCGCAACGCCGGACCGGAGTGCGCGATCGAGTGCCCGACGCCGACCAGGCCGATCAGGTGCGGCATGACGCGCAGCGCGGCGTAGGCGAACAGCCCGATCGTGGGCAGCACCGCGTCGGCGCGGCCGGTCGCGGTGGCCACGGCCACGTAGCCGAGCACGAACAGCACCAGGGCCGTCTCGCCCACCAGGCGTGGGAACGCCCGCAGCACCTCCTCGGCGCCACCGGCCCGGGCGAGCTCGCGGCGGACGGCCCCGAACCGGGCGGCGAAGTCCTCGGACCGGCCGGCGGCGCGGATGTCGGCGGCCAGGTGCAGCGTCTCGGTCGCCACGTGCAGGCTGTCCCCGAGCGCGGCCTCGGCCTGCAGGCCCAGCCGCTGGGCGGGCCGCCGCAGGCCACGGGAGATCGCCACGAGCACGGGCGCGAAGAGCAGGGCGGCCGCCAGGGTGGCCCACGGGGCGACCACCAGCATCACCGCCACCACCGCGACGGACTGCAGCACGCTGCCGACGGCCAGCACCACGGGGATGAGGCCCTCCTCCACCACCGTCATCACGGTGTCGTGCACGTTGCGGACGAGCTGGGCCTGGCCCCGGGTCCGGATCTGCCGCGGCGGCAGGGTGAGGTAGCCCCGCAGCAGGCTGGTCTCGACCTCTGCCCCGGCGCCGTAGGACAGCCGGTGGAGCACCCAGTCGTGCAGGACGACCAGCAGCGCCCGCAGCAGGAAGACCCCGACCACGGCAGCCGCGAACCACGGCAGGTCCCCGTCGGGCAGGGACGCGGTCCCCAGCAGCGGGAGGTCGACGGTGCCGCTGGACAGCAGCCGGACGAGGGCGAACACCGACGCCGCAGCGACCGCCTCGACCCCGCTGGTGAGCGCCACGAGGAGCATCAGCAGCACCCACGGTGCCCGTCTCCGGCCGAACAGTCCCCAGAGGGTTCGTAGCGTGACCAGCACAGCACGGACTGTACGGACCCGGGGACGGGCGAACGGGTGACGAGCCTCCTACGAACGGATGGTTGTCGGTCCCGGAACCGACATCTGGACGATGGACCCCTCCGCGCGCTGTGATGCTGATGAGGTGAGCACCCCCATCTGGTCCGCCGGCGACCTGGTGCAGGGTCCCCGGGTCCCACCGCCGGACGCGGGCCTGAGCCACCTGCTGGCCGCGACGGCGGAGGCCTCCCCGGACGCCGAGGCGCTGGTGGTGCTCGGCGGCGACGGGCGCCGTAACAGTCGCTCCTACCGGGACCTGGAGACCGAGGTCGAGGTGCGGGCCCGCGGGCTGCTGGGCGCCGGGCTGCGCCCCGGGGACCTGGCCGTGCTCGTCACCGCCCGCACGCCGGACCTCGTGCCGACGCTGCTGGCCCTGCTCCGGGCCGGGGTCGGTTACGTACCGGTGGAGCCGGGGGCGCCGGACGCGCACTGGCACACGGTCGCCGAGCTGTCGGGCGCCCGCGCCCTGGTCGGGCCGGCCGACGCCCTGACGCGTGCGGCCTCGGTGCTGGCACCCGGCACGGTCCTCGTGGACCTCGCCGCCGACCTCACCGCCGGCGCGACCCCGGTCTACCCGTTGCCGCGCGTCCCGGGCGGCACCACCGCGTACGTCCTGTTCACCTCCGGCAGCACCGGCACCCCCAAGGGCGTCGTCGTGAGCCACGACAACGTGGCCCACCGGCTGGTGTCGTACCTGGGACTCAGCGACCCTCTGACCCCCGACGACGGTGCGTGCCGCTACCTGCTGCACAGCTCGCTCTGCTTCGACGGCCCCGTGGGCGGGATGTTCTCGACCCTGGTGCGCGGGGGCTGCCTCGTGCTGGTGGACGAGCAGACCGCGGCCGACCCGTCCCTGGCCGCCGCGGTGGTGCGGCGCGAGGCCGTCACGCACCTGGAGCCGGTGCCGTCCTGGTTCGCCGCCCTGCTCGACCTGGCGGCGCCCGGCGACCTCGACCCGGTCCGCACCGTCATCCTGGGCGGTGAGGTGCTGCCACCCGACCTCGCGGTCCGTACCCGGCGAGAGCTCCCCGGGGTCCGCCTGGTCAACGACTACGGGCCCACCGAGGTCACGGTCGCCGCCACCTGCTTCGTCGTCGACGAGCAGTGGTACCGCTCCCCCGCTGCCGACGTCCCGATCGGACGCCCCCACGCCAACACCGAGCTGCTGGTCCTCGACGCCGACCTGGCCGCGGTCCCCACCGGGGCCACCGGGGAGCTCTGGGTCGGCGGCCCGTGCGTCGCGCAGGGCTACCTGGGAGCCCCGGGCCACGAGGCGTTCCGCGAGCTGGTCCCCGGGGCCGGGCGCTGGTACCGGACCGGTGACCTGGTCCGGCTGGACGCCGACGGCCTGCTGCGCTTCGCGGGCCGTCGCGACCGGCAGGTGAAGATCCGCGGGCAGCGGGTGGAGCCGGAGCAGCTCGAGGCCGTCCTCGGCGGCCTGCCCGGGGTGACGTCAGCGGCGGTCGAGGTCGACGGCCGGGGTGACGGGACCCGGTTGGTGGCCTACGCCTCCGGCGCCGCCGGGACCGAGCTGGACCAGCAGGAGCTCGTCTGCCTCCTGGCCGACCGGCTGCCCGTGCACCTGCGCCCCGCCGTGCTCATGGTGCTGCCGTCGCTGCCGCTGACCGCGGGCGGCAAGGTGGACCGCCGGGCCCTGCCCGCCGCACCGCGCGTCGGGGCGGGCCCCGGGCCGGAGGGCGCGCCTGATCCGGGCCAGGCCGGGCACGAGCCGTCGGACGAGGTGCTGGACCAGGTGCTGGACCAGGTGCTGGACCAGGTGCTGGACGAGGTCGAGCACGCCGTCGTCGACGTGTTCGGCGCGGTGCTGGGCGGCGCGGTCCACCGCGGCACCGACTTCTTCACCCACGGCGGGCAGAGCCTCGGCGCGGCCCGTGTGGTGGCGCGGCTGCGCTCCCGGCTGGGGGTGGAGGTCGCCGTCGGTGACGTCACGGCCACCCGGACCCCCGCCGCCCTGGCGGCGCTGCTGCGCGACCGTCCGCCGACGGAGACGGAGACGCCCCTGCACCGGGCCCCGCGCCCGCACGAGACGGTGTGGCGCGTCCCGGCCACGCCCCGTCAGCAGTCGTTCTGGTACCTGGAGCACGTCGAGGGCGGCCGCGGCCGGTCCAACCTGACCGAGGTCCTGACCCTGGCCCGCGGCACCGACCCGGTCCTGCTCGACCGCGTGGTGCAGGTGCTCGTGCAGCGCCACGCCGCACTGCGCACCGGCCTGGAGCTGACCGCCGACGGCCTGGTGCAGGTGGTGCAGCCGCACGTCGAGGTGCCCGTGGCCGTCCTGCCGCCCGTCGCCCACCTCGAGGACCTGCTGGCGGTGGCCGACCGATTCGGCACCCGGCCCTTCGACCTGGAGCGCGCCCCGCTGCTGCGCGCGGCCCGCACCGACACCCCCGACGGCCCCGCCCTGCTCCTGGCCCTGCACCACGCGGTGGCCGACGGCTGGAGCCTGGACCTGCTCGTCGAGGAGGTCCGCCGGCTGGTGGGCTCCGGCGCCGACGCCTCCGTCCTGCCCGAGCCGGCGGTGGAGTACGTCGACCTGGCCGAGTGGCTCGCCGCCCGCGGTCCCGCGCGCGAGGCGGCCGCGGTCGAGCACCTCAGCACCCTGCTGGGCCGCGCCGCCGCCACCGGGCCGCGCACCCTGCCCTTCGACCGGCTCCGGCCCGCTCGCCCCGACGTCCGCGCCGGGCTGGTCCGCACCACGGTCCCCGCCGCGCTGCTCCAGCGCGTCGTCACGCTGGCCCAGGACCTGGGGACCACCAGCTACGCCGTGCTGGCCACGTCGCTCGGCGTCCTGCTGGCCGGCGGGTCCGGCCAGGACGAGGTCGTGCTCGGCGGGCCCTTGTCGGGACGCGGCGAACCCGCCCTGGACCGGGTCGTCGGCTGCTGCATCAACACCGGGCTGTTCCCCGTGGCGGTGACCGGCGGGGTCAGCTTCGCCGACGCGGTCCGACGCACCGCGGCCGAGGCCGACGCCGCGGGGCCGCACACCTGGCTCCCGCTGGAGGTGCCGCTGCGCCCGATGCCCGAGGGCGAGCGCGCCGAGGTGGCGCCCGTGCTGCTCAACCTGCTCGAGGCCCCTCGCCCGGCGGGCCCCGGCGAGCCCGCCCTGCTGCGCCGCAGCCGACCCAGCACCATGGCCTACGCCGAGCTCGACCTGTACCTGGAGCACCGTGACGGCGGTCTGGCCGTCGACGCCGTCCACGCCCTGGCCCGTCTCGACCCCGGCACGGTCGAGCGCCTGCTGGGACGCTGGCTGCACCTGCTCGACGTGGCCCTGGACGACCCCGGCGCCCCGGTGGACCGGTTGCCGCTGACCACGGCCGATGACGACGCCGAGCTCGACCACCTCGAGGGCGACCCCGGGGCGCTGCACCCCCTGCACGTCCTGGACCAGGTGCGCGGCCTGGTCACGGACGACCCGCACGCGCCGGCCGTGCTGGACCCCGCCGGGTCCTGGACCCGCCAGCGGCTCTGGGACCGCGCCGGCGCCGTCGCGGCCCGGCTGGTGGCCGACGGGACGGACCCCGGCGACACCGTGGTCGTCGCCCTGGACGAGGAGGGTGACGCCGTGGCCGCGCTGCTGGGCTGCTGGCGCGCGGGCGCCGTGCCGGTACCCGTCGGGGCCAACCAGCCCGCCACCCGCGTCGACGACGTCGCCGACCTCTGCGCCGCCACCGCCGTACTCGACCCGGCCCTGATGCGCGCCGTCCCCACGGCCGCGACGTTCGACGACCTCGACCGCGACCCCACCTCCCCCGCCTACGTGCTCTTCACGTCCGGCAGCACGGGTGAGCCCAAGGGCGTGGTGGTCAGCCACGAGGCGCTCGGGGCGTCCACCAGGGCCCGACTCATCGCCTACCCCGACCGTCCACCGGTCGCCCTGGTCAGCCACGACCTGGCCTTCGACGCCGGCCTCGGGATCATCGCCTGGTACCTGGCCACGGGCGGCACGCTGGTGATGGCGCGTCACGAGGAGCGCCTGGACCCGGCCCGCCTGGCCGCCCTGGTGTTCCGGCACGGCGTCGGCCAGCTGGACATCGTGCCGTCGCACCACGCCCTGCTGCTCGAGCTGGCCGAGACCCACCTGCTGGCCGGTCTGCGCCTGGTCACCCTGGGCGGCGAGGCCTGCCCGCCGTCCCTGGTGGCGACCCACCGCGAGCTGCTGCCCGACGCGGTGCTGGTCAACGAGTACGGCCCCACCGAGAGCACGGTCTGGGCGCTGGCGCGCACCTGCGACGACTCCGACGCCCACGTCGACCGGGTCAGCATCGGGCGTCCCGTCACGGGGGTCGTGGCCCGGGTGGCCGACGACCGGGGTCGGCGGCTGCCGCGCGGCGCCGAGGGCGAGCTGCTGCTGGCGGGCCACCTGCTGGCCGACGGCTACCTGGGCTCGCCCGACCTCACCGCCGACAGGTTCGTCGAGCACGACGGCACCCGCTGGTACCGCACCGGGGACCGGGCCCGCTGGGGCGCCACGGGCGAGGTGGACCTGCTCGGCCGCGACGACAACCAGCTCAAGGTGCGGGGCTTCCGGATCGAGCCGGGCGAGGTCGAGACGGCACTGACCCGCCTGCCCGACGTCACGCGCGCCGCCGCCGGCGCGGTCGAGCTCGTGACCGGCTCGCCCGTGCTGGTCGGCTGGGTCCAGCTGACCCCGGAGGCGGTGGCCGCCGGCCGCGGCCCGGCCGAGCTGCGGGAGCAGCTGCTGCAGCGGCTCCCCGACTGGCTGGTGCCGGGCGTGGTCGTGGTGGTGGAGCAGATGCCCGAGACCACGGCGGGCAAGGTCGACCGGCACCGGCTGCCGCGACCGGAGCAGGTGGGGACCCAGCAGGGCACCGCACCGGCCACCCCGACGGAGCTCAGGGTCGCGGCGGTCTGGGAGGACCTGCTCGGTCGCCCCGTGCCGTCCGACGTGTCGTTCTTCGCCCTGGGTGGGCAGTCGTTGCTGGCGGCCCGCATGGTCGCCCGGGTGCGGGAGGAGCTCGCGGCCGACGTCGACCTGGGCGCCGTCCTGGCCGCGCCCCGGGTGCGCGACGTCGCCGCGATGGTCGACGACCTGCACGCCGCCGACCGGTCGGTGACGCCCGCCGGACCCGACGGGTCGGGTGGCAGCCACGGGTCGCCCGTGGCCGTGACCGGTCCGGTGGCGCCGGGCCAGGACGAGGTGGAGGACCTGCTCGGGCGGATGGACGAGCTCGGCGACGACGAGGTGGCGGCCCTGCTGGCCCGGATGGAGGCGTCGTCGTGACGCTCAGCGACCGCGAGGAACGCACCTCATCGGGTGACGCCGCTCGTCGGCGGCTCGCTGCGGCCCTGCTGGCGCGACGGACCGCGCCGGCCCCGCTGGCGCCCAACCAGGAACGGCTGCTCGTGCTCCAGCAGCTCGACCCGGGCTCGACCGCCTACACCGAGGCGGTGGTCCTACGACTGTCCGGTCCGCTCGACCGCGACGCTCTGGTCGACGCCGTCAGGTCGCTGCCGGAGCGGCACGAGTGGCTGCGCAGCCGGGTCGAGGACGGGCCGGACGGGCCCCTGCAGGTGCTGGACAGCACGCTGCGGGCCCACGTGGACGTGACCGACCTGAGCAACCCGACCGACCTGAGCAACCCCACCGACCGAGGCACCACCGTGCCCCCGGACGAGCCCGGTGAGCGCGGCGCCGGGTGGCTCGCTGCGGTGCTGGGCGAGCCGTTCGACCTGCACGCCGGTCCGGCGTGGCGCGCCGGGCTGGCCACGCTGGACCGGGACGAGCACCTGCTGGTGCTGGCCGTGCACCACGTCGCGTGCGACGCCACCTCCCTGGGGGTCCTGGTGGAGGAGCTGGGCGACCGGTACGACGCCGCCGTCACCGGCGACCGGTACGACCCCGCCCGCACCCCGTCGCCGCGGGACCTCGCGCGGACCGTCCGCGAGCTGCAGTCCTCGCCCGCCGCCGCCGCGGCCACCGAGCGGCACGCCGGCACCCTGGCCGCGTCCGACCTGGACGCTCGCTGGCCCCACCGGGCGGGCGCCCGGGGCACGGGCGCGGCCACCGCGTCGCGTCACGTGCCCGCGCCCGTGGCCCGACGGCTGCGACGGCTGGCCGCCGACCACGGCCTGACTCCCTTCTCGCTCGTGTCGGCCGCCGTGGCCGCGGGGCTGGCCGACTGCCTGCAGGTCGCCTCCCCCGTCCTGGGCGTGCCGGTCGACCTGCGGACCCACCTGCCCGGCAGCGACGAGGTGGTCGCGTTCCTGGTGGAGACCGTGGCGGTCGCGGCGCCCGACGTCCGTCGGCGCTCCCTGCTGGAGCAGGCCCGGGCGGTGCAGGGCACCGTCACCGACGGCCTGGTCCAGCCGCCCCGCTTCGACGACGTGGTCACGGCGCTGCGGGCCCGCGGCGCGCTGCCGACGACGGGCACCCCGGTGCAGGCGTACGTCACCTGGCTGGACGGGCAGGAGTCGCCCACCCTGGGCGAGCGCGGTCCCCGTGCGCACCACGTGGACCTGCCGCAACGGGACGCCAAGTTCGACCTGGCGCTGACGGCCGTCGAGCGCGGCCGGGCGCTGGACCTGCGCCTGGAGTACGACAGCGACCGGCTGTCGCGCACCGACGCCGAGGACCTGCTGGACCGCGTCGTCAGCGTGCTCGACGTCGGCACCTCCTCGCCCTCGACCCCGATAGGGCGCCTGGAGCTGCTGGCCGACGCGGAGCTGCGCCAGCTGCAGGCCTGGGAGGGCGTCGCGGGCCCCGCCCCGCAGGTCGACCTGCTCGGCCACGTCCTGGCCGGGCTGGCCACCACGGGTCCGGTCCTCGTCGCCGACCGGGACCACCTCACCGGCCAGGAGCTGCTCGTGCTGGTCGACGGCCTGGCCGCGGCGCTCGTCGCCGCCGGCGTCCGTCCGGGCACCCGCGTGGCCGTGCCCGCCCACCGCCTGCCGGGCATGGTCGTCGCGCTGCTGGCCGTGCTGCGCGCCGGGGGGACCTACCTGCCGCTGGACCCGTCGCACCCGCCCGCCCGGCAGCGGGACCTGGCCCGCGCCGGCCGCGTCGGCGCCGTGGTGGGGGACCCCACGTGGGCCGGCCCCCTCGCCGCCGACCTGGCCGTCCCCGCCGTGGCCACCGACCGGCTCGGCCGTCCGACCGGCACCCGGCACGGCACCGCGAGCGGCACCGCCAGCGGCACGGCAGGGACGACCGACCCGACCTGGCCGGTCCGCGGCCCCCGCGACCTCGCGTACGTCATGTTCACGTCCGGGTCGACGGGTCGCCCCAAGGCCGTCCGGGTGCCCGACGGCGCCGTCGTGGCCCGCGTCGAGTCCTACCGCCAGGACCTGGCCCCCGCCGACGTGACGTTCCTGCTGCAGTCCACCCTGACCTTCGACGCCAGCACGTTCCTGTTCTGGGTGCTGGCCACCGGTGGCACGCTGGTGCTGGCCGACGACGACCAGGCCGCCGACCCCGTCGCCCTGGCCGCGCTCACCGCCCGGCACGGCGTCACCGACGTGTTCTACGTGCCGGGCATGTACGAGGCAGTCCTCGAGGTGGCCGCGCCCGTGGACCTGGCCGGCCTGCGACGGGTGCTGGTCGGCGGCGACGTCATGCCCCCGTCGCTGGCGGTGCTGCACCACGAGGTGGTGCCCGGGACGACGCTGCACAACGTCTACGGCCCCACCGAGGCCGTGGTGTCCGCGGTGTCCACGACGGTCGGGACCGGTGACGGCTCCCGCGACACCGTGCCCATCGGCCGGCCCCACCCCGGGACCGTGGCCCGGGTGCTCGACCCGTTCGGTCGACGGGTGCGCCTGGGCGCGGTGGGCGAGCTGCACCTGGGCGGCCCGGCAATGGCCGACGGCTACGACGACCCGGCGACCGGGGCGCGTGACGGCAGCGCGCCGAGCCCGTTCCAGCCCTCGGCGCAGCGCCCCGACGGCTGGGCCGGCGGGACCGGGCCCGACGCGCCCGACGACCCCGGGACCCCCGACGGACCCGTGCCCGGCTACGCGACGGGCGACCTGGCCCGCTGGTGCGACGACGGCCGCCTGGAGTACCTGGGTCGGCGGGACCGGCAGGTCAAGCTGCGCGGCCAGCGCGTCGAGCTCGAAGAGGTCGAGGCCGCCGTCCTCGCCCTGCCGGGCGTCGTCGAGGCCGCGGTCGAGCTGGTCGGCACCGGTGCCGCGCGGCGGCTGCTGGCCGCGGTGTCGCCCGCCGTCGTCGCCACGGACGTGCGGTCCGCGCTGTCCGCGGTGCTGCCCGAGGCCTGGCTGCCCGACCTGGTCGTGGCGTACCCCACCCTGCCCCGCACGGCCGCCGGCAAGCTCGACCGGGCCGCACTGCGGACGGGCGGCCCCACGGAGGGCACCCCGGACGACGCCCCGGGTCACCCGCGCGGCGGTGCACCGGGCCCGACCGAGGACGAGGACCACGGGCGTGGGTCGCTGGCCGAGCGGACCGTCCTGTCGGTCGTGCAGGGCCTGCTCGGGACGACCGACCTGACCCTGGACGACGACTTCTTCGCCGCGGGGGGCAACTCCTTGCTGGCCGCCCGGCTGATGGGCCAGCTGCACACCGTCCTGGGCGTCACGGTGCCCCTGCACGAGCTCGCAGGGGGGTCGACGGTCCGCGCGATCGCCGCGCTGGCGCAGGAGGCCGCCGGTCGTCGAGCCACGGCCCCGCAGGACACCTGCCGGCTCGTGCCGGTCCGGCGCACCGGCACCCGGCCACCGGTCGTGCTCGTCGCCCGCGAGGGCGCCACCAGCCTGGTGCTGCTGCACGTCCTGAGCCGGCTCGACCCGCAGCGGCCCGTCTGGACCCTGCTCCGGGCCATGCCGGCCCCGGGCCTGACCGCGCCCGACCTGGTCGAGGACGGCCGGTCGGCTGCCGCGGTGCTGCTCGCGCAGTTCCCGGACGGAGCGGTCGACGTGGTCGGGCACTCGGCGTCCGGGCTCGTGGCCCTGGAGACCGCGCGGGCGCTGGGCGGGCGGGCCGGCAGCACCGTCCTGCTCGACACCGTGCCACCGGCCACCTGGGCGACGCCGGTGCGCCGGCTCGTGGACGCCGCCCGCGTCGTGGTCCGTGCGGCCAAGATGCGGCGCGTGCTCGACCGGACCGGTCCGGCGGGACCGTCCGCCGACGACGTCCGGTCGCTCCGCACCTACCAGGACACCGTCGCCAGCCACCGCACCCGGGTGCGGCCGCTCGACCTGCCCGTCACCCTGCTCACGTCGGCCGAGGCCCGCGACGGGCAGGGCCGCGACGACCTCGGCTGGGGCGCGCGGCTGGCCGACCTCACGACGGTCCCGCTCGCGGGTGACCACCACCAGCTGCTGCTCCAGCCGGACGTGCGCCGGACCGCGGAGCTGCTGGTCCAGGTGCTGCGCGGGTGAGGCACGACGACCTGGGCCATCGGGACGGCCGTCCCGACCAGGGGCGCGTCCGCGCGCTGCCCGCGCCCGACGGCGTGCGGCTCTGGTCGCTGGCCCTCGAGCCGCACCCTTCCGACGCGGGGATCGCGCTGCTCGACGACGCCGACACCGAGCTGGTCACCGCGATGGCCCGGCAGGGGCGCGACCTCGGCGTCCGCCGGTTGCAGGCGCGGCGGGCGCTGGTCCGCGCCGTCGTCGCCTCGGTCGCGGGCTGCCGTGTCGTCGAGGTGGGCGCGCTCGGCGGACCGGGCCCGCGCACCGTCGCCGTCGCCGACGGCCGACGCTGGTTCGCCTCGGTGTCGTCGGCGGGCCCGGTCGGGCTGCTCGCCGTGGCCCACCGCCCCGTCGGCGTCGACCTCGAGGCGCTGCCCGGACCGCCGGACGCGCTGCTGGTCAGCGAGCAGCTGCTGCCAGCGCAGGAGCACGCCTGGGTCAGCGACGACCCCGGCCCCGACGGCGAACGGTTCCTGCGCACCTGGGTCCGCAAGGAGGCCTTCGTCAAGTGCACGGGCGAGGGGATGAGCCGCGACCTGCGCAGCTTCGTCGTCGACGCCCGCCACGACGTCGCCGAGGTGTGCGACGAGCGGGGCGCACCGCTGGGGGTCCGGACCTCCTCGGTGGTCGTGCCCGGCCACGTGGCCGCCTTGGCGCAGTCGACCTGAGTCAGCCGCCGAGCGGGCGGCGCGGCCCGTGGGCCAGGGCGACCTGCGCGAACAGGTCGGCCCGCTGCTCCCGCAGGGACGCCTTCGCGAAGCCGTACATCGGGTCGGAGCGGTCCAGGCCGCGCTCGGGGGCCTGGGCGAGGCTGCGTTCCAGCAGGTCGCCGAACCGGTCGGCGTCGACGAGGGACGCGCACAACTCGCACGCCGCCCACGGCCGCTCACCGCGGTCGTCCGTGCGGCCGCTGACCGGGGAGGTGGTGGCGACAGCCGTGCTCACGGGGTACTCGCAGACGGGCTCGGCGACGTCGCAGAAGTCGCAGCGGGGGTTGCTCACCGGGCCAGGCTACGGCGGCCCCGACCGTGGTCCGGTCTGTTGACACCGTGTGACGCTGCTGCTTGGCTGCGCCGATCCGGCCACACCCAGGCCGCTCCCGAGGGGAACCCGATGGTCCGCACACACCGCCGTGCGCTCGTCGTCGCGAGCGCGACCACGTCCGCACTGGCCCTCACGCTGCCGATGAGCACCGCCACCGCCTCCACCCCCGCCCCGCAGGACCCGCCCGGGATCGAGGTCCGCGACGGACTGACCCAGCCGATCCACGACTTCGCGGCCGCGGTCACGCAGCGGGTCTGGGTCGAGACCGACCTGGACACCGACTTCGACGGGGTGCCCGACCGCGTCCTGGTCGACCTGTCCCGTCCTGCCGCGACCGAGGACGGGCTGAAGGTGCCCGTCGTCCTGGAGGCCAGCCCCTACCGCTCCGGCACCTGGGGCGCGGCGCCCAACAACACCGACCTCGACCCGGTCCGGCTGCCGCAGTCGCGCTTCGCCCCCGCGGGCGGCGCCGCGCGCACCCAGCCGGTCCCCGTCGTGTCGGCCGGGGCCGCCGCCGTCGACCTGCCGGGCTCGCTGGACAACTACTACGTGCCCCGCGGCTACGGCGTCGTCCTGGCGCAGAGCATCGGCACCGGGCAGTCCACGGGCTGCCCCACCACCGGCGACGACGCCGAGACCCGCAGCGCCAAGGCCGTCGTGGACTGGCTGGACGGCCGGGCCCGCGCCTTCGACGCCGTCGACGGCGGCAACGAGGTGCAGGCCGACTGGACCAGCGGTGCGGTCGGCATGACCGGCGCCAGCTACAACGGCACCCTGCCCAACCAGGTGGCCGCGAGCTACGGCGACGAGGTGCCCAACCTCAAGACGATCGTGCCGGTCGTGGCCATCAGCGACTGGTACGGCTACTACCGCGAGAACGGCCTGGTGGTCGCCCCCGGCGGCTACCAGGGGGAGGACGCCGACGTCCTGGCCAACTTCGTCGCCGGCGAGGCGCGTGCCAAGGGCTGGTGCGCCGACGAGATCGCCGAGATCACCGTCGACCAGGACCGCGTGACCGGCGACTACAACGAGTTCTGGGACGCCCGCAACTACCTGGACGACGCCGACGACGTCACCGCGAGCGTGTTCGTCGTGGACGGCCGCAACGACTGGAACGTCAAGCCGCTGCAGTGGTCCCGCTGGTGGGACGCCCTGGCCGAGGCCGGCGTGGAGCGCAAGATCTGGCTGCACAACGGCGGCCACGGCACGCCCGGCAACGCCGCCTCCTACACGCTGGAGAACGGTCAGCGCTGGACCTACCAGCAGACCGTGCACCGCTGGTTCGACCACGAGCTGTGGGGCGTCGACAACGGGATCATGGACGAGCCCCGCGCCATCGTGCAGCGCGAGGCGGCCGGGATCGGCAACGTGACCTACGCCGACTGGCCCATCCCGGGCTCGGCCGACGCGACGCTCACGCTGAGCGCCTCCTCGGCCACCGCCCCCGGCGGTCTGGGCCTCGCCCGGTCCGCGCGCTCGGTGGAGCAGTCGTTCGTCGACGACGGCCGCAACCGCAACGGCACCTCGCTCATCGCCGGGCCGGACGTCGCCGACGCCAACCGGCTCGTCTACACCACGGACGCGCTCGCGGCCCCGGTGCACCTGTCCGGGACGCCGTCGGTGGACCTGTTCGGCTCGGTCGACAACGACGACGCGGCCAACCTGACCGCCTACCTGGTCGACTACTCCCCCACGGGCGCGGCCACCATGGTGACCCGCGGCTGGATGGACGTGCAGAACCGGCAGAGCCGCGCGTGGACCTCTGCGGTGACCCCCGGGCGCGACTACCGGTTCCAGTGGGACCTGCACCCGGACGACTACGTCTTCGCGGCGGGCCACCGGGTCGGGCTCGTGGTGTTCTCCACCGACCGCGACTTCACGCTGCGGCCGGACCCCGGGACCCAGCTGTCGCTCCAGCCCGGGCGCAGCACGATCACCCTGCCGGTGCTCGGCGGGCGGGACGCCTTCACCGGCTGACCGACGCAGGGCTCGACGACGACCCCGGCGCGCCGTCCTGGCGGGCCGGGGTCGTCGTGGTCCGGATCGAGGACGTGGCGCCGTCCGGATTCACCCCGTTCGGGCGAGGCGAAGCCCGGACACGGCCGGCACCCCGCCGGGGTGAGGTCCGCCGTTCGACGGGGGCCGTCCGCGTGTCGCCGTCGACAGGCCGATCTCACCGCCGGGGCGCGGCGGCGGTGAGGGGACGAGCCGGCCTGTAAGCCGGGTTCTGTACCGGCGCTCGCGCGCCGGTGGCGACCATCCATCTACGAGCGCCGTTGCCGACGCCCTCCTGCGGTCTACCCGGACGCTCGGGCGGGCCGCCCTCGAACGCGTCCTGTCTGACCTTGCTCCAGGTGGGGTTTACCTAGCCGCACCGGTCACCCGGCACGCTGGTGGTCTCTTGCACCACCCTTTCACCCTTACCCCCGGCCCGGTCGCCCGGACCGTTGGCGGTCTTCTCTCTGTGGCACTGTCCCGCGGGTCACCCCGGGTGGGTGTTACCCACCACCTCGCCCTGTGGAGCCCGGACTTTCCTCGGCGGACCCGGAGGCCCGACGTGGCCGCCCGGCCGACTCGTCCGGGGTCAGGGTAGTGCCTGCCGCTCGCCGCCCGGTGGCCTCAGAACAGGGTGCCGGCCGACGCCTCCGGGGGGACGAACAGGCCGACGCCGTCGACCTCGGCCCCGCCGTCGGCCCAGTGCCGCGTCGTGGTCAGGCTGCCCGGGGCCACGCGCAGCCGCCACAGCGCCTGCTCCCCCGCGCCCAGCAGGCGCCGGACGACCGAGCGGACCGGCGTCATGTGGCAGACGACGACCACGGTGCCGCCGCGGTGCTGCTGCAGCAGGTCGGCGAGCCCGTCGTGCACCCGCTCCTCCAGGTCCAGCATCGACTCCCCGTCGGGTGGCCGGACGTCGGCGCGGGTCAGCCAGGCGCCGAACAGGTCCTTGTCACGCTCCACGACCTCGGACGCGGTCAGCCCGTCCCACTCGCCGAACGCGACCTCGGCCCAACGGTCGTCGACGGTCGGGTCCGGCCAGCCCAGGCGCGCGCCCAGCAGCTCGGCCGTCTGCCGGGCCCGCAGCAGCGGCGACACGACGACGGCGTCGACCGGCACGTCCACCAGGAACGGGGCGGCACCCACGGCGTCGAGCCGGCCGACGTCGGTCAGCGGCGCGTCCTCGCCGCGCAGGCCGGAGACCCGGCGCTCCTGCGTCAGCCGGGTCCGACCGTGACGGACGACCAGGACCGTGGTGGCCTCGCCCAGGTCCCCCTGGCTGGCGCCCTGCGGCACGGCGGTCGAGGCCCGGGACGGGCGCGGGTCGGGGGCCGGGTCACCGGTGGCGACGGGGTCCGTCGGGTCGTCGTCGTCGGTGGGGTCCGGGTCGGAGGCCACCATCGCGATCATGTCCTCGACGGTGCGCTCGACCCCGTCCATGGCGTCGTTGGCCAGCTTGTCGGCCTTGCCGTTCTGGGCCCGCGGCACCCAGGTGTACCGGACCAGGTCGGCGTCGAAGGCGTCGTGGGCCTGCTTGGCGATGCCGGCCAGGCGGCGGTCCTTGATCTTCCACCGCCCGGACATCTGCTCGACCACGAGCTTGGAGTCCATCCGGACCTCCACCTGGGCGGCGGGGTCGATGGCGTGGGCCATCCGCAGACCGGCCAGCAGACCGGAGTACTCGGCGACGTTGTTGGTGGTGTGCCCGCACCGCTCGCCCGCCTCGGCCAGGACGCGGCCGGCGGGGTCACGGACGAGGGCGCCGAACCCGGACGGGCCGGGGTTGCCCCGGGACCCGCCGTCGGCCTCGACGACCAGCCGGCGCGGGCTGACCGCGGGGCTCACGCGTCGGACTTCGCCGGTCGGACCAGGATCCGCTCGCACTCCGGGCACCGGACCATCTCGTCCGCGGGCTTGGCCATGATCGTGTGCACCTCGGTCGGCGCCATGGGCATCCGGCACCCCTCGCAGCGGCCCTCGGCCAGGGCCGCGGCGCCGCTGCCCAGGCGGCCGCGCAGCCGCTCGTAGACCTTCATCATCGGCTCGGCCAACCCGGTGGCCGCGGCCTTCCGGTCGTCCTCCAGGGCGATGCGCTGGGAGTCCAGCTCGCCGTAGCGGGCGTCCCGGGCGGCGGCGACCTGCTCCAGCTCGGCCCGGGCGGCGGCGAGGCGGGTCTCGGTCGCGGCCAGCAGCCCCGCCTGCTCCTCTCGGCGCTCCATCACCTCCAGCTCGACGTCCTCCAGGTCGGACTGCCGCCGCGCCAGGCTCTCGAGCTCGTGCTGGATGCCCATCAGGTCCTTGGAGCTGCCCTGCCCGGACTCGAGACGCTTGGTGTCGCGGTCGACGCGCGACCGCACGGCCTGGACGTCGTTCTCGGCCCGGGTGACCTCGCGGTCCAGGTCGGACACCTTGGTCTGCAGCAGCACCACGTCGTCGCGCAGCGTCCCCACCAGCGCCTGGAGCTCGGTGGCCCGGGCGGCCTCGGGCAGCTGTTCGCGGGTGTGGGACACCTGGTCGAGACGGGTGTCCAGCGCCTGCACCTCGAGGAGCCTCTGCTGGTCGGCGGGGTCGACGGTCACCATGGGCGGACTCCTCGTGGGGCTCGGCGCTTCTGCTGTTGTGACGTGCTGGTGGTGCGGGCCGCGGTGCGACCTCGTGCACGGACCCGCGCGGTGGGCCTCAGGCCCGCGAGGTCCACGGGTCGGTCACGGTACGCGACACGACGACGTCCAGGTGCTCCCCCAGCGGGTCGAGCGAGGCCAGGATCCGCTCGCGCGCACCCATCAGCCACGGCCACTCGCTGGCCCAGTGCGGCACGTCCACCAGCCACGGGCCGCCCGCCTCGAGCGCGTCGGAGACCGGGTGGTGACGCAGGTCGGCGGTCACGAACACGTCCGCCCCGGCCGCCCGGGCCGCCCCGATGAGCGAGTCGCCCGAACCGCCGCACACCGCGACGCGCTCGACCTGGGCGTGCACCGGGCCCGCGATCCGGATGCCGCCGTTGGTGCGCGGCAGCACCCGCCCGACGTGCTCGGCGAACGCCTGCAGGCCCATCGGCTGCGGGAGCGACCCGACCCGACCCAGCCCGAGGGCGACGTCCGGGTCCAGCGGGTCGGCCTCACGCGGGTCCAGCGGCACCAGCCCGGTCAGGCCGATCGTCCGCGCCAGGGCGTCGGACACTCCGGGGGCGGCGACGTCGGCGTTGGTGTGCGCGGTGAACAGCCCGCACCCCCCGCCGACCAGGCGGTGGACCAGGCGTCCCTTGACGGTGTCGGTGCCGACGCCGTGCACCGCCTTCAGCAGCAGCGGGTGGTGGACGACGACGAGGTCCACACCGGACGCCAGCGCCTCGTCGACCACGGTCTCGGTGACGTCCACCGTCAGCAAGACGCTGGAGACGGGAGCCTCGACGTCCCCGCAGACGAGGCCGACGGCGTCCCAGTCCTCGGCCAGGTGCCGGGGGTAGGCCTCGTCGAGGGCGGAGACCACGTCGCGCAGCGTGACGGCCATGTCACTGACCCTAGCCGACCCCCTGCGACCGGAGGCGACCGCGCCCGCCGGCACGACGGTGGGCCCGGCCGGGCTCGAACCGACGACACCCGCGGTGTAAGCGCGGTGCTCTGACCAACTGAGCTACAGGCCCCTGCCGAGCAGGGTATCCGCCCTACAGGGCCGCGACGGCGTCCTTGTAGGCCTGCGGGTCCCGTGCCTCGCCCGGACCCTGGACCAGGCTCCACCGCAGCACGCCCGAGGAGTCCACCAGGAACGACCCGCGCGCCGCGAAGCCCAGCCCGGGCATGAACACCCCGTAGGCCTTGGCGGTCTCGCCGTGCGGCCAGAAGTCGCTGAGCAGCGGGAACGAGTACCCCTCGGCGTCCCCCCACGCCCGCAGCGCGTGCCCGGGGTCGCAGGAGATGCCCACGACCTGGACGTCGTCGTTGGCGAACGACGACAGGTCGTCGCGGATCTCGCACAGCTCGCCGGTGCAGGTGCCCGAGAACGCGAACGGGTAGAAGACCAGCAGCACGGCACGACCACCCCCGTCGGACGTGAGCGCCGCCAGGCTGACCTCCTGCCCGTGCTGGTCCTTGAGCGTGAACTCCGGGGCGGGGGCCCCGACCTGGGGCAGCGCGCCCTCGGTCGGGATCCCGATGTCTGCTGTGGCGCCTGTGACGGTCACTTACGTCCCTTCGGGCTGGCCAGACGCGTCCCGGACCAGTCCGGGCACGCGCTGATGCTGGAGGTGGCGTGCAGGCCCGCGGTGGGCGCAGCCTCCTCGATGTCGCCGGGCTCGACGTGGTCGGGCCGGCCGAGCTTGGGGGTGAGCAGCCAGACTGCGCCGCCCTCCCCGAGGTTGGTCAGGGCGTCCACGAGAGTGTCGACGAGGTCGCCGTCACCGTCGCGGAACCAGACCAGGACGACGTCCGCGACCTCGATCGAGTCCTCGTCCTCCAAGGGCTCGCCCGAAGCCGACTCGACCTGCAGGCGCAGGTCCTCGTCGACGTCGTCGTCCCACCCGAACTCCTGGACGACCTGGCCCGCGGTGATCCCCAAGCGGCGGGCGAGGTCGGTGTCCGCCGGTCTGTCGGCGGTGGCTGACATGCAGTGAGCTCCCTCGTGATGGGCCGGTTCGACCTGTGGTGGACGTCCCGGTACGACGTCGCTGCCGACAGTCCACCCCACCCCTGCCGACCCGCGCAAGCAGACACCCTCGTGTTGGTCCCTCGGCGTGGGAGGGCCAGGATGGTGACCGGGACCCGGGCGACCCCCGGACAGCCCCCGCAACGCACCTGCCGAGGACCCGCTGGAGGACACGTGGCACACGCCGACGACGCACCGATGCTGGACGGCCTGCTCGCCCAGCTGCCGGACGTCGACCCCGAGGAGACCGCGGAGTGGCGTCAGTCGCTCGCCGCGGCCGTGGAGGCCGGCGGCAAGCAGCGCGCCCGCTACCTGATGCTGCAGATGCTGCAGGCCGCCCGAGAGCAGCACCTCGGTGTGCCGAGCCTCATGTCGACGGACTACATCAACACCATCCCGCCGGAGTCCGAGCCGCTGTTCCCGGGCGACGAGGAGGTCGAGCGCCGGTACCGCCGCTGGATCCGCTGGAACGCTGCGGTCATGGTGCACCGCGCCCAGGCGCCAGGCATCGGCGTCGGCGGGCACATCTCGACCTACGCCTCGTCCGCGACGCTGTACGAGGTGGGCTTCAACCACTTCTGGAAGGGCCGTGACCACGCCGGCGGCGGGGACAACATCTTCGTCCAGGGTCACGCCAGCCCCGGCATCTACGCCCGCGCCTACCTCGAGGGACGCCTCAGCGAGGAGCAGATGGACGGGTTCCGGCAGGAGAAGTCGTCGGCGACGGGCGGGCTGTCCAGCTACCCGCACCCGCGCCTGATGCCGGACTTCTGGGAGTTCCCCACCGTGTCGATGGGCCTGGGCCCGATCAACGCGATCTGGCAGGCCCAGTTCGACAAGTACCTGCACAACCGCGGGATCAAGGACACCTCGCAGCAGCAGACCTGGGCGTTCCTGGGTGACGGCGAGATGGACGAGCCCGAGAGCCGCGGCGCACTGCAGATCGCGGCGGCCGAGGGTCTGGACAACCTGACCTTCGTCATCAACTGCAACCTGCAGCGCCTCGACGGCCCGGTCCGCGGCAACGGCAAGATCATCCAGGAGCTGGAGTCGTTCTTCCGCGGCGCCGGCTGGAACGTCATCAAGGTGGTCTGGGGCCGGGACTGGGACCCGCTGCTGGCCGCCGACCGCGACGGCGCGCTGGTCAGGCTCATGAACGACACCCTCGACGGCGACTACCAGACCTACCGGGCCGAAAGCGGCGAGTTCATCCGGGAGCACTTCTTCAACCGCGACCCGCGGACCAAGAAGCTGGCCCAGCCGCTGTCCGACGCCGACATCTGGAACCTGCGCCGCGGCGGTCACGACTACCGCAAGGTGTTCGCCGCCTACAAGGCCGCCACCGAGCACACGGGCCAGCCCACGGTCATCCTCGCCAAGACGGTCAAGGGCTGGGGCCTGGGCACCAACTTCGCCGGGCGCAACGCGACCCACCAGATGAAGAAGCTCGCCCTGGACGACCTCAAGAACTTCCGCGACGGGCTGCGCATCCCCGTCGAGGACAGCCAGCTCGAGGCCGACCCGTACCACCCGCCGTACTACAAGCCGGCCGACGACGACGAGACGCTGGAGTACCTGCGCGAGCGTCGCCGCACCCTGGGTGGCGGGCTGCCGTCGCGCAAGGGCCGTCGTGCGGCGATCAAGCTGCCCGGCGACGAGGCGTACGCGGTGGCCAAGCGCGGCTCCGGCAAGCAGCAGGTCGCGACCACCATGGGCTTCGTCCGGGTGCTGCGGGACCTGATGCGCGACAAGGAGTTCGGCCAGCGCGTCGTGCCGATCATCCCCGACGAGGCGCGCACGTTCGGGATGGACTCGTTCTTCCCGACGGCCAAGATCTACAACCCGTCGGGGCAGAAGTACGTGTCGGTCGACCGCGACCTGATGCTGTCGTACAAGGAGGCCAAGGACGGGCAGATCCTGCACGTCGGCATCAACGAGGCCGGTTCTGTGGCGGCCTTCACCGCCGTGGGCTCCTCGTACTCCACCCACGGCGAGCCGATGGTCCCGATCTACATCTTCTACTCGATGTTCGGGTTCCAGCGCACGGGCGACGCCATGTGGGCGGCCGCGGACCAGATGGCGCGCGGGTTCTTCCTGGGCGCGACGGCCGGCCGCACCACGCTGACCGGTGAGGGTCTGCAGCACGCCGACGGGCACTCCCCGCTGCTGGCCGCGACGAACCCGGCGATCGTGTCCTACGACCCCGCCTACGTGTACGAGATCGGCCACATCGTCCGCGACGGCCTCGAGCGGATGTACGGCGAGGGCGGTCCCGACGGCACGGGCGAGAACGTCATGTACTACATCACCCTGTACAACGAGCCGTACGTGCAGCCCAAGGAGCCCGAGGGCCTGGACGTCGAGGGCGTGCTCAAGGGCATGTACCTGGCCCACCCGGGCTCCGGCGACGGCCCCAAGGTGCAGCTGCTCGCGTCCGGCGTCGGGGTGCCGTGGGCGCTGGAGGCCCAGCAGCTGCTGGCCGACGACTGGGGCGTGAGTGCCGACGTGTGGTCGGTGACGTCAGGGGCGGAGCTGCGCCGCGACGCCATGGCCGCGGACGCCGAGGCGTTCGACAACCTGGACCAGGAGCGGCGGGTGCCGTTCGTCACCCAGAAGCTGTCCGAGGCCGAGGGTCCCGTCGTCGCGGTGTCGGACTACATGCGGGCCGTCCCGGACCAGATCGCCCAGTACGTCCCGGGCGAGCAGGGCCGGTTCGTGTCGCTGGGCACGGACGGGTTCGGGTTCTCCGACACCCGCGCCGCGGCCCGCCGGTTCTTCCAGGTCGACGGCCCGTCCGTGACGGTGCAGGCGCTGGCCTCGCTCGCCGCGAGCGGTGCGGTCGAGAAGGACGTCCCCAAGCAGGCGTACGACAAGTACTCGATCGACGACGTGAACGCCGGCACCACCGGCAACGCCGGCGGCGACGCCTGAGCAGCACCCGCCCCATCCACGACACGCGCCCGGCGGCTCACGTCCGCCGGGCGCGTGTCGCCGTGTCCGGGGTGTTCTTCGTCAACGCGGTCCTCTACGCCAACCTCGTGCCGCGGCTGCCCGAGGTGAAGGCCGGGCTGGACCTGAGCAACGCGGCCCTGGGCAGCGCGGTCGCGGCGATGCCGGTCGGGGCGCTCCTGGCCGGTCTGCTGGCCCCGGCCGCGATCCGGCTGCTCGGATCAGCGCGGGTGGCGGCGTTCGGCCTGGTCGTGCTGGGCGTGGTCCTGGTGGGCGTCCCGCTGTCGGGCACCTGGTTGGCCCTGGCCGCGGTGATGCTCCTGGTCGGGGCGCTGGACGCCGTCGTCGACGTGGCCCAGAACGCGCACGGCTTCCGGGTGCAGCGGCTCTACCGCCGCTCGGTCGTCAACTCGTTCCACGGGCTGTGGAGCGTCGGCGCGGTGGCCGGTGGGGTCCTGGGCTCCTTCGCCGCCGGTCTGGCCATCCCGCTGACCGTCCACCTGCTCGGCTCCGCCGCCCTGTCGGGCGTCCTGGCCCTGGCCGCGTACCGGTTCATGCTCGTCGGGCCGGAGGACGCCGAGCGGGAGGCAGCGGTCCCGGTCGACGCCGGCGCCCCGGCGGCGCCCAGCGCGGCGCAGGTGGGCGCGCGGGCTGGTCTGCGCACGGTCATGCTGCTCGCCGCCCTGGGCGCCCTGGCCGCGTGCGGCGCGTTCGTCGAGGACGCGGGCTCGACCTGGGGCGCGCTGTACCTGCGTGAGGAGCTCGGCGCCACGGCCGCGGTCGGGGGCGTGGCCTTCGTGTCGCTGCAGGTGGCCATGACGGTGGGCCGGCTCACCGGGGACCGCGTCGTCGACCGGTTCGGCCAGCAGCGCGTCGCCCTGGCCGGCGGGGTGCTCATCACGCTCGGCATGGGCGGGATGCTCGCGCTGCCCTCGGTGGCCACGACCGTCTTGGGGTTCGCCCTGGCGGGCCTGGGCGTCGCGACCCTGATCCCAGCCGTCATGCACACGGCCGACGAGATCCCCGGCCTGCCCACGGGCGTGGGGCTGACCGTGGTCAGCTGGCTGCTGCGGGTCGGGTTCCTGGTGTCGCCGGCCTTGATCGGGCTGATCGCCGACGCCACCGACCTCCGGGTCGCCCTGACGACCGTCGTGGGGGCCGGCACGGGCGTGCTCCTGCTGGCCCGCGTCCTGCACCCGCGCACCGACGCCCGCCCCGCGTCCGAGCACCCGTCGGCCCTGCCCCCCGGTTCCGCCGGCGCCGCCCCGGTCTGAGGGGAGCCGGGAGCCTGGCGCCAGGTCCTCCCGATCCGGTGACAGGAGGGCGGCCGCGGACCCGTTCGTCGCCACGTCCCCCGGGCAGGGTCCGGTGAAGCGGTCCCCTGTGGTCCGGTCACCGGTGCCCAGCGGGTCGTCCCGGGCTCGACCGCCTGGCCGAGCCGGACGTCCGGCCCGGACCGGACGGGGACGCCGCCCGGCCGGGCCCTTCCGCCTCAGGGCCGACGAGCGCGTTCGGCCTGCGTGATGGCCCGCTCCATGTCGCGACGCATGGCCGCGACCCCGGTGGCGTCGGGGTGCTCGCCAAGGGCGTCCAGGTGCCGACGGGCCTCGGCCAGGCGGTGGGCGTCCACCGCAGCGGCGACCATGGCCCGCCCGGCGGCCAGCGGGTGGTCGGTCGGACGCCAGTGGCCCATGCCCAACGACAGCGCGCCGTCGTTGTCACCGGCCTCGCGCAGCAGGTCCAGCCCGTAGGACAGCGCCGAGCCGCTGGGGTCCCGCTCGGCGGCCACGCCGAGGCGACGCAGCGCGGCCTCCCGGTCGTCGGCCAGCGACAACCGGGCCAGCTCGACCAGCGGGTACCAGGCCCGTTGGTCGTGGGCGAGCTCCTCGGCCAGGGCCCAGACGGCGTTCTCCTGCGCCTGCACCGGGTCGCCGGCCTCGTGGCCCTCGGCGGCCCGCCGACGGACCACGCCGGCGAGCTCGTTGAAGCGGCTCTCGTTGTTCGGGTCCTCACGGAGCAGCTCGTGCAGCCGCTCCTCGTCCATCGACTCGTGGATGCTCGACACGCTCTCGTGCACCTCCGCTCCTGACGTCTGCAGTGCGGGCACGGACGCGCCTCCGGCGACGGTCGTGCTCCGGTCGCCCTTGCGTCTCAGGCGGTCTCGCCAGGTTCTGATCCCAGGCACGGTGCCTCCCCTCGGTTCCCGGCCACAGTAACGAAGCCCAGGACAGCGAGCCTCTGCTCGCGCAGCCGGACCCCTGACCCGCGCCCCGGGGTGCCCTACGACGGGCGACTACCGTGGCCTCATGAGCAGCGACGTCACCGCCCCGGCGGCGTTGTCGGAGGACTCCCTGCGAGCCCTGGAGTGGGCCAGCGCCACCATCTCCTCCCACGCCCTGGCCCGGATGGACACCGAGCTCGACTGGTTCCCGGGTCTGCCCCCGGAGGCCCGGTCGTCGGTCGGCCTGGTGGCCCAGACCGGCGTGTCCGGCTTCGTGCGCTGGTGCCGGGCCGGGGCCCCCGTCGGTCCTTCGGTCCGCAGCGTCGACCTGTTCGGGGCGGCCCCCCGGGACCTGACCCGGCTGATCAGCCTGCACCAGACCGTCACGCTGATCCGGACCGCCATGGACACCTCCGAGCGGCTGCTCGAGGACACCCTCCCGGAGGCCGACCTGCCCGCGGCGCGGCTGCTGCTGCTGCGCTACGCCCGCGAGGTGGCGTTCGCCGCGGCCGAGGTCTATGCCCGGGCCGCCGAGACCCGCGGGGCCTGGGACGCCCGCCTGGAGGCGCTCGTCGTCGACTCCCTGGTCCGCGGGGACTCCGACGACGCGCTGGCCTCCCAGGCCTCGGCGCTGTCGTGGCCGCTGGACTCGCCGACCACGGTGGTCGTGGCCACCGGCGACACCCGGACCGACCCGCAGGCGCTGCGGCGGGTGGCGCGGTCCCACCGTGCGGAGCTGCTGGTGGGGCACCAGAACGACCGGCTGGTGCTGGTGCTCGGCGGCGGGGCCGACGCCACGGCCGTGGTCACCGACATGCTGCCGCTGGTCGGCGAGGGGCCCGTCGTGGTCGGGCCCACCCGGATCGGCCTGCCCTCGGCGCCCCGCTCGGCCCGGGCGGCCCTGGCCGGGGCGACCGCGGCCCGCGCCTGGCCCGGCGCACCGAGGCCGGTGCTGGCCACGGCGCTGCTGCCCGAACGTGTCCTGGCCGGCGACGTCACCGCCCGACGCGCCCTGGTGGACCTGGTGCACGCCCCGCTGCTGGCCGCGGGCAACGACCTGCTGGACACCGTGCAGGCCTACGTGGACTCCGGGGGAGCCCTCGAGGGCGCGGCCCGCACCCTGTTCGTGCACGCCAACACCGTCCGCTACCGCCTCAACCGCGTCGAGCAGGTCACGGGTCTGCTGGCCAGCGACCCGCGGGAGCGCTGGACCCTGCAGATGGGCCTGGCGCTGGGTCGTCTGGCCGAGTCCCCCCGCACGACCCGGCCGTAGGTCGCAGTTGTAGGACTCCTACAACGCGACACGCCAAACCTCGTACCGGACGGAGCCGCGTCCCGGGGTCGGTGTGCGACATCGTGAGGCCCGTGCTGATCGTCGTCTGCCCCGGCCAGGGGTCCCAGTCCCCCGGTTTCCTCGCCCCGTGGCTCGAGCTGCCGGGCTTCGAGGAGCGGCTGTCCTGGCTGTCGGCCGTCGCCGCGGTCGACCTCGTGGCCCACGGCACCACGTCGGACGCCGACACCATCCGCGACACCGCCGTGGCGCAGCCCCTGATCGTCGGCGCCGGCCTGGTCTCGCTGCTCGAGCTGTTCCCCCACCCCTCCGACGCGTTCCGGCTGACCGCCGCCGGCGCCGGGCACTCGGTGGGCGAGATCACCGCGGCCTCGGCCGCCGGGGTGATGACCGCCGAGCAGGCGATGGTGTTCGTGCGTGAGCGCGGCAACGCGATGGCCAAGGCCAGCGCCGTCACGCCCACCGGCATGAGCGCCGTGGTCGGCGGGGACCCGACCGAGGTCGACGCCGTCCTGGCGCGCCACGGCCTCACCGCGGCCAACCGCAACGGCGGGGGGCAGGTCGTCGCGGCCGGGACCACAGAGCAGCTGGCCGCGCTCACCGCCGACCCGCCCGCCAAGGCCCGCGTGATCCCGCTGCAGGTCGCCGGGGCGTTCCACACCGAGCACATGGCCCCCGCCGTCGACGTGCTCGCCCGTCACGCCCGCGCCATCACCACCCACGACCCCCGCAGCCGGCTGGTGTCCAACGCCGACGGCACAGTCGTCCACGACGGCCGCGAGGTGCTGGGCCGGCTGGTGTCGCAGGTGGCCCGCCCGGTCCGCTGGGACCTGTGCATGGAGACCTTCCGCGACCTGGGTGTCACCGGCATCGTCGAGATCCCGCCCGCGGGAACGCTGGCCAACCTGGCCAAGCGCGCCCTGCCCGGCGTCGACATCGTGGCGCTGAAGACGCCGGACGACCTGCCCGCGGCCCGCGCCCTGGTGCGCGAGCACGGCCAGGCCAGCTCGATGGCCGTCAACCCGACCTGGCGCCTGGTCGTGGCCCCGGCCAAGGGCATGGTCAGCATCGGCGCGTTCCCCGAGGGCTCCGTCGTCGAGCCCGGCAGCGTCGTGGCCCGGGTCGAGGGGCTGCGCGACGCCTACGACGTCACCGCACCGCACGGCGGCACCGTGGTGGAGTGGATCGTCCACGACGGCGACCCCGTCTCCCCCGGCATGCCCCTGGTCCGGCTCCACCCCGCGAGCCCGCAGGCCTCGAAGGTGAGCAGATGACAGACCCGACCTCAGGACCGGCGGCAGGCCCGACCGGAGCGACCCTCACGCAGTCCACCGGGGCCGCGCACACCCGGATCATGGGCGTGGGTGCCATGCGTCCCGAGCGCGTCGTCACCAACGAGGAGGTCTGCACCTGGATCGACTCCTCCGACCAGTGGATCCGGGAGCGCAGCGGCATCGCCGAGCGCCGGTTCGCCACGCCCGAGGCGACCGTGGTGGACATGGCCGAGCCCGCCTGCCGCGACGCCCTGGCCATGGCCGGCATCACGGCGTCGCAGGTCGACGCCGTCATCGTGTCCACCGTCACCTGGTACCTGCAGACGCCCTCGGCCGCCGCGGTGCTGGCCGAGCGGATCGGCGCGACCCCCGCGGCGGCGTTCGACCTGTCCGCCGCGTGCGCCGGGTTCTGCCACGGCGTCGGGCTCGCCTCGGACATGGTCCGGGCCGGCAGCGCCCGCCACGTCCTGGTCGTCGGGGTCGAGAAGCTGTCCGACTTCACCGACCTGCGCGACCGCAAGACGGCGTTCCTGTTCGGCGACGGCGCCGGGGCGGTCGTCATCGGCCCGTCCGACCACCCGGGCATCGGCCCGACCATGTGGGGCAGCGACGGCGCCCAGGCCGACGTCATCACGCAGACGACGTCGTGGACGTCGATGCGCAGCGAGGACGGCCGCACCATCAGCGGCGACTGGCCGTCGCTGGGCATGGCCGGGCAGACCGTGTTCCGCTGGGCCGTGTGGCAGATGGCACCCGTGGCGCAGAAGGCCATGGACGCCGCCGGCATCCAGGGCAGCGACCTGGCCGCCTTCATCCCGCACCAGGCGAACGTGCGGATCATCGACGCGATGGTCAAGCAGCTTGGGTTGCCCTCGGACGTCCCCGTGGCTCGCGACATCGAGCACATGGGCAACACGTCGGCTGCGTCCGTGCCGCTGGCCATGGAGCGGATGCTGCGCGACGGCACCGCCCCCCACGGCGGCCTCGCGCTGCTCATCGGTTTCGGCGCAGGCCTCGTCTACGCCGCACAGGTGGTCGAGCTGCCCTAGGCGGCCCGGCCCCGAACGCACGACCCGCCAGACCCGACCGGCACCACCCACGAACGAGCAGAGGAGCACCACATGGCAAGCGAGCAGGAGATCCTGAGCGGTCTGGCCGACATCGTCAACGAGGAGACCGGCCTGCCGGCCGACGCCGTCGAGATGGACAAGTCCTTCACCGACGACCTCGACATCGACTCCCTGTCGATGATGACGATCGTCGTCAACGCCGAGGAGAAGTTCGGCATCCGCATCCCCGACGAGGACGTCAAGAACCTCGCCACCGTGCGCGACGCCGTCAGCTACATCGCCCAGGCCCAGGGCTGAGGCGCGGCCGGGCGCCCACCAGGCGCCCGGCCCGCACGTCGGCCGACACCCCGGCCCGTGACGACGCCACCCCGCGTCGGGCGGGCCCACAGCGCCACCCCTACCCCGCGGGTGCACCCGCACGAGAACCGGGAGAGCCCATGAGCACCACCGTCGTCGTCACCGGCCTCGGCGCCACGACGCCCATCGGGGGCGACGCGGCGTCCACCTGGGAGGCCGCCCTCAAGGGCACCTCCGGCGCCGCGCCGTGGCACGGACCCTGGGTGGACGACTTCGAGCTGCCGGTGCGCTTCGGCGCCCAGCTCGCGGTCCCCGCCTCCGACATCCTCACCAAGGTGCAGCTGCGCCGGCTGGACCCCAGCTCGCAGTACGCCCTGATCGCCGCCCGGGACGCCTGGGGAGACGCCGGCTCGCCCGAGCCCGAGCCCACCCGCCTCGGCGTGTGCCTGGCCAGCGGCATCGGCGGGCTGTGGACGCTGCTGGACAACTGGGACGCGATGAAGGCCAGCGGCCCGCGCAAGGTGTTCCCGCTCTCCATCCCCATGCTGATGCCCAACGCCCCCGCGGCCACCGTCAGCCTCGAGGTCGGTGCCCGCGCCGGCGCGCACACCCCGGTCAGCGCCTGCGCGTCCGGGGCCGAGGCCATCGCGATGGCCATCGACATGATCCGGCTCGGCCGCGCCGACATAGTCGTCGCCGGCGGCACCGAGGCCGTCGTGCACCCGCTGCCCGTGGCCGCGTTCGCCGCCATGCAGGCCCTGTCGACCCGCAACGACGACCCCACCACCGCGTCCCGGCCCTACGACGTCGGCCGCGACGGGTTCGTGCTCGGCGAGGGCGCCGGGGTCGTCGTCCTGGAGTCCGAGGAGCACGCCAAGGCCCGAGGGGCCCGCATCCACGCCGAGGTGCTCGGCGCCGGGATGAGCTCCGACGCCCACCACATCGCCGCCCCCGAGCCCGAGGGCATGGGCGCGGCCCGCGCCATCGAGCAGGCGCTGCAGGTGTCGGGCCTGACGCCCTCGGACATCGACCACATCAACGCCCACGCCACGTCCACCCCGGTGGGCGACAAGGCCGAGGCCAAGGCCATCCGTCGGGCGCTCGGCTCGGCCGCCGACGACATCCTGGTGTCGGCCACCAAGTCGATGACCGGGCACCTGCTCGGCGCGGCCGGCGCCGTGGAGGCCGTGTTCGCGATCTGCGCGGTCCGCGACCGCCTGGCCCCGCCCACCATCAACCTTACCGAGATCGACCCCGACGTCGACCTGCAGGTGGTCCGCGAGACGGCCACACCCATCGGCGACGGCACCCGTCCGGTGGTGGCGCTCAACAACTCGTTCGGCTTCGGCGGCCACAACGTCGCCCTGACGTTCAGGAGCGCCTCATGACGGCGGCCACCAGCACCGGCGACCTCATCGTGGAGGTCGACCCCCGGGACCCGATGCTGCGGCTGCAGTCCTTCGCCGACCCCGGCAGCATCCAGCTGCTCACCGAGCCCGACGACTCCGGCATGGTCGCCGCCACGGTCCTCGTGGACCGCACTCCCGCCGTGGTGTTCGTGTCCGACGCCCGCAAGATGGGTGGCGCGATGGGTGAGGCCGGCTGCAAGGTCGTCCTCGTCGCCTACGAGCGCGCCCTGGCCGACCAGGTCCCGGTCGTCGGGCTGTGGCACTCCGGCGGGGCCCGGCTGGCCGAGGGCGTCGTCAGCCTGCACGCCGTCGGCGAGGTCTTCGCGATCATGACCCGCGCCTCGGGCAAGATCCCCCAGATCAGCGTCGTCATCGGCGCCGCGGCCGGCGGGGCGGCCTACGGGCCCGCGCTGACCGACGTCGTCGTGCTCGGCCCGGACGGACGGGTGTTCGTCACCGGTCCCGACGTGGTCCGCAGCGTCACCGGCGAGAAGGTCGACGCGCTGCGCCTGGGTGGGCCCGAGCCGCACGGCCGTCGCTCCGGCGTCGTCCACGTGACCACCGAGACCACCGAGGACGCCTACCTGCGGGGCCGCGAGCTCGTCACCCTGCTCGGCCGGACCGGCACGGTCGACCCGGTCGCCGTCACCGACCGCGACCTGGGCCGTCACCTGCCCGACAACCCCAAGCGGGCCTACGACATGCACCCGGTCGTCGCCGACCTGCTGGACGACGACCACGAGCAGCTGGAGCTGCACGCCCGCTGGGCCCCCAACGTCATCACGACCCTGGGCCGGGTCGGGGGCGGCACCGTCGGCGTCGTGGCCAACAACCCGATGCGCCTGGGCGGCTGCCTGGACTCCAGCTCGGCCGAGAAGGCCGCACGGTTCGTCCGGATGTGCGACGCGTTCGGCATCCCGTTGCTGGTTCTGGTCGACGTGCCGGGCTACCTGCCGGGCGTCGGCCAGGAGTGGGACGGGGTCGTGCGTCGAGGCGCCAAGCTGCTCCACGCCTTCGCCGAGGCCACCGTGCCCCGCGTCACCCTGGTCATCCGCAAGGCCTACGGCGGCGCGTACATCGCCATGAACTCCCGCTCGCTCGGGGCGACGAGGGTCTTCGCGTGGCCCAGCGGCGAGGTGGCCGTGATGGGCGCCGTCGCCGCGGTCCGCATCCTGCACCGCCGTCGCCTGGCCGAGGTGCCCGACGACGCCAAGGCCCAGGTCGAGGCCGAGCTGGCCGCAGAGCACGAGCGTCTGGCCGGGGGCATCCCCCGCGCCATGGAGATCGGCGTGGTCGACGAGGTCATCGCGACCGCGCAGACGCGCTCGGCGCTGGCCCGGGCCGTGGCCGCAGCGCCGGCCACGCGCGGTCTGCACGGCAACATCCCGCTGTAACCGACGGTTCAGCCCCGGACGGCCAGCCCCGGACGGATCAGACCCGGACGGCCCGGCGCGCACGACCGTGCCGTCCGGGTCGGGTTAGCCTCGCGAGGATGACCTCCCCCGCCGCTGACCAGGTACCCGTGCGCCGCACCGCCCGTCTGCTGCTGCGTGGCTTCACCGACGCCGACCGGGAGCCGTTCTTCGCGCTGAACTCGGACCCCGTCGTGATGGAGCACTTCGTCGAGGTCCACGACCGGGCCCGATCCGACGCGTTCGTCGACCGCATCCTGAGTCGCTGGTCCGAGCGCGGTTGGGGCCTGTGGGCGCTGGAGCGCCTCGACACCGGCGAGTTCATCGGCTACACGGGCCTGTGGCCGGCCGAGTTCGAGGCGCCGTTCACGCCCGCGGTCGAGGTCGGCTGGCGGCTCGCCCGGGCGCACTGGGGGCACGGGTTCGCCACCGAGGCGGCGCTGGAGTCGCTCCGGTTCGGGTTCACCGAGGCCGGGCTGGAGGAGATCGTGTCGTTCACGGCGGTCGGCAACGCGCGGTCCTGGCGGGTGATGGAGCGGATCGGCCTGGGGCGCGAGCCCGAGGGCGACTTCCAGCACCCCGCCGTACCGGAGGGCCACCCGGTCCGCCCGCACGTGTTCTACCGGCTCCCGCGTGAGCGCTGGCTGGCCTCCCAGGCCTCGCAGGCCTGAGGACGGGCCGTGTCGGCCGCGGTCGGCGCAGCGCTCACGGGCGCCCCCTACGCTGCCGCGGTGGACGCGGAGTGGGAGCGAGAGGGACCGAGCCCCCGCGAGCAGCGTCTCGACGTGCTCCTGGGGCTGCTGCTGGCCGCCGCGGCCATGGTCAGCATGGAGCTCTCCCGCAGCGTGGGCGAGGTGTTCGACGACGCGCCCGGGACCTGGGAGCGGGTCGCGTGGGCGCTGGGCGTCGCGCTGCCCCTGTGCGTCCGGCGCCGGTTCCCGGTCGCGGTGCTCGTGCTGGTGGCCGCCGCGTTCATCGGCCACCAGGCGCGGCTGGTCTTCGACCCCCTGGTCACGTCCGTCTGCCTCTACCTGGCGCTGTACACCGCAGGGGCGTGGGCCCGGGACCGTCGGGCGGCGACCGCCGTCCGCCTCGTCGTCGTGGTGGCGATGTTCTCGTGGCTGGGCATCTCGCTGAGCACCACCGCCTGGCAGGAGACGACCCAGGGCGCCGACGGGGACGGGCTGCTGCCCCCGGTGACGGCGGTGGTGCTCCTGGTCACGGTCATGAACCTGGCCTACTTCGCGGCCGGCTGGGTGGTGGGTGACCGGGCCTGGCTGCAGGCCAGGACGCTGGCCGAGCTGGAGCTGCGCAACCGCCAGCTGCACGAGCAGCGCGTCGAGAACACCCGACGGGCCGTGGTCCAGGAACGGGTGCGCATCGCCCGCGAGCTGCACGACGTGGTCGCCCACCACGTGAGCGTCATGGGGGTGCAGGCCGGGGCCGCCCGGCGGGTCATGGCCACCCGCCCCGGTGACGCCCAGGCCGCCATCAGCCGCGTCGAGGCCAGCGCCCGGCAGGCCACCGACGAGATGCGCCGGTTGCTCGGGGTGCTGCGCGAGGACGTCCCCGACGACGACCTCGCGCCGGCGCCCGGCACGGAGCGGCTCGCCGAGCTGGTGGCGGGGGCGGCCGGGGCCCAGCTGCGGGCCGACTTCGCCGAGGTCGGCACACCCCGTCCGCTGCCCCCGGCGCTGTCGGTGACGCTGTACCGGATCGTCCAGGAGGCCCTGACGAACACCGTCCGGCACGCCGGCGCGCGACGCGTCGACGTCCGGCTGCGCTGGCTGGACGGGGCGGTGGAGGTCGAGGTCGTGGACGACGGCGTGGGGTCGCCGACCAGACGGGACCGCGAGCCCGGTCTCGGTCTGGTGGGGATGCAGGAGCGGGCGGTGGTCCACGACGGCGAGCTGGAGGTGGGCCCCCGCCTCGCCGGCGGGTACCGGGTCAGGGCCCGCTTCCCGGTCGCCCCCGACACCCACGATGCCCTCGATGCCCTCGACGCCACGGCGACGCAGGTGCGCACGTGATCCGGGTGCTGCTGGTGGACGACCAGGAGCTCGTCCGCAGCGGCTTCCGCATGATCCTGGGTACCGAGGACGACCTCGAGGTGGTCGGGGAGGCCGCCGACGGGGCCGCGGCCGTGGAGGCGGTGGCGCGGCTCGCACCGGACGTCGTCCTCATGGACGTGCAGATGCCCGGCACCGACGGGCTCACGGCCACCCGGCAGGTGGTGTCCCGCTTCGAGGCCCGGGTCGTGGTCCTGACGACGTTCGACCGCGACGACTACCTGTTCGCCGCCCTCGAGGCCGGGGCCAGCGGGTTCCTGCTCAAGAACGCCTCGCCGGAGGACCTGGTCGCCGCGGTCCGGGTCGTCGCCGGCGGCGAGGCTCTGCTGGCCCCGGCCGTCACGGCCCGGGTCATCGCGTCCTTCGCCTCGCGGCCCGGCCGCGCCGCGCGTCGGGACCTGCAGGAGGGGTTGACCGACCGCGAGCGCGAGGTGCTGGCCCTGGTGGCGCGGGGCTGGTCCAACGCCGAGGTCGCGGCGAGCCTGGTGCTGGGCGAGGCCACCGTCAAGACGCACGTGTCGCGGCTGCTGGCCAAGCTCGGCGTGCGCGACCGCGTCCAGCTGGTGGTGCACGCCTACGAGACCGGCGTCGTGCAACCCGGAGAGGTCGCTCCCCCGCAAGGATGAGGCCACGGTTCCGCCCGCGGGTGGACGCGGGCGCACCCGGGCGCTGCCTAGGGTCGCGGCATGCTGAGCCTGCAACGTGTCACCAAGAGGTTCGGGGCCGTCACGGCCCTGGACGACGTGAGCTTCGACGTGACGCCGGGGCGGATGACCGGGTTCGTCGGGGCCAACGGGGCCGGCAAGACCACGACGATGCGGATCGTGTTCGGGGTCGCGAAGGCCGACTCCGGCTCGGTGACCTGGCAGGGCGCCCCCATCACCCTGGAGCAGCGGGCCGCCTTCGGCTACATGCCCGAGGAGCGGGGCCTCTACCCCAAGATGCGGCTGCGGGACCAGCTGGTGTTCCTGGCCCGGCTGCACGGCCTGGAGCGCTCCGTCGCCGGGCCGCGGGCGGTGGCCATGCTCGAGCGCCTCGGTCTGGGTGACCGGGTCGACGCCACCCTGGACTCGTTGTCCCTGGGCAACCAGCAGCGGGTCCAGATCGCCGCGGCGCTGCTGCACGACCCGGTCCTGCTGGTCCTGGACGAGCCGTTCAGCGGCCTGGACCCGGTCGCGGTGGACACCCTGGCGGCCGTGCTGAGGGAACGCTGCCGGGCGGGCGCACCGGTCCTGTTCTCCAGCCACCAGCTGGACCTGGTCGAGCGGCTGTGCGACGACCTGGTCATCATCGACGGCGGCCGGGTGATGGCGGCGGGCACGGCCGACGAGCTGCGCCGCCGGGCCGGGACCGGCCGCTACCGGGTCCAGGTCGACGTGGACGCGGGGTGGCTGCGTGACGTGCGCAGCGTCGAGGTGCTCGACCTGGACGGGACCCGCGCCCTGGTGCGGGTCGAGGACGGCGACGACGGGCAGGAGCTGCTCGCCACCCTGCTGCAGCGCGGCCCGGTGCGGGAGTTCAGGCCGGACGTGCCGGTCCTGGCCGACGTCTACCGGGAGGCGGTCCGATGAGCGGCGGTCAGGTGCGCGGGGGGCAGACGAGCGTGAGTACCGGTCCTGGCCACGGCGGGGTCCCGTTCGCCGAGGCGGTCCGCCTGGTGGCCGGCCGCGAGGTGGCCGTCAAGCTGCGCGACAAGGGGTTCCTGATCTCGACCGCGGTGACGCTGCTCATCATCGTGGCCGCCTTCGTGGCGCCCACCCTGCTGGCCGGCGGCAGCGACGACTACGACCTGGCTGTCGCCGGGGACGAGGCCACCGCGGTCGCCACGGTGCTGGAGGACCCCGACGGCCCCGCCGCCGTGGAGGAGATCAGCGTCACCGCCGTCCAGGCGCCGGGCGCCGCGGCCGCCGAGGCCCTGGTCACCGACGGCGAGGCCGACGCGGCCCTGCTGAGCACGGGCACCGGCGCCGCCGCGCAGTTCGAGCTGGTGGTCGAGAACGAGGTCCCCGGCCCGCTCCAGCGCGTCGTCGCGGACACCGTCGCGACGTCGGTCGGGACCGCACGCCTGGTCGACGCGGGGGTGCCGCAGGCCGAGGTTGCAGGTCTGCTGAGTCCGCCCGAGGTGGCCCAGCGCTTCCTCGACCCCGCGGCGGACCAGGCCGTCCAGGCCCGCCTGCTGGGCGTGGGGTTCGCGGTGCTGTTCTTCTTCACGGCCCTGACGTTCGGCCTGACCATCGCCCAGAGCGTCACGGAGGAGAAGCAGAACCGGGTCGTCGAGCTGCTGGTGGCCATGGTCCCGGTCCGTGCCCTGCTGGTGGGCAAGGTGCTGGGCAACGTCGTCCTCGCGGTGGGGCAGCTCGTCCTGCTGCTGGCCGTCGCGTTCCTGGCGGCCTCCGTCATGGGCCAGGGCGACCTGCTGCCCCTGCTCGCCGGCAGCACCGGGTGGTTCGTGGCGTTCTTCCTGCTGGGCTTCGGGATGCTGGCGTGCGTGTGGGCCGCCACGGGGGCGATGGCGGCGCGCGTGGAGGACCTGGGCTCGACCACCCTGCCGGTCCAGATGCTCGTGATGCTGCCGTTCTTCGCCGCCGTCGCCGTGCAGCCCGGGACGCTTCGGGACGTCCTGTCGTTCGTGCCGTTCACCGCACCGGTGGTCATGCCCCAGCGGTTGGTGGCCGGGGACGCGAGCTGGTGGGAGGGCCTGCTGGCGCTGGGGTCCGTCGCGGTCACCGCCGCGGTGCTGGTCGTCCTGGCGGAACGGCTCTACCGGACGTCGTTGCTACGTACCCGCACCACCAAGGGCCTGCGCGAGGCGTTCGCGGCCGCCGAGTAGTGAGCTGATCGCCCCGGCGCGGTCGGTCAGCGGGCCAGGCCCTCGACGACCTCCGCGCCGGGCAGCCGGGCCAGCAGGGCGCCGGGCAGCAGCAGCTTGGAGTGCCGGACCCCGGACCCGATCACCACCCAGGGCTGCTGCACCACGGCGGCGTCCACCAGCAGCATGGGCCAGTCCGCGGGCAGACCGACCGGCGTGATGCCGCCGTAGGCCATCCCGGTCGCCTCGGTGGCCACGTCCATCGGCGCGAACGACGCCTTGCGGGCGTCCAGCCTCTTGCGGACGACGCCGTTGACGTCGCACCGGGTGGTGGCCAGCACGACGCACGCGGCCAGGGTGGTCACGTCACCGCGGCGCCCCGCCACGACCACGCAGTTCGCGGACTGCTCCAGGGTGACGCCGTACGCCTCGCAGAAGGCGGCCGTGTCGGCCAGGTCGGCGTCGATCTCGGCGACCAGGACCTCCTCGCGCGGCAACCCGGCCACCGCGGCGGCCACGGGCGAGGCGAGGAGCTCCGGACGGTCGGCGGCGGGGGTGGAGACCAGGGTTCCCAGCATGAGCGCAGGCTAGCCGCGGGTCGGGCCGCCGACGGTCAGCCGGGTCGCCGGGACGACGGCGCGGGTCAGCGGGTCGGGGCGTCGCGGCAGCCGGGCCGAGGAGGCGTCGACCACCCACAGGACAGAGATCGCGCCGCTCCAGACCGCCACGGCGACGGCCAGGAAGAAGACGACCGGGTTGGTGCCCTGCCCCTCCCCGGACAAGACCGTGGACGCGACCAGGAGGACGGCCATCACCGCTCCCGCCACCGCCTGCAGCCGCAGGGCGGCCTGGGTGTGGACGCGGAGGAACCCGTTGCGGTCGTCGGCGACCCTGACCCAGGTCGACGCCACGACGGCCCCGACCACGGGGACCACGAACCAGAGGGCGTGGACCGCCGCGGCGAAGAGCCGCGGGCCGGACGACACGTTCAGCGTCGTGGGCACAGGCGTCCTCCGGGCAGGACGGACCACGGGAGCTCGAGCACGTCCGCAGGCTAGACGCCCCGGCGACTTCCGTACCGGACGTTGACCCGGTCGGGTCGGCCCGACGATGCTGGACCCTCCCGGTCACCCGGCGAGCAGGTGGAGGCGTCATGGCCAGCGACGAGGCGATCGGCGCCGGGACCACCGCCCGCCGCGCACCGGCTCCCGTGGTGGTCCTGGCTGCGGTCGCCGCAGCCGTCGTGGCCAACCTCGTCGTCTACGTGGTCGGCCGCGTCGCCGGCGGGGCCTACGAGGTCACCAGCAACGGCGACGTAGTCACCGTCACCGCGGTGACGGTCGCGGGGTTCTCGGCCGTGCCGCTGGGCCTGGGACTCGTGGTCGTGGCCCTGCTCGCCCGCTGGCGGTGGGTCGCGAAGGTCGCCGTCGTGGTCGCCCCGCTGCTCGCCGTGCTCACCATCGGCATCATGACCATCCCGGCCGACCTGGACGCCGTCAGCACCGTCGCGCTGGCCTGCTGCCACCTGACGCTGGTGCCGATCAGCGTCCTGGCCATCCGTCGGCTCAGGCGCTGAGGCGACGCGGCGGGCGCACCCGCTCACCCGTACCTCTCGATGAGCCCGGGCACCCGCTCGAGCCGGATACCCAGGGGCAGGTCGTGCGCCCGGACGACGACCTGGACCTCGCCCACCCGGGCGAGCACGCTCCAGGACCGGCCGAGCCGCGACCGGCGGGCCAATACCTCGACACCGTCGACCACCAGGTGACCGTCCTCCCACCGGGGCGGGGCGACGAGGTCCGAGCCGAGCTCCTGGTGCCGCTGCCAGAGGTCCTCGGCCACGCTGTCCTCGTCGTCCTCGTACTCGCCCCCACCGCTGCCCGGGACGGACGAGGTGACCTGCACCCACGGGGCAGCCGGGTCGCCCGGGTCGCCGTGCCCGAGCGACACGGACGTCACGAGCACCGGTGGGCCCTCCCAGGACACCCCCAGCCACCTCGGGTCGAGACGGCCGCCCGCGTCGACCGGGCCGTACACGGCGAACGACGCCGTCTGGGCCAGAGCCGCGTCGCGGGCGCGGCGCCGGGCCGCGGCCCGGTCCGGTGAGACCTCCTGCAGCGCGGCCGTCACCAGCTCGTCGGCCAGCCCGGGTTCGCCCCTGGCGGTCGAGGCGTACCCGGCCCAGCACAGCAGAGCACCGCCGGCCGCACCTCCCACCACGGGCGGGAGGCGACGTCGGGGGCGGGCCAGGACCGCCGCGACGGCTCCGCCGAGCAGACCGGACGCCAGGTAGATCCACGGCACCGGTTGCACGCGTCGGTGACCTTGCACGGTGAGGACGACCGACCGGACGACCCGGTACGGCACGGTCCAGCGGTTCGGAGCCTGACCGGTCAGCACGATGGACCAGGAGCCGTGGCTCGCGCGCTGGGTCCCGCAGACCCGGCACACGGTCCGGGTCGGGCGCCACGCCCCGCCGCTGCCCAACCACTGCAGCAGACCGGCGGGCCACGACGGCCGCCGCTCCAGCCAGGCATCGGCGTGGCACCGCTCGCAGGGCGCGTGTCCGTCGTCGGGCGCGGCGTGCATCGATCGATCCTGCCCCCGCGTCTGCGCTCAGCGCACGTTCAGCCGACCCGGTGCAGCCATCGCACCTGCGCGTCGTCACCGGCGTGGCGGAACGGCTCGAGCTCCCGGTCCCACGCCTCGCCCAGGGCCAGCGAGAGCCGGTGCCGGACCTCGACGGGGTCGACCTCGGCCAGCGCGGCCCGCACCCGGTCCTCGGGGATCACGGTGTTGCCGTGCACGTCGATGACGGCGTGGAACAGGCCCAGGTCCGGGACGTGGCTGAAACGTGCCCCGTCGCTGCCGCGGCTCGGCTCCTCGGTGACCTCGTAGCGCAGGTCCGCCCAGCCGCGCAGGGCGCTCGCGAGCCGGGCCCCTGTCCCCTGCTCGCCCTGCCAGGACAGGTCGGTGCGGAACAGACCGGGTCCCAGAGGCTGCGGGGTCCACTGCAGGTCGACGCGCACGCCGAGGGCACGCCCGGCGGCCCATTCGACGTGCGGGCACAGAGCGCGTGCGGCGGAGTGCACGTACAGCACACCGCGGGTGACGACAGCCATGGTCTTCTCCTCCACATCCGAGGGTCGTCTTCCCCAACGGCCTCGAGCGGAGCAGCGGACCTTGCCGACCCAGCATGACGCACGTCGCGGCGCAGGGCCAGTCCCCCGGCCGTGCCGGCGGGTCGGCTGCGGCCATCAGGGCGGACGGGGTCAAGTCCGGCCCCCTACCTGCCGATCACCGTCTCGACCGGGAGGACCCCTACGTCCCGGACGAACACGGAGGACAGGCATGGACGGCGCCGACCTGCTCGCGGCACAGGCCTACGACGAGGGCGTCATCACCGAGGTGATCCGCCCGGCTGCCATCGTCCCCGAGGGCGCAGCGCGAGCGATCCTGGTGGAGCTGAGCCTAGGCGACGTCTCCAGCGGTGGGGTGTGGCACTCGACCACGACCATGTGGTCGCGCTACGACCGCCCGTGGAACGGGACCCCCACCTCGACCGGGGCCGAGCTGATCGGCAACATCCAGGTCGCGTACGGCACGCCCACCAAGTACGAGATCACCCTGTACCGGGTGACGATCACGAAGTTCGGCCAGAGCAACGGCTGGTCGGTCGAGCTGCTGAGCGACGAGGCCCTCGGCTACGGCGGCCTCACGCTGGCCGAGTGCCCCCGCGCCGCCCTCAACGCGCCGCCCAAGCCTTTCCGGTTCTGACCTGAGTGGGGCGATACTCGCTCGGACGTCCGAGCGGAGGTGCCCGATGCCCGACCCAGCCACGCACCACCCTGACGGGCCCGACCACCGGACCCGGTCCGGGACGCCCGAGCCGTCCCCTCCCGGTCGGGTGGTCCCCCTGCTGCTGCCCCTGCTGGCCTACGGTCTCGGGTCGGTGGACTGGCAGCAGGTGCTGCGCCGGACCGGCATGCCGTTCAGGTCCCCTGCAGACGACCCCGCCCGGGCGGCGCTCGCCGTCGGGGGCTCGGTCGCCGGCGGCCTGCTGGCCACCGCGGTCGCCGGGTCGGTGCTGGCGGCCGTGACGCGGTTGCCCGTCGACCGCGCCGCCCGCGCCCTCGCCCCGGCGTCGGCCGCGGCCGTGGTCCCGGTCCCGCTGGTCGGCATCGGCGTGGGCGCCTACGTCGAGGCGGCCACCGCATGGCGGTCGGCCCGCGCCGGCACCCGAGACCCGGCGGAGGCCGCACTGCGCGCCGGCGCCGGGGTCGTCGCCTTCGGGCTGGTGCACGGCCTCATCAGCAGCGGGGTCGAGCGGCTGCTCGACGCGGCCGCACCGACACCCTCCCGACCGACGCCCACGCCCCCCGCCAGCCGCCTGAACGTGGTCGGCCCCGACGTGGGCGACACCGCGGACGGCCCCGACGGCTTCGTGGTCTACCTGGACGGGGTGGGTCGCTGCGAGCGACGGACGACGCCGGTGGGGCGCAGGTTCGCGGCCGCGGTGGCGGAGCGCCTGCCCCGGTGGACGGTCGTCCTGTCGCTCATGCCGAACGACGTCACCCAGGAGCCGGCCTGGCTGCGACCGGTGACGGGCGGGCTCTGGCGCAGCCTGCACCGGGCCTCGCCCCACTGGACCGTCGCCCGCGGGGTCTGGGAGGCGGTCGTCGCCCTCGACCCGCGCTACCGCGACCGGCTGGCCGCGGAGCACACCCGCCAGGTCGTGGCGCACCTGCTGGCGGCGGGCTACCGGAGCGGCAGCGGGACGCCCGTGGTGCTCGTCGGCCTCAGCGGCGGGGCCCAGACCGGGCTGCGGGTCGCCTCCGAGGCCGCCCGTTCGCTCGGGGGTGCGCCGGTCGACGTGGTGACGTTCGGCTCGTTCGCGGACGGCTCGGCGGACCTGAGCGGGGTCCGACGCGTGCACACGGTGGTGTCCTGGGCCGACCCGGCCGAGCTGCTGCCGGTGCTGCTGGTCCCTTCCCGGTGGACGGCGCTGGGCGTCGGCGCCTGGCAGCGTGCCCGACGCGAGGGCACCGTGGTGGTCCGGCGCCACGACTGGGCCACCCACGTCGGCGCGCACGGGTACCTGAGCCCGACCGCCCACGCCCCTGACGGGCGCACCCGCCTGGCGCAGGCGGCCGACGTCGTCGCGGCGGCCGCGTGGCAGCTGCTGGGCGGACGGAGCCGGGTGGAGTCCTCGTGAGCCAGCACCGCCGACCGGCCTCACTGTCGCTGGCCGCGGCCAACTCCATGCCCGACCGCGACCCCGCCGAGCGGCTGGAGGCGGCCCACATGAGCGCGCAGGCGGTCGTGGCGCGGCTGCGCGACGGGTCCGACCCGGCGGCGGGCGAGCGGATGGTCGCGGCCGTCGACACCGACGAGGGGCTGGACGCGGCCGCCCGGCTCTGGTCCGTGGCGTCGGCCGTTAGCCTGCCCGGGGCGCTGTGGCGCCTGGTCGCGCTCCGGGCCGGGGTCCGGCAGGCACCGTCGCAGGCGGCCCGCGAGTTCGACGCCGGCCGCACCCGGCTGCCGGTGGCCGAGGTGGTCGCGGGAGTGGCCCAGCCCCCCGGGCCCGACGAGGTGTCGGCCATGGTCGACGCCGTGCTCCGGGGCGTCGGCGACAGCGAGCTGGACGTCACCTTCGAGCGGGCGGCCGCGTTCGCGCGGGTGTGCTCGGTGGGCCGGGCCGTGCTGGCCGACCGGGCCGGCACGTCCGAGCTGGTCGAGGCCCCGGTCGACGAGATCGACCGGCTGGACGCCGAGCTGGACGCGACCCGCCTGACCCGGTCGGCGTCGGCGCTGGTGCAGACGGCGGAGGACCTGGAGGCCTGCGCGCGTCGCTGGCGCCGTCACGCGCTGGACTGAGGGCCCTCTGGGCTGGTCCTGGGTGGCCGGTAGGTGGGTGCCGGGCCGGAAGCGCCTCTCGGCGTGTGGCCGCTCGAAGCGGCATTAAATGGAGCCCGGGGCTTTCGCGACCCGACACCCACGAGAACCGTAACCGACGGGCAGGGGGTCTGTGTTCCCGAGGGGGGCCATCCACCCGGTCGCCTCCCCTCGGACCGGTCGGGTGCGGTCAGCGTCCGTCGAGCAGCGGGCCCGCCGGGTCGGGGAACGACTCCCCCGCCTGCTCGCGCCGGCGCCGCGCCATGCCCGACAGCGCCTCCAGCACGACCCGGTTGCCCAGCGCGGCGGTGATCTCGGCGTGGTCGTACGGCGGGCTGACCTCGACGACGTCGACCCCGACGACCGGTAGCTCCAGACAGATCCGACGGACGGCGTCCAGCAGCTCGCGGGAGCTGAGGCCGCCCGGTTCCGGGGTGCCCGTCCCGGGCGCGTGGCCCGGGTCGGCCACGTCGATGTCGACCGACAGGAACACCCCGTCGCAGCCGTCGGTGGCGACGGCGAACGACTCGCGCAGGCACGCGGTGAGGCCGCGCGACACGATCTCCGTCATCTCGAAGGACCGCATCCGCTGCCCGGCCATCCAGGACAGGGTCTCCGGGCCGGGCCAGTACCCCCGCAGACCGATCTGCAGGAAGCGGTCCCCGCGCAGGGCCCCGGACTCGATCAGCCGGCGCATCGGCTGCCCGTGCCCCCACAGCGAGCCGAACTCGATGTCCCCGGTGTCGGCGTGGGCGTCGAAGTGCAGCATCGAGACCCGCCCGTCGCCGTGCGCGTCGGCGGTGCCGCGGCCCGTGGCGTAGGTGATCGAGTGGTCGCCGCCCAGCACGACGGGGACGGCACCGGAGCCCGCGACCGCGGCGACGGCCTCACGCAGCCGGGCCAGGGCCGTCTCGATGTCGCCGGGCGGCATCTCGACGTCCCCGGCGTCCCGCACGACGAGGTCCTTCAGGGCGTCCACCCGCAGGGCCAGGCTGGGGCGCGAGCCGTCGTGGCCCAGGTAGTCCGTCGTCCGGATGGCGTAGGGCCCGAACCGCGTGCCGGGCCGGTGGGAGGTCCCGCCGTCGAACGGCGCCCCCAGGACCACGACGTCGGCGCCGGCCATGGTCCCCGGGTCGCGCCAGTCGCAGGTCGGCACCCCGAGGAACGTGACGTCGGGCCCGAACTGGGATCCGTAGCGGGGCTGGGTCATGGCGGGAATCTAGGCCAGGACGTCAGCGGTCACGGCGCGGCGCGGCGCAGCACCAGCCACGTCGCCCCGGTCATGACCACCGTGACGACCGCCCAGCCCAGGAGCATGCCCGTCACGGTCTGCGACTCGACCCAGCGACCGATGGCGGGCCACAGCTCGAGCGTCGTCGCGAGGGCCGCCAGCGCGCCCGGGACGACGACCGCCGCCCCGATGCCGATCGCGGTCCCGGTACCACCCCAGCGCTTGTGCACGGCGGCCATGAGCAGGCCGACCACCCAGGCCGTCAGGTAGGCGCCCAGCAGGACCAGCCACTCCTGCAACGGCCCGGAGGCCCAGGGCCTGAACACCCCGAAGAAAACCAGCCCGGCGCCCCACCCGCCCGTGGCGGACTCCACCTCGGTCAGCAGCAGGACCGCGAGGCCGGTCGCCGCGGCCAGCCCGAGGGCCACCAGCAGGTTGGCCTGGAAGAAGCGCGCCCTGGTCACGCTGAGCCCGGCGGCGAACGGCCACCACGACCCGATGAGCGCGCTGGACATGACGGCGGCGAAGACCGGCAGGATCGACAGCCCCCCGGTGGTGAACGAGGCGTCGCCCAACGTGGCGATCGCGATGTTGATGCTGAACGACAGCAGGACGATGACCCAGCCGAGCGCGATCCAGCGCCAGGCGCCGAGCTGCAGGCGGGCCACGTCCAGGACGGCGGTCATCGGCGTGCTCCTTCGGGGAGGTCGGGGCGGGAGGCGCTGCCGGTCGCGCCGGCGCGGGGCGAGCCGGTGCTCGTCCGCACCACGAGCTGCTGCAGGGACATCGGCTCGACGCCGAGCCCGTGCCGCTCGGCGTCGGCGACGTCGGACGGGGTGAGCGACCAGTCCACGGCGACCCGGACGGTCCCGCCGAGCCTCTCGGTGGCCAGGACCGGGCGACCGGCCAGCAGCGACGTCACCGAATGCTCCGGCCCGGTCAGCACCGCACCGCGGCCGCGCAGGTCCTCGGCGCTGGCGTCGAGCAGCACCCGGCCGCCGTCGACCACGACCACGTGCTCGAGCAGGTCGGCCACCTCGTCGATCAGGTGGGTGGACAGCACGACCGTGCGGGGGCGCTCGGCGTAGTCCGCGAGCAACCGGTCGTAGAACAGCTGTCGCGCGACGGCGTCCAGACCTAGGTACGGCTCGTCGAAGAACGTGACGGGAGCACGGGACGCCAGCCCCACCACGACCCCGACCGCCGACAGCATGCCGCGCGACAGCTTGGACACCGCGCGCCTGTCCGGCAGGTCGAAGTCCGCAGCCAGGTCGCGGGCGTAGGCGCCGTCCCAGCCGGGCAGGACCAAGGCGGCTGCGCGCAGGACCTGCGCCACCGTCATGCCGTCCGGGTACCTCTGGCCCTCGCGGACGAAGCAGGTCCGGGCGAGCACGGTGGCGTTCTCCCACGGGTCCAGCCCGGCGAGCAGCACCCGCCCGGAGGTCGGCCGGATGTGCCCGGTGAGCAACCGCATGATGGTGGTCTTGCCCGCCCCGTTGCGCCCGAGCAGGCCGGTGATGGCGTCCTGCGGCAGCGTCAGGCTCATGTCCTGCACGGCCGCGGTGCCGCGGAAGGAGCGCGAGACGTCGACCATCTCGGCCGCGGCCGGGACGACCGGGCTCACGCCTGGCCCCCCGGCTCGTCGAGCATGCGGTGCAGCTGGGCCCGGTCGATGCCCAGGGTCGCCGCCTCGGCGACCAGCGGTCGGACGTACTCGGTGAGGAACTCCTCGCGACGGCGCTGGAGCACCTTGTCGCGGGCTCCGGGGACGACGAACATGCCGATACCTCGTCTCTTGGTCAGGATCCCGTCGGCCAGGAGCTGGTGCAGCCCCTTCGCCGCGGTGGCCGGGTTGATGCGGTGGAAGGCGGCGAGCTCGTTGGTCGAGGGCGCCTGCGCGTCCTCGGGCAGCGTCCCGTCGACGATGGCCTGCTCCACCAGCTCGGCCACCTGCCGGAAGATCGGACGGTCGTCATCCACGCCCGTCGCCCTTCCTTGGTTCGTTACTCATGTAATGAACCATGGAGCCTGGGGCCGCGCGGTGTCAAGGCCTCGGGCTACCGTGCGCCCGTGACCACCGGCCCTCCCGCCCTGGCCCGACGGCTGGGCACGGCGGACGCCGTGGTCATCGGTGTGGGCTCGATGGTCGGCGCCGGCCTGTTCTCGGTCTTCGGCCCAGCGGCGCAGGCCGCAGGGGCGGGTCTGCTGCTGGCCCTAGGACTGGCCGCGGTCGTCGCCCTCTGCAACGCCACCTCCTCCGCACAGCTCGCGGCCCGGTACCCCGGCTCGGGCGGCACGTACCTCTACGGGCGTGAGCGCCTGGGCCCCTGGGCCGGGTTCGTGGCCGGCTGGGGCTTCGTCATCGGCAAGACCGCCAGCTGCGCCGCGATGGCCCTGACGGTCGGCGCCTACGCGGCCCCGCCCGGCTGGGAGCGTCCCGTCGCGGTGGCCGCCGTCGTCCTGCTCGCCGCGGTCGGCTACCGCGGCGTCACCCGCACGGCACGCCTGACCAGGGTCGTCGTCACCGTCGTCCTCCTCTGCCTGGCCGTCAGCCTGGCGGCCGCCTGGTCTGGCCCGCGCGCGGAGCCGCCCGTGGTGGCCGCGGACCTGGTCGCGGGGGGCTGGTACGGCACCCTGCAGGCCGCAGGACTGCTGTTCTTCGCCTTCGCCGGGTACGCCCGGATCGCGACCATGGGCGAGGAGGTGCGCGACCCGGCCCGCACCATCCCCCGCGCCATCCTCCTGGCGCTGGGCGGCGCCACCGTGATCTACACGGCCGTGGCGCTCACCCTGCTGGGCACCCTGGGCCCCGACCACGTCGCAGGCAGTGCGGCACCCGTGGCGGACGCGGTGGCCGCCGGCCCCTGGGCGTGGGCCGACACGGTCGTCCGGGTGGCGGCCACGGCCGCGGCCCTCGGGGCACTGCTGGCCCTGGTCGCCGGGGTCAGCCGGACGACCCTGGCGATGGCTCGGGAGTCGGACCTGCCCCGGTGGCTGGCGGGCGTCCACCCGGTGCACCGCGTGCCCCACCGCGCCGAGGTCGCCCTCGCGGTCGTCGTGGTGCTCCTGGTGCTCACCGTCGACCTGCGCGGGGCCATCGGCTTCTCGTCCTTCGGGGTGCTCGTGTACTACCTCGTGGCCAACCTCAGCGCGCTCGGCCAGCCCGCCGGCGAGCGTCGGTACCCCCGGGCGCTGCCCACGCTGGGTGCAGCCGCCTGCCTCGTCCTGGTGCTGACGCTGCCCCCGGAGAGCCTGCTGGCGGGAGTGGCCGTCCTCGTGGTCGGGCTCGCCTACCGGTGGGCACGGCTACGACGGCGGCACGACTGAGCGGGCCGGGCCACGAGACCCGGCCCACGGTTCAGTCGTCGCCCAGCCAACGGCGCGGCGCACGGACGCCCTGCGGCAACCGGGTGGCGGCGTCACCGCGGGCGGAGTCGACCTGCGGCTGCGTGAGGAACAGCGCGCCCGTCAGGTCCGCCCCGGCCAGCCGGCAGTCGCGAAGGTCGGCCCCCAGCAGGTCGGCGTGACGCAGGTCCGCCCCCGTCAGGTCCGCCGCAATCAGGTACGCCCCCCGCAGGTCGGCGGCCCGCAGGTCGGACCCGGCCAGGGAGGCACCCACCAGGTCGGCGTGACGCCGCCCCGGGGGCCGACGGCGCAGCCCCGTCCGCACCTCTGCGCTCACCTGGCCCAGGACGGGTCCGACCTGGCTGCGGTGGTCGCCGACGTCGAGCGCCAGCAGCTCCTCCGGCGGCAGTCCGGACGCCGTGCGGGTCCGCTGGAGCAGGGCGACCACCTGCGCGGCCAGGTCCTGGCCCAGGCCGGCGGCAACCACCAGCGCCTGGGCCTCGACCAGGTGGCGGAGCATCTCGTGCAGCTGCCGCACGACCGGGAACACGGCGAACACCTCCGACGCCAGCTCCGGGGACTCCCGCCAGGTCCGTCCGCCGAAGGTGTGCTGCGTGACCCGCTGACCGGCGCCGAAGCAGTCGTAGACCGTGCAGCCGACCCAGCCGCGCGGCCGCAGCTCCTCGTGGATCCCGCAACCGAAGTCGTCCAGCAGGTTGCGGCACGGCGTCCCCGCCGCCTTGTCGACCGGGAAGTCCGCCGAGGCCGCGAACGGCAGGGCGACGCAGCACAGCCCGGAGCAGCGTGAGCAGTCCGCCCGGAGCTCGTCGTTCACCACCAGAACGGCGCCGGGAGGACCGAGGACAGCACCAGCGTCAGCAGGAACGCCCATCCCCCGGTCAGTCGACGGCCGACCGGTTCGGTCGCCCAGCGCCGCCACGGCAACGGGCCGGAGAGCAGCAGGAACAGCAGCACCCCGAAGGGCACCGGGCTCAGCCAGAACCAGGCCCACCGGGTGGCGCGCCAGGGCCGGGGCCCCTCCACCAGCAGCACCAGGGACGTCAGCCACAGCAGCACGAAGGCGACGGCCATCCAACCCGGCACCGGCTCCCCGTGAAGGTGCACGCCGTCGCGCACCGGCTCGCGCTCCACCGTCACCTGACGCGGCGCGACCGACTGCAGGTACGCGTCGACGTCCTCGACGACCCACGCGGTGGCCCCGTCGACCTGCTGGACGTCAACCCCTGCGCCGGCAGGACCGAGGTCCTCCGTGTCGCTGCCCTCCGTGTCGCTGCCCTCCGCGTCCTCCGACGGGCGCTGCTCGACCAGCTCGGCCCGACGCTCGAACCCGCCGTCGCGCCAGCGCACCTCGACGACCGCCCACCCCTGCGAGTCGGGGCCCAGCCCGCCCACGAGGACCACCCGGTCGACCTGGCCGAGCTCCAGGGCCGACTCCAGGTCCTCCGGAGCCGCCTCGCGTGGGACCGCCAGCAGCACGACGACCGCGACCACCGCCCAGACGACACCGAGGGCCAACCGCAGTCGGAGCCACCCGGGCCGGTGGGCTCGCGGGCGGTCGTCGCCCCGGCCGTCGTCACGACGTCCGGGGTGCGCCCCGACGCTGTACGGCAGGACGTCGTCCCGGACGCGGTCGTCCCACGGCCCGCCCGCCGGCGGCCGGGCCGCCCCGCCCTCATCCCCCACGTGCCGAGCGTAGGTCGTGACACCGGCCGTGCACAGGTGCCACACAAGGGTCGAACACCTGTTCGAACTGTGCGACCCTGAACCGCATGGCCGGCGGGATGGACAGACGACCCCAGCGCTCCCCCAGCCTGGCCGAGCGGACCCGCGGCCGGAACGCACCCCCGGTCACCACCGCCGCACCCCAGCCCACCCCGCCCCCGACGCCCGGCGTCCAGCGGCACTGCTGGGTGGTCGACGGGGTCACCCCGGACGTCCGCGCCCCCGGGCTGCTCGTCGAGTGGCGCCAGCTGGGCGGCGCGTGGCAGGGGCGGGTCGCCTACGTGGTGGGCACCGACGACGAGGCCACGCTCGTGGAGGCCTGGCTTCCGGCGTCCCAGCTGGTGCGGGCCACGGCTCCATGACCCGGACACCGGCCTCCCGACGGCGCTGAGTGACCTGTTTCGCCCGTCCGGCTCAGGTCGACCGCCCGGCCGGCCGATAACCGATCTGCGGCCGGTAGTCCGCCGCTCACCCCTACGCCTCGCACCTGCGGGCGGCTGCCCCTGGAGGTACGACCGTGGCCAAGATCCTCGTGGTGGACGACGACGACGACATCCGTGCCCTGGTGGAGACGCGGCTGCGCCGCCTCGGTCACCGCGTGGTGTCCGCCGGCACCGGAGAGGAGGCGATGGCGCTGATCGCGGAGAAGGGTTCGCCCGACCTGGTCGTCCTGGACGTGCTCATGCCGGGCATGAGCGGCCTGGAGCTGCTCGGCAGCATCCGCGAGGACCCCGCCCTGCGCCGGGTCCCCGCCATCTTCCTGAGCGGTCGGGTGCTCGAGACCGACATCGAGGCCGGCCGTGCCCTCGGCGCCCGGTACCTGACCAAGCCTGTGGTGCTGTCGGCTCTCGCCTCCGCCGTGGAGACGGCCCTGGAGGACGAGGCCGTCAACGCCGGTAGCTGGTGAACGGGGCCACCACCGCACCGGACGACGAGGCCGGCCTCCCCCTGAGGGTCCGTAGCCTGCTGACCGTCGGCTTCACCCTCGCGCTCGTGGGTCTGCTCCTGGTGGGGGGTATCGCGTTCGTCCAGCTGGGACACCTGTCGCGGCAGTACGAACCGGTGCTGCACACCTACGAGGTGCTCGAGGAGCTCGGCCTCGTCCAGGCCCAGCTGAGCACGGTCGAGTCGACCCAGCGCGGGTACCTCATCACGGGTCAGCCCTCCTACCTGCAGCGCTACGAGCGCTCCTTGCCGGACGTCCACGAGACCCTGGACCGGCTGCAGGCCATGACGGCCGACAACCCGCGGCAGCAGCACCTGCTGCAGGAGCTGGAGGAGCCGCTGGAGATGCGGCTGCGCATGCTCAGCGACACCGCGGAGCTACGGCGTACCGACGGAGCCGCGGCGGCGCAGCAGGTGGTCGCGGACGGGACCGGGACGCGCGACACCTTGCGCATCCAGGGCCTGCTGGACCAGATGCAGGCCGAGGAGCACCGCCTGCTGGACGACCGGATCATCACGACCTCCGACGAGGCGTCCGCCACCCGGTCGCTGATCGTGCAGCTGGTCCTCGCCGGGGCGCTGCTCGTCGCCGTCGCCGGGTACACCGTGGAACGGCTCGTGACGGTGCCCGTCGAGCGGGTGACGGCCGCGGCGCTGCGCATCGACGACGGCGACCTGAGCCAGCCCGCCGTGGTGTCCGGGCCCCGCGAGATCGCCCTCATGGCCACCGCCGTCAACCAGTCCGTCGCGACGATCGCCAGCGCCCGGGACCAGGCGCTGCAGGCCACCACGGCCAAGTCCGCGTTCCTGGCCGCCATGAGCCACGAGATCCGCACCCCGATGAACGCCGTCATCGGCATGACCGAGCTGCTGATGGACACCGACCTGGACGCCGAGCAGCGCGACTACATCCAGACCGTTCACGCCAGCAGCGACGCCCTGCTGGTCGTCATCAACGACATCCTCGACTTCTCCAAGATCGAGTCCGGCCGCCTGGACCTGGACGACTCCCCGTTCGACCTGCGCGACTGCATCGAGAGCGCCCTCCGCCTGGTGTCGGTCCCGGCCGGCCTCAAGGGGCTCGAGCTGGTCGTGGACGTGGCCGACTCCAGCCCGCGGCTGGTCCGGGGCGACGTGACACGACTGCGGCAGATCCTGGTCAACCTGCTCAACAACGCGGTCAAGTTCACCAACCAGGGCGAGGTGGTGATCTCGGCGACGACGACCGCCACGACCGAGCGGATGCACGGGCCGATGCTGCTGCAGGTGGCCGTGAGGGACACGGGCATCGGCATGTCGCAGGACGTCATGAACCGGTTGTTCCAGCCGTTCAGCCAGGCCGACAGCTCCACCACGCGTCGCTACGGCGGTACCGGGCTGGGGCTCGCGATCAGCCGTCGCCTCGCGCGGGCGATGAACGGGGACATCAGCGTCGCGAGCGAGGTGTCCGTCGGGTCGACGTTCACGCTGAGCGCGGTGCTGCACGGCTGCGTCGACCGTCGGCAGAGCACCCCCGGCACCGGCGCGGTCCTGCTGGCCGACCGCACCGCGCTCGTCGTGGACGACAACGCCAACAACAGACGGGTCCTGCGGCTCAAGCTGATCGGCTGGGGCATGGCCTGCACCGACGTGGGCACCCCGCAGGAGGCGCTGGCCCTGGTGGCGGCGGGGCGGACGTTCGACGTCGCCGTGCTCGACCTGCGGATGCCGGTGATGGACGGCGCACAGCTGGCCGTCGCGCTCCGCGCCCTGCCGGCCGGCCGAGACCTGCCGGCCATCCTGCTCACCAGCCTGCCCTGGCGACCCGGACCCACCCAGCAGGACCTGTTCACCGCGGTCCTGACCAAGCCGGCCCGGACGGCCGTGCTGCACCGTCACCTGCTCGACGTCCTCGCCCCCGTCCCGAGCGCCCTCGACGCCGTCGAGGGCACCGGCGGCCGCCGGGACGGCGACGCCCCCGCGGGGGCGGGGACGCCCTCGACCCTGCGCATCCTGCTCGCCGAGGACAACCCCACCACCCAGCGCGTCACCCAGCTGATGCTCGCCCGGCTCGGCTACGCCGTCGACATCGTCGGGGACGGGATGACGGCCGTGCGGGCCGTCACCCGCGAGCGCTACGACGTCGTGCTAATGGACATGCAGATGCCGCACCTGGACGGGCTCGAGGCCACCCGCCGGATCCGGGACGAGCTGCCTTCGGAGCACCAGCCGTACGTCGTGGCGGTCACCGCGAACGCGATGATGGAGGACCGCACGTCCTGCACCGAGGCGGGGATGGACGACTACCTGTCCAAGCCCGTGCGCAGCGCGGACCTGCTCGCGGTGCTGCGAGCCGCGCAGCTGCTCGTCACCCGGGACGCCGACGGGCTCGTCCTCGACGCGGCGAACTCCGGCGGCGGGCCCGACACGGACGTCGTGCCGACCGGCGCGGCTGTGCCGACCGACGCGACCGTGCCGACCGGCGCGGACGGGTCCACCGACCGGGAGGCCGCGCTGCGCCGGCGTCTGGCCGAGCTCACCGACCCGGGCTCGCGCGAGGACGACGAGCTGCTCGCCGAGCTGCTGCGCTCGTTCCGACGACGCGCACCGCACGGGCTCGCCCGGTTGCGCGACGCCGTCGACCAGGACGACGCGGCCGAGGTCGAGACGGTGTCGCACTCGCTCAAGGGCGCCGCCCTCAACATCGGGGCCGACGACCTGGGCCGGATCTGCTCCGAGCTGGAGCAGCACGGCCGCGGCGGCACCCTCACCGCGCTTGCGCCCACGTTGCGCCGGGCGGAGCGGGAGGTCGCCTCGCTGGACCCGGTCCTGGCCGCGCTGGCCGAGGAGCTCGAGTCCTGAGTACGAGATCCGGGCACCGCTGCTCCTGAGGGAGGACACGAGCGGAGGTCGACGCGTGAGCGTAGAGCAGAGGGACGACGTCGGGGACGGCGACCGGGGCGAGACCGCCCGGCTGGAGCAGGCGGGCACGCGGTGGCAACGGCGCGTCAGCGAGCGGGAGCACAAGCGCGCGGCCCTGCAGGTCGGCGACTACGTGGACGCGGACACCCCGGAGCGGCTGGCCCGCTGGGTCGACCGGCACCGGCGGTGGCAGGACGTGCTCGACCCCGGGGGCGACGCGACCGGTGGGCCGGGACGGGAGGGCCTGCGGGTGGCCCCGGCCGCGCACCAGGACGCCCCGCTGCGCCGGGAGGACGTCAGCAACGAGCTGGTGGAGCGGGTGATCGGCGCGACCCAGGACCTGCTGTCCGTCGAGTTCTTCGAGATGGGCCTGCTGGCCGCCCGGTGCGTGGGCCTGGTCGTCACCCGCAACCAGCCCAACGGCACCGGCTTCCTGGTGGCGCCGGGTCTGATGCTCACCAACGAGCACGTCCTGCGGACCGCCGGCGAGGCCGAGCTGAGCACCCTGGAGCTCGACTTCGAGGACAACCGCGTCGGTGAGGTCAAGCAGACGCAGGTCTTCGACCTGGACCCCGGACGGTTCTTCTACGCCCACCACGACCTGGACTTCGCCCTGGTGGCGGTCCGGACCGAGTCACGCACCGGCGCGCAGCTGGACGGCTACAGCGTCCTGCCGCTCATCGGCGAGGAGGGCAAGGTCCGCATCGGGGAGTCGGTGAACGTCGTCCAGCACCCGTCCGGGCGGGTCAAGCAGGTCGCGATCCGCAACAACCAGCTGGTGGACCTGCCGGAAGGCGAGGGGATGAGCGCGTTCTTCCACTACGAGGCCGACACCGAGAAGGGCTCGTCCGGGTCGCCGGTGTTCAACGACTTCTGGGAGGTCGTGGCCCTGCACCACAGCGCGGTCCCGGCCACCGACGACCAGGGCCGTCTGGTGGGCGCCGACGGCGTGCCCCTGGGCGCGGCCGACAGCGACAAGTACGTCTGGCTGGCCAACGAGGGCATCCGGGTCTCCCGCATCGTCGCCGCGGTCCGGGACGCGGACCTGCCCCCGCAGATGCACCAGGTACGTGACCTGGCGCTGCGGACGTGGCAGTGGCGGGGCGAGCCGGAGGTGGCCGCCGACGCACCGCTGACCCCGGTGGCGGGCGAGGCGACGACGGGCGGGCGTGAGTCGGTCGCCGCCCCCGACCCGGCCGGGCCCGTCCCGGTGCCGACCGCCGCGCAGGTCGTCGAGGTGACGGTGCCCGTGCGTCTGCGCATCACGATCGAGCCGGGTCAGCCGACCTCGACCTGAGCCCCCGGTACGCCGCACCTGGAGCCGGGCGGCACGTATCGCCGGGGGGCACCCACCCTCCTGATCGATGTGTCCCGCCGTGGGACGCAGCCCCGCCGACGGAGGTGTGCCATGGAGCTCGAGTCCCTGCCCGAAGAGGTCGTCGCGTCCCTGGAGGTGAGGGACGCGTGGCGACGACGGACCGCGCAGCGCTCGGCCGCGCTGGAGTTCGTCATCTCCGACCTGGCCCGCTGGCACCCGTCGCGACCGGTGCGCGTGGCGTTCCTGGACGGCGACACCGCGCTGCACGCCGACATCGTCGCGGCCACCGCGCAGATCACCGACTCCTGCGGCCTCGTCCTGGACTTCGGCCACGACGAGGCCACCGGTGCCTACCGGCGCTGGACCGAGCAGGACAACGAGTACGCGGCGGAGATCCGCGTCAGCTTCGACCTGGGCGGCTACTTCTCGCTCGTGGGCACCGACAGCAACGACCCGACGCTCGGTCGCCCCGGCGACGCCGTCGGCGGCGGGCCCGGCATGCGCAGCCTCAACCTGGGCGGCTACGTCGAGGGCCGGCCGAGCGACTGGGAGGGCACGGTCCGGCACGAGTTCCTGCACGCGCTGGCGTTCCACCACGCCCACCAGAACCTGCGCGGGCCGTGCGCCGAGGACTTCCGGTGGGAGGACGACGAGGGCTACGTGCCGACGACGGACGCGCGCGGTGTGTTCGTGCCGGACTCCGCAGGCCGCTCCCCCGGCATCTACACCTACCTCGCGGGGCCTCCCAACCGCTGGTCCCGGGCCAAGGTGGACCACAACCTCAAGGTCACCACCAACGACGACGTCGTCGTGGGGCCCTTCGACTCCGACTCGGTGATGCTCTACCAGTTCGAGGCGTTCTTCTACCTGACGTCACCGAGCGCCTGCGCCCCCACCGGCAACGGCATCGACCTGTCCGAGGGCGACAAGCGCGGGCTCCAGCTGCTGTACCCGAGCACGGGTGAGGTCGACGACGACACCCGCACCAAGGCGTCGGCGGCGCTGTCGGAGCTGGTCCGCGAGCAGGCGTCGGAGTCCACGGGCGGCGGGAGGTCGGTCTACGACCAGCGGGTGATGGACCTGCTGGCGGGCTGGTCGGGCTGACGCTGACGCCGCAGCGGGGCGAACCGGTCCGATCTCGGACGGCTGATCGACTCGCTCAGCCGTCCGAGCACGTCCCTCAGGCGTCGACGAAGGGCGAGGCGTACCCCGTCACGCCGGCCAGCGCCGCGTCCGCGTCGGGCACGCTCAACCGGTCGCGCTCGGCGGCGACGACGTCGGCCAGCAGTCGCACGTCCCCCGGCGTCGCCAGACCCGTGAGGCCGTCCTGGGCCAGCACCCACGACACCGCGGCCCGGACGGCGGCGGCCTCGGCCAGCGGCTCGTACCAGGTGGTGAACGCCTGGCCGGTCTCCTCCCCCGACGGCCACGGCCGGCGGGCGACGGCCTTGATGACCATCAGCCCGGCGTCCTGCCGGGACACCTCGTCGCGCAGGGCCGTGAACGCGTCCCGGAACGCCACGTCGCGCCAGAGCAGGGCGTTCAGCGGGGTGAGGACGGTGGCGAAGGGGTACCGGCGCAGTGCCTCCAGGTGGGTGCCCGCGGCCTCGGGACCGTGCCCGGTGATGCCCACCGCCCCGACCAGCCCCTCCTCCTGCGCCTGCACCGCCGCCTCGAGCGCACCGCCCGGACGCGTGACGAGGTCGAGCTCGGCCAGGTCACCGACCGCGTGCAGCTGAAGCAGGTCGACCCGGTCGGTCCGGAGCCGCTCCAGCGAGGACTCGATCTGCCGACGGGCCGGTCCGGCGTCGCGCAGCCCGGTCTTGGTCGCCAGGAACACCTGCGGGCGCAGCTCGGCCATACGCGCACCCAGGCGCAGCTCGGCGTCGCCGTAGTCCGCAGCCACGTCGACGTGGTTGATGCCGGCCTCGAGCAGCTCTTGGACGGCCCGGTCGGCGACGTCCTGGGTGACGTCGCTGAGCGCGGCGGCGCCGTAGATCAGCACCGAGCTCTGGTGGTCGAGGCGGCCGAGGCGGCGGGTCTCCATCCCGCTGGTCTACCACCGGGTCGCCCGCAGGGCACGGGATGACGGGTGAACGGCCTGACGCGCCTCCCGGCCGTCAGGCATGCTGAGCCGCATGCAGGTGGCACACCCTCCTGACTGCGACGAGCGGCCGCTCGAGGACCCGCCGACCTGGCGGTTCCAGCTCGGTGCCCTGCTGCTGGTCGGACTCGTGGCGCTTTCCTACGTGCTCGGCGTCCTGGTCCCCTACTGGGTCAACGACCTGCACCGGCTACCCCTGGCCGAGGTGGCCGGAGGCGCCCACGACCCCAAGGACCTGTGGCCGTCTGCCGGAGACGGCCCGCTGGCGCTGCTGCCGGCGGCCGGGCTCCTGTCGGTGACCGTCGGGCTCCTGGCCGTGCTCGGCACGTCCGCGGTCGTGGGCTGGACGCTCTGGCTGTGGCAGGGCCGGACCACCCGGTCGGCACGCACCCTGGGAGTCACAACTCTGGTGCTGTCCGTCGTCGTCCTGGCGACGATGTGGTCACCCTGGGGTCAGGCGCTCACGACATGGGTCCTCGACTGACCGGCTCGTAGACCAGGTGGACCACACCGTTGCCGAAGCGGTGGTGCTCGACCAGATCCAGACCGAGCCGGAGCCCGCTGGGCAGCCATGGCGTGCCCCCGCCGATGACGACCGGGTTGGCGTAGTACTCGAGCACGTCGACGATCCCCGCCCGCAGCGCCTGGGCCGCGAGGTCCGGCCCGCCGATGCTGACGTCGCCGTCCGCGTCGTCCACCATGCGCCGCACCGCCGCCGGGTCGAAGTGCCGGTGCAGCGTGGTCCGCGACGTCTCGACCGACGAAAGGCTCGTCGAGAACACCTCCTTCGGCCTGCCCCGCCACTGCTCGCCGTACTGCCGTTCGACGTCGGTGGCCTCGGCCGAGGTGCCGTAGGTCTCCCAGACCTTCATCACCTCGTACAGGCGTCGACCGTAGAGCTCGGCGGTGACGGCCCGGTCCCGCTCGTTCAGGTAGCCGTGGACCTCCTCGTCCGGGGCGCTCCAGTCGAAGCCGCCCTGGGCGTCGGCGACGAAGCCGTCCAACGACCCGATGCTGGCGTAGACGAGACGTCCCACAGAGGACCTCCGGTAGTCGCGGGCTCCGGCCGCGACGACCGTATCCCTCACGTTGCCCTAGCGTTCGGGACATGAGACCTGAACACGACCCGGACGTGCAGCTGGCGGCCCGGCGCATCGCCGGCGGCCTCGGCGTGGTGTCCTGGCCGGACGGTCTGGGGACGGGCGGGGCGTGCGCGGTGCTCATCGCCCGGCCCGACTCCCAGTTCGTGCTGGCGTGGGCCCCTGGGCACGACTGCCAGCAGCCGGACCTGCTCACCGTGAAGGCGGCGCAGGCCATGCTCGACGCCCTGGACTACGGGCTGGACGACGGCTGGCGCGACGTCGGCAGCGGCCTTTCTGCGACCTGGCTCGTGGCGCCCGACGAGGTCCGGTCGTGGGGTGCGGTCCCCGAGCGGGAGTGACCGAGCCCGGCACACCGACGAGCCGAGGCCTGGACGTCCTGTCGTCCCTGCGGTCGCGGGACGCCAGCGTCGACCCTCCTGGGGCTCAGGGACGGCCGGGAGCTGCGGGTCTGAACATCACCTGGGCTACGACGCCGGGGACACCTGGTCCCACGTCACCACCAACTGCAGCCCGCCCGTGGCCGGTGGGACGGTGGATGTGTTCTCCACCGACGAGGTGGCGCCTGTGACAGCCGACGGCCGACTGCTCATGGGGCCTGCCTCGGGACGGTGACGACGAGCAGCGGGCGTCAAGGACCAACCGACGCTGACGTCACGCATCTACCGAGCCCGCACGACGTCCCGTAGGGCAGGTGGGGCTTGAACCCACGACCGACGGATTATGAGTCCGCTGCTCTAACCGACTGAGCTACTGCCCCGCGCCGGCCGCGGCCGACCGGAGCAACCTACCCAGCCACACCGGGCCCGGTGCACAACTGGGCCCTCAGACCCTCGACCGGAACCCCCAGTGCCGTTAGCGTCACTCCACGTGAGGACCTGCCCTGACTGTCGCTATTGCGAACCGGCTCCCGGCAACGAGCCGCGTCAGGGGTGGCCCAATCCCGCGCGCTGGTTCGACCAGCCGTGCCCGCACTGCTTCCACCGGCTCAAGGCCCACGACCCCGGCGTCCCGCGCGAGCTGACGAGCCTGTCCGCCGCCGTGGCGCCCGTCGAGCCCGTCGTCGTGGAACCCTGAGGCCGGCCCCGGAGCTGCTCAGTCGTCGGTGGACAGCTGCACGTCGAGGTAGGCGATCTGCCCGGTCTGGACGTACCGCTTGCGGGACACGGCGACCCACCGCCCGGGGCTGGGCGCCCGGAGCCGGTCAGCCATCTCTTCGACGTCGCGGTCCTGGAGCAGGTTGAGGGTGAGGACCTCACCGCCGCTGAAGTGCATGGTCAGGCTGGGCACGACGCCACGGTAGGTGTCGCCGAGCCGCGTGTCATGGACCTCCGGAGATGTCCCTCGTGCGGGCCCTGACCGCAGCCGGACCAGCGGACACGCGAACGGCCCCTCCCTGCGTCTCCGCAGATGAGGGGCCGTTCCTGTCGTGCTCCCGCCACTGGACTCGAACCAGTAACCCTCCGGTTAACAGCCGAATGCTCTGCCAATTGAGCTAGGCGGGATCGCTGGCACCCGGCGTCAGGTGCAACGCAAGGCGTTGACGAGGTTAGCACCGAGTGAGCCGTGCCTCGGTCAGGTCGGGCGCTGTCGCTCGTCCAGCCGCAGCTCGGCCGTCATCTCCCGCTTCACCTGCTCCACCTGGGCCCGGACGTCCTCGCCGGTGGCGTCGACACCGTCGTCCACGGCCACCTGGACGTGCACGTCCTCCTCGGGGGTCCGCCGGGCGACGACGTGCACGCCCTTGTTGCGCCTGACCTCGACGAACCTCGAGTGCACCACGCTGTTCTGCACCCGCTCCCGGACGGCCTCCGGCAACCGACCGGGCTTGGCGCCGACCGGCACGCTCCATCGGGCCCCGTCGACCAGACGCACGTCCAGCAGCCGCTCGCTGGGCACCGTGGTGGCGGAGCGGACGTCGGTCCAGGCCACCCGCCGGGCGGTGTCAGGCGCCCCGCCGTCGGCCAGCGTGGTCACGACGTGCAGCGCGTGGGTCGTCGCGAACGTCCAGCCGCCGTCGACCGCGGACACGGCCAGCACCCGCTCGCCGTCGCCGAGCCCGGCGGCCTGCTGTACCGCCGCGGGCAGCCTGACCGGTCGCAGCCTCATGGGCTCGTCCCTCCCTGGGCCCGGTCGCGCAGCGACCGCTGCCGGGCCTGGGCCTCCGCGAGCACGGTCTGCGCCCGCTGGTAGGCCTCGACGTCCTCCTCGCGCGACAGCCGGTTGAGCCGTCGCATGGCGTCCATCACGGCCCGGTTGGCCTCGACCTCGGCCACCTTGGCGACCATGCCGACCGCGAACCGTGGCAGCTCCTTCTCCCCCGCCGGCAGGTCCATGACCGCCAGCCGGGTGACGAGCTGCTCGACGGCGCTGGGCGCGATCTCGCGGACGGCGCTGACCAGCTCGGCCCCGGTGCGCCCGGTGGCGCCGCCGACGGCCATGACCGCCTCATGGACCACGCGGTGCGCGGGGACGGTGAACGCGTCGTCGCCCAGGGCGTCGACCTGGGCGCCGACGTGGTCGGGCACCTGCAGCGCGCACGCCAGGGCGAACCGCTCGGTGGTCGCGACGGGGTCGTCGGCGTCGACGCGCGTCTGCGGGCGTCGCGTCGGTCCGGCGGCCGGGCCGCCCGCCCCGGGAGGCCCGCCGTTGCGGCTGACCCGCGACACCCGCCCGACCACGAACTTCTCGTCGAGGAACCCGAGCCAGCGGTCCAGGTTGACCGCGTACCGGTAGCGCAGCTCGCGGTCCTTGATCGCGGCGACGATGGGGGCGGCCGCGTCGAGCCCGCCGAGCCGGCCCTCCTCGGTGTCCAGGTCGAACTCTGCGAAGGTGGACCGGATCGCGAACTCGAACATCGGCACCCGCCGCTCGACCAGGGCCCTGACGGCGGCGTCGCCCTCGAGCTGGCGCAGCTCGCACGGGTCCTTGCCGGACGGCTCGACCGCGACGAACGTGCGGGCGACGAACTGCTGGTCCGACGCGAAGGCCCGCATGGCCGCCTTCTGCCCGGCGGAGTCGCCGTCGAAGGTGAAGATGATCTCGCCGGTGGCGTTGACGTCGCCGATCAGCCGCCGGGCGGTGCGGGCGTGGTCGTCGCCGAACGCCGTGCCGCAGGTGGCGACCGCGGTGGTGACGCCGGCCAGGTGGGCGGCCATCACGTCGGTGTACCCCTCGACGACCACCAGCCGCCGCTCCCGGGCGATGTCCTTCTTGGCCAGGTCGACGCCGTAGAGGACCTGCGACTTCTTGTACAGCGGCGTCTCGGAGGTGTTGAGGTACTTGGCCTCGATCCGGTCGTCGTCGAACAGCCGCCGCGCACCGAAGCCGACCACGTCGCCGGTCACGTCGCGGATGGGCCACATCAGACGGCCGCGGAACCGGTCGTACAGCCGACCGGAGCTGTTGCGCCCGGCCAGACCGGACGTCATCAGCTCGTCCTCGGTGAACCCGCGCCCGCGCAGGTGCCGCAGCAGCTCCTCGCCCCCGCGGGGGCTGAACCCGACCCCGAAGTGCTCCGCGGCGGCCCGGTCGAACCCGCGCTCGGCCAGCAGGGTGCGGCCCTCGGCCGCGTCCGGGGTCATCAGCTGCTCGGCGTACCACTGGGCGGCGGCCGCGTTGGCGTCCACCAGGCGCTGGCGCTGCCCGGCCGGGGGGCGCGGAGCCCCGCCACCGCGCCCGGGGGTCTCGTCGTAGCGCAGCTGCAGGCCGACCTTGGCCGCCAGTCGCTCGACGGCGTCGGCGAAGTCGAGGTGGTCGATCTTCATGACGAAGGCGATGGCGTCGCCGCCCTCGTCGCAGCCGAAGCAGTGCCACAGCCCCACCTGCGGCCGGACCTGGAACGACGGCGTCTTCTCGTCGTGGAACGGGCAGAGACCCTTCAGCGAGCCCGACCCGGCCCGACGCAGGGCCACGTGGTCGCCCACCAGCTCGTCCAGGTGGATGCGCTCCTTGACCGCGGCGACGTCCTCGTCCTTGATCCGCCCAGCCACCCGGTGAGTCTAGGCGCCGCCGGTCGGCGCCCGGATCAGCCTGTTGACGAGACGGGGACCCCCACGGCCCGCAGGTCGTCCATCGCCTCGGCCACGTCCGACACGGCCACCGCGACCGGGTACCCGTTGGCCCTCACGATGACCAGGCGCGGCCCGAACGGCGAGGAGCCGATGTCGTGCAGCGACGGTCGCCCCCGGCGCGAGGCCCGGGCGACGTCCCGGACGACGTCGACCTGGGCGTGGCCCAGCCGCATCCGGGTGAAGGGGCCGTGCCCGACCGCGAGGTCGGCCCGGGAGATGCGCAACCAGGGACGCATGGTGAGCGTCCAGAGCACGCCGAACACCGCGGCGGTCGACCCCAGCTGCACGACACCACGCCCCTGAGGACCGAACACCACCGCGAAGAGCAGCTGGACCACCAGGAAGAGCCCGGCCATCGACACTGCGTTCGACCAGAACGGTCCGCGGTGCACGACAGGCCGCGACCCGGCGTCGCCCCTCCGTCTGACCACCCGGGGAGCCTACGTGGGCTCACCCATCAGCTCCCGGAGCCGGGCCACCACCTGCTCGGAACGGCGCAGCGTCACCAGGTACGTGCTGCCGTCCCACAGCTCCAGCCGTACGGCCTCCCGCCCGCCGCTGGTGACCAGCAGACCCTCGGCCGCCCGGTCACCACCCACGACCCGCCCACCGTGGTCGAAGACGTCCACCTCGACGCTGTCGACGGCGGCCACCGCCGACAGCGGGAACGTCGGTCGCGCCCAGGCGACGGCGGTGAACCCGATGGTGACCCGACCGCGACGGACGGCCAGGAACGCCCACCCCAGGCCGAACCAGACCGTCCAGACCAGCAGCGCCGCCATGAGCAGCCCCACCACGGCACCGACGCCGTTCCGGAACCAGGACTCGACCGGCGTGGCCGACAGCGCCACTAGACCGACCACGCCGGTCATCAGGCACAGCACCTGCAGCACCCGGTACCCGCCGGTCAGCGACTTGCGCCAGACCTCACCCCGGCCGCCCGGGCCCGACGCGTCCGCGGCTGCCCTCAGATGCGCACGTCCCTCAGCGGCACGTCCGGGTCGGCCAGCCGGGCCACGTCGACCACGGCGTGGCTGCTGACCAGGTCCTTGACCGTGTCGGCGTCGTCCCAGCCGTCCACGTGCAGGGCCGCGACCAGCCGGCCGGCGTCGTGCCAGAACGCGAACCAGGGCGTGCCGGTCTGCGACGCCGGGGCGCTGGAGCGGATGACGACGTGGTGCCGGGACGGGTCCGCCCAGCCGCGGTACTCCAGGCCCACGCCGAACTGGTCGCTCCAGAAGAACGGCGGGACGGCCCAGCGGGCGCCCTCCCGACCGGCCATCGCTCGGCCCGCGACCGGCCCGCCGTCGTTGGCAGCGGCGAAATGCTCGAGACGCACCGCCTCACCGACCCACTCGTTGTGCGCCCGCGCCACGTCGCCCACGGCGTACACGGCCTCGTCCGCGGTCCGGAACGTCGCGTCCACGACGACGCCGTCGTCGACCTGCAGCCCGGCCGCCTCGGCCAGCTCGGTGCGGGGCGTGATGCCGACACCCAGCACGACCGTCCTGGCGGGCAGGGTCCGCCCGTCCCCCAGCCGGACGCCGTCCACCCGGCCCTCGCCGGTGAAGGCCTCCACCGAGGCGTTCCCGACCAGCGTGACGCCGGCCGCGGTGACCAGGTCCGCGAACCGGGTCCCCACGGCTTCGCCCAGGACTCGCTGCAAGGGCACGGAGGCGTCGTGGACCACCGTCACCTCGAGCCCGGCGGCACGGGCCGCGGAAGCGACCTCCAGACCGATCCAGCCGGCCCCGACCACCACCATCGGCCCGCCGTCGGCGATGGCCTGCTTGACGGCGTCGGAGTCCTCGACGGTGCGGAGCGTCAGGACGCCGTCGAGGTCGGCGCCGTCGACCGGCAGCCGGCGGGGGGCGGACCCCGTGGCCAGCAGGAGCCGGTCGTACCCGAGCCGCTCCCCGTCGGCGCTCACCACCTCGCGCGCGACGCGGTCGATCTCGACGACCCGGACGTCCTGCCGGACCGTGATGCCGTGCTCGTCGTAGAAGCCCGCGTCGTGCACGAGCAGGTCGTCGGTCCCGCTCGAGCCCTGCAGGTAGTCCTTGGACAGCCCGGGACGCTCGTAGGGCAGGTGGGCCTCCTCCCCGAGGACGGTCACCACCGCGTCGGGGTCCGCCTCGCGGACCGCGGCGGCGGCGGTGGCCCCGGCCAGTCCGGCTCCGACGACGACGTACCGGCTCCCGTGATCGCTCATGGGCCCAGTCGAGCACGCCCCGCGGGGGCTCGCACCAGGAACCTGCCGTCAGCCGACGAGACTCCGGTGCCAGACCACGGCGCTCGTGTCGGTCAGCGCGGCGACCTGGTCGACGACGACCCTCAGCACCGCGTCGTCGTCCGCGGCCTCGGCCAGGTCGGCCGCGTACGGCGGCTGGAGCACCTCGGCCCCGGCCATGAGCAGCGCGTCGACCAGCTCGGCCAGCAGCTCCTGCTGCTGCGCGTACACGGGCAGCCGCTCGTCGGCGCTCATGACGAAGTGGGCCGCGACCGCCTTGAGCGCGACCACCTCGGCCAGGGTGTCGTCCGGGACCACCAGGTCGGCGTCGTGGCGGGTCAGGGCGCCGTCGCCGAAGCGGGCCCGGGTGGCCTCGTCGGCGGCCAGGACGAAACGTCCGATCAGCCCGCTGGTCATGGACTTGAGCGCCGCGAGCGCGCGACGGCTCCCGTCGAAGCCCGCCACCCACTCCGGCAGGGCCCGCAGCCGGTCGAGGGCCTCGTCCACGGCACCGTCGGGCAGGTCGGGGTGGTACCAGCGGGTGGCGGTCGCCGACACGTCGCGCCGGTTGGTCGGGTCGTCCAGCCAGCGCAGGTCCAGCCGTTCGGCGACCACACCGTCCTCGACGTCGTGGACGCTGTAGGCGATGTCGTCGGCCAGGTCCATGACCTGGGCCTCCAGGCTGCGTCGCAGCGGCTGCGTGCCCTCGCGCAGCCAGCCGAACACCTCGAGGTCCTCGGCGTAGACCCCGCACTTCACGGCGTCGGGTCCACCCGGGCCCTCGCCCCGCAGCCACGGGTACTTGGTGGTGGCGTCCAGGCTGGCGCGGGTCAGGTTGAGCCCGGCGCTGCGACCGTCGGCGTCGACGACCTTGGGCTCCAGCCGGGTGAGCACGCGCAGGGTCTGGGCGTTGCCCTCGAACCCGCCGATGTCTGCGGCCACGGCGTCCAGCACGGTCTCGCCGTTGTGGCCGAACGGCGGGTGGCCCAGGTCGTGAGCCAGGCAGGCGGTGTCCACGACGTCGGGGTCGCAGCCCAGCCCGGCCCCGAGCTCGCGGCCGACCTGCGCGACCTCCAGGGAGTGCGTCAGCCGGTTGCGGACGAAGTCGTCGCTGTCCGGCCCGACGACCTGCGTCTTGGCCGCGAGCCGGCGCAGCGCCGAGGCGTGCAGGACGCGGGCCCGGTCGCGCGCGAACGGGGTGCGGCGGGGGTTCTTGGCGGGCTCGTCGACCCAGCGCGCGCAGGAGTGGGCGTCGTAGCCGTCCGGGAGCACGGGACCGGGCCTCAGGACCCGAGACCGCGGAGGCGGTCGAGCACCACGCGGGCCTGGTGCACGAGCACCCCACCGGTCTCGCGCACGACGTAGGACACCGGGCGGGAGTCCTCGCCGGTGCTGGGACCGGTGCGGGTCGGGGCGGCCCCGGCGACGGGCAGCGCGAGGGTGTCGGCCATGGTCCGGACCCGGTAGACGTGCCACGGGTCGCTGACCAGCAGCACGCCGTCCCAGCCCCGCTCGCGCGCCATGGTCGCCACCGGCAGCAGGCTGTCGTAGGTGTCGCCGCCCTCGGCGACCGCCACCACGGCGTCGTCGGGCACGCCGTGATCGACCAGCCAGTCGCGTCCGGCCTCGGCCTCGGTGGTCCGGTCGCCCTCCTGCCCGCCGCCGGTGGTGACGACCAGGGGTGCGAGCCCGTCCTGGTACAGCTCGAGCGCCTGCTGCAGCCGGGCCTGGAGCACCGGCGCCGGCTCGCCGTCCAGCTGGGCCGCGCCCAGGACCACGACGGCGTCGGCGGGGACGCGCTGCTCCTGCCCGGCGACCGCGACCACGCGCAGGGCCACCACGGCCGGCAGAGCGAGGACCGCCAGCAGGGCGAGGACCAGCAGCGTGCCGAGGGTCCGCGACGCACGTCGGCGTCGCGGGGCACGTCGGGTCACGCGGTCGATCGTCGCAGGCCCGCCTGGGTGCTCCCTGACGGAGTAGCCGTCGCCGCGGTAGCCATCAGCCACCGGACACCGACGCCTCGGCGGCCGCGACCCGAGCGGCGGTCTCGGCGTCCAGGTCGCGGCTGGACAGCCACCCCTCGGGCAGCGACACCGGGCGGGCGCTGCCGGCGCGGCCCCGGTGGCCCTCGGCGGCCTCACCCGGGTAGGGCGCGTCGTCGGGCAGCCCCGCGACGACCTCGTCGATCTCGGCCAGGCTGTCCACCAGGGCCAGGCGGACGCGGGACTCGTGACCCACGGGGTAGCCCTTGAGGTACCAGGACACGTGCTTGCGGATGTCGCGGCAGGCGCGCGCCTCGTCGTCCATGTTCTCGCTCAGCAGCTCGGCGTGGCGACGGAACGCGGACAGCACCTGCGCGAGACCGGGGCGGGTCCGCTCGTCCCTGCCGGCCAGGGCCGCCGCGATGTCGGCGAACAGCCACGGCCGGCCCAGGCAACCGCGCCCGACGACGACGCCGTCGCAGCCGGTCCGGGCCACCATCGCCACGGCGTCCTCGGCGGAGAAGATGTCGCCGTTGCCCAGCACCGGGACCTCGGCCGGGAGCGCGTCCCGCAGCCGGGCGATGGCGTCCCAGTCCGCGTACGGGGCGTAGAGCTGAGCGGCGGTGCGCCCGTGGAGGGCGACCCAGGCGGCCCCCTCGTCGACGGCGATCCGGCCCGCCTCCAGGTACGTCAGGTGGTCGTCGTCGATGCCCTTGCGCATCTTGACCGTGACGGGGATGCGGCCGTCGGCCGCCCGGACCACCGAACGCACCACGGCGGCGAACAGGTCGGTCTTCCAGGGCAGCGCGGCCCCGCCACCCTTGCGGGTGACCTTGGGCACCGGGCAGCCGAAGTTGAGGTCGACGTGCTCCGCGCGGTCCTCGGCCAGGAGCATCCGGACGGCGGCGGCGGCGGTGGCGGGGTCGGTCGCGTAGAGCTGGACGCTCTTGACCGGCTCGTCCGGGTGGTGCTCGGTCAGGCGCAGCGACTCCGGCGTCCGCTCGACCAGCGCTCGGCTGGTCACCATCTCCGACACGTACAGCCCGGCCCCACCGCCCAGCTCGCGGCACAGCCGACGGAACGCGGAGTTGGTGATGCCGGCCATCGGGGCGAGCACGACGGGTGCCTGCAGCAGCCGGTCGCCCAGGCGCAGGCCGGCGGGCGCCTCGGGGCGCAGGGTCGTGGTGCTCACCGCTCCAGGGTACGGACCGGTACAGGGTGGTCGGGTCAGCGTGGTCGGTCAGCGTGGTTGAGTCAGCGCGGCGCCATCCTGATCGCACCGTCCAGTCGGATCGTCTCGCCGTTGAGCAGCCCGTTGGACACGATGTGCGCCACGAGCTCGGCGTACTCCTCCGGACGCCCCAGCCGGGCCGGGTGCGGGACCTGTGTGCCGAGGGACTCCCGCGCGGCCTCGGGGAGGCCGGCCAGCATCGGGGTGTCCATGATCCCCGGCGCGATGGTCATGACCCGGATCGCGTGCTCGGCCAGGTCGCGGGCCACCGGCAACGTCATGGCGGCCACCCCGCCCTTGGACGCGGAGTAGGCGGCCTGACCGACCTGCCCGTCGAAGGCCGCGACGGACGCGGTGCCGACCAGGACGCCGCGGTCGCCGTCGACCGGGTCGTTGCCGGCCATCGCCCCGGCGGCCAGTCGGAACAGGTTGAACGTGCCGACCAGGTTGACCATGACCACCTGGGTGAACCCGTCGAGCGGGGCGACACCGCGCTTGCCGAACGTCTTGGTCGGCGGCGCGATGCCGGCGCACGCGACGGCCACCCGAAGCGGGCCCCGGTCGACCGCGGCGGCCACGGCGGCGGCCAGCTGGTCGGGGTCGGTGACGTCGGCGGCCACGGCGGTCGCCTGGTCGCCCAGCCCGGCGGCCGCAGCGTCGAGCCGCTCCCCCGGCAGGTCGACCAGCACGACCCTCGCACCGTCGGCGGCGAGCCGTCGGGCGGTGGCGTGGCCGAGCCCGGAGGCGGCACCCGTGATCAGGACAGCACTGTCGTCGATCTTCACGCGCAGCACTCTAGGACCTGCGCGAGCCACCACCGCGGGCGTGGCGCTCCGGGTGCGCGGGGGCGACGGGGACGTGCGACCGTGACGTCATGCAGACCCCCGACATGCGCGGCCGCACCGTCCTGGTCACCGGCGCGAGCGACGGCCTCGGCCTGGCCTCCTCGAAGGCGCTGGCCGCAGCCGGCGCGCGCGTCCTGATGACCAGCCGCGACGCCGAGAAGGGTGAGCGGGCCCGGACCGCGGTGCTCGAGGCCGCGCCGCGTTCTGCGGTCGAGGTCGTCCCGCTGGACCTGGCCGACCTGGGCAGCGTCGAGCGGGCCGCCGCCGACGTCCGCGGCCGGGTCGAGGCCTTGGACGTCCTGCTGCTCAACGCCGGGGTGATGATGCCGCCGGAGCGCCGCGAGACCGCCGACGGGTTCGAGCTGCAGATCGGCACCAACCACCTGGGCCACTTCGCGCTGGCCGCTCGGCTGCTGCCGCTGCTGCGCACCGTGCCCGGCTCGCGGGTGGTCACGGTGTCCAGCCTCGCGGCCCGCGCCGGCGCGGTCGACCTGGACGACCTGCAGTGGCAGAGCCGCCCCTACGACCGGCAGGCCGCCTACGGCGCGAGCAAGCTGTCCAACCTGCTGTTCGCGTTCGAGCTGGAACGCCGGCTGCGCGCCGCGGGCGCCGAGACCGTCTCGCTCGCCGCGCACCCGGGGGTCAGCGGGACCAACCTGATGTCGACCATGGCCATGCCCCGGATCGCCGAGCGCATCTCCAAGCTGTTGCTGTCCGGACCGGACCAGGCCGCCCTGCCGCAGCTGTACGCCGCGACCGGCGCGGCCGCGTCCGGGGGCGAGTACTACGGGCCCAAGGGACCTGGTGAGGTCCGCGGCCGTTCGGTCGCGGCCGCCACCGTCCCGCCCGCAGCCCGCGACCGGGACCAGGCCGCTGCGCTGTGGACCCGGTCGGAGGAGCTGACCGACGCCCACTTCGAGCTGGGCTGAGCCGGCTCGGAGCAGATCTCTTCGCCGATCGGGAACTTTCCTAGATCAGCGCCTGACCAGGTACGACGCCCCTCCTGACGGGGCCGTTCGGCCTCTGCGACCACGCTCGGTCATGATCATTGCCATACGGTGAAGGCCGCACGAGCTGACAGAACCCACGAGATCGCGGCATCGCGCCGTGGAGGTCGCACATGCCTGAGCTCTTCATCGACGGTACCTGGCGCCCCGCCCTGAACGGCGGCACCCGGGACCTCGTCAACCCCTACGACGGCCAGGTCTTCCGCGTCGTGGACGAGGCCGACGAGGCCGACGCCGAGGCGGCCGTCCTCGCCGCCCGCCGCTGCTTCGACGAGGGGACGTGGCCCGCCACCCCCGTGGCCGAGCGGTCGGCGCTGCTGCACCGCACGGCGGACCTGCTGCAGCGGGACCGCGACGAGATCGCCCGGACCGAGACGCAGGACACCGGCAAGACCCTGCCGGAGAGCCTCGTCGACGTGGACGACGTGACGGCGGTCTTCCGCTACTACGCCGAGCAGGTGCTCGTCGACCTGGACCGCACCGTCGACGTCGGCCGCGACGACGTCGTCAGCCGGGTCGTGCACCAGCCCGTCGGCGTCTGCACGCTCATCGCACCGTGGAACTACCCCCTGCTGCAGATGTGCTGGAAGGTGGCCCCGGCCCTGGCCGTCGGCAACACCGTGCTCCTCAAGCCCAGCGAGGTCACGCCGCTGAGCACCGTGCACCTGGTGCGGCTGCTGGCCGAGGCGGGCTACCCGGCCGGCTCGGTCGGCCTGCTGCTGGGCGGCGGCGCAGCGGTCGGGCCGGTCCTGACCGGGCACCCGGCCGTCGACCTGGTCTCCTTCACGGGCGGCCTGGACACCGGCCGGGCCATCATCCGGACCGCGGCCGAGACCGTGAAGCGCACCACGGTCGAGCTCGGCGGCAAGAACCCGCAGGTGGTGTTCGCCGACGTCGACCTCGAGACCGCGGTCGACGTGGTGCTGACCGGGGTGTTCCTGCATGCCGGTCAGGTCTGCTCCGCCGGGACCCGCCTGATCGTCGAGGACTCGATCGCCGACGCCCTGGTGGCGGGGGTGGCCGACCGCGCCGAGCGGATCCGGCTCGGCAACGGCTTCGACGACGGCGTGGAGTCCGGGCCCCTGGTGTCCGCCGAGCACCGCGACAAGGTCGAGGCGTACGTGGCGCTCGGGCTGTCCGAGGGGGCGCGTCTGGTCACGGGCGGGAAGCGGCCCGACGGCGAGGACCTGCAGCGCGGGTTCTTCTACTCCCCCACGGTCTTCGACGGCTGCGACCGGTCGATGCGGATAGTGCAGGAGGAGACCTTCGGCCCGATCCTCACCGTCGAGCGGTTCACCACCGAGGCCGAGGCGGTCGAGCTGGCCAACGACACCAGCTACGGCCTGGCGGGCGGGGTGCAGACCGCGGACGTCGAGCGCGGCGAGCGCGTCGCGGCGGCCATGCGGCACGGCACGGTCTGGATCAACGACTTCGGTCCCTACGTGCCGCAGGCCGAGTGGGGCGGAATGCGGATGTCGGGCAACGGCCGGGAGCTCGGCCCCGCGGGGCTGCACGAGTACCTGGAGACCAAGCACGTCTGGCGCAGCACCGCGCCGGGACCGGTCGGCCAGTTCAAGGGCTGAGAACGCGACCAGCAGCACCACACCGGGGGCCGGGGGGCCGACGAGGACGACGACACCCAGGAGGACAGATGGCCGGCACGGCCCCCGAGACCGGGACGACCCCGGTCGGTACCACCGACGAGTTCGACTACGTGATCGCCGGAGGCGGCACCGCCGGCTGCGTGGTGGCGGCCCGGCTCAGCGAGGACCCCGACGTCACGGTCTGCCTGCTGGAGGCCGGGCCGAGCGACGTCGGCGACGACAACATCCTGGTCCTGGCCGACTGGATGCACCTGCTCGACTCCGGCTACGACTGGGACTACCCCGTCGAGCCGCAGACCAACGGCAACAGCTTCCTGCGCCACGCGCGGGCCAAGGTGCTCGGCGGCTGCTCCTCCCACAACTCCTGCATCGCGTTCCACCCGCCGCGGGAGGGCCTGGACGCCTGGGAGGCGATGGGCTGCACCGGCTGGGGCGCCGACGACGTCCTCCCGCTGGTCCGCAGGCTCGAGAGCAACACCGGGCCCGGTGAGCACCACGGCCGGAGCGGACCGGTCCGGATGCGCACCATCCCGGCCGTCGACCCCTGCGGCGTCGCGCTGCTGGAGGCCGCCGCGCAGGCGGGCCTGCCGACCGTGGAGTTCAACGAGGGCCCGACCGTCCGCAACGGTGCAGGCTGGTTCCAGATCAACGCCGGCGAGGCCGGGGACCGGATGTCCTCCTCCCACGCCTACCTGCACCCGGTGATCGACCAGCGCCCCAACCTGGAGATCCGGACCGGGCACTGGGTCGAGAAGGTCGTCCTCACCCCCGACGCCGACGGGGCGCTGCGGGCCACCGGGGTGCAGTACATGGCCCCGGACCTGGTCCACCACGGCGTCGTCACGGCCCGCCGCGAGGTGATCGTGTCGACGGGCGCGATCGACACCCCCAAGCTGCTCATGCTGTCGGGCATCGGTCCCGCGGCCCAGCTCCGCGAGCACGGCCTGGACGTGCTGGTCGACGCCCCCGGCGTGGGCGAGAACCTCGACGACCACGTCGAGGGCCTGGTGATGTGGGACTCGAAGCAGCCGATGGTCACCGCGTCGAGCCAGTTCTGGGAGATCGGGCTGTTCGCGACGACCGAGGACGGCCTGGACCTGCCCGACCTGATGATGCACTTCGGGTCGGTGCCGTTCGACCTGAACACCGTCCGCTGGGGCTACCCCACGACCGACAACGGCTTCTGCCTGACGCCCAACGTCACCCAGGGCCGCAGCCGCGGCACCGTGCAGCTGCGCTCGCGCGACTTCCGGGACCGGCCCAAGGTCGACCCGCGGTACTTCACCGACCCCGACGGCCACGACATGCGCGTCATGACCGCCGGCATCCGGCTGGCCCGCGACGTCGTCGCGCAGTCCGCGATGGCCGGCTGGGCCGGCGCGGAGCTGGCCCCCGGGCCCGACGTGGTCACCGACGACGAGATCGCCGACTACGTGACCAAGACCCACAACACCGTCTACCACCCGGCCTGCACCGCGCGGATGGGACCGGACGGCGACCCGATGGCCGTGTGCGACCCGCAGCTGCGGGTCCGGGGGGTGCGCGGGCTCCGGGTCGCGGACGGCTCGGTGATGCCCTTCCTGGGCGCGGTCAACCCCAACATCACGACGATGGCGATCGGCGAGAAGTGCGCTGACCTGCTGAAGGAGGACGCATGAGCGAACGGACGACCACCGCCCCCACGGGCAGCGCAGCGACACCGGCGCGCCCGCGCATCAAGCGGCCCGTGTTCTACGGCTCGGCCATCGGCGTCGTCATCGTCGCCCTGTGGGCGATGGTGATGCCGGACGCCGCCGCCGGGGCCATCGGGTCCCTGGTCGGGTGGATCAGCACCTGGTTCGGGTGGTTCTACATCCTGCTGGCCACGGTGGCCCTGGTCTTCGTCGTGTTCCTCGCGCTGTCGCGCTACGGCCACGTCAAGCTCGGCCCGCAGAACTCCACACCGCAGTTCAGCACCTTCGCCTGGGCGTCCATGCTGTTCGCTGCCGGTATCGGCACCGACCTGATGTTCTTCGCCGTCGCCGAGCCCGTCACGCAGTACCTGGCCCCACCCACGGGCGAGGGCAGCACGGTCGAGGCGGCCGGCGAGGCCACGGCCTGGACGCTGTTCCACTACGGCATCAACGGCTGGGGCATGTACGCCCTGATGGGCATCGCCCTGGCGTACTTCTCGTACCGGATGAACATGCCGCTGGCGATCCGGTCGGTGCTGTACCCGATCTTCGGCAAGCGCATCCACGGCCCCGTCGGTGACGCCGTCGACCTCGCCGCCGTGCTCGGCACGATCTTCGGGGTCGCGACGTCGTTGGGCATCGGGGTCGTCCAGCTCAACTACGGGCTCTACCTGCTGTTCGGCCTCCCCGAGGGGCAGGGCGCCCAGATCGGCCTCGTCGCCGTCGCGGTGGCCGTCGCCATCGTGTCGGCGGTCAGCGGGGTCGACAAGGGCATCAAGCGGCTGTCCCAGCTCAACGTGCTGCTCGCGCTGGGGCTGGCCGGGTTCATCCTGCTGACCGGGCGGACCGCGTTCCTGCTGAACGGCCTGGTGCTCAACGTGGGGGACTTCGTCTCCACCTTCCCCGGCCGCACCCTGCAGACGTTCGCCTTCGACCAGCCGGTCGACTGGCTGGCCGACTGGACGCTGTTCTTCTGGGCCTGGTGGATCGCCTGGGCGTCGTTCGTCGGGCTGTTCCTGGCGCGAATCTCGCGCGGGCGGACCATCCGGCAGTTCGTCGCCGGCACCCTGATCATCCCGTTCAGCTACGTCCTGATGTGGATCTCGATCTTCGGCAACAGCGCGATCGACGCCGTCCGTCAGGGTGACGCGGCGTTCGGGGAGCTGGCCATGAACACCCCCGAACGGGGGTTCTACACCTTGCTCATGGACTACCCGGCGTTCACGTTCGTCGCCGGCCTGGCCACCGTGATCGGCCTGCTGTTCTACGTGACGTCCGCGGACTCCGGCGCGCTGGTGATGGCCAACCTGTCCTCGCACCTGCCCACCCCGGAGGACGACGCCGGGCCGAGCGTCCGGATCTTCTGGGGCGTGGTCACGGGCCTGCTGACCATCGCGATGCTGTTCGTCGGCGGGGTGCCGACGCTGCAGAGCGCGACCATCGTCATGGGCCTGCCGTTCGCCTTCGTCATGGTGCTGGTGATGGCCGGGCTCTACAAGGCGCTGCGCGCGGAGATGCTGCGGGGCACCGTGCCCGGCGACCAGCCCATCCGGGGTCCGGGCGCCGCCGACCGCTACGGGTCCGAGAGCTGGCGACGGCGGGTCGACCCGGGGGCGGCCTACCCCGACGAGGAGGCCGCCGAGGCCTACCTCGACGAGATCTGCTTCCCCGCCCTGGAGCAGGTGGCCGCCGGGCTCCGCGACGACGGCGTGACGGCCTCGACCCACCGCGACGACGGCCGCCCCGGGGTCGAGCTGAGGGCCGAGGTCCAGGACGGCGAGGACTTCCGCTACCGGGTCGAGCCGCGCGAGGCCACCGTCCCCGGCTACCTGCGCACGAGCGAGGACCTCGGCGACACCTACTCCCGCCTCGACGTGGACGGCAGCTCGCACACCGGCTACGACGTCATGGGCTACACCCACGCCCAGCTCGTCGACGACGTCATCGAGCAGTACCAGGGCGCCCTCGAGACCGGCGACCAGCCCCCCGCCCGCGCCTGAGCCGCCCCCTTCCGACGCAACGGCACCCTCCGTCGACCTATGTGACGGTGTGTGCCGTTGCGTCGTCTCAGGGCTGACGCAACGGCACACGTCGTCGCCACGCGGCGGTCCGGAGCAGGCCGGCGCGTATGCACAGGCTCCTTCACGCCGTCCTCATCCCCAGATCCCTCCTGCCTGCCGCGCAGGCGGGTGAGGCGTCACGACCATGTGGCATGCCGAGACGACCTGCGATGAACGGTGAGGCCCTCGAAGCGCTGTCGGCCGCCCAGCACAGGTGCGTCACCCTCTCCCAGCTGAGCGCGCTCGGGATGCCGTCGGCCTCCATCGCCCACCGGACCCGACCCCGGGGTGGGTACTGGACGCGAGTGCTGCCGGGGGTGGTGCTGTTGCACCGAGGGACGCCGACCGCGGACGAACGCGCCTTCGCGGCCCTCCTCTACGCAGGTCACGACCAGGCCGTCCTGACCGGCCTCGAGAGCCTCCGAAGGCGAGGCCTGCGTCGACTGCCGACCGGGGAGCCGGTCCACGTCCTCATACCTGCGGAGCGTCGACGCGTCTCCGTCGGCTTCGTCGTCTGCGAGCGCACCCGACGCCTGCCGCGGGCCGTACCTGGTGAGGACCTCCCGTGCGCGCCCGTCGCGCGGGCGCTGGTCGACGCCGCACGGAGGACTCCACGTCTGGACTCCGTCCAGGCCATGGTCGCGGAGGCCGTGCAACGCAGGCTGTGCCTGCAGGCCGACCTGCTGCAGGAGGTGCGCCTGGCCCAGCGTCGAGGCACCGCTCGCGTGAGGTTGGTGGCCGACGAGATCGTCGGGGGCATCCGGTCGGTCGTCGAGGCCGAGGCCCGGGTGCTCATGCAGCAGGGAGGTGCACCTCCCGCCCTGTGGAACCACGACCTCGTCACCCCTGCGGGCGAGCTGGTCGGTTGCCCCGACGCCTGGTTCGACGAGGAGGGTGTCGCCGTCGAGATCGACTCGCGCGAGTGGCACCTGGACCCTCAGGGGTGGGAGAGGACGCAGGCCAAGAGGGCACGCTTTGCCCGGTTCGGCGTCACGACGGTGCCCTGGACCCCGAGTCGAATGCGTCAGGAGCCACGCGAGCTGGTCGGTGAGCTCTTGGCCACGTTGGCGTCGGGACGCACCCGTCCCCGTCCCGACGTCCTGGCGGTGATGCGCTCACAGGCCGCCTGATCCGAGGCCCCTTGCGGGGGCATTGGTCTGAACCCGCTCCGGAGCCGCGAGGCCACGAGCAGCGGTGAGGGCGTGGTGGGAGCCCACCTACGTGGTCCTGGTCCCGATCGGTCGCCTGGCCGACGAGGTGCCGCCGTGGGGCCCGCGTGCCCGGGGTGCCATCGCTCGCGTCCTGAACCCCGGGATGCCCTGCGTCACCAGCGACACAGGCGACCTGACGGAGCGCGTGCTGCCGCAGGCCCAGGTGGTCGACGCCCTGTTGGAGGCCTTTCGGGCCAGCATGAGCCGGTCTCCCCCCTCAGAGGGTCCGACGCTCAGCACGACCAGGCGCCTGCTCGCGTCGAGCCGACCGTCCACGTTTCGACGCAACGGCACTCTGCGTCGGATCCGAACCGATGCAGGGTGCCGTTGCGTCGGATAGGGCGACGGAGTGTGCCGTTGCGTCGAAACGGGGGGTCAGCAGCCCAGGAGGCGCGCGGCGAGCCAGCCCTCGACGGCGTCGAGGCCGACCCGCTCCTGGGTCATGGTGTCGCGCTCGCGGATGGTCACGGCCTGGTCCTCCAGGGTGTCGAAGTCGACCGTGATGCAGAACGGCGTGCCGATCTCGTCCTGACGGCGGTAGCGGCGCCCGATCGCGCCGGCGTCGTCGAACTCGACGTTCCACGACTTCCGCAGCTGGGCCGCGAGGTCCTTGGCCTTGGGCGACAGGTCCGTGTTGCGCGACAGCGGCAGCACGGCGACCTTGACCGGGGCCAGGCGACGGTCGAGCTTGAGCACCAGGCGCTTGTCGACCCCGCCCTTGGCGTTGGGGGCCTCGTCCTCGGTGTAGGCCTCGAGCAGGAACGCCATCATCGGCCGACCGACACCGGCAGCGGGCTCGATGACGTACGGCACCCAGCGCTCGTTGGTGGTCTGGTCGAAGTACGACAGGTCCTGACCGGAGTGCTCCGAGTGCGTCTTGAGGTCGAAGTCGGTCCGATTGGCGATGCCCTCGAGCTCACCCCACTCGCTGCCGGCGAAGTGGAACTTGTACTCGATGTCTACGGTCCGCTTGGAGTAGTGCGACAGCTTCTCCTGCGGGTGCTCGAAGTGGCGCAGGTTGTCACGGCTGATGCCCAGGTCGACGTACCAGTCGGTGCGGTGGTCGATCCAGTACTGGTGCCACTCCTCGTCGGTGCCGGGCGCGACGAAGAACTCCATCTCCATCTGCTCGAACTCGCGGGTGCGGAAGATGAAGTTGCCGGGGGTGATCTCGTTGCGGAAGCTCTTGCCCATCTGGCCGATGCCGAACGGCGGCTTCTTGCGCGCGGAGCCCATGACATTGGCGAAGTTGACGAAGATCCCCTGGGCGGTCTCCGGGCGCAGGTAGTGCAGGCCGGACTCGTCCTCGACGGGGCCCAGGTGGGTCTTGAGCAGGCCGTTGAAGTCGCGGGGCTCGGTCCACGCGCCACGGGTGCCGCAGTTGACGCAGACGATGTCGGCGAGGCCGTTCTCCGGGACCCGGCCCTTCTTCTCCTCGAACTCCTCGAGCAGCTGGTCGGCGCGGTAGCGCTTGTGGCAGCTGGTGCACTCGGTCAGCGGGTCGCTGAACGCCCCGACGTGGCCGGAGGCGACCCAGACCTGGCGCGGCAGGATGACGGAGGAGTCCAGGCCGACGACGTCCTCGCGGCTGGTCACCATGTAGCGCCACCACTGGCGCTTGATGTTCTCCTTGAGCTCGACGCCGAGGGGGCCGTAGTCCCAGGCGGAGCGGGTGCCGCCGTAGATCTCGCCGCTGGGGTACACGAACCCGCGGCGCTTGCTGAGGCTGACGACGTCGTCGATGCGGTTGGGGGCCTTGCTTGCCATGTCGGTTCTCCGTCCGGCTGGGGTGTCGGCGAGCCCGCCCAGGCTAGGGCGTCCGCGTGCGAGGTCGTGCACGCGTCCGGCGCAGGTCCCGCTCAGCCGAGCGCGTCCCCGAGGTCGAAGGTGTCCGCGTCCCGCGCCCGGTCGCTGCTGTGCTCGACCACAGCACCCGTCGCGTCGCTGACCAGCAGCTCCTCGAACGCGCTCGGCTCGTCGACGGCCAGGTACATCAGGGGGTGGGCGTGCAGCTTGACCTCGTAGGCGCCCAGGGCGCGTCGGTAGGCGCCGACGCTCTCCCAGCGGGTGCTCATCGTCCAGGTCGTCGGGTCGTCGGTGGAGCGCGCCACGGTCCCCCACTGGTGGCCCGGGCGAGCCGCGAGGGCCTCCAGGGCGGTCCGGGCCCGGTCGAGGAACGACCCGGCCTCGTCGGCGGGGACCTGGTAGCGCGTGATCGCGAGCACCCGGCGACGGTAACGGACCGACGCATGCAGCCGGGTGCAGTTGTCCTTGAGGCGAATGATTCTCAGAATGATCCGCATGACCTCTGCTCCGCGACCTGTCCTGCTCGGAACCGCGCTGGCCGCCGCCCTCGTGCTGGCCGCCTGCGGCGGTGGCGGGACGGGCGACGAGGGAGCGAGCCCCGCGGCGGCGCCGGTGGCCGCCGGCGCGTCCCCTGAGGCAGGCGCCGCCGGCAACGCGGCCGTTCCGGCGCTGTCGGTCGTCGCCGCCTTCTACCCGCTGCAGTTCCTGGCGCAGCAGGTGGGCGGGGACCGGGCGGACGTCACCGGCCTCACCCCGCCCGGCGCGGAGGCCCACGACCTCGAGCTCAGCCCCCAGGCACTGGTGGGTCTGACGGAGTCCGACCTGGTCGTGGCCCTCGGCGGGTTCCAGCCGGCGGTCGACGAGGCGCTGGCCGGCACCGAGGTCCCCGTGGTCGACCTGACCGGCGTCGCCGACCGCGAGCTGGGTGAGGACGCGCAGCCGCACGACCACGCCGACGACGACGAGCACAGCGACGAGGAGCCGGGCACCGAGGACGACCACGACCACGACCACGGCGACACCGACCCCCCCTACCGGACCGACCCCACCCCCATGGCCGAGGCCGCCCAGCAGGTCGCCACCGCCATGGCCGAGGCCGACCCCGAGGGCGCCGACACCTACACCGCCAACGCCGAGGCGCTGGTGGCGGAGCTGACCACGCTCGACGGAGAGGCTCAGAGCGCCCTCGCCTCCTGCGACGTCGACACCCTCGTCACGGCCCACGACGCATTCGGGTACTTCGCCGACCGGTACGGCTTCGAGATCCGGTCCATCAACGGCATCACCCCGGACCAGGAGCCCGATGCCCGCGCCCAGGCGGAGATCTCCGACTACGTGGCCGACAACGGGATCCGGACCGTCTACACCGAGACCCTCGTGTCCGCGGCGATCGCCGAGACCGTCGCGGCCGAGGCGGGCGTCGACGTCATGGTCCTGGACCCGCTCGAAGGACTCACCGACGACTCGGCCGGCCAGGACTACCTTGAGGTCATGCGCGCCAACATCGACGCCGTCCGCTCCGGGCAGGCGTGCACCTGAGCGGCACCGGGTCCCGGCCGCAGGTCGCCGACGAGGTCATCGCCCCGTCCGCGACCCCGGCCCTGTCGGTGCGCGACGCCACGATCGGCTACGGCCGTCGCCCGGTGGTCCACCACGCCGACCTGGACGTCGCACCCGGTGAGGCCGTCGCACTGCTCGGGGCCAACGGCTCGGGCAAGTCCACCTTGGTCCGGGGCATCCTCGGCCTGGCCGACATCCTGAGCGGCCACGTCGACGTGCTGGGCGAGCACGTCGAGCACGGCGCGTCCGCCGCCGCGTCCCTGGTGGGTTACGTGCCCCAGCGCCACAGCGTGTCCGGGGCCGTGCCCAGCACCGCGGCCGAGGTCGTCGGGTCAGGGCTGCTGGCCTCCCGGGGCTTCTGGCGGCCGCCGCGGCGGGGGGACCGCGACCGCGTGCTGGCCGCGCTGGACGAGGTCGGCCTGGCCGACCGGGCCCGCTCCCGCGTCGCCGAGCTGTCCGGCGGTCAGCAGCGCCGGGTCCTGATCGCCCGGGCCATCGTGTCCGGACCACGGCTGCTGGTGCTCGACGAGCCGACCGCCGGCGTGGACCGCGTCAGCACCGAGGCCCTGGTCGAGACGCTGCGGCAGGTCAAGGGCACCGGGCGCGCCCTGCTGGTCGTCACCCACGACCTGGGCGAGCTCGTCGACGTGCCCGACCGGGCCGTCACGCTCCAGGACGGGGCCGTCGTCTCCGACGTCAGCGTCCCCGCCGTCGACCTGCGGAGGACCTGACCGTGCTGGCCCTGCTCGACTACGACTTCATGCGCCGCGCGCTGCTGGCCGCCCTCATGGTCGGCACGGTGGCCCCGGCCGTCGGCGTCTTCGTCGTGCAGCGGCGGCTGTCCCTGATCGGCGACGGGATCGGTCACGTCGCCCTGGCCGGCGTCGCGATCGGCCTGCTGACCGGCAGCTCCCCCACCTGGGTCGCCCTGGTCGCGGCCGTGCTCGCGGCCGTCGCCCTGGAGCTGGTGCGGGCCTCGGGCCGGACCAGCGGCGACCTGGCCCTGGCGATGCTGTTCTACGCCGGCATCGCCGCCGGCGTGGTCCTGGTCAGCCTGTCGCCGGAGGGCAGTCCCGCCGGCCTGGTCGCCTACCTGTTCGGGTCCATCACGACGACGACCGGGGACGACCTGGTCCTGTTCGCCGGCCTGGCCCTGCTGGTCGTCGTGACGGTCGCCGTCCTGGGTCGGACCCTGTACGCCGTCAGCGACGACGAGGAGTTCGCCCGCGCCTCCGGGTTGCCGGTGCTGGCCGTCAACATCGTCCTGGCCGTGCTCGTCGCGGCCACGGTGGTGCTGAGCATGCGCGTGGTCGGCCTGCTGCTGATCAGCGCCCTGATGGTGGTCCCGGTCGCCCTGGCCCAGCTGGTGGCCCGCAGCTTCGCCCAGACCGTGGTCGTCGCCTGCGCCACCGGACTCGTCGCGTCCCTGGCCGGGACCACCATCAGCTTCTACGCCGACACCCCGTCGGGCGGCACCATCGTGCTGCTGACCGTGGCCGCGTTCGTGGTGACGGCCGTGGTCAGGGCGGTGCTGAACCAGGTGCGCGCGGTCGTGCACCGACGCCGCCACCACGACGAGGTGCACGGGGACCACGTGCACCACGGCGAGCACGTCCACGGCGAGGCCGGCTGCGACCACCCCGCCGTGGTGCACCGCGACCACGTGGACTACGTGCACGACGGCCACCGCCACTCCCCCCGGCTCACGCGCCACGGCGTGGGCTACGACGAGCACTGAGGGACCGATGACCCACGAGACCGACCGGGCCGACCTGTCGAGGACGGCCAACGTCCTGGAGGACTACGAGGACGTCAGCGAGCTGTTCCGCGCCCTGAGCTCACCGGTGCGCATCGCCCTGGTGAGCCTGCTCACCGACGGCGAGATGTGCGTCCACGAGCTGGTCGACGCGCTCGGCCTGCCGCAGCCGCTCGTCTCGCAGCACCTGCGGATCCTGCGCGACGCGGACCTGGTGACCCGCACCCGACGCGGCCGCGAGGTGGCCTACGTCCTGGCCGACGAGCACGTGGCGCACATCGTGGCCGACGCCCGCTCGCACACGGGCGAGGCGCCGGACGAGCCCGCCCCCGACGACGACGCGCAGGCCGAGCACGAGGCGGGGTCGCCCCGCTGAGCGCCGCCCGCTCACCCCTTGATGGCAGGCTGGTCACCGTGAGCACGGAGACGCAGCCCGTCCGACGGCACACCCGGCAGCGGGCCGCGGTGGCCGCCGCGCTCGAGGCGACCGACGAGTTCCTCAGCGCCCAGGACCTGCACGCCGCGCTTCGGGCCGGCGGGGACCGGATCGGCCTGGCCACGGTCTACCGCTCGCTGCAGACGCTGGCCGAGGACGGCGCGGTCGACCTGCGGCGCGGCGAGGACGGCGAGGTGACCTACCGCCGCTGCAGCACCGGCCACCACCACCACCTGGTCTGCCGGGTGTGCGGGCGGACGGTCGAGGTCGAGTCCCGCGTGGTCGAGCGCTGGGCGGCGGGCGTCGCCCGGGACAGCGGGTTCGTCGACGCCGTGCACACCGTCGAGATCACCGGCACCTGCCCGGGCTGCGCCGACGCCTGACGCGCCTCCGCCTCAGCCGCAGGTCAGGCCGTGCGTCAGCGCGGTCAGGTTGGCCCTCATGACGCTCTCGTAGTCCTCACCGGCACCGGGGTGCTGCTCCAACGGGTCCAGCACCCCGGTCGCCAGGCCCAGGTCCTCCGCCAGCGCCTGGGTCACCCGCGGTCCGGCCGAGCGCTCGAAGAACACCGTCCCGACGTCGCGACCCTGCACCACCTCGACCGCGCGCCGCAGCCGTGCCGGGGTGGGGGGTACCTCCGGGTCGATACCGGTGAGGCCGACCTGCTCGATGCCGTGCCGGTCGGCCAGGTAGCCGAACGCCTCGTGCGAGACCACGAGCGCGGCACCCTCGCACGGGGCCAGCCCCGCGCTGAGCTGGACGTCGAGCCCCTCGAGGCGGTCCCGCAGGTCGGCGGCGCGGCGGGTCCACGTCTGCGCCCGATCGGGGTCGACCTCGCCGAGCGCCACCGCCACCTCGTCCCCGACCTGCGCCAGCAGCAGCGGGTCGAGCCAGAAGTGGGGGTCGACCGGTCCGCTCGACCCTCCGGTCGGCGCCAGGGCGACGACGTCCGCCGCGTCCACCAGGGCGGCGGGCGGCACCACCTCCAGCGCGTCGTCGGTGGCCGGCTGCAGCCCGCCCGACACGTGCACGACCAGGTCGACCTCGCCCAGGCGGGCGACCTGGGACGGGGTGAGCTCGACGTCGTGCCCGTCGGCGCCCGGCGGGGTGAGGCTGCTGACGTCCACGTCGTCCCCACCCACCTGCTCGGCCACGTACTGCAGCGGGTAGAACGACGTCAGGACCTCGACCCGGCCCTCCGTCACCGGGTCGGGCGCCACCGACGAGGAGGGACCGCTGGCGCAGGCCGGCAGGGCCAGCCCCGCCAGCGCGGCCACCACGACGGCCGCCCGGCGGCGTGCCGACGGGACGCCGGTGCGGTTCGGACGACGCGCCGCAGGGGCGCCCGCGACAGCGGACGCCCCTGCGGTCGAGGTCGGCTCAGGCATCGTCCGTCGACGGCTCGACGCTCTCGTGGTCGTGGTCGTGGTCGCCCTCGTGGTCCTCGTCCTCGTGGTCCTCGTCCTCGCCGTCCCCGTGGTCGTGGCCGTCCTCACCCTCGGCCAGCTCCTCGCTGCCGGCCTCGACGTCGCCGGAGGCACCCGAGACCTCGTTGGGCGTCACGCCCAGGTCCGCGCTGGCGAACACCTCGCCGGTCTCGACGTCGACCGCGTGCAGCTCGTCGGTGGCGGGCTCGGTGACGTAGGCGGTGCCGTCGTGCACGAACAGCGTCGGGCGCGGCTGCTGCCACTCCTCGGGCTCCTCCCAGGCCGCGACGACCGGGACGGATCGGGTGAGCTCGCCGGTCGAGGGGTCGATCACGTGCAGCGCACCGTCGGTGCCCAGCACCAGGGCCTCGCCCGCGTCGCCGCGGCCCAGCGAGCGGAAGGAGTACGACGCGGGCAGGTCGACCAGGCGCAGCTCACCGGTGGCGGTGTCGGTCAAGGACACCCGGGTGGGGCGCTCCAGCTCGGCGTCGGGGTCGGACTTGTAGTCGCCCAGGACGACCGACGACGACTCCGACCCGGCCTGGTTGCCGATGCGACCGTAGGCGTCCGGGCTGGCCACCTTGGTCAGCTCACCGCCGGTCCACATCACCAGGCCGTCCTCGCAACCGACGACCACGGCCTCGTCGGCGGCCGTGGCCTCGCCGTGCACCCCGGGGCAGTCATCGGTCCGGGCGACCTCGGTGCCGTCGGCGTCCAGGACCCGCACGGTCGAACGGGCGTCCGACGTGCCCTCGGTCACGACCATCGACCCGTCGGCCAGCTCGACGGCCACCCCGTGGTGCGCGTCGGCCGTCGCGGTCTCCACGCGCGGCGCGTCGGGGTCGTCCACGTCGGCCGACGCGAGCGAGACGATGCCGCCCGTGCCGTCGTCGAAGAACACGGTGCGCCCGGCGTGCGTCACGACGTGACCCGGCTCCTCGGCGGGGAACATCACGCTGCTCAGGCGCGGCTCGGCCGTGTAGTAGTGGTCGTGGTCGCCGTGGGGCCGGGCCCAGGTGCCCGCGTCCAGCACGGCGAAGCCACCGGTGGTCGACACCATCACGTGACGGCCGTCGCCGGCGGGGTTGAGGCGGGTGAACCCCTCGAGGTCGAGCTCGGCCACGGTCTCCAGGGACGAGGCGTCGAGCACGAGGATGCCGTCCGCGTGGGTGACGGCGAGCCGGGGGGCGCTGGCCTCGACCTCGGTGGCCTCCGGGTCGGAGCCGCCCCAGGGGTCGGCGGCCACCGACGGCTCCGGGCTGGGCTGGGGGCTCACGGCGGACGGGCTCGGGGCGGGGGCGGCGCCGGGGGCGATCGAGGTGTCGTCGGTGGGCCCACCGGATCCGCAGGCGGCGAGGAGCAAGGACGGGACGAGGACGGCGGCAGCGGTCAGGACGGACGGACGGCGGTCAGGACTGGTTGGGCTCGACATGAGCCGAACGTAGGTCAGTTGAGAACTGTTCTCATAATGCCTATGTGTGCATGGGCCGTGCCGGGAGGCGCCGCCTACTCGTAGACGTTCGAGGGCCGTTCGATGTACTCCAGCGACGCCACCTCGAGCGTGGGGACGCTGTAGACGTCCACCTCGCCCTCGAACGGGACCATCTGACCGGTCACGGTGACCCAGGTGTCGGGCGGCGGCTGCTCGTCGGTACCGCTGATGTCGGTGGTGAACGCGTAGCCGTCGGCCGCGCAGCAGAACATGCTCACCCGGGCCAGCGTGAACGCCGCGTCCCCTCCCCCGACGGGTACGTCCTCGGCCGACGGGCCCCCCTGGGCCTCCTCGCCGGCGGGGACGGCGAACCCGGTCAGCCGGACGGTGCGACCCTCGAGCGCACCCGTGGTGTCGTAGACCGACCGTTCGACGAACTCGCGCATGGTCAGCTCGACCACGTCGCCGTCGGGCAGCGGACCGTAGGGGGAGATCGGCTCCGTCACCCGGGACCCACCGCGGTCGATGCTGTCGGCCCCGAGTGCGGGGGGCGGGACCAGGTACACGGCCAGCACCGGGATCAGCAGCAGCCAGGCCACCCGCGGCTCGCCGTGCCCGTGGCCGTGACCCGCGTGCCCGCCGAGCGCTCCCGGCGCCGTCTCGCGCAGCAGACCCACCAGACCGAGCGCGAACAGGATGACCCCGCTGGCCAGCAGCGGCAGGTACATGACCTCCTTGACGTAGTCGACGTACCCGCCGCCGATGACCAGACGCAGGCACGCACCGCCCAGCATCATCATCACGGCCGCACCCACGGCGTTCGTCATGGCAGCACCCCCACGGTCGTGCGAGCGGTACCCGCACCGTCTCCGGCAGCACTCACAGCAGGATCACCCCGACGACGAGCGAGGCCACCAGGGCCACGGCGAACGTCAGCGGCGCGAAGCGCACCGTGAAGGCCCGGCCGAACCAGCCCGTCTGCATCGCGACCAGCTTGATGTCGACCGCGGGCCCGACGACCATGAACGCCAGCAGCGCCGGCAGCGGCAGCGGGGCGAAGCTGGCCGCCACGAACGCGTCGGCCTCCGAGCAGATGCTGACCGCGACGGCCAGCAGGCCCATGAACAGGATCGCCAGCAGCAGGTTGTCGGCGAGCGCGTCGATCCAGGTGGTCGGCACGGCGGTGTTGACCGTGGCCGCGATCGCGCCGCCCAGCACCAGGAACCCGCCGGCGTGCAGCAGGTCGTGCTGCAGCGCGGCCCGGAACCGGACGAACCTGGGCTGGTCGCTGTCGTCCTCGCGGAAGGGCAGCTTGAGCAGCTTGGCGTTGCCGAACCGGGCCCAGATCGAGGCCACGACGACGGCCACGCCCAGGGAGGCACGGAACCGGGCGAGGACGACCTCGGGCCGACCCGGGAACGCCACGGCGGTCGCCACCAGCACCACCGGGTTGATGGCCGGGGCCGACAGCAGGAACGCCAGGGCCGCGGCCTGGGGGACGCCCCGGCGGACCAGGCCGGCGGCCAGCGGCACCGACGCGCACTCGCAGCCGGGCAGCACCGCCCCGGACAGCCCGGCGACGCCGATGGCGGGACCGGTCTGCTTGGGCACGGCGGCCGTGATCCAGCGCTGCGGCACGTAGACCACCAGCAGGGCCGACAGCAGGACGCCGAGCACGAGGAACGGCACGGCCTGGATGACCAGGGACACGAACACCGTCGACCAGGTCGTCACCCCCGGCTGGTCGATCAGGTCGGCGATCTGCTCGCGCAGCAGCAGCACGAGGATGAACGCCAGGCTGACCGCGGCGGCTCCGATGATCCCGTCGCCGCCCAGGCCGTCGCGCCACCTCCGGGAGCGGCTGGGGGCGGGTTGGACGGCGTCGTCCACCTGGCCTGTCGTCACGGAGGGGACGCTAGCTGCGACGGTCTGTTCTGAGTAGTGCCGATGTCCGCACGTGTCGCGCCCGGACGACCGGCGCGGCTCAGGTCGAGCTGCCCACCTGGTCCACGGCCGCGCCCCACCGACGGTCGCGGCGGGCGTAGATCTCGCAGGCGGCCCACAGGGAGCGACGGTCGACGTCGGGCCAGAGCTCGTCGGTGAACACCATCTCCGCGTAGGCGGACTGCCAGAGCAGGAAGTTGGAGGTCCGCTGCTCGCCGGACACCCGCCAGAACATGTCGACGTCGGGCATGTCGGGCTCGTCGAGGTGGTCCGCGAGCAGGGCCTCGTCGATCTTCCTCGGGTCGAGCCGACCGGCCTTGACCTGGGCGGCGATGGCCGTGACCGCGTCGACGATCTCGGCCCGCCCGCCGTAGTTGACGCACATGGTCAGCGTGGTTCCGGTGTTGTGCTGCGTGAGCTCCTCGGCCTTCTGCAGCTCGTCGATCACGCTGCGCCACAGCCGGGGCCGACGGCCGGCCCACCGGACCCGGACGCCCCAGGAGTGCATCTGGTCGCGGCGGCGCCGGATGACATCCCGGTTGAACCCCATCAGGAACGCGACCTCCTCCGGGGAGCGCTTCCAGTTCTCGGTGCTGAACGCGTAGGCGGACACGTGGCTGACGCCGAGCTCGACCGCTCCGGCCACGACGTCCAGCAGCGCGGCCTCCCCCGCCTCGTGCCCCTTGGTGCGGGGCAGGCCGCGGCTGTTCGCCCACCGGCCGTTGCCGTCCATCACGACGGCGACGTGGCGAGGCACCAGCTCGGACGGGATGGCGGGCGGGCGGGCGCCGCGGGGGTGCGGCGGGGGTGGCATGACCGGGCTCACGGGCGCTCCACGAGTCGTAGCGAACGGACACCTTGCTCCAGGTGCCACTGCAGCAGCGAGGTGACCACACCGCTGGCCCGACGCCGGGCCCAGTCCTCGCTGGCCTCGGCGGCCTCCCAGTCCCCGCTGAGCAGGTGCCCCAGCAGGGCCACCGACTCCGGCGGCACGTGCGCCACCCCGGGGGTGCGGCACAGCGGGCAGACGACGCCGCCGGCGTCCAGGGCGACCGCGGAGTGCGGGCCCGGGGCGCCGCAGCGGGTGCAGGAGTCGAAGCCCGGGCCGTACCCGGCGACCGCGAGCGAGCGCAGCGCGAACGCGTCCAGCACCAGTCCCGGCTCCCGCTTGGTGACCGTCAGGGCATGGAGGCCGCCGACCAGCAGGTGGTACAGCGCCGGCGACGGCTCCCGCTCCACCGGCAGCAGCCGCATGGCGGTCTCGACGATGGCCGTGCCCGCGGTGTAACGGGCGTAGTCGGCCCCGACGTACTGCGCGAACGGGTGCAGCGACTCCGCCTGGGTGACGATGTCGAGCGAGCGGCCGGTGTGCAGCTGCAGGTCGACGTGGGACATCGGCTCGAGCCGTGCGCCGAACTTGGACCTGGTCCGCCGCACGCCCTTGGCCACGGCCCGCAGCAGCCCGTTGTCGTAGGTCAGCAGGGTGACGATCTTGTCGGCCTCACCGAGCAGGTGGCTGCGCAGCACGACCCCGCTGTCCCGGTACAGACCCACGGGCCCAGTCTGCCCTGCCGGAGCCGTTCAGCCGGCGGGCGCACCCAGGAAGGTCGGCAGCGTCGAGAGGGCCATCCCGAGGAGCTGGAGCACGAACGAGCCGACGAGCAGCACCATCAAGCCGGTGAAGACGGCGTTCAGCCACAGCGCCGCCGTCGCGAGCTCGCGTCCCGAGCGCGTACCGGTGACGGGGTCGGTCTCCTTGCGGGCGAGCCACGCGAGCAGAAGACCGACCGGCGGGGCGACCGCGGCGCAGACCAGGGCGACGATCGCCAGCACGCTGGTCGGAGGCCCCGGCGGTCCGTACCCCGGCGGCGGTCCGTACCCCGGCGGCGGCCCGTACCCCGGCGGCGGCCCGTACCCCGGCGGCGGCCCGTACCCGGGAGCTGGCGGCCCACCGGCGGGCGGCGGGCCGAAGCCCTGCGGCCGCCCGTCCCCCGCCGGCGGGACGCTCATCCCCGCAGCGCCCGGTTGACCGCGGACACGACGGCCTTGAGCGAGGCGGTGACGATGTTGGGGTCGACCCCGACGCCCCACAGCACCTGCCCTCCGACGGCGCACTCGACGTAGGCGGCCGCCGTGGCGTCGCCACCCGCACTCATGGCGTGCTCGGCGTAGTCGAGCACCCGGACGTCGACCCCGACCTGGGCCAGGGCCGTGGTGAACGCCGCGATCGGGCCGTTGCCGGTCCCGGTGAGCGTCACCTCGTCCGCGCCGTCCCGCATCCGGACCGTGAGGGTGTCGTCCTCGTCGACGTTGCCCTTGGCCTCGAGCGCTCGCAGCTCGAACCGGCCCCAGCGCTCGCCGCCGTCCGCGGGCAGGTACTCGTCGGCGAACACCGTCCACAGCTCGGCCGCGCTGACCTCACCGCCGCCCAGGTCGGCCTGCAGCTGCACCGCGTGGGACAGCTCGATCTGCAGCCGACGCGGCAGGTCCAGGTTGTGCTCGGTCTTCATCAGGTAGGCGACGCCGCCCTTGCCGGACTGGCTGTTGACGCGGATGACCGCCTCGTAGGACCGGCCCAGGTCCTTGGGGTCCACCGGCAGGTAGGGGACGGCCCAGTCGTGCTCGGCCACGGGGACCCCGGCCTCGCGGGCGTCCTTCTCGAGGTGGTCGAAGCCCTTCTTGATGGCGTCCTGGTGCGAGCCGGAGAACGCCGTGAACACCAGGTCGCCGCCGTAGGGGTGGCGCTCGTGCACGGGCAGCTGGTTGCAGTGCTCGACCGTGCGCCGGACCTCGTCGATGTCGGACAGGTCGATCATCGGGTCGATGCCCTGGCTGAACAGGTTGAGGGCCAGGGTGACCAGGTCGACGTTGCCCGTCCGCTCGCCGTTGCCGAACAGGCAGCCCTCGACCCGGTCCGCGCCGGCCAGCAGGCCGAGCTCGGCCGCGGCTACGCCGGTCCCCCGGTCGTTGTGCGGGTGCAGGCTCAGCACCAGGGAGTCGCGCTGCTGCAGGTTGCGGTGCATCCACTCGATGGAGTCCGCGTACACGTTGGGCGTGGCCATCTCGACCGTGGCCGGCAGGTTGACGATGAGCGGGTTGTCCGGGGTGGGCTCCAGGACGTCGGCGACCTCGTCGCAGACCCGCTTGGCGAACTCCAGCTCGGTGCCGGTGTAGGACTCCGGGGAGTACTCGAAGCGGATCTCGGTGTCGCCCACGTCCTCGGCGTACTTCTTGCACAGCCGGGCCGCGGACGTCGCGATGTCGGCGATGCCGTCCATGTCCAGGCCGAACACGACGCGGCGCTGCAGCGTGGACGTGGAGTTGTAGAAGTGGACGATGGCCTGCTTGGCCCCGACCAGCGACTCGTAGGTGCGCGCGATCAGGTGCTCACGGGCCTGCGTCAGCACCTGGATGGTGACGTCGTCGGGGATGCGGTTGGTCTCGACCAGGGCGCGGACGAAGTCGAAGTCGGTCTGGCTGGCGGACGGGAACCCGACCTCGATCTCCTTGTAGCCGAGCCGGACGAGCAGGTCGAACATCCGCATCTTGCGCTCGACGTTCATCGGGTCGATCAGGGCCTGGTTCCCGTCGCGCAGGTCGACGGCGCACCAGCGGGGGGCGGCCTCGATGCGCTTGTCGGGCCAGGTCCGGTCCGGCAGCTCGACGCGGAGCTGCTCGTGGAACGGGACGTAGCGCGAGAACGGCATGCCGGAGGGCTGCTGGGGGTGGATCGTGGGGGACATCGGAGTTCCTCGGGTCTTGGGTTGGCCTGGTGGCCGGCAGGACGGAACCTCCGCGCAGGGGCGGCCGACCTGTCAGTGGGCCCCGGCGCGGCGACCAAGGAGGAGGCTCATCCGCACGCGGGCAACCGTACACGCGTCGCGGACCGGCCGGGCCGGGCTGTCGGTGGGCGGTGCTTCGCTGCCCGCATGAGCAGCTGGAGCGAGTTCGCGGCCGAGCAGCCCGACCTGGCCGCAGAGGTGCGCGGCCGCTTGGACGCGCACGTGCACAAGGTGATGGCCACGCTGCGGGCCGACGGGTCGCCCCGGCTGAACGGCACCGAGGTCGTGTTCGCCGGGGACGACCTGTGGCTGGCCGGCATGGTGGGCGCCCGACGGTTCACCGACCTGCGGCGCGACCCCCGGGTGGCCGTGCACTCCGGGTCCGACGACATGCCGGCCTGGTCGGGCGACGCCCGGTTGTCCGGCACCGCCCACGAGACGACCGATCCCGCCGCCCTGGCCCTGGTCCAGGGGTCGACGGAGCCACCCGGGCCGTTCGAGCTGTTCCGGGTCGACGTCACCGAGGTGGTCGCGATCCGGATGTCCTCCGGCGGTGACGCGATCGTCGTCGAGTCCTGGCGGCCCGGTCGGGGGCTCACCCAGGCGCTGCGCGCGTAGTCCTGGGCCCGTCAGAAACCCAGGCGCCGCAGCTGCTTGGGGTCCCGCTGCCAGTCCTTGGCCACCTTGACCCGCAGGTCCAGGTGGACCGGGACGCCCAGGGCGCCCTCGATGCCGCGCCGCGCTCGCGTGCCGACGTACTTGAGGCGCTCGCCCTTCTTGCCGATGACGATGGCCTTCTGGCTGTCCCGCTCGACGAAGACCTGCACCCGGACGTCGGTCAGCGGACGGGTCTCCGGGCGGTCCTCGCGCGGGACGATCTCCTCGGTCACCACGGCCAGGGAGTGGGGCAGCTCGTCGCGGACCCCGTCGAGGGCGGCCTCACGGACCAGCTCGGCGATGAGGACGTCGATCGGGACGTCGTGGACCTGCTCGAGCGGGAACAGGGGCGGTCCGGCCGGCAGGTGCGAGACCAGGACCTCGGCCAGGGTGTCGATGCCGTCGTTCGTGGTGCCCGACGTCGGCACGTAGTCGGCGACCTCGAGACCCACGTTGGCCGCGAGCTGCTGCGCCTGGAGCAGGCGCTGCGGGGTGTCGTCGCCGCGGCCGAGGTCGGTCCGGGTGATGGCGACGACCACCTTGGTCCGGCCACGGTTGACCTGCTCGGCCACCTGGGCGGCCAGGCGCCGGTCACCGGGGCCCACCTGCGCGTCCGCCGGCAGGCACAGGGTGACGACGTCGACCTCGGCGATGCTGTCTCGCACCAGGTCGTTGAGCCGCTCCCCCAGCAGGGTCTTGGGCCGGTGGACGCCGGGGGTGTCGACCATGACGAGCTCGGCGGCGCCCCCGTCACGGGCCTGGCGGCGGACGACGCCCCGGATGCTGCGGCGGGTGGTCTGCGGCTTGTCGCTGGTGATGGCGACCTTGGCCCCGACCAGGGCGTTCAGCAGCGTCGACTTGCCGACGTTGGGCCGGCCGACCAGGCAGGCGAAGCCCGAACGGTAGGGCGGGGTGGTGGCGTCGGCGCTCATCCGCGCACGACCAGCGGGTCGCCCACGGCGGCCAGCAGGTCCGGGTCGACGTCCTCGTCGCCGACCACGGCGACCGCCTCGAGCCGACTCACCCCGCTGCCGACCGCCTGCGCCACGGCGGCCTGGACCGCGCTCAGCCGCAGTGGGCCCACCTGCACGGCCCCGGCCAGGTAGGTGCGGCCGATGTCGTCGCGGACGGCCGCGCCGGAGCCGGTGACCCGGGCCGCCGCAGACCGGGCCAGGACCAGGAGCTTGGCGTCCTCGGCCGTCAGGTCCGTGCTGTCAGTCGCGTCCATCGGTGCGCCTCTCGTCGTCGCGCAGGCCGCGGCTGCTGTCGCCCACCGCGGTGTAGTCGTCATCGTCCTCGTCGGGCAGCCGCTCGACCACCACCGACAGCAGCCGGTTGCGCCGGCCGCGGCGGTCGGCGGTGACGCGCAGCCCGGCCACGTCGACGCTGCTGCCCCGGATCGGGACCTTGCCAAGGTGCTTGGCGAGCAGGCCGGCCACGGTGTCGACCTCGTCGTCCTCGACGTCGCGCTGGGTGATCTCGCCCAGCGCCGTCAGGTGGGTGCGGGCGCTGAGCCCCCAGCGGTCGGGGCCGAGCTCCTCGACCTCGGGGTCCTCACGGTCGTACTCGTCGGAGATCTGCCCCACGATCTCCTCGAGCAGGTCCTCGATGGTCACCAGGCCCGACACGCCGCCGTACTCGTCGACCACGACGGCCAGGTGCACGGACCCCGCCTGCATCTCGCGCAGCAGGTCGTCCGCGGCCTTGGACTCCGGCACGAACACCGGCGCGCGCATGACGTCGTCGGCGGTGACCGCGGGGCCGGGCCCCTCGGCGGGTGCGTCCTGCAGGTGGGCCGCGACGTCCTTGAGGTAGGAGACCCCGAGGACGTCGTCCGCGTCGCGGCCCGTGACCGGGATGCGGCTGAACCCGGAGCGCAGGTGCAGCCGCATCGCGCGCCGGAGGTCCGACCCGGAGTCCAGCGTGACCATGTCCGGCCGCGGCACCTGCACCTCGCGGGCGACGGTGTCCCCCAGGTGCACCACACGCTGGAGCATCAGGCTCTCGTCCCGCTCGATGACCGAGTCGGCCTCGGCCTGCTCGACCAGCTCGATCAGCTCGGCCTCCGAGGCGAACGGCCCCGACGGCAACCCCTTGCCGGGCACGACCACGTTGGCGAGGCGGACCAGCCCTCGGACGAGCCAGCCCAGGACGGCGCCGAGCCGGAGCACCGTGGTGGCCCCGCTCAGGGCGACGGCGTCGGCGTGCTGCTGGCCGATGGTCCGTGCGCACGCGCCGACCAGGACGAAGAGCAGGGCGGCCAGCACCGTGCCGGCCACCAGGACGACCACCCAGTCAGGTCCGACCACGTGCGTCAGCCCGACCACGACGGCGGCCACGGCACCGGTCTCGCAGACGATGCGCCCGAAGGTGCTGGTGTTGACCGCGGCCGGGGTGTCGTCCAGGAGCCTGCGCAGCGCCCGGGCCTTGCCCCGGCCGGCGGCGTGCAGGTCCTCGGCGTGGCCGCGGGTCACCCGCGCCAGGGCCGCCTCCGTGGCGGCGAACCAGGCGGCGAGCAGGACGAGGGCCAGGCCGGCACCGAACCAGATCAGGGTGCCCGAGCTCACGCGTTCCCGTCCGGGCGCCCGCGGGCCAGGAACTCCAGCAGGAGGCGTCGCTGCAGGGCGAACATCTCCTTCTCCTCGTCCGGCTCGGCGTGGTCGTAGCCCAGCAGGTGCAGCACACCGTGCGTGACCAGGAGGAGGACCTCCTCGGCGGGGCTGTGACCGGCGGCCTGAGCCTGCTCGGTGGCCACCTGGGGGCAGACGACGACGTCGCCCACCAGGCCAGGCCCCGACGGCGAGTCCTCCCGACCCGGACGCAGCTCGTCCATCGGGAAGCTCATCACGTCTGTCGGGCCCGGCAGGTCCAGCCACTTCTCGTGCAGCACGGCGATGGTGTCGGGGTCGACGAGCACGACCGACAGCTCGGCCTGCGGGTGCACGTGCATGGCGTCGAGGACGTGACGGGCGCACTCGCCGATCTCGGCCTCGGTCAGCCCGGGGACCGTGGTCCCGGACTCGTCGGCGACGTCGATCATGCGGTGCCGATCATGCGTTGGAGGGGGACGACATCAGCCCTGGTACCGGTCGTAGGCCTCGACGATGTCGGTGATCAGCCGGTGCCGGACCACGTCGGCGCTGTCGAGGTAGGCGAAGTGCACGTCCTCGACGCCGGCCAGGATGTCACGGACCACCCGTAGGCCCGACGACGTGCCGCCGGGCAGGTCGACCTGGGTGATGTCGCCGGTCACGACCATCTTGGAGCCGAAGCCCAGGCGGGTCAGGAACATCTTCATCTGCTCCGGCGAGGTGTTCTGGGCCTCGTCCAGGATGATGTAGGCGTCGTTGAGCGTGCGACCGCGCATGTAGGCCAACGGCGCCACCTCGATGGTCCCGGCGGTGATGAGCCGCGGGATCGAGTCGGGGTCGACCATGTCGTGCAGCGCGTCGTACAGCGGGCGCAGGTACGGGTCGATCTTGTCCGTCAGGGTGCCGGGCAGGAACCCCAGCCGCTCGCCGGCCTCGACGGCCGGCCGTGTGAGCACGATGCGGTTGACCAGCTTGGCCTGCAGCGCCTGCACGGCCTTGGCCATCGCCAGGTAGGTCTTGCCCGTGCCGGCCGGGCCGATGCCGAAGGTGATCGTGTTGGCGTCGATCGCGTCCACGTAGCGCTTCTGGTTGAGCGTCTTGGGGCGGATGGTGCGGCCGCGGTTGGACAGGATGTTGGCCGTGAGGACCTGGGCCGGGCGCACCCCGCCGTTGCTGTCGCGCAGGATGGTCAGGGACCGCTCGACCGCGTCCGCGCTCAGCGGCTGGCCGCCGGCCAGGACCCCGCCCATCTCCTCGAGCAGGCGCATGGCCAACGCCACGTCCGAGGCCGGGCCGGAGACCGTGACCTCGTTGCCCCGGGCCAGCACGTCCAGTCGGGGCAGGCCGCGCTCGATGGTGCGGAGGTGCTCGTCACGCGCCCCCAGGAGGGCGACGACGTCGGTGCCACGGGGGACGACGTAGGTGCGGGTGACGGCCCCGGTGCCGAAACCGGGTGTCTGGGCTGCGGGACCGCTCGGGTCCTCGACGGGTGCGCCGATGATGTCAGGCATGTGGAGGCGGCCCTGGTCCTTCCTCGAGAAGAGGTTCCAGGTTACCGCCAGGTCGGGTCAGAACCCGACGGCGGAGGCCCCGGCCCCGGCCAGGACGTGGCCGTGGGCGTGGAACACGGTCTGCCCCGCCGCGGCCCCGGTGTTGAAGACCAGTCGGAACTGGCCGTCCGCCAGCGACGCGGCGACCTCCGCCCCCACCCGCACCACGGCGGCGAGCAGGTCGGCGTCCTGGGCCAGCTCCGTGACGTCGGCCACGTGCCGCCGCGGCACCACCAGGACGTGGACCTCGGCCTTGGGGGCCAGGTCCCGGGAACGCGACGACGTCGTCGTCGCGGTGGACGGTGTCGGCCGGGATCTCCCCGGCGACGATCCGGCAGAACACGCACTCCTCGGCCATCCGTCGACGGTAACGGAGGGCTCGCGCGCGGACGAAGGTCCCCCACCGCAGCGGTCCTCCCGGGGATCATCGCCTCGAGCAGGCCAGATCCGAGCAGGAGGACCACCCCCATGACCACCACCCCAGCCCTAGGGCGCCGGCGCCGCTGGCCCACCGTGCTCGCCGTCGCCGTCCTCGTGGCCGTGCTCGTGGTCGTCGTCTGGCTGCTGGTGGTGAACGTGCTGCTCGGCGACGACGCCGGGTCGAGCACGGCTCCCACCACCACGGCGTCGCCCACGACGGACGTGACCACCTCGACCGGTCCGTCGGAGCCCGCCGGGGCGTCACCGGAACCGTCCCCGTCCACGCCGACCGGGCCCGCCGGTCCGGTGGAGCTGCTGACCGTGTGGTTCGCCGGTGATCACGACGACACCGTCCAGAGCCCGGCGCTGTACCCCGAGACGACCGAGGTCACGGTGAGGCAGGGCCAGACCACGGTCCAGGCCGCGTTGGACGCCCTGCTGTCGACGCTGCCGAACGACCCGGACTACAGCAACGCGTTCTGGGACGAGGACAGCCAGGCCTCCGGACGCACCCCCGCCACCGCGACGGTCGGCGGTGACACGGGCGGCACGGTGGTCGACCTGCCGGCCGAGGCGTTCGGGATCGGGGTGGGCAGCGAGTTCGCGTCGCTGGGGGTGCAGCAGGTCGTCAGCACCGTGCTGTCGAACGGCGGACCCGCCCCGGTCACGCTGACGGTGGACGGCCAGGCCGGGGCCGAGGTGTGGGGCGCCGTCACGCTGGAGCCGGAGTACCCGCTCGACGAGTCGGTGTGGACGTCGGCGTCGATCGAGTCGGTCCGGGACGGCGGGACGACCAGTTCCCCGGTGACGGTGGCCGGCGTCGGGTTCGGGTTCGAGGGCGAGCTGGACGTGCTGGTGCTGGACGAGGCCACCGGTGACGAGGTGGACAGCACGTTCGTCGCGCTCGAGGGCGGTGCCACGGTGGACGAGGCCGGCAACCCGGTGCGCAGCGCCTACGCCGTCGAGCTCACGGTCGAGCCGGGCACCTACCGCGTCGTGGTGGCGGACGGCAGCGAGAGCGACGAGGGACCCACGTGGGTGTCCTACGACGACAAGGTCGTCACGGTCGAGCCGTGACGGTCCCGCCCCGGCTGCCGGTCGGTGCCCCCGTCAGGGGCGGATGATCGTCACCCCGGCGCCCGCCGCCCCGCCCATGGCGGCCAGGGCGGCCGGCGCCTCGGCCAGGCCGATGGTCCGGGTCACCATGAGCTCGGGCCGCAGGCGCCCGGCCGCCACCAACGCCAGCAGCTCCGGGTAGGCGTGGGCCGCCATGCCGTGGCTGCCCAGCAGCTCCAGCTCCCCGGCCACCAGCAGGTGCAGCGGCACCCGTGGGACCCCGAGCACCGACGGCAGCAGACCCACCTGGACGTGGCGTCCCCGCACCCGCAGACCCGCCAGCGAGGCCGCGCAGGTGGCCTCGCTCCCCAGCGCGTCCAGCGACAGGTGGGCCCCGCCGTCGCAGGCGTCGCGGACCTCGGCCGCGACCTCGTCGTAGGGCCGTCCGGCCGGGTCGACCGCCGCCTCGGCCCCGAACCGGAGGGCGAGGTCGCGGGCCGCCGGCGACGGGTCGACCGCGACGACGCCGGCCCCGGCCGCCGCGGCCACCATCACCGCCGACAGGCCGACCCCGCCGCAGCCGTGCACGGCGACCCGCTCCCCCGCGGCCAGCCGTCCGACGGCGACCACCGCCCGGAACGCGGTCGCGAACCGGCAGCCGAGCAGGGCGGCGACGTCTGTGGCCACCTCGTCGGGCAGCGGGACCAGGTTGACGGCGGCCTGCTGGACGACGACGAGCTCCGCGAACGACCCCCAGTAGGAGAAGCCGGGCTGCTCCTGCCGGGTGCAGACCTGCTGCTGACCGGACCGGCAGGGGTCGCACGTCCCGCAGGCCATGACGAACGGGGCCGTGACCCGGTTGCCCGCCGAGACCCCGGTAACCCCGGCGCCCACCGCCACGACGGTCCCGGCGAGCTCGTGCCCGGGTACGTGCGGCAGCACGACATCGGGGTCGTGACCGGCCCAGGCGTGCCAGTCGCTGCGGCACAGCCCCGTCGCCTCGACCCGGACGACCACGCCGCCCGGCGGGGCGAGGGGGGCGGCCACCTCACGGACGACCGGCTCGACCCCGAACTGCTCCACGACGACGGCTCTCACCGCGGCATCGTGCCAGCCGGGGCTGGTCGTCCCCCGGCCAGGTCAGCCGTTGACGAACCGGTCCCGCAACCGGCCGAACAGCCCGCTCGCGGACCCGTTGGACGTCCGCCCGGTCGGCCGCTCCTCGCCCCGGAGCGTCGCGAGCTGCTGCAGCAGGTCCCGCTGCTCGTCGTCCAGCCGGGTGGGCACCACGACGTCGACGTGGACGTGCAGGTCGCCGCGTCCCGGCGAGCGCAGGTGCGACGCCCCCAGGCCACCCAGGGTCACGGTCGACCCGTGCTGCGTGCCGGGCTGGAGCTCGACGTCCCGCTCCCCGTCCAGCGTGGGGACCTGGACGGTGGCGCCCAGCGACGCGGCCGTCATGGGGACCTCCAGCACGGTGTGAAGGTCGTCGCCCTCGCGGCGCAGGCGGGGGTGCCGGCGCTCCTGGACCTCGACGTACAGGTCACCGGCGGGCCCACCGCCGGGGCCGACCTCGCCCTGTCCGGACAGCTGGATCCGGGTGCCCGTGTCGACGCCCGGCGGCACCTTGATGGTCAGGGTGCGGCGGGTGCGCACGCGCCCCTCGCCCGAGCACTCGTGGCAGGGCGCGGGCAGGACGGTGCCGTGGCCGCCGCAGCGCGGGCAGGCGCTGGTGGTCATGACCTGGCCGAGGAACGACCGGGCCACGCGCTGGACCTGGCCGCGGCCGGCGCAGACGTCGCAGGTCTCCGGCGAGGTGCCGGGCTCGCAGCAGCTGCCCTGGCAGCGGCTGCAGACCTCGGCGCTCTCGACCCGGATCTCCCGGGTCGCGCCGAACACGGCCTCCTCCAGGTCGATCTCGAGCCGGACCAGGGCGTCCTGGCCGCGCCGCTGCCGCGAGGCGGGGCCACGGGCGCCGCCCGAACCACCCTGCCCGCCGAAGAACGTCTCGAAGATGTCGGAGAACCCGAAACCGGCTCCCTGGCCGCCGAACGCGTTGTCGCCGCCGGCGTCGTAGGCGGCCCGCTTGTCGGGGCTGCTGAGGACGTCGTAGGCGTGCGAGACCTCCTTGAAGCGGTCCTCGGACCCCTGGCCGTCGTTGACGTCGGGGTGCAGGGTCCGCGCGAGGCGGCGGTAGGCCTTCTTGATCTCGTCGGGAGACGCGTCCCGGGAGACGCCGAGGGTCTCGTAGTGGTCACTCACTGGGGGCGGTGCCTTCCGTCGGTGGGGTACGGGGCCGGGGCCGGCGCGGTCACTGCTCGAGCGCCCGCGAGGCGTAGCGGGCGACTGCCCGCACGGCTGCGATCGTGGTGGGGTAGTCCATCCGGGTGGGGCCGAGCACGCCGAGCCGGGCGACCACGTCGCCGCTGCCGTAGCCACTGGTCACGACCGCGGTCTGCGCCAGGCTCTCGTGCGCGGTCTCCCGCCCGATGCGCACGGCGATGTCGGGGTGCTCCACGGACATGTCGTGCATCAGGCGGAGCAGGACGACCTGCTCCTCCAGCGCCTCGAGCACCGAGGACAGCTCTCCCGGGAACTCGGTGCCGCGCCGGACCAGGTGCGACGTGCCCGCGACGACGATGCGGTCCTCCCGCTCCTCGGCCAGCAGGTCCGCCAGCGCCTGCACGACCGCGCCGGCCGTGGCGGCCGCTCCCGGCGTGCCGGGCTGCGGCGGAGAGGGCTGGGGCGAGGAGTACGGCGGGTGGTCCAGCACGGCGCGGACGCTGGTGGCGGCCAGGTGCAGCCGCTGGCCGACCACGGCGGCGTTGACACGGTTGCGCAGCTCCTCCAGCGTGCCGCCGTCGTTGCCCGGGGCGTCCACCAGGCGCTGCTCGACCCGGCCCGTGGACACGATGAGCACCAGCAGGACCCGGTCCGGCGGCAGCGGGACCAGGTCGACGTGGCGCACCGTGGCCCCCGACAGCGACGGGTACTGCACCACGGCGGTCTGCCGGGTGATCTGGCTGAGCAGCCGCACCGTGCGGTCCACGACGTCGTCCAGGCCGACCGCGCCGTCCAGGAAGGCCCGGATCGCCCGGCGCTCGGGCGGGGTCATCGGGCGGACCTCGCTGAGCCGGTCGACGAACAACCGGTAGCCCTTGTCGGTGGGGATGCGACCCGCGCTGGTGTGGGGCTGGGCGATGTAGCCCTGCTCCTCCAGCACCGCCATGTCGTTGCGGATCGTGGCCGGGCTGACCCCGAGGGCGTGCCGCTCCACCAGGGACTTGGAGCCCACGGGCTCCCTCGTCGTGACGAAGTCCTCCACGATGGCGCGGAGGACCTCCAGGCGGCGGTCGTCAGCCACGAAGACACCTCCCGGGGGCGTTGGCACTGGATCGGCGGTGGACCGGCAGCTGGTTGGCACTGTCGGGGTCCGACTGCCAATCCTACCGGCCCGGATCAGACGTGCTCGCGCCAGGAGTGCTCCGGGGAGTAGCCGAGCAGGTCCCGCGCCCGCCCGATGGACAGCAGCGTCTCGTGCTCGCCCAGGTCACCGCGCACCTGGACCGCGGGGAACTGCTCGGCCATCAGGTCGGCCGAGGACCGGCGCATCACCGTGTCGGCGTTGGCGACGATGCAGACCTCGGCGCCGGTGACGGGCGCGGTCAGGGCGCGACGCACCGCCTGGGCGCCGTCGCGGCCGTCGATGTAGCCCCAGAGGTTCCAGCGCCGCAGCGCCGCGTCGTCCTGGAACGCCTCGAAGCCGGCGTAGTCGGCCACGTCCATGACGTTGGAGAAGCGCAGCCCGACGAACGTCGGCCCGCCCCAGCGGGCGAACTGCCGGGCCATCTCCTCCTCCAGCGTCTTGCCGAGGGAGTACGTCGACTCCGGCCGGGGGGTGTAGCCCTCGTCGACGGGGGCGTAGGGCGGCGGGGTCTCGAACGGCAGGCCCAGGACGGTCTCGCTGCTGGCCCACACCACGCGCGGGATGCCGAGCACTCGGGCGGCCTCGAACACGCCCCACGTGGTGGGCACGTTGTTGGTGAACGTGGCGGCGTTGGTGGTGAGCCCCGGCGCCGGGACGGCGGCCAGGTGGACGACGGCCTCGACCCCGGTGCTCCTCTCGTCGACCGCGGCGAGCGCCCCGAGCACCTGGCCCGGGTCGGACAGGTCGACCCGAACCGCCACGGCGCTGCCGTCGCCGGTCGGCAGGTCGTCGGTCACCACCCGGTCGAGCACCACGACGTCGTGCCCGTGGCGGACCAGGTCCGCCACCACGTGCCGACCGAGCTTGCCGCTTCCGCCGGTCACCGCGACGCGTGCCATGTGGGTCCTCCTGGCTACGGGCCCACCGGGAGGGTGGGCCGCCGGGGCCCGTGACTCGGGACCACCTGAGCCACGATCCTGCAGCCAGCACCACTGCGCCGCGACCTCGGGGGCGCCTACCGTCGTCACCATGACAGAGCAACCTGCCCCTCTCGGCACCACCGGCACCGACCCCCGCGCCCTGCCCGGCGCCCCGACCGAGCCCGGCCCGGCCCAGCCCGGGCCCGCCTACCCGGCCGGCCGCGGTCCCGCGCCGATGACCCCCTCGGACGAGACCACCTGGTCGACCGTGACCCACCTGTCGTGGATCGCCGGCAGCCTCATCGCGCTTCCTTTCCTGGCGCCGCTCGTGCTGTTCCTCGTGCTCAAGGACCGCGGGCCCTTCGTCCGGCACCACACGGCCGAGGCGCTCAACTTCCAGCTCTCGGTGCTGGTCTACGGGCTGGCGGTCACGGCCCTCGGCGGCCTGCTGACGCTGGTGACGTTCGGCGTCCTGGCGCCCCTGTGGGCCCTCGCCGGCGGGGCCCTGGTCGTGGCGGCCGCCGTGTTCACGGTGATCGCCGCCATCGCCTCGTCGCGTGGTGACTGGTACCGCTACCCGCTCACCATCCGCTTCGTCCGCTGAACGCTGCGTGACCGGGGCGGATCCGTCGGGCGGCGGCCGGGTGGACACGCGTCCACGTCGTTCCCCGGCGGGGCGCCTGGCAGTAGGTTCGACGCGCACCACGTCCGACGCGCAACGTCTTCGACGAAGGACCTGACATGACTGACCCGAACACCCCCGCAGATCCCGACCAGCCCCCGCCGTACTCGCAGGGTGGCTACGGCCAGTCCACGCCGGGTCAGCCCGCCGGGCAGCCGGGTCCCGCCCAGCCGGGCCCGTACGGTCAGCCGCCCCAGGGTCCCCCCGGCGGCTACCAGCAGCCCCCGCAGCCCGGTGGGTACCAGCAGCCCGGTGCGTACCAGCAGGCGCCCGTCAGCCAGTCCGACGAGAAGACCTGGGCGATGCTCGGCCACATCGGCGGCATCCTCGTCGGGTTCATCGCCGGTCTGGTGGTGTTCCTGATCTACAAGGACCGCTCCCAGTACCTCAAGGAGCAGGGCGCCGAGGCGCTCAACTTCCAGATCACGATGGCCATCGGCTACGTGGCCGCCACGGTCCTCAGCTTCGTGGGCATCGGCCTGCTGCTGTACCCGGCCGTCTGGATCCTCCAGATCGTCTTCGGGATCATCGCCGGGCTCGCCGCGAGCCGTCACGAGAACTACCGCTACCCGTTCGCCATCCGCTTCGTCAAGTGACGTCGGGTCGGCGTCGCGCCCTCACCCGGTGTGGGCGCGCGCCACCACGTCGGCCAGCAGCCGTCCGCGCAGCGTCGGGACCACCCGACCGGCACGGGCGGCGCTGTCGTCCAGCAGGCCGTCCACCACCAGCCGCTGCACCTCGGCGCGGGTCGGCGGCGCCAGGGTGGAAAGGTCGATGCCCTCCGCCAACCGGCTTCGCAGCAGGACGTCCTCCAGCGCCCGGGTCGGCCCGTCGAGGACCTCGCGCCCCTGGGCCGGGCTACGACCGGCGTGGACGGCGTCGGCCCACGCCGCGGGGTGCCGGGCGTTCCACCAGCGGACCCCGCCGACGTGGCTGTGGGCCCCGGGACCGACGCCCCACCAGTCGTCGCCGCGCCAGTAACCCAGGTTGTGCCGGCAGGCGTGGGCGGGGTCGCGCGCCCAGTTGCTGACCTCGTACCAGTCGTAGCCGGCGGCCCGCAGCACGGCGTCGGCCGTCTCGTACTTGTCGGCCAGGTCGTCGTCGTCGGGTGAGGCGACCTGCCCGCGCCGGACCCGGGCGGCCAGCTTGGTCCCGGGCTCGACGACCAGCGCGTAGGCCGACACGTGGTCCGGCGCCATGTCGACGGCGGCGGCCAGGCTGGTCCGCCAGTCCGCCAGCGACTCCCCCGGCGTCCCGTAGATCAGGTCGACGCTGACGCCCAGACCCGCCTCACGCGCCCAGGCCACCACCTGCGGGACCCGCTCCGGGTCGTGGGTCCGGTCCAGGGTGGCCAGGACGTGCGGCACGGCGGACTGCACCCCGAACGACACCCGGGTGAACCCGCCGTCGGCCAGCGCCTGCAGGTAGTCGCGGTCGACGGAGTCGGGGTTGGCCTCGGTGGTCACCTCGGCGTCGTCGGCCAGCCCGAAGGTGTCACGGACCGAGCGCAGCAGGGCGACGACGTCGGCGGCCGGCAGCAGGGTCGGGGTGCCCCCGCCCAGGAACACCGTGGACACCGGCCGGGGCGGCAGCCCCGCCCCGGTCAGGACGCGCGCGGCCAGGGCCAGCTCGTCGGCCACGCCGCTGGGGTACCCGGCGCGGCTGGCCCCGGCCTGGGGGCCCAGCTCCTCGGCGGTGTAGGTGGTGAAGTCGCAGTACCCGCAGCGGACCCGGCAGAACGGGACGTGCACGTAGACGCCCAGGCGACGCCCGGTGGCACCGTCGAGCACCTGCGGCGGGAGCGCACCGTCGGGTGGGGCGGGGAGGCCGTCGGGGGCGGGACCGGGCACGTCAGGCCCGGGTCAGGGCGTGCTCGACGTGGGCCAGCAGCGACGGTGCCAGGTGCAGGCCGTCGGCGTCCCGGGCGGCCAGCAGGCGCCGGGCGTCGACCGGGTCCTGCTCGCCGAACCAGCGGGCCGCGGTGACGCCGTGGTCGGGTCGGTGCTCGACGACGACCGGGCCACCGGCCCGGACCTGCCCGCCGGCCAGCACCCGCAGGTAGGCCCCCATCCGGTTGGCCTGCGCGAACCGCCGGACCCAGTGCTCCTCACCGACGTGGCGCTGGAACTTCACGCACGGCGTCCGGGGCTGGGTGACCTCGACCAGGACGTCCCGGCCCAGGCGCCACCGCTCGCCGATGACGGCGTGGGACACCTCGACGCCGCGCAGCCGCAGGTTGTCCCCGAACCAGCCCGGCGGCACGTCCCGGCCCAGCTCGGCGGCCCAGACGTCGGCGTCCTCGCCCGCGTAGGCGTAGACGGCCTTGTCCGGCCCGCCGTGGTTGCGGGTGTCCACGACCGTGTCGTGCTCGACGCCACCGGTGGCCACCGTGATGACGTCGACCTCGCGCTTGTCGATCCCGGTGGCGCGCGAGCCCTCGCCCGTCACCTGCCAGGTGACGCTGACGGCCTCGACCACCCCGGGACCCGACGTCACTTCTCGGCCTTGGCCTTGTCGCCGACCTCCGACGACAGCGCGGCGATGAACGCCTCCTGGGGGACCTCGACGCGGCCGACCATCTTCATCCGCTTCTTGCCCTCCTTCTGCTTCTCCAGCAGCTTGCGCTTGCGGGAGATGTCGCCGCCGTAGCACTTGGCCAGGACGTCCTTGCGGAGGGCACGGATGGACTCCCGCGCGATGATCCGGCTGCCGATGGCGGCCTGGATCGGCACCTCGAACTGCTGGCGCGGGATGAGCTCCTTGAGCCGCTCCGTCATCTTGACGCCGTAGGCGTAGGCCTTGTCGCGGTGCACGATCGCGCTGAACGCGTCGACGATCTCGCCCTGCAGCAGCACGTCGACCTTGACCAGGTCGGCGGCCTGCTCACCGGCCAGGTCGTAGTCCAGCGAGGCGTAGCCGCGGGTACGGGACTTGAGCGCGTCGAAGAAGTCGAAGACGATCTCGGCCAGCGGGAGGGTGTAGCGGATCTCGACCCGCTCCTCCGACAGGTAGTCCATCCCCTCGAGCGTGCCGCGCCGGTTCTGCGCGAGCTCCATGATCGTCCCGATGTACTCGCTCGGGGTGATGATCGTGGCCTTGATGACGGGCTCGACGATGTCCTTGACCTTGCCGTGCGGGAACTCCGACGGGTTCATGACGACCTGCTCGCTGCCGTCCTCCATGACCACCCGGTAGACGACGCTGGGGGCGGTGGAGATCAGGTCGAGGTCGAACTCCCGGCTCAGCCGCTCGGCCACGATCTCCAGGTGCAGCAGGCCCAGGAACCCGATCCGGAACCCGAAGCCCAGCGCCGCGGACGTCTCCGGCTCGTAGACCAGGGCCGCGTCGTTGAGCTTGAGCTTGTCCAGGGCGTCCCGCAGGTCGGGGTAGTCCGAGCCGTCGATCGGGAACAGGCCCGAGAAGACCATGGGCTTGGGGTCGGTGTAGCCCCCCAGCGCCTCGGTCGCGCCGCGGACCGCGCTGGTGACGGTGTCGCCGACCTTGGACTGCCGGACGTCCTTGACGCCGGTGATCAGGTAGCCGACCTCGCCGACACCCAGCCCGGCCCCGGGGACGGGCTCCGGCGACACGACGCCGATCTCGAGCAGGTCGTGCACCGCGCGGGTCGACATCATCTGGATCTTCTCGCGCGGGCTGAGCCGGCCGTCGATGACCCGGACGTAGGTGATGACGCCGCGGTAGGTGTCGTAGACGGAGTCGAAGATCATGGCGCGGGCGGGCGCGTCGGGGTCACCGACCGGCGCCGGGACGCGCTTGACGATGCTGTCGAGCAGCTCCTGCACGCCCATCCCGGTCTTGCCCGAGGTGCGCAGCACCTCCTCGGGCTCGCACCCGACGAGCTTGGCCAGCTCGGCGGCGTACTTCTCGGGCTGGGCGGCGGGCAGGTCGATCTTGTTGAGCACGGGGATGATCTCGAGCTCGTTCTCCATGGCCATGTAGAGGTTGGCCAGGGTCTGGGCCTCGATGCCCTGCGCGGCGTCGACCAGCAGGACCGCGCCCTCGCAGGCGGCGAGCGAGCGGGACACCTCGTAGGAGAAGTCTACGTGGCCGGGCGTGTCGATCATGTTGAGCGCCACGACGTCGTCGCCGACCTGCCACGGCATGCGGACGGCCTGGCTCTTGATCGTGATGCCGCGCTCGCGCTCGATGTCCATCCGGTCCAGGTACTGGGCCCGGGCCTGCCGGGCCTCGACCACGCCCGTCAGCTGCAGCATGCGGTCGGCCAGCGTGGACTTGCCGTGGTCGATGTGCGCGATGATGCAGAAGTTGCGCAGCTGGGACGGCGGGGTTGCGGCGACCGGGAGCGGGGACGCGGGAATCGGGGGCACTCGACCTACCTCGTGGGGAACGTGGGGGCAGCTGGCAGTTTCCCACGTCTGCGACGGGGCCCGGTGCGCGCCCGGCTACCGCTGGCGGGTCAGGTCGACCTGGACGTCCATCCGCGAGCCCGCCCCGCCGGACACGACCCCCCGGAACGGCGGGACGTCGCCGTAGTCGCGACCGTGGGCCACCACCACGTGGTCCAGCCCGGCGCTCTTGCCGTTCGTGGGGTCGAACGGGTACCAGCCGCCCATCCACCACTCCAGCCAGGCGTGGCTCTGACCCGTCACGGTGCGGCCCACCTCGGCGCCGGGGTCCGGGTGCAGGTAGCCGGAGACGTAGCGGGCCGGGATCCCCAGGCCGCGCAGGGCACCGAGGGCGATGTGGACGAAGTCCTGGCAGACGCCGCGCCCCTCGGCCCACGCCTCCTCCGCGGAGGTCTTGACCCCGGTCACGCCCGGGACGTACTGCATGTGCTCGCCCACCCAGGCGCTCACGGCCAGCGCGGCCTGGTGCGGCTCGAGGCCGCCGGCCACCTCGCGGCTGGCCTGGACCAGGTCGGGTCCCAGCCGCGTCACCGGACGCGGCCCCAGCCACTCGACGTGGTCGTCACGGACCTGCTCGTCCGCGAGCTCCTGCCAGGTCAGCCCGTCCGGCACGGTGTCGTCGGCCTGCTCGACCTCGACCAGGCTCGTGGCCACGACGTCGAGGCGGGTGTGCGGGACCTGGGTGTCGAACGCGACCACCTCGCTGCCCCAGTAGTCGCGGTACCGGAACGCCGACGCCCGGGGCGAGACCTCGATCCGCGCCTCCAGCGCCGTCTGGCCGGGCTGGGTGGCGGGCGTCATCCGCAGCTCGTTGTACGACGTCCGCACCGGGCGGTCGTACTGGATCGTCGTGGTGTGGACGATCCGCAACCGGTTGACGGAGCGGCCGCTCCGCGAGGTGGCCATCCCCTGCGTCTGGGTCCGGCCGCCCTGGGTCTGGGACTGGCCCTGGGACTGGCCCTGGGACTGCGTCTGCTCGCTCACATCGCCTCCGGGACCCACTCGACGCCGGCCCCCATCGGGAAGTACCGGCGGCTGACCGCGTCGGACACCCGGGACACGGCCTGCTGGACCCGCTCCATCTCGACCGGCAGGTCCTCCAGCAGCTCCGCGGGGCTGCGGAACTCCAGCTGGCTGCGGGTCCAGGCCAGGGTGCGGCGGGCGTCGTCGGCGTACCCGACCCGGCCCGCGTCGGGGTCCAGGTCCTCCAGGCACCGCTCCGCCGTGGCGAGGGCGTTGACGACCGAGCGCGGGAACAGCCGGTCCAGCAGCAGGAACTCCGCGGCCTGGGTGTCGGAGCGACCACCGGAACGACCGCCCCGGTAGGTCCGCAGGAACGCCTCGTAGGCGCCGCAGCTGTGCAGGATCGTCTGCCAGGTGGGGCCCGCCTCCAGGACCGTCGTGGCCAGCAGCCGGGCGGTCATGTCGGCCCGCTCGAGGCTGCGGCCCAGGACCAGGAACTGGTAGCCGGCGTCGCGGCTCATGGTGGAGTCGGCGATGCCGGTCACCACCGCCGCGCGCTCCCGGACCCAGCCCGCGAACCGGTGCGCCGACGCGGCCCGGACCCGGGTCGGGATGGCGTAGTAGGTGGTGTTGAGGACCTCCCACATCTCGCTGGACACGACCTCGCGGGCCCGGCGGGCGTTCTCGCGCGCCGCGGCCAGCGACCCGGCGATGGAGCTGGGGGCGACGGGGTCGTAGGCGAGGGTGTCCAGCAGCACGCGGCGGTTGAGGGGGCCGGCGACGCGGTCGGCGGGCGTGCCCATGACGGCCATCAGCGACCCGCAGGCCTCGGCCTCGTCCAGCCACGGGTCCTCGAGGATGCGCTGGACCTGGGCGTCGACGATGCGGGCGGTGTCGTCGGCCCGCTCGACGTAGCGGCCGATCCAGAACAGGGACTCGGCGATCCGGCTCAGCACGACGGCCTCCCGCTGGATGGTGTGCCTGCTGCTCGACGTTGTTGCTGCTGCTGCTCCTGCTGGCGGTTGCTGCCCTCGCCGGCAGGGCCGGCGTCCGGTGGGGAGGACCGCACGATCTCGAGCTCGGTGGTGCCGCCCACGCGGCCCAGCTCGGTGGTGTCGCGCTCGGCGCGGTCGGACAGCACCCAGGTGTCCTTGGACCCGCCGCCCTGGCTGGAGTTGACCACCAGGGTGGACTCCTGCAGCGCGACCCGGGTCAGGCCGCCGGGCAGGACCCAGACGTCCTCGCCGTCGTGGACGGCGAACGGGCGCAGGTCCACGTGCCGGGGCGCGAGCTCCTCCCCGACCAGGGTCGGCACCGTGGACAGGGCGACCACGGGCTGCGCGATCCAGCCGCGGGGATCGGCTCGCAGCCGCTCCCGCAGGGCGTCGAGCTGGGGGGCGGAGGCCTGCGGGCCGATGACGATCCCCTTGCCGCCGGAGCCGTCGACCGGCTTGACGACGAGCTCGTCGAGCCGGTCCAGCACCTCGGCCAGGTGGTCGGGCTCCTCGCAGCGCCAGGTGTCGACGTTGGCCAGGACCGGGTCCTCGCCCAGGTAGTAGCGGGTCAGGTCCGGCATGTAGGTGTAGACGAGCTTGTCGTCGGCGACCCCGTTGCCGACCGCGTTGGCGATGGTCACGCTGCCGGCGCGGGCCGCGTTCAGCAGGCCCGCGCAGCCCAGCATCGAGTCGCTGCGGAACTGGACGGGATCCAGGAAGTCGTCGTCCACCCGGCGGTAGACGACGTCGACGCGCCGCTCGCCCTCGGTCGTCAGCATCCGCACGCGGTTGCCGGAGCAGACCAGGTCACGACCCTCGACCAGCTCCACGCCCATCGAGCGGGCCAGCAGGGCGTGCTCGAAGTACGCGCTGTTGTAGACGCCGGGGGTGAGAACCACGACCGTGGGGTCGTCGACCCCCGCCGGGGCCGCCATCTGCAGGGCCGCGAGCAGCCGCTCGGGGTAGTCCGACACCGGGCGGACCCGCATCGACGCGAACAGGTCGGGCAGCGCCTGGGTCATGGCCCGGCGGTTCTCCAGCACGTAGGACACGCCGCTGGGGACGCGCACGTTGTCCTCGAGGACGCAGAACCGGCCGGCCGCGTCGCGGACCAGGTCGATGCCCGACACGTGGACCCGGACGCCGTTGGCGGGGTCGATGCCGGCCGCCTCGCGGTGGAAGTGCGAGCTGGAGGTGATGACGTGACGGGGCACGACGCCGTCGGCCACGGCCCGCATGGGCCCGTAGACGTCCGCCAGGAACCGCTCGAGCACCCGGACCCGCTGCCGGACGCCGGCCTCGACGGTGGCCCACTCGTGCGCCGCCAGCACCCGCGGCACGACGTCGATCGGGAACGGCCGCTCCTCCCCCGCGAGGTCGAAGGTGACCCCGCGGTCCAGGAACGTCGCGGCCAGGGAGTCCGACCGGGACCGCAGGTCGTCGACCGACATCCCGGACACGGCCTCGTGGACCGCGCGCGCGGGGACCCGGACCGAGCCGTCCGGCGCGATCATCTCGTCCCAGGCCTGTCCCGCGGTGGGCTTGTCGGTGTACCCGTCGAAGACGTTCACGAGATCCCGCACGTCGCCCGGCTGCATGGTCCGACCCTAGTGCGGAGGCCCGCCCGGACCGGTGGGACGACCGGGACTCGGCCTCGCATTTCCGCCGCGGGACCCCGGTGACGTATCGTGCGGGGTTGGCCGTCCGCAGGCACGGCCCGAGCACTGCAGCCCCAGACAGGATCGACCGCGTCGCGCGCCGCGACGCGCCTCAGACGAGCACGGAGTGAGCACGCGTGGCGAACATCAAGTCCCAGATCAAGCGCAACCGCCAGAACGAGAAGGCCCGGCTGCGGAACAAGTCCGCCAAGGCGGAGCTCCGCACCCTGGTGCGTCAGTTCCGTGAGGCCGCGGCCGGCGGCGACAAGGAGGCCACCGAGGCGGCCCTCCGCAAGGCCACCCGTGGCCTGGACAAGGCGGCCTCCAAGGGCGTCATCCACAAGAACCAGGCAGCGAACCGCAAGTCCGCACTGGCCTCGGCGGCCGCAGCCGTCTGACCCCTCTCGCCCCGGAGCACCTCCGGGGCACCCGAGGGTCGACGGTCCCCGACCGCGGAGCACCGTCCGGGCTGCAGCTCGGCCTGCACGCCGGAACCCCCGAGCGCCGCTCGGGGGTTCCGTCATGTCGTGGCGACCTCGTGGCGACCTCGTGGCGGCCCTCCGACCCCTGCGGGGCCCTAGCGCTGCCGGCCACGGGCGTCGGTGACCGCGACCACCGCGCGCTCGAGGGCGTAGGCCGCGGCCACCCCCGGCACCTCGCCCTTGACGGCGGCGTCGGCGTCGGCGACCGCCACGATGGCCTTGCGCAACCCGTGCGGGTCCCAGCCCTGCAGGTCGCGGCGGGCCCGGTCGATCTGCCACGGCGCCATGGACAGCTCCTTGGACAGCGCAGCCGCCGGACCGCGCCCGGCCCCGGCGACCTTGGCCATGCCCCGCAGCTTCATGCCGAGCGCCCCCACCACCAGCACGGGCTCGACCCGCTGGGACAGGGCGTGCCGGAGCAGGGACAGCGCCTCGCCGGCCCGGCCCGCCACCGTGGCGTCGGCGATGTCGAACCCCTTGGCCTCGCGGCGGCCGCCGACGAGGGCGCGGACGTCGTCCACCCCGACCGACCCGGTCACGACCGTGTCCGCCAGCTGCCCGCTGACGGCCATCAGCTCGGCCAGGTCACCACCCAGCGCCTCGACCAGTGCCTCGACGGCGTCGGGGTCCGCGCGGCGCCCCGCCGCGCGCAGCCGGGCCACCACGATGTCTGCCCGCTCGCGGTCCCCGTTGACCGGTGCGCAGGTCACGGTGACGGCGCCCGGCACCTTCTGCAGGGCGGCCAGCACCGCCTTGCCGCCGTTGCCGCCCCCGTGGCGGCCCACCCGGACGAGCTCCTCGTCCGGTGCGGCCGCCAGCTCGGAGGCCACGGCGGCCACCTCGTCGGAGTAGGGCCCGGCCGCACCCTCGAGGCCCTCCAGGACGACCAGCCGTCGCCCGCCGAACAACGACGGCGCCACCGCGGCGCTGACGTCCCCGACGGTGAACCGGGCCGGGCCCAGCTCGTGGCGCTCGACGTCGGGCGTCTGCTCGCGCACGGCCGCCAGGAGCCGTCGCCAGGCGACGTCGGCGAGCGCCTGCTCCGTGCCCACGAGCAGGACGACAGGAGCGGGCTCGACCTCGAAGGCGCTGGGACCGGTGGGGGCGGGCGGCTTGGCTCGGCCGGTACGTCGGGTGGCCACGGGCTCATGCTGGCACGGGTCGCCGACGACCCGGTCGACGCGGTCCCGCCCGGGTCGTCCGCACCGCGACGGTGGCGGGCCGCGCCGGGTCGGTGGTGCCGTCGACCGGTTGCGTCCCCTCGACCGCTCTGAGGGCGACGTCTCCGTGCGTGGCGGTGGCCAGGACGAGGGCGCCGGTGGACCCGACCGCCGCCAGGGCCCGCGGGCTGGGGTGGCCGTAGCTGTTGTCCCGGCCCGCGCTGGCGACCGCGACCCCGGCGTCGACGGCGGCGTAGAACTCGGGGAGCTGGTCGGCGGACCCGTGGTGGGCCACCGTGGTGACGTCGGCCCGCAGCGGGGTCCCCGCGGCGAGGAGCCGGCGCTGGACGTCCGACCCGATGTCCCCGACCGCCAGGAGCGTCAGGACCCCGGTGTCCACCCGCAGGACGATCCCCGCGTCGTTGACGTCCTGGGAGTCACCCGGGGCCGCCGCGCTCGGCCGCGGGTCCGGCGAGAGCACGTCGAGGCGCACCTGGCCCACGTGGACCACGGTGCCCCGCGCCGGGTGACGCAGGGGCAGGCCGTGCCGGGCGGCCCAACCCCGGAGGTCGGCACCCGGCCCCTCGGGCATACCGCTCCCCGCGGCCCACACGGTCCCGACGTGCGTGGCCGACACGACCCCGTCCAGGCCACCGACGTGGTCGGCATGCAGGTGCGTGAGGACGAGCAGCGGGACGGTCGTGACGCCGGCCCGACGCAGGCACCCGTCCACGGGGCCCGGGTCGGGTCCGGTGTCGACGACCACGGCGCTGCTGGGGCCCACGCGCACCAGCAGGCTCTCGCCCTGCCCCACGTCGCACACGACGACGACCCAGTCCCTCCCGGGCCAGCCCGACCGGCCGGGCAGCGGCAGCAGCGCGGCCGCAGCCAGGACCAGCACCGTCGCGCCGGCGAGCACGGCGGCCACGCCGCGCCGGCGCGCCGGGCCCGTCGGGCCGTCGGTCGGGGCTGCGCCTGCCCGGTCGGTGGGGCCTGCACCTGCCCGGTCGGTGGGGCCTGCGCCTGCCCGGTCCACCGGGTCCGGCCCTGTCGACCACCACTGCCGCACGTCCGGCCACGGAGCCCAGGCCCCGCCCGCCCGACGGTCCGGCAGGACGCGCAGCAGGAGGGCGACGAGCCCCAGGAGCAGCACCGTGGCGCCGGCGGCACCGGCCACGCCGAGGCGGCCCTCGGGCCACGGGATCTTGGCGGCGGGCAGGTCGGCGGACGTCCTCGCCACCACGGCGATCCAGGCCGCGCACCAGCGCGCCGGGGTGGCGACGAGCGCCGCCACCCCGGGGTGCCCCAGCGACAGCAGCGCCGCGACCACCCCGATCACCGTGGCCGGGGCGACCGCCGGGGCGGCCAGGACGTTGGCCGGCAGCGCGTACAGGCTGACCACCGGCTCGATGCCCACCAGCGCCGGCGTCACGGCTGCCTGCGCCGCGGCGGGCACCGCCAGCACCAGGGCCGGCGAGCGGGGCAGCACCCGACCGAGGGCCCGGGCCCAGGGCAGGCTGCAGAGCACCAGCGCGCCGGTGGCCAGCACGCTGAGCCGGAACCCGGGCGCACGGGACAGCCAGGGGTCGACCAGCAGCACCGCGACCACGGCCACGGCCAGCGCGGAGACCCCGCCACCGCGTCGCCCGAGCAGCAGACCGGCCAGTCCCACCGAGCCCATGACCGCCGCGCGCAGCACGCTCGGCTCGGGCCGGGCGACCACCACCAGCGCCACGAGGGCCATCGCGGCCAGCACGACACCGCCGCGACGGCCGACGCGCAGCAGCACGCACAGCAGCAGGACGCCGCCGCAGACGATGCTCACGTTGGCCCCGCTGACCGCGGTGAGGTGGGTCAGCCCGGCGGCCCGCATGTCGTCGACGAGGTCCGCGGGCTGGGCGCTGGTGTCCCCGACGACCAGGCCGGGCAGCAGGACGGCGCCGTCGGCGAGCGGGCCGTCCCGGGCCACGGGTGGAGCTGCCCCCGGCTCGGGCGTCACCCCGGCCGAGGCCACGAGCAGCCCCGTCCGCAGCTGCTCGGCGGCCCGCCCCCACCACCGCGGCTCGTCGACCACCTCCGTCGGCCCCGCCGGGCGGGCGAAGACCGTGTACGGCGCGCCCGGCGGTGCCGGCTCGAGCGCGAGCCGCACCCGGAGCCGTTCGCCCCAGCGGGCGGAGGCCCAGGCCTGGTCCCCGGTCAGCGAGGCGGGGACCCGCACCGCCACCGGCGCCGAGGAGCCCTCGACGCCACCCGGCGGTACGACCGCGACCAGGACGACACGCAGCCGGACCTGCTCGCGCTGCCAGGCCATCTCACCGGTGCCGCGGACCGGGTCGCCCGCCACCACCAGCTCGACCAGCGCCGTCCCCGAACGGCCTGCCACGTCCGACACCACCGGCGGCGCGCGGCGTTCCGCGTGGAAGGACGTGACCCCCAGCACCAGGGTCACCAACGCGCAGGCCACGACGACCGCACCCGCCCCGTCGCGCAGGAGCCGGTGACGCGCGAGCAGGCCCGCCACGGCCAGCAGACCGCACCCGAGGACGACCGTCGCCGCCACCCGGCTGGTCGCCGGCGGGACCGCCACCGCCCACCACGCGCCCCCCCAGGCGAGCAGCGCCGCGGGGACGAGCCTGACGTCGTGGACCGCGCCCGCCACCCCGCTCACACCGTGACCAGGTCACGGATGTCCGACAGCACCGCCGGGCCGATCCCGCTCACGGCGGTGAGGTCGTCCACCGCGGCGAAGGGCCCGGACTCCTCCCGCCAGGCGACGATCCGCTCCGCCAGCACCGGCCCGATACCGGGCAGCTCGTCCAGGGTGGCCGCATCGGCCGTGTTCACGTCGACCAGACCGCCGGACGTGGACGCCCCCGGACCGGCCGCACCGGCGGGCGCCCCGGCACCGGGGGTACCGGCACCGGGGGCACCGTCACCGGCGGCACCGTCACCAGGAGACGCGGCACCAGGAGCCGCCCCCACGGCCCCCGGCGCGGCCACCTGCTCCCCCGGCCGGGGTACGACGACGAGCTCGCCGTCGGTCAGGGGACGCGCGAGGTTGACCAGGCGGGTGTCGGCCTCGTCGGTGGCGCCGCCGGCGGCCTGCACCGCGTCACCGACCCGCGCACCGGGCGGCAGCTCGACCACTCCGGGCCGCTGGACGGCGCCGTCCACGTGGACCAGGAGCGGAGCGGCCCCCGGGCCGGCGGTCCCGGCGGGCGGCGCCGGACCGGTCGTCACCGTGGACCCCGGACCCGCGGTCGACGGCGGCACACCCGGGACGACGTCACCGACCACTCCCCCGCCCGGGACCCCGTCCGGGCCGGGCGCACCCTGACTCGCCGCTTCCGTCGCCCCGGCCTCGCCCTCCGGGCCGGGGCCGACGACACCCGCCGGGCCGACGAGCACCTCCTCCTCCCCCTGACCCCGCCCCAGCAGCAGGACCCCCGCGACGGCGACCAGCAGCACCAGCACCGCCAGACCGGGCGGCACCCCCGTGACCCGCCACGCCGTCCGGCGGGGCGGGGCGTGGTCGTCCACGTGGCGACCTCGACCTGGTACGGCGCCCCCACCGTCGAGACGTCCCGCCCGGCTGCGCGGTTCATCCGCTCGCGGATCACCGGGTCGCGGGCCGCCGGTCCCGACGGGGAACGGGTCGGGGTCCTCGTCAGCCGGCCACGGCGCGGCGCGCGCCGGGACCCCGTCGCCGTCGGACCACCCGGACGAGCCGGCCCCCGAGCCCCCCGTCAGCCTGGCCAGCAACCTCGCGCTGTCCCCCGAGTCCCTGGCCACACCGCGACGCTAGGGACGCCCTCCGGGCCGCCGACGTACCCGCGACCGGGCCTGTGGACGCCGCCACGTCCCAGCCGCCTGTGGACGCACCCGTCGCCGGGTCGCCATGGGCCCGACGGGCTAGCGGCCGCGCGGTCCTCGGGGCCCGGCGACCACAGCGAGACCGACCGCTCCCGGCCCGACGTGCGCAGCGAGGACCGGGCTCAGCTCCTGGACCCTGATCAGCGAGTCGTCGACGACCCGCTCGACCCGCACCACCAGGTCGCGGGCGGCGGCGGCCGCTCCCGCGTGCTGCACCACCACCTCCACCAGGTCGGTGCCCGGGTCCGCCGCCACCTCGGCCAGGCGCTCCTGCGCCAGCTCGCACAACCGGTCCAGCGCCCGGGCCGTCGTCCGGGTGCGCTCCAGCGGCACCAACCGTCCCTCGTCGACCAGCAGGACCGACCGTGCGGCCAGCCCTCGCGCCTCCGCCCGCACGGCGCCGGCCCCACGACCACCCCGCTGCAGCTGACCCGTGGAGGCGGGCGAGACCCAGGTCCGCGACCGTGCCACCAGGCCGACCACGGCCGTCACGACCCGCGTGGCGTCGGCCCCGTCCGCCGCGAGCTCCTGCGCCGCGCGGACAGCGGCGGACAGGACCGCCCCCACCGCCCCGGTGTCCACGACCTCGACCCGCAGCGGGGCACCGGCGGCCGCGAGCCGAGCGGCGTCGACCGTCCCCGACAGCGCCCCGGACAGGTGCACCGACACCACGGCCGACGCCCCCGCCTCGGCGGCGTCGGCGTAGGCCCGGGCGAAGCCGTCGGGCGAGGGACGGCTCGTCCCCACGGTGGCCCCGGCCAGGACCGCTCCCAGGACGTCCTCGGTGCTGGTCGTCGCCTCGGGCACGGCGGTGCCGTCCACGACCACGTCCAGGTCGACGACCGGCACCCCGCCCGGCACCGGCCGGGCGGTGGAGTCGGTGACGACGACCGTCCTGGGCACGGTCAGCCCGTGACGACGTTCACCAGGCCGGGCGCGCGCACGATCACCCGACGGACCGGGGCGTCACCGATCGACGCGATGACCTTCTCGCTGGCCATGGCCAGCTCGCGCAGCTCGTCCTCGCCGATGCCCGGGGGCACCTCGAGACGGTCACGGACCTTGCCCTTGACCTGCACGACGGCCGTCACGGTGTCCTCGACCAGCAGGGCCTCGTCCACCGCCGGCCAGCCGGCCCGCGCCACGCACGGCTCGTGGCCCAGCGTCGCCCACATGTCCTCGGCCGTGTAGGGCGCGACCAGGCTGAGCAGCACGGCCACGGCCTCGACCCCCTCGCGCACCGCCGGGTCGGCCGGGCCGACCTCCCGGTCGTCGATGGCCTGGCGCAGGGCGTTGACCAGCTCCATGGTCCGCGCCACCGCCACGTTGAACCGCAGGGACTCCACCAGCTGCGCCGCGTCGGCCACCACCTTGTGGGTGACCCGTCGCAGCGGCAGGGAGCCGGTGCTCGGGTCGGTGCCGACGGCGGAGGTCACGTCGCGCGCCAGCCGCCACGCCCGGGCCAGGAACCGCGCCGACCCGGCGGCCGACAGGTCGGCCCAGTCCACGTCGTCCTCGGGCGGACCGGCGAACACCATGGTCAGCCGGATGGCGTCGACGCCGTGGTCGTCCAGCTGCTCACCGAGGCGCACCAGGTTGCCCTTGGACTTGCTCATCGCGGCGCCGTCCATCTGCACCATGCCCTGGTTGAGCAGGCGCGTGAACGGCTCGGTCGGGGTGAGCATGCCCATGTCGTGCAGCACCTTGGTGAAGAACCGGGCGTACAGCAGGTGCAGGATGGCGTGGGTCACGCCGCCGACGTACTGGTCCACCGGCATCCACCGGTCGGCCTCGGCGCGGTCGAACGGCGCCGTCTGCAGCTGCGGCGACAGGAAGCGCAGGAAGTACCAGGACGAGTCCACGAAGGTGTCCATGGTGTCGGTGTCCCGCTCGGCGGGACCGCCGCAGGACGGGCACGTCGTGCTGACCCAGTCGGTGGCCGCGGCCAGCGGGGACCGGCCCTTGGGGCTCAGGTCCAGCCCGTCGGACGGCGGCAGCTCGACGGGCAGCTGGTCGTCAGGGACCCGCACCTCGCCGCAGCCGGGGCAGTGCACGATGGGGAACGGGGTGCCCCAGTACCGCTGCCGCGAGATCAGCCAGTCTCGCAGCCGGTACGTGACGGTCGGCCCACCCAGGCCGTCGGCGGCCAGCTGCTCGCTGATCCGCTCGATGGCCTCGGCCTTGCGCAGCCCGTCCAGCGGACCCGAGCCGACCAGCTCGCCGTCGCCGGCTGTCGCGACCCCGCTGACGGCCGGGTCGGGCAGCGGCTGCCCGTCGGGGTCACGGACGTCGACCACGACCCGCACCGGCAGGTCGTGGGCCAGGGCGAAGTCCAGGTCGCGCTGGTCGTGGCCGGGCACGGCCATGACGGCGCCGTGGCCGTAGTCGGCCAGCACGTAGTCCGCGGCCCACACCGGCATCCGCTCCCCGTTGGCCGGGTTGACGGCGTAGCGGTGCAGGAACACGCCGGTCTTGGGCCGGTCGGAGGACAGCCGCTCGATCTCCGTGGTGCCCCGGACCTGCTCCAGGTAGGCGTCGAACGCCTCGCGGACGTCGGGGGCGGCGTCGGCCACCAGCTCCTCGGCCAGGTCGGAGTCCACGGCCACCACGAAGAACGTCGCACCGTGCAGGGTGTCCGGGCGGGTCGTGTAGACCGTCACGGGCTCGTCGCGGCCCTCGACGACGAACTGCACGTCGGCCCCGGTGGAACGGCCGATCCAGTTGCGCTGCATGGCCAGGACCTTGTCCGGCCAGGCGCCCTGCAGCTGGTCCATGTCGTCCAGCAGCCGGTCGGCGTAGTCGGTGATCTTGAAGTACCACTGGGTGAGCTTCTTCTTGGTGACCGCGGTGCCGCAGCGCTCGCAGCGACCCTGGACGACCTGCTCGTTGGCCAGCACGGTCTGGTCCTTGGGGCACCAGTTCACCTGGCTCGGCCGGCGGTAGGCCAGGCCCTTCTCGTGCATCCGCAGGAACAGCCACTGGTTCCAGCGGTAGTAGTCGGGCTCGCAGGTGGCCAGCACCCGGTCCCAGTCGAAGCTGCACGCGTAGCGGCGCATCGACGCCTTCTGCTGGGCGATGTTCTCGCGCGTCCAGACCCCGGGGTCGACGCCGCGCTTGATGGCCGCGTTCTCGGCGGGCAGGCCGAAGGCGTCCCACCCGATCGGGTGCAGCACGTCGAAGCCCTGCTGCACCCAGTAGCGCGCGATCACGTCGCCCAGCGCGTACGCCTCGGCGTGACCCATGTGCAGGTCGCCCGAGGGGTACGGGAACATGTCGAGGACGTACTTGCCCGGCCGGCCGTCACCGGAGGCGCCCGCCGCGAACGGCTTGGCCTCGTCCCACACCGGCAGCCACCGGGCCTCGATCGCGTGCGGGTCCCAGCGCTCGGGCTCCGTCGCGTCCACGGTGGTGCGGTCGTCCTGCGTCGTCATCGGGTTCTCCTGCTGTCGAGAGGTGCGGGCCGCGACCCGGGCACGAAAAAGCCCCTCGACGAGGAGGGGCCGCCGCGCTGGTCCGCCGGTCGTGGCGGTCTGCTCAGCGCGGCCCGGCGAGGAGGAGGTCGCGGTGCTGCACCCCGTCACGATACCGCGCGCCCCGGGCCTCGGCGTGGGCCCTCGCCCCCGCAGCGGGACAGGGCCACCCTGGACGGCATGTCTGCCCACGGCGCACGTCGCACCCTCACCCGCGGCATCGAGCTGGGCCACGGTCGCCCGGCCTTCGAGGAGGCGGCCGAACGGCTCATGACGTGGCAGGTCCACCGTGACGCCGGGCTGCGGGTGCAGGCCGACCACGACCGCGCCGTCCCCGGTGCCCGGGTCGTCCTGCGGATCCGGCTGGGGCCGCTGGTGGTGACCGCACCCTGCGTCGTGATCGGGGTGGTGGCCGAGGAGACCGAGCGAGGCTTCAGCTACGAGACGCTGCCCGGCCACCCGGAGGACGGGGTCGAGCACTTCCGGGTGAGCCTGGCCGAGGACGGCGGCGTCCGCGCGGTCATCTCGGCCGAGTCCCGCCCCGCGAGCCTGCTGGCCCGGGCCGGTGGCCCGCTCACCACGGCCCTGCAGCGGCGGCAGACCGACCGGTACCTGCGCGCCCTGCGGCCGGGTCGCTGAACGGGGTCCCCTGCCCCGGGGACGACGAAGGCGGCCCACCGAGGTGGACCGCCTGCCGTGCGGGTGGAGCTGAGGAGACTCGAACTCCTGACCCCCTCCATGCCATGGAGGTGCGCTACCAGCTGCGCCACAGCCCCGCGGTGGGAGAGTCTAGACGGAATCCGCCCTGACGACGAAACCGCTGCTCAGAGGCCCTATGTGACCGCTGCGGAGACGCTTGCGCGTCGCCGGAGGACCTCTCCCAGGGCCCCCGGCGGGACGTTCCAGCCCTGCAGTCGCCACGCCTGCTCCGGAGTGGTCCCGGCGTTCAGCACCGCGGTCCCGATGTTGCCCAGCGGGACCAGCACGCGCCGGAGGTCGGGCTGGCCCAGCAGGGCCGACAGACCCGACCGGATGCTCGCCCCGTGACCCACCACGACCAGCAGCCGACCGTCGTGGCAGGCCGCGGCGTGCTCGGTGACGGCAGCCCGGACCCGCTCCCCCGCCTCGGTCGGCCGTTCCTGCCCGCCGAGCACCACGTCGTCACCGGCGCGCCACGCGGCGAACGCCACCGGGTCCAGCGTCTCGATCTCCGGCTGGAGCAGCCCCTGCCAGCGGCCCGCCCCGATCTCCCGCAGCCGGGCGTCCAGCAGCACGGGCACGGCCAGGGCGTCCCCGAGCGCCGCGGCCGTGTCACGGGCCCGCGTCAGGTCGCTGGAGACCAGCCGGACCGGGCGCGAGCCCACGGCCCGCGCCACGGCGTGCGCGGCCGCAGCGGCCTGCTCACGACCGGCGTCGGTCAGGTCGGTGTCGTGCTGGCCCTGGAAGCGGTGCTCGACGTTCCAGGCCGTCTCGCCGTGCCGGACGAGCACCACCGTCCCGCCCGGTACGGCGGGGTCCACGGCGGGCTCGTCCGCGGGGTCCAGGGCGGGGTTCACGCCAGGTCGTCGGCGACGGCGTCCTGCGGGTCGCCGAGGGCGTCGGCGCCCCGACGACCGCGCGCGTGCTCGGGCAGCGGGACGACCGGGCAGTCCTTCCACAGCCGCTCCAGCGCGTAGTACTCGCGCTCCTCGCTGTGCTGCACGTGCACGACGATCTCGGCGTAGTCCAGCAGGACCCAGCGACCGTCCTTCTCGCCCTCGCGGCGCACGGGCTTGGCCCCCAGCTCACGGAGCCGGTCCTCGACGCCGTCGACGATGGCCCGAACCTGGCGGTCGTTGGCGGCGGACGCCACGACGAAGACGTCGGTGATCACGAGCTGACCGCTGACGTCGAGGGCCACGACGTTCGTGGCGAGCTTGTCGGCGGCGGCCTCGGCCGCGGCGGTGGCGAGCTGGACGGCGTGTTCGCTGGCTGTCATGGGAGGTCTCCTGTGGTGGGTTCGGTGGGGCTGCTGGGGTCGTCCTCGGTCGCGGCGGCGAAGTCGTCGCCGAGCACCACGACCACGTCGGTGTCGACCATGGCCTCGGCGTTGATCTGCAGGGCGCTGTCGGGGACGCCGAGCGCCGAGGCGACGGCCGCGCCCTGGGCCCGGTCCTCAGGCTCGTCGGAGGCCACCAGGACGACCGTGGCCTCCTGGCCGAACTGGGCGGCGTTGCCGCCGCCGGCGTAGCGCAGCCCGGCCTCGACCAGCAGGTCGCGGGCCCGGCCGACCAGCCCCGAGCCGCCGGTGCCGTTGCGGACGACGACGCGCACCTCGCCCACGGCGGCGACGGGCAGCTGCGCGCCGGCGAAACGGGTGCCGAGGACACCCTCGACGGAGTCCTCGTCCACGCCCCTCAGGTCGGCCTGGCCGGCCGTCACCTCGGTGGTGGGCAGCACGACGGCCTGGGTGGCACCCGACGCGGACCGCTGGGCGGCGCTCGACGCGAGGGCGGGCAGGGACTCGGGCTCGGCGGCCTCGGACCCCGCGGCGGCGTCGGCGCCGACCTGGGCGGCGGCCAGGGCGGTCGCAGCGGCGTCCTGCTCCGTGGGCAGCACCGCGAGCAGCCCCGCCAGCACGTCGCCGAAGCGGGCGAGCCCCGTCTCGACGGGCTCTCCGTCGACCTCGAGGGTGGCGTAGGCCACCGCCTGGGCCCCGGTCAGACGCTGGTCCTCGCCGGCCGCCACGACGACGTCGTCGGTGACGACCTGGGTGGCGACGTCCAGGACGATCCCGCCGGCGGCGTCGACCAGGGCCGCGACCTGCTCGGGCTCCAGCAGGACGACCTGGTCCACGCGGAGCTGCAGCGTGTCCTCCACGCCGCGACGGACCGCCTCCGGGCCGAGCGCGACCGCCTGGGAGAGCGGGACGTCGCCGGCGTCGGCCACCGTGAGCAGCAGGTCCGCGGGCAGGAGCAGGGTGGACAGCTGGGCGGCGTCGACCCCGAGCACCGCCCCGGCCGCCACGGCCCCGTCCGGAGCGGTCAGGGTCAGGGCGGCCGTCTGCTGGGTGGCCGCGCCCGACGACGGCTCGAGGGCGGCCGTGTCGTCCTGGCCGTCCAGCAGCCCGACCAGGAGCACGACCAGGAGGAGGACGACCGCCAGGGCGGCGGCGGCCAGCCCGAGCTCGAGGGGACCGGGCGGCCAGGACAACCGGGGGCGCCGCAGCGCGGCACGGCCACGTCCCGGCGACCCGCCCTGGTCGTCACGTCGACCGGGCCGGACCGGCGAGGGCGTCGGCGACGGGGCCGCCGGGAACGGCGAGGGCTGGTCGACGGCTGCCGAGCGGCGGCGGCTGCGAGCGGTCCCCTCGGTGGCCGACGACGACCCGGTGGCGGGCGTCGTCGCGTCCCGGGTCGAACCCCCGGCCAGGATGTTCGTCGCCCCGCCGCCCGTCGCGGCCCCGCTGGTGGACCCGCTGCCGCTGCCGCTGCCGCCGGGGCCGTCGGTCCCGCTGACCGTGGCGCCGCTGCCCGGGGCCGCGTCCCCCGCCCCCGGCCCGTCCGGGCCCGTCGCGGCGCCGGCGCCTCCCGTGGCCGTCGCCCCTTCGGCACGACGCCGTGAGCGCCGGCCACCGCCGGGACCGGCGGGGGCCCCGGTCGCCTCCCCGGTCCGTCGCGCCTCGACCAACGGGCCGACGACGAGCTGTCCGGGCGGCGGCAGCGCGGGCTCGGTCGCCACGCCCTCGACGGTCGGCCGCGCCGGACGGACGACGGGACGAGGCGCGGCGGGAGGGTCGGTGACGGGCCAGTGCGACATGGTCGCGTCGAGGTCGACCTGCCCGGACCGCTCGGCGAGACGGCGACGACGACGTTCACCCAGCGCCCGCTGCACCCCGGTGTCACCGGGGTTGTCGGGCACGTCAGGACGGTCGTCGGACATCAGGACACCTCCGCGTCTGCGTACGGGCCCGGTCGACCGGACCGCTGATCGCCCTCGTCACGGTAGAGGCCGGACTTGGCGATGTACTGGAGCACACCCGTCGGGACCAGGTAGCGGATGGGCCGCCCCTCGTGCACCCGTCGACGGATGTCCGAGCTGGAGATCGCCAGGGCGGGGATCTCGACGACGCTGACGGCCCCGTCGGGCAGACCCGAGACGTCGAGGGTGTGGCCGGGCCGGCTGACCGCGACGAAGTGCGCGAGACGCCACAGGCCCTCGACGTCCTTCCACGACACGATCTGCTCCAGGGCGTCGGCCCCGGTGATGAAGAACAGCTCGGCCCCGGGCCGGGCGGCCGCGAGGTCGCGCAGGGTGTCGGTGGTGAAGGTCGGGCCCGGACGGTCGACGTCGACCCGGGAGACGGTGAACCGCGGGTCTGCGGCTGTCGCGACCACCGTCATGAGGTACCGGTCCTCGGCGGGGCTGACCTCGCGGTCGGCCTTCTGCCAGGGCTGACCCGTGGGGACGAAGACGACCTCGTCCAGACCGAACCGGGCCGCGACCTCGCTGGCCGCGACCAGGTGGCCGTGGTGCAGCGGGTCGAAGGTGCCGCCCATGACCCCGAGCCGGGGCCGCCGGGTCGGCGCGGACGTCACCGTCGGGCGGCCACGTTCTTGAACGCGAAGGTGATCGCCAGCAGCACCATGAACGTCCCGAACGTGATGATGCCGAAGCCGAGGACGGGGATGGGCAGCTCGACCTCGGCCATCTCGGCGCCGGTCTCGCCGGCCGCCGCCAGGACGCCGGCGACGATGCTGCTGCTCATGTGACCTCCTACACGGGCCCCGGTCCTGACGACCGGGGCGTTGCCGGGGCCCAGTCTGGCACGAGGGTGCCCTCAGGTCCGGACGTGCCCGTCGCCCGTGACCACCCAGGTGGTGGTGGTCAGCTCGGTGAGGCCCATCGGGCCGCGCGCGTGCAGCTTCTGGGTGGAGATGCCGATCTCGGCCCCCAGGCCCAGCTCGCCGCCGTCGGTGAACCGGGTCGAGGCGTTGACCGCCACCCCGGCGGCGTCGACCTCGGCCACGAACCGCTCGGCGGCCCGGGTGTCCCGGGTGCAGATGGCCTCGGTGTGCTTGGTCGACCAGCGGCGGATGTGGGCCAGGGCCGCGTCGATGTCGTCGACGACGGCCACGGCGAGCTCGAGGCCGATGTACTCCGTCGCCCAGTCGTGGTCGGTGGCGGCCAGGACGCCGGCGCCCTCGCCCACCAGCGCCACCGTCCGGGGGTCGCCGTGGACGACGACCTGCTCGGCCTGCATGGCCCCCACGAGCATCGGCACGAACTCCTCGGCCACCGCGGCGTGCACCAGCACGGTCTCGGCGGCGTTGCAGACGCTCGGCCGCTGCACCTTGGCGTTGAGGCAGATCGCCAGCGCCTCGTCCAGGTCCGCGGCGGCGTCGACGTACACGTGGCAGTTGCCGGTCCCGGTCTCGATGGTGGGAACGGTCGCGGTCTCCACGACGGTGCGGATCAGGTCCGCCCCGCCGCGCGGGATGACGACGTCCACCAGGCCCCGGGCCCGGAGCAGGGCCCTGACGCCGGCCCGGCCGTGGGCGTCGATGGTCGCCACCAGGTCGGCCGGCAGGCCCACCGCGACCAGGGCGCCGCGCAGCACGTCCACGATGGCCGCGTTGCTGGACGCCGCCGCGGACCCGCCCCGCAGGACGACCGCGTTGCCGCTCTTGAGCGCCAGGGCGGCCGCGTCGACGGTCACGTTGGGCCGGGCCTCGTAGACCATCCCCACGACGCCCAGGGGGCGGCGGACCTGCCGGACCCGCAGGCCGTTGGGCAGCGTCGAGCCGCGGACGACCTGGCCGACGGGGTCGGGCAGGGCCACGACCTCGCGCACGGCCGCCGCGATCGCCGCCACCCGGTCGGGGTCCAGGCGGAGCCGGTCCTGCATCGACGCCGACACGCCGTCGTGCCGGGCCCGGTCCAGGTCCTCGGCGTTGGCCGCGACGACCGCGTCCGTGGCGGCCACCAGGTCGTCGGCGATCCGCAGCAGCGCGGCGTCCTTGACGGCGCTCGTGGCGGTCACCAGGGACCGGGAGGCCTCCTGCGCGGCCGCCGCGACGGCGTGGACGGCCTCGACGACCGGGTCGGGCCCCGGGGCCGCGGGCGTCCCCTCGTGGTCCTGGGTCGCGGGCAGCACGTCGAGGAGGTCGGACATGGCCTCAGGGTACGGCGGTGGCCCCCAGCACGACGAGGTCGTCCCGGTGGACGACCTCGCGGCCGTAGTCCGGCCCCAGGTCCTCCCGCAGGTCGTGCGTGGAGCGGCCCAGCAGCTGCGGCAGCTCGGCCGCGGCGTACCCGCACAGCCCGCGCGCGACGGCCCGGCCGTCCGGGTGGCACAGGTCGACGACCGCCCCGACGTCGAACACGCCCTCGACGGCGGTGATGCCCGCCGGCAGCAGCGACGCGCCCCGCCCGACCACGGCCTGCACGGCCCCGGCGTCCAGCAGGAGCCGGCCGCGCGGCGACGCCACGTGGGACAGCCACAGCGTGCGGGCGGGCAGGGCGCGGGCCGCCGCGGCGAACCAGGTGCCGACGTCGGCACCGGCCATCGCGTCGGAGAACCGGGCCGTGGCGGTGACCAGGGTGGGCACGGCCGCGTCGGCCGCGATCGACGCCGCGTCGACCTTGGTGCGCATGCCCCCCGTGCCGACGGCGCTGCCCGCGCTGCCCAGGTCCGCCCCGACCGACGACGCGTCGGCGACCAGGCCGATGCGGCGCGCCCCGGGCCGGGCGGGCGGGCGGTCGTACAGGGCGTCGACGTCGGTGAGCAGGACGAGCGCGTCGGCACCGACCAGGTGGGAGACGAGTGCCGCGAGCCGGTCGTTGTCCCCGAACCTGATCTCGTCGGTCGCCACCGTGTCGTTCTCGTTGACCACGGGCACCGCACCCAGGCTCAGCAACCGGGCCAGGGTGGAGCGGGCGTTCAGGTAGTGGTTGCGACGCACCAGGTCGTCCAGGTCCAGCAGGACCTGGCCGGTGACCACGTCGTGCCGCTCGAACGAGGACGACCAGCGGGCCAGCAGGCGGCCCTGCCCCACGCTGGCCGCCGCCTGCAGCCCCGCCAGGTCGCCCGGTCGCCGGCTCATGCCCAGGGCCGGAAGACCTGCCGCGATGGCGCCGCTGGTGACGACCACCAGCCGGCGGTCCTCCCCCAGGCGGCGGCGGGCGGCCAGCCGGTCGACCAGGGTGTCGATGGCCGTGCCGTCGATGCCGTCGCTGGTCGCCAGGCTGGAGGACCCGACCTTGACCACGAGCGTGCCGGGTCCCTCCAGCAGGCCGTGCAGCCGGTGACGCTCCGCGTCGGTCGCCGTGCTCACGCGCTCACGCGTCCTCGTCCGTCCCCCCGACGGGGGTGGCCTGGTCGTCGGGTGCGGTCCACCGGCCCGACTCGCGCTCGGCGGCGAGCTCGGTGCGGGCGGCGGTCTTGGCGTCCATCCGACGGCCGTGCTCCAGGCGGCGCTCCGCGCGGCTGGCGCGCTTGGCGTCGCCGGTGACCCGCAGGTCGGTGCCCCGGGGACCACCGACAGGGCCCCCCACGCCCACCGTGGGCTCCCAGTCGAACACCACGGCGGTGTCGTCGGAGCCGATGACGACCTCGGCCCCGGCCAGCGCCCCCGCCTTGTACAGCGCGTCCTCGACCCCGGCCCGGGCCAGCCGGTCGGCCAGGTAGCCGATGGCCTCCTCGTTGGCGAAGTCGGTCTGGCGGACCCAGCGCTCGGGGCGGCCGCCCGCCACGCGGTAGATGGTGCGACCCTCCAGCGGCTCGACCGTGACGCGGAAGCCCGCGTCGTCGGTGGCCACCGGGCGCAGCACGACGCGCTGCGGCGCGCTGGGCCGGGCCCGGGCCTCGCGGTCGGCCGTGACGTAGCGCGCCATCCCGAACGACAGCTCGCGGAGCCCCTCGTGGCTGACGGCCGACACGACGAACACCTCGTAGCCGCGCTCCCGCAGCTGGGGGGCGACGTACTCGGCCATGTCACGACCGTCGGTGGTGTCGACCTTGTTGAGCACGACGATGGCGGGGCGCTCGGACAGCGGGATGGTCTCCGCGTCGGCCTCGTAGCGCCCCAGCTCGTCCAGGATGACCTCGAGGTCGCGGATCGGGTCGCGGTCCGGCTCGAGCGTCGCGGTGTCCAGGACGTGCGCCAGGACGGAGCAGCGCTCGACGTGGCGCAGGAACTCCAGGCCCAGGCCCCGGCCCTCGCTCGCGCCCTCGATGAGGCCGGGCACGTCGGCGATCGTGTAGCGCACGTCACCCGCCTCGACGACGCCCAGGTTGGGGACGAGGGTGGTGAACGGGTAGTCGGCGATCTTGGGCCGGGCGGCGGACATGGACGCGACCAGGCTGGACTTGCCCGCGCTCGGGTAGCCGACCAGGGCGACGTCCGCGACGGTCTTGAGCTCGAGGACGACGTCGCGGCTCTCGCCGGGCTCGCCGAGCAGGGCGAAGCCGGGGGCCTTGCGCCGGGCGCTGGCCAGGGCCGCGTTGCCCAGGCCGCCGCGCCCGCCCGCGGCGATGACGTGGCGGGTGCCGTGACCCAGCATGTCGGTGATGACCTCACCGCCCGGCGTGGACACGACGGTGCCGTCGGGCACGCGCAGCTCGACGTCGTCGCCGTCGGCGCCGCTCTTGTGCCCACCCTTGCCCACGCCGCCCTTGACGGCCTCGCGGTGGGGCGAGCGGTGGTACTCCAGCAGGGTCGTGACCTGGTCGTCCACGACCAGGACGACGTCGCCGCCGTGCCCGCCGTCACCGCCGTCGGGCCCGCCCAGCGGCTTGAACTTCTCGCTGTGGACGGACGCGCAGCCGTTGCCGCCGTCCCCGCCGGTGACGTGCAGGACCACTCGGTCGACGAACTGGCTCACGGAGACCTCCGGGTCCTCGGGTGGAACGCGACGCGCCGGTCGCCCCCGGCGGGGCCCCCCGGCGCGTCGTCGAGCTGGGAGCCGGGCGAACCGCTCGGCCGTGGATCAGGTGCGTGGGGTCGGACGCCCAGGATCAGGCGTCGGCCATCGTGATGCTGACGGTGCGGCGGCCGCGGCGGGTGCCGAAGGTGACGGCCCCGGGCTGCAGCGCGAACAGCGTGTCGTCCCCACCGCGGCCGACGTTGTCGCCCGGGTGGAAGTGGGTGCCGCGCTGGCGGACGATGATCTCGCCGGCGCCGACGACCTGGCCGCCGAAGCGCTTGACGCCGAGACGCTGCGCGTTGGAGTCGCGACCGTTGCGGGTCGAGGACGCGCCCTTCTTGTGTGCCATGTCTAGCTCACTTCCCGATCGTGGTGATCTCGACCCGGGTCAGGTACGAGCGGTGACCCTGGCGCTTCTTGTAACCCGTCTTGTTCTTGTACTTCATGATCCGGATCTTGGGGCCCTTGAGGTCCTCGACGATCTTCCCGGCCACGACGAGCTTGCTCAGCGCGTCGGTGTCGGAGGTGACCTTCGCACCGTCGACGAGCAGGACCGGGGTGAACCGGGTCTCGTCGCCGGGGGCACCGGTCAGTCGGTCGACCACAATGACGTCGCCGACGGCGACCTTCTCCTGGCGCCCACCGGCGCGGACGATCGCGTACACGTCGTGACTCTCTTTCTGTCGGGCCGAGTGGACCAGCGTTCCTGACCGGCTCACCGTGCGTGGACGGGAGTGGTCGGACCGCTTTGGTGGCGCAGCAACGGACGCGCCACCGGCCAGCATCCTAGGGTACGCGGCTGACGCCGTGCGACCAAACCGGCAGGACGCCGGGCGCGGTGGCGATGGTGACGCCGGTGGCTCAGCCGCTCTGACGGCTGCGACCGCGGCTGCGTCCGCCCCCGCGTCCGCCGCTGTCGCCGGGA
>JBBSQH010000002.1:0-152672 GCA_038258055.1 Actinomycetales bacterium
CAGCACCCGCAGGCCGGGGCGTCGGTCTCGTCCCGGACCGGGCTCAGGCCGCGGGGGGCGTCCCCCGCCGCCGCGGGTTGGGGGGGCCGTCGCACCAGGGCGCCCGGGGCGTGCGGGCGCCCCGGGCGCCCGGGGGGGACGGGGCCCACACGCTGCTGCGGGGGGGCCCGCCCCCCGCGGCCTGAGCCCGGTCCGGGACGAGACCGACGCCCCTGCCTGCGGGTGCTGCCCGTCGATATCGCACCGGGCCCCCCCGGACGCACGAACCGCCCATGACCGCGAGGCCATGGGCGGTTGCGTACCTGCGGATCAGCTGTTGTGGCTGACCTCGTCCTTGACGGCGTCCTGAGCGGCGTGGGTCACGTCCTTGGCGCGGTCGGCCAGCTGTCCGCCGACGTCCTGCGCCTTGGACCGGGCCTGCTCGGCCACGGGGCCGAGCTTCTCCTGCTCGACCCGGGTGGTCGGCACGGCGAGGCCGGCCAGGAACCCGACGGCGATGGCGCCGATGGCCAGGCCCAGCGGGTTGTTCTCCGCGAGCCCCTTGGCCTGGTGGGCGGTGCCGCTCACCTTGTCACCGGCGGCGTGCGCACGGTCCTTGGCGGACCCTGCGGCGTCGTGGCTCGTACCGGAGACGCTGTGCCCCATGCCTGTCACCTTCTCCTTGATGCGGTCGGTCATGTCGTGGACCTTGTCCTTGCTGCGCGCGGGGACGTCGGCCTTGTAGGCCAGCGCCTCGGCCCGTTCACCCATGCGGGCGCGGGTCTCCTCTATGTCCTCGCGGAGCTGGTCGGGTGCTTCGCCCATGCGACGTCCTCCTTGACGGTCTCGACTGCTTCGGTGGGGACGGGCGGTGCCGCCTCCTTGAGCTTCTTCTTGCCCTGCAACGCCAGCACGGCGGCCACCACGGACCACAGCACCAGCACGATCAGCACCGCGAGCCAGAGCTCGAGGAACGCGTCCAGCACGACGATCAGCAAGGTGGTCAGGGTCATCAGGGCCAGCAGCCCCACGACCCCGGCGCCGACGAGCATGCCGACGCCCTTGCCCGCCTGCTTGGCCTTGGCGGTGGTCTCGACCTTGGCCAGCTCGATCTCCTGCTTGACCAGGGTGGACATGTCCGTCGCCAGGCCGCTCAGCAGCTCGCCGAACGACTCCTGGTGCAACTCCTCACGGGTGTTCCCGGTGGCGCCGACCGGGCCGCCGAAGGGGTCAGCGGTCGACATCGGCGGGACGGTAGAAGCCGGTGGACTCCGGGTCCTCGTTCGGCGTCGGGTCGCCCAGGGGCGAGGGGTCGCTGTCCGGGACCGGGGACACGTCCGGCACCGGGGGCGGCGACGGCGGGGCGTCCTGACCGGGCTCGGGCGCGATCGAGGCGCTCGTGCCGTAGTCGGTGGTGCTGGTCCGGAAGTCGTTGCCCAGCGGGTCGGCGCCGAGGTCGTCGGTGTAGCCGGTACCGGCCGTGGTGGCGTCGCCGTAGCCGGTCCCACCGGTGGCGGCGTAGCCGGTGCCCGCGGCGGCGGTGCCGACGAAGCCCGCTGTTTCACCCGCACCGTTGCGCAGGTCGACGTCGCGCTCGGCCCCGAGCGGCTCGTAGCTGGAGCCGTAGCCCAGCTCGTCGGAGGACTGACGACGGGCGTCGGTGCCGGCCCGGACGACGCGCGAGGCGGCGAACCCGAGCAGCACCCCGCCGGCGGCGACGGCCCACGGCTGACGACGCGCGTAGGTCTCGACGTCGCTCAGCATGCGGTTGGCGTCGGCATCCCGCAGGTACCTGGCGGCGTCCTCGGTCCACCCGGCGACGCGGTCGGCGACCTGGGCGAAGGTGTCATCGCCACGCTCACGCATCTGGTCGCCGACGGCGTGCAGGCTCTCGGCCTTGTCCTGGAGCTGCTCGCCCGCCTGGGTGCTGCGGCCGTCGAGCTGGTCCTTGGCCTTGTCCTGGACCTGCGAACCGGCCTCGCGGGCCTTGTCCTTCGCAGACTCTGTGGTGTCGTGCACCGTCTGGTTCACGGGGACTACCTCCTGGTCGGTGCGTCTCTGTTGCGGTCGAGGCCCCAGTACCCGGCGAAACGGACACCATGCACGCAGCCCTTCGGTCCCCCCCGGGGCCGGCACCGTGCCGTCGCCCGGCCGTACGGACCAGCGACACGACGGGCGGTCCGGACGGTCAGGACCCCGGATCGGCACCTCTTCGGTCGCTGGTCGGTCCGCCCGCCGGCTGGCCCGGGCGGGTGGCCCGTGCTGCTGCTACGGTATTACGGTAATCCGAATCTCGTACGCATTACCGGAGGCAGGGTGACCGAGGACAGGCTGCAGGAGCTCGAGCTGCGGGTGGCCGCGCTGGAGCAGCGCCTGGTCGACGCCACCCCCGCCGCGCCCGGCACGTCGAGCTCCGACGCCGAGGCGACGGGTGACCGCTGGGCCGAGACCTTCTGGGCCCTGGAGGGCGTCCGCGCCCGCCGCGGGGACTCCTCGCACGTGCTGTGGACGGGTGACGTCACGCTGCCCACCGGCACCACGGCGCAGTGGCAGCAGACGGCCGACACCGACGACCTGCTGGCGGCCGAGTGGGACGGACCGGCGGCTGTGGTCGGCGCCCTCGGGCACCCCGTCCGGCTGAGGCTGCTGCAGGAGCTGCTGCGCGGCGTCGCCAGCGCGGCCGACCTGACCGAGGCGGCCGGCACCGGCAGCACCGGGCAGACCTACCACCACCTGCGCCAGCTCGTGGCGTCCGGGTGGGTCCGGCAGACCGGGCGGGGGCACCACGAGGTCCCCGCCGAGAGAGTGGTCCCGCTCCTCGTGGTGATCGGAGCGTGCACGCGATGAACCGTCGCCTCACCGTCGTCCTGTCCGCCCTGGCCGCGGCCACCGTCCTGGCCGTCGTCGCGGCCGTCGTCCTGGCGCCCCGGCCCGCCCGGCTCGACGAGTCCCGCACCGGCGACACCGCCCTGGGCGAGCGGGCCGTCGAGGCCATCGGCAGCGACCGGCTCAACGGGTTGTCGGTCGCCCTGGTGACCCCCGACGGCGCCGGCGGCCACACCGTCACCACCGGCTCAGCGGGGCTCACCCGCGGCGACGGGACCCCGGTCACCGAGGACACGGCCTTCGAGACCGGCTCGGTGATGAAGCCGATCACCGGGCACCTGCTGGCGGACCTGGTCGACAGCGGAGACGTCGACCTCGACACCCGGGTCGGCGACCTGGTGCCCGGCACCCCGCTCGCGGGCAGCGGTGCGGCCACCCTGCAGGAGCTGGGCACGCACCGCTCAGGGCTCCCCCGGTTGGTGATGTCGCCCGCGGACCTGGCCCGGGGGCTGCTCATGCCGTTCGGGGTCGACCCCTACACCGGCACGGCCGACAGCCTGCTCGCGCGCGCCGGTGCGGACGGCGTCCCCGGCGACGGCGACCCGCTGTACTCCAACTACGGTGCGGCCGTCCTCGGCCACGCCCTGGCCGCGTCGCAGGGCACCACCTACGAGGACCTGGTCACCGAGCGCGTCCTGGACCCGCTGGGGATGACCGCGACGGTGGTGCTCGACGAGAGGGACGACCTGCCGGGAGGGCGCGCGGTCGGGGGCGCCGCCTCGGGCCTGCCTCGCTCGCCCTGGCTGGCCGAGGCCTGGCAGCCCGCCGGCGTCGGCACCTGGTCCACCGCCCCCGACCTGGCCCGCCTGCTGACCGGCGTGCTGGACGGCACCGCCCCGGGGATCGCGGCGACGGAGCCGGTCGCGGACCTGGACCCCGACCGGATCGGCCTGTTCTGGATCACCAGCGAGCACGAGGGGCGGACCCTCACCTGGCACAACGGGGCCACGGGCGGGTCGACGTCGTTCGTGGGCGTCGACCAGGACAGCGGCGTGGGTCTGGTCCTGCTCAGCGACACCGACACGTCGACCACGGCCGGGGGCCTGGACCTGCTGGCCGAGCTGGCCACCGAGGCCGGCCCGTGAGCGGTGTCCTCGAGATCGTCGGCGTCGTGGTGCCGGTGCTGGTGTGCCTGGTCTTCCCGGCCGCGCTCCTGTGGCAGGTGCTGGCCGACCTGCGCCCGGGGACAGCGGCGCGCCCGGCCCCGACCCGCACCGCGGGCGTGTCCGCGTCCGCCCAGGCGGTCCTGTTCCTGACGGTCGGGACGCTGAACACGCCGTGGGGCACGGTGCCGGTGCCGCTGTGGTGGCTGGCGTCGTGGCTGCTGGCCCTGGGCGTGGTCGTCCTCGTCCTGCGATGGCGACGGCTGGCCACCACCGGTCCCAGGCCGCGCCGCGAGCTCGTCGGCGCCACGGTCTGGGTGCTGCTCGCGTCGGCCCTGCTGGCGGTGGTCTCGCTCCCGCTCGTCTGAGGCAGGTCTACGGGCTCAGGCGCCCAGCTCGGCGAGCATGCTCCGCATCCGGTCGATCTCGATGTTCTGGTCGGACTCGATGTGCCCGGCCAGCTGGAAGACCGTCATCTCCTCGCCACCGCCCTCGGCGAACAGCTCCTGCACCATGGTGATGGCGCCCTGGTGGTGACGGGTCATCAGGTCGATGAACAGCCGGTCGAACTCCTCGCCCTCGGCCGCCTCGAGGGCGGCCATCTCGTCCTCGGTGGCCATGCCGGGCATGAGGTCGCCGTCCATCATCATCATGCCGTCGGAGTGGCCGCCCTGGTCGCCGAAGACCGGGTCCCAGGCGGGGACCTCCTCGTCCTTGCCCTCGAGCCAGTCCTGCATCTGCTCGATCTCGGTGACCTGGGTGATGTCCATCCGCTCGACGAACAGCTGCAGGTCCTCGTTGTCCGAGCGCTCCTCGACCATGCCTGTCATCACGATGGCCTGGGCGTGGTGGCCGATCATGTCCTGCATGAAGGCCACGTCGGCCTCCGTGTGCGGGGCGGGCTCGACGCTGGGCATGACCGTGGCGTCCAGCTTGACGGTGTCCTCGCCTGGGCCCCCGGGCTGCACGACGTTGGGGGCGCGCTGCGCGGAGGGGGCGGCGGTGTCGTCACCGTCGGAGCAGGCGGCCAGGGACAGGCAGGCGACGGCGAGCGTCGCGGTGACCACGGTACGGAGGGGGCGGGGCGACATCCGGGCTCGGGGTCCATTCGTGGCGTGACGGGCGGGAGGCCCGTGCAGGGGGCTGGTCAGGGGGGCCCATCGTGCACACAGATACCTCCCGAACGGAAGGTCTGCAGGTCGCGGTCCGGTCACGACGGCACCCCGCGTCGGGACCCCTACGACACAACGGCACCTCGCGTCGGAACCCGGACGACACAACGGCACCCTGCGTCGGTCTAACCGACGCAGGGTGCCGTTCAGTCGGAACGTGCCCGGGACGTGCCCGGGACGTGCCGGGACGCGCCGGGGCGGGTCAGGGGCGGAAGAGGACCTTGACCATGCCGTCGTCCTTGGCCTGGAAGTCGGCGTACGCCTGGGGGGCCTCCGAGAGTGGCACGCGGTGGGTCGCGAAGTCGTCGACGCCCAGCGGGTCTTCGTCCGTGAGCAGGGGGAGGATGTCGTCGACCCAGCGGTGGACGTTGGCCTGCCCCATCCTCACCGTCAGCTGCTTGTCGAACATGGTGAACATCGGCAGCGGGTCGGCCGCCCCGGCGTAGACGCCGGACACCGACAGGGTGCCGCCGCGACGGACCAGCTCGATCGCCAGCTGGAGGGCATGAAGCCTGTCGACCCCGGCCTTGCGCATGACCTTCTCCGCGACGGCGTCCGGCAGCAGCCGGGACGCCTTCTGCACCGCGCCCGCGGCCGGCGAACCGTGCGCCTCGAGACCGACCGCGTCGATCACGGCGTGAGGTCCACGACCGTCGGTCAGGTCCAGGACCTTCTCGACGACGTCGTCGTCGAGCACCATCGCCTTCACGCCACGCAGGCGGGCGCGCCCGACCCGGGCGGTCACCGGATCGACCCCGATGACCTCGACCCCACGGTGCATCGCGATCCGTGCCGCCATGTCGCCGATGGGTCCGAGGCCGACGACGACCAGGCTGTCGCCGGCCTGGACGCCGGCGTACTCCACGGCCTGCCAGGCGGTCGGCAGCACGTCGGACAGGTAGACGAACCGGTCGTCGGCGGGCCCGTCGGGGACCGGGATGGGGAGCGTGTCGGCGAACGGCACCCGCAGGTACTCCGCCTGCCCGCCGGGGACCTGGCCGTAGAGCTTGGTGTAGCCGAACAGCGAGGCGCCGGTCCCGTGCTCACGGTTCTGCGTGGTCTCGCACTGGGAGTGAAGGCCGGCGGAGCACGTGAAGCACGTGCCGCAGGACACGTTGAACGGGACGACCACACGCTGGCCGACCTTGAGGTCCTGCACCCCGGCGCCGACCTCCTCCACGACGCCCATCGGCTCGTGCCCCAGGACGTCGCCGGGCTCCAGGAACGCACCGAGCGGCTCGTACAGGTGCAGGTCCGACCCGCACAGGCCGGTGCTGGTGATGCGGATGATGGCGTCGGTGGGGTCCTGCAGGATCGGGTCGGGGACGTCGTCGACGCGTACGTCGCGGGTGCCGTGCCAGGTGAGTGCCTTCATGCGCATGCTGCTACCCGGGCTCGCCTGCACCAAACGTGCGCTCAGGGCGACGGCGGCCTCGCCTCGACACACCGGAGCGCCCCTGTCACGATGCGGTGTGTCCACCGAGGAGATGCAGGCGACGCAGGGGCCCTCCGCGGAGCAGACCGCCGAGGAGCTGGCCAGCGCCCTGGCCGAGCAGCAGCTGAGGGTCGAGGCGCTCACCGGTGAGGGCAGCGACGGCGATCCCGGCCTGGGGACGATCCTGGGCGAGATCGACATCGCGCACGAAGAGCTGCGGGTCGCCGAGGAGGCGCGGCGCGCGCAGCAGCGACGGCTGGACGACCTGCTGGCCGCGCGCTCGGACCCACGGGCCTGGCGCCGCGGCCTGATCGCGTCGCTGCCGGTGGCCGCCCTGGTGACCGACCTGTCGGGCGTGGTCCTCGAGCTCAACGCCGCCGCCTGGTCGCTGCTCGGACGCCCCCGCGACGAGATCCTCCAGCACCCGCTGGTCGACCTGGTCGCCGGCACCGACCACGGTCGCCTCGGCGAGGCGCTGGCCGCGGTGACCTCGGCCCGGACGACCTCCGCGGTCCGGCTGTCGCTGCTGAACAAGCACGGTGACGCCAGACCGGTCGAGCTGGTGGCCGGCTCCGACACCCCTGACGCGCCCGGCGCCCTCATCACCTGGGTCGCCGCCGACGCCTCGGTCGACGACTCCGACCACCCGGGTGCGGCGATGCGCACGGCGGAGGCGTTCGCGGAGATGTGCCGGCTGCCGCTCCAGGCCGGGGCCGACACCCGCGACGTGCTCGCCCGGGCCGCGCTGCTGGTCGAGAAGGCCATCCCCCACAGCGACGCGGTGAGCATCACCCTGGGGCCGCCCGCCGAGCCCGAGGCGCAGGCGACCGACAACTCGATGGCGCAGGCCGTCGACGGCGCCCAGCTGCAGGCCGGGGAGGGGCCGTGCCTGTCCGCCTACACCACCGGCACCGTCATGGTCTGCCAGGACCTGCGGGAGGACCCCCGGTGGCAGCGGCTGGCCCCGCTGGCCGTTCCCCTGGGCGTCGCGGCCGTGCTGGGCTGCCCGATCCGGACGGACAAGCACTCCCTCGGGGTGCTGAACATCTACTCCCGGGAGCCCGACGTGTTCGACGAGCGGGACCGGTACGTCGCTGACCTGCTGGTGTCAGCCGTGCTGGCCGTCGTGCAGGAGACCCGCGACCGGCAGGAGCTGACGGCCCTGAGCCACCAGCTGCGCGAGGCGCTGGACTCCCGCGCCGTCATCGACCAGGCCAAGGGCATCCTGATGAGCCGTGGCCGCTACGGCGCGGACACCGCCTTCGCACAGCTCGTGGCGGCGAGCCGGCGGAGCAACGTCAAGGTGCGCGACATCGCCCAGCTGGTCGTGGACGACGCGACCCGCGAGGCCGCGGACGCGGAGGGCACGGACGGCACGGACGGCACCGGGTCGTCGGCTCAGCCGGGGACCGGCGCCGCGATGGAGCGGTAGACGCGGGCGGCCAGGTCCACCGGGACCAGCGCGTCACGACGGTCCATGGGCAGCTCCGCCTGCCCCAGCACCAGCAGCCCGCCCGGCCGCAACGAGGCCAGCAGCCCGTCCAGCACCCTGACCTGCACGGCGTCGTCCAGGTACATCAGGACGTTGCGGCACAGGACCAGGTCGAAGGGGGTCGACGCGTCCTCCGGCGGGGCGTCCCGCACGTCGTGCCGCCCGATCGACACGTGCGCGGCCAGGGACTCCTGCACCTGCCACACCGGTCCGGCCGGCTCCAGGTGCGGCTGGAGCAGCCGGGCCGCCTCGGCGTCCAGCGCGGTCCGCGGGTACCGGCCGCCGTGCAGCAGGCGCAGCGCGGTCGCGTCGACGTCGGTGGCCAGCAGCCACCACGACGGCAGGCGACCGGCCCCGGTCGCCTCGGCCAGGCAGGCCGCCAGGGTCCACACCTCCTGACCCTCGCCGCAGCCGGCCACCCAGGCGCGCACGCCGCGGTCGCCCGCCCTGCCGGCCAGCGCGGGCAGGGCGGCGCGCAGGGCCTGCCACACGTGCGCGTCGCGGAACCAGCCCGACACCTGGACCAGCAGGTGGTCCAGCAGGTCCTCGGTCTCCTGCTGGTCCTCCGCCACGTGCTCGAGGTAGCGGTCGAGGTCGCTGAAGCCGACCACGGCGGCCCGCTGCCCGGCTCGGCGCGCGATGCCGGCGAGGCGGTAACCGGACAGGTCGAACCCCGTCCGCTCGTGCAGCAGGCGCAGGAGCCGCTCCAGCGTCGCCGCGTCGACGGGCCGGGGTTCGAGCGCGGTCACGCGTCGGCCATGACGACCTCGGCGACCAGGTCCCGGACCCGGGTGCCCAGGCCCGCGGACGACTCCACGGCGTGGTGGTGGGTGGCGGCCAGGGCGCTGCGCGGCATGCCGGCCACCAGGGCGTCGGCCGGGTCCTGCACGAGCACGTGGCCACCGGCGCGCTCGACGACCGCCGCCCCCGCCGCCCCGTCCTGCATCGCCCCCGACAGCACCACGGCCACGACCCTACGACGGAAGACCTCGGCGGCCGACTCGAAGAGGACGTCGACCGAGGGACGGACCCCGTTGCGAGGCGGGGCGTCGGACTGCCTGACCTCATCGGCGTCGGCGACGTCGTCGTGGACGACCCCCAGGTGCCGGTCGGGCGGGGCCAGCAGGACGCTGCCCGCGCTGAGCGGCTGGGAGTCCTCGGCCTGGTGCACGGGCAGCGCGGAGCCCGGGGCCACGATGTCGCAGAGCCGGTGCTGCGGCCGTCGGGGCTGGTGGACCACGACGAGCACAGCGGCCGGGAGGTCGGCCGGGAGGTCGGCCAGCAGCCGGCGGAGCACCATGAGCCCGCCGGCCGACGCACCCACCAGCACCAGGGCTGGTACCGCGCCGCCGGTCCGGGCGGGCCCTATCGGTCCGCCCTCGTCCCCGGCCCGCCGTCGTCCTCGAGCTCCTCCCGCAGGCGCCGCAAGGCCCGGCTGAGCAGCCGCGAGACCTGCATCTGCGTAACGCCGATCTCGGCCCCGATCTCCGACTGCGTCTTGTCGGCGAAGAACCGCAGCGCGAGGATCCGCCGCTCCCGCTCCGGCAACCGGGCGAGCATGCCCTCCAGCGCCAGCCGGTCCGGGGTGGCGCTGAGGGCCGTGTCCTCGTCCTCGACCGTGTCGGCCCAGGACCCGCTCTCGCCGTCGGGCGGGGCGTCCAGCGACGAGGTGGCGTAGCCGTTGCCGGACACCATCGCCTCCACGACCTCGTCCTGGTCGACCCCGAGCGCCGAGGCGAGCTCCTTGACCGTCGGGGCCCGGCCCGAGTCCTGCGACAGGGACTGGGTGACCTGCGTCATCCGCGCGCGCAGCTCCTGCAGCCGCCGCGGCGGCCGGACCGCCCAGCCGGTGTCGCGGAAGTACCGCTTGATCTCGCCGGTCATGGTGGGCGCCGCGTAGGCCAGGAAGTCCCTGCCCCGCTCGGCGTCGAAGCCGTGCACCGCCTTGACCAGCCCGAGGGACGCGACCTGGACCAGGTCCTCGGTGGGCACGCCCCGCTCGCGGTAGCGCATGGCCAGCGACCGGGCGATGGGCAGGTTGAGCAGGACGACCTCGTCGACGACGCGCTGCCGCTCCGTCGGGTCGGTCTCCTGACCGAGCCGGCCCAGCAGAGCCGCCGTCGCGTCGGCCACGGCCTGGCGCTCGCCCCCGCGGGTCTCGGCGGCGGTCGGCTCGGCGGTGGTGGACTCCTCGAGCACCCGGGTCACGCGTGCACGGCGGGAGCAGCGGTCCCGACGTGCCGGACGTCGACCTGGTCGACCGGGTCGACGGACTCGTCACCCGCACCGACCGTAAGCGTCCCCCGGGCCCGTCCGTGGACCCGGGAGGTCGCATCGGCCAGCAGCTCGGGGTCGAACACCGCGTGGGCGCGGTCGCGCCCGGCCAGGCCGTAGGCCTCCAGACGGAACGGGTCGAGCAGCAGGGCCGCGACCCCGTCGCGGGTGTGCACCCGGTCCCGCGGCTCCACGAGCAGACCGGTCACACGGTCGACCACCAGCTCGTCGGCCCCACCGACGGAGGCGGCCACGACGGGTCGCGCCTCGAACATGGCGGCGAGGACACCCAGGCCGCGCCCGGGCGTGCTGGACACGTCGACCACCAGGTCGGCGGTGGCGCACAGGGTCGACGCGGGCGCCAGGGCGACCTTGCACCGGGTCCCCAGCCTGCGGACCACCGGCAGCTCGCGCAGCCGTTCCTTGACCGCGGCCGCGGCGGTCTCGTCCATGCCCGCGCCCCGCGCCACCAGCAGGCGGGCACCGGGGTGGTGGAGGACGGCCTCGGCCACCGGGCGCAGGCTGCCCACGTCACCGGGGTCGCCCACCGACAGCACGAGCGGGTCCTCGCCGGACGGCGCCTTGGTCGCGCCACCCTCCGGCAACCGGGTCAGCGCAGGGCCGACGATGTGCAGCCGGTCGGGCAGCACGCCCCGCCGGACGGCCACGTCCCGGGCCCAGGTGGACTCGACGACGACGTGGTCGGCGGCCGCGAGCGCCGCCCAGCCCAGCCGGGCCATCACGGTCCCGTCGGCGCGGTCGTCACCGGGGAAGGACGGCAGCTGGTCGACGTGCGCGACGACGGGCGTGCCCGTCTCGCCGCGGGCCGTGACGGCCACCGCGGTGGCCCGCCACCCGACGGCGTGGACGATGCCACCCGGGGCGACCCCGGCCAGCTCGCGGGCCAGCAGGCCGGCGGAGGCGATGCCGTCGGCACGCTGGTCCCTCACCCGGACGGGCACGTCGAGGACGACGTCGGGACGCAGGTGGTCGTCGTCGTCGGCGGCGGCGACGCCGGGGTCGAAGGCGGACACGAGGCGCACGTCGGCACCACGGGCCCGCAGCCGGGAGCGCAGCGCTGCCGCCTCGGCGAGCATGAAGACGGCCACGCCGCGGGAGCGACGATCCGTCGGACCGATGAGGATGGTGGTTGGCATGATCCAGCTCCAGTGATGGCTGGACGAAGGCGCCGGTTTCTTGAGCGCCAGCGACGGGCCCGGAGGTCGGTCGCGTCCGACATGTCTATCCCCAGATCCCGAGCATGTCTAACCGAAAGTCGGGTATTGGTCGACACCCCGGTTCGGGGGTTGAGATCTCGTCGAACGGGGAACACGAATCGGATGACCGAGCACCCGGACCACACCCAGAAGGACCAGGACGGCTCCACCAGCCCCGCCCAGCCGCCGGCGGAGGCGCTGAGGGGCTACCCGCCGGAGGCGGCCCCCGCGACGGAAGACGGGACGGAGCCCGTGGTCGTCCCGGGCGAGCAGACGGACCCGGAGCGTCGGGCGGACGTGTTCCCGGAGGACGACGCGCAGCCGCCCGACTGACCGCCCGGTCCAGGGCCCTGCACGCAGCTGACGACCCCGCCTCCGGCGTACCGGGGCGGGGCCGTCCCTCAGCGACGAGGGTCGCCGGTCAGATGGGTGACGTGCTCCCGGTGTCGACCTGGCCGCGCCAGGACCCGGTGGCGGTACCGCGGGACTCGATGAACTCCTTGAAGCTCTGCAGGTCCTTCTTGGCCTGACCCTCGACGAGGCCCAGCGCGTCCCCGGCCTTCTCGACCAGGCCCTCGGGCTGCCAGTCCATGGCGAGCGTGACCTCGGTCCGGGTGTCGCCCATCGGCAAGAACGTGACCCGCCCGGCGTGAGTCGGCCCGTCGGTGCTGCGCCAGGACACGCCCTGGTCGGGTCGCTGCACCAGCACCTCGGCGTCGAACTCGCGGCTCACGCCGGCGATCTTCATCACCCAGTGCGTTCGCGTGTCGTCCAGCTGCTCGATCCTCTCGACCCCACCCATGAACCGGGGGAAGTCCTCGAACTGGGTCCACTGGTCGTACGCGGTCTGCAGGGGGACGTCGACCTCGATGACGCTGGTGATGGTGTCCATGCTGGTTCCTCTCCTCAGAGCTCGTCCGGGGAGCACCCGCGGGAGACCCGCCCGGAACGCTTGCCCCTGAGGGCTACCCGCAGGCCCGACGGGCAAACCCGGGGCTCAGCCGTCCAGGGCGTGCACCGCGAGCCGGGCCAGACCCTCCCAGGCCAGCTCGACGGTGGTGGCGTCGTGGGCGAACCGGAGCCGGACGTCACGGTGCCCGCCGGGCACGGTGAGCCGGACCACGACCCCCGCCCGGTCGAGCCGGACCGGCACCGCCGACCGCGCGCCCCGACCACCGGGGCCGGCCGCGACCAGGCGCTCCAGGCGGGTGCAGAGGTCGCGGTCCTGCTGCAGCGCGAGCAGCAGGTCGGCCTCCCAGGCGGCCAGCGGGTCCGGGGTCGCGTCGCGGTAGTCGTCCTCGTCGACGGCGACGGGCTCCCCGCCCCCCGGGTGCCAGACGACCTCGACCGGGTCGAGGCGCACCCGCAGCCCCGTCTGGGCGCCGCCTCCCGGGGCCACCTTCAGCCACCCGGCCAGCGCCAGCCGACCGCGGACCCGGTCGGGACCGGCCAGCGGCGCGACGTCGGTGAGGCCGACGCAGACACCGAGGTCCGAGTCCTCCCGCCGGGCGGCGGACAGCCGCCGGTGCAGGGAGGTGCCGTCCGGCACGTCCCACGCCAGCCCACCGCCCGGCAGCGCCGTCAGGCCCTCCACGACGGCGCACGAGCCGTCGTCCCACACCACGTCGGCCGACCCGGCGGCCTCGACGGCGGAACGGGCACGAGAGGCGTGCCCTGCTGCAGTGGTGGCCGACCGGGGCCGTGAGACTGTCATGCGTTGAGGTTAGGCTAGCCTTAGCGATAAGCACAATGGCCCCTGCCGCAATAGCGGAGCGGCCCCACCGAGGAGGATCGTGCGCACCAACGGCCCCAAGATCAAGCTGTCCCGAGCGCTGGGACTGGCCCTGACCCCCAAGTCCCTGCCCTACCTGGAACGGCGCCCCTACCCACCGGGCGAGCACGGCCGCAACCGTCGCAAGGAGAGCGACTACCGACTGCGCCTGATGGAGAAGCAGCGCCTGCGCGCCCAGTACGCCGTGAGCGAGGCCCAGCTGCGACGGGTGTTCGCCCAGGCCTCCAAGTCGGGCGCCAAGACGGGCGAGGTGCTGGTCGAGGAGCTGGAGCGCCGCCTCGACGCCGTGGTCCTGCGCTCGGGCATGGCACGGACGATCTACCAGGCCCGCCAGTTCGTGGGCCACGGGCACATCCAGGTCAACGGTCGACGGGTCGACCGTCCGTCGTTCCGGGTGGCGCTGCACGACGTGGTCCGGGTGGACCCCCGGCGCCGACACCTCCCGCCCTTCGTCGTGGCGGCCGCCGGGGCGCACGCCATGGAGCGGGTGCCGAACCACCTGGACGTCGTGCTGCCCGCCCTGACCGTGGGGATCCAGGACGACCCCCGGCGGGCGGACCTGCCCGTGGTCTGCGACGAGCAGCTGGTCGTGGAGTACTACTCCCGCTGAGGGCCGGACGCGGCTGGTCAGCCGGACGCGACCGCTCAGCCGGAGGCGCCCGGTCAGCCGGGAGTGACCTCGACCGTCACGCGGCGGTTGTCCTGCGCCTCGGCCTCGGCGGCCTGGGTCGCCCCCGCGGCGACGACCTCGACCCGTTCGGCGGGGACCCCTCGCCGGCCCAGCAGGTCGACGACGCGCAGCGCCCGCTCCAGCGACAGCTGCTTCTCCAGGTCACGATCGTTGCTGGCCTCGGCGTGCCCGATGACGCGCACCGTGGCGGCGGGGTCGCCGAGCACCTCGTCGGCCACCTGGTCGAGCACGTCCGCCGCGCCGGGCGACGGCGTGTCCGCACCGCTGTCGAACGTCAGCTCGACGACGGCGGCCCCCGCCGCCGCCCCGGCCCCACCCGCTCCGAGCGGCTCCGTCGACGGCGTCGTCCGGATCACGGGGGGAACGGCGACTGTGGCCGCGGTCCCCCCGTCGCGCCCCGACGGCGCGAGGGCGAGCTGAGCCGCCACCAGCAGGATCAGCAGGCTCACGGCCACACCCACCACCGGGCCCGGCTCCCGGCGACGGGGTGCGTGGTAGCGGATGCCGTGCTCGTACCCCTTCGTGTCCGCGGGCGTCACGTGGCCTGCTTCGACAGCTGTGCCCGGAGCCGGTCGATCTCCGCGTCCTTCTCGATCAGGTCCAGCTCGATCCGTCCCTGGACCAGGGACAGGGCCTCGTCGCGGGTCAGCCGGGCGGTGAAGAAGCGCCGCCCCCACCACAACCAGCCGACCAGGACGCCCGCGGCGAACGCGGCGATCGTCAGCACGACCGGCAGCACGGCGGCTCCCACAGCATCTCCTTCGTCGGGGTCACTCACCGTGATGATGACGGCCGCACGGCCATACCGCCAGCAGATGACGGGAACCGTTTCGTCGTCCGGTCCGGATGATCCACCGCAGGTCACGACCTGTGCGCAGTCGATCACGTTGAGTTCTGGGATTGAGCAGACGACTTCACGGGTACACCGTGCGAGGTGGTTGTACGACACGTACCGTCACCACGAGCGTTGCCGGCGACCCGTCCGCGACGCGCGGTGACATCGACCAGCCGACATGACGGAGCACCCATGACCGCCGAGCCCACCCCCCGGCCCTCCCGCCGCCCCACCAGGTTCGTCGCGCTCCTCGCCGCCGTCGCGCTGGCGCTGGTGACCGTGCCGGTCGCGGCCGCGAGCGCCGCCGCACCGGCCGGGGACCCGGCCTACCTGCGACCGGCCCACCTGGTGCCGGAGCTGGGCGCCATGGACGTGAGGCTGGCCCCGTTCGCCGACGAGGGCGAGGGCGTCGCCGCCGAGGACCGGCCGCTGCTGGAGACGACCGCGGCCTACGGCGCGGTCGGTGAGTACGGGGCCATGCCCCCCGGCCGGTACGCGGTCACCCTGCGACCGGCGGGCGCCCCGGTGTCCGACCCGCCGCTGCTCAGCCTCACCGTGGACCTCGAGGCCGGTCAGGCGTACACGGCGGCCGGGCTCGGCAGCAAGGACGACCCTCGGCTGGAGCTGCTCGAGGACGACCTGACGCCCCCGGGCGACGGGCAGAGCCGGGTCCGCCTGCTGGCCGCGTCGGCCGCGGCCCCGGTCGTGGACGTCGAGGCGGTCGACGGACCCGTGCTGGGGACCGACGTGGCGCTCGGCACGCCGACCTCCTACGAGAGCGCACCGGTCGGGCCGTGGACCGTACGGGCCACCGGTGACGGCGCCGACGGCACCACCGACCTGGTCCTGGACAGCGGCAGCGTCTACACGCTGCTGGTGCTGGACGGCGACGGCGACGACCTGGTCGTCCGCCCGGTGGTCGACGCCGTCGGGGCCGGCACCACCCCGCAGGGCGGCGCCGCCACCGGGTTCGGCGGTACCGCCGGCGAGGGTCGGACCCCGTGGTGGATCGGCGCCGGCGTGCTGCTGGTGCTGGGCACGGTCGCCCTGGCGGCCGGCGCGGTGGTGCGGTCCCGCCCGTGGGCCCGTTCCACGGCCCGCCACGTCGCGGGGTGAGCGATGAGGGGGGCGTCCAGGCCTCGCCGGAGTCCGGCCGGGCCCGCCACCGTGAGCCTCGACGGCCTGCCGGACGAGGGCTCCTGGTCGTCCTGGCCGTCGCAGCCGTCGTCCTCGCGGCGGGCGGCACGGCGTCGCTCGTCGCAGGCGACCGGTCCCTGACAGCCGGTGGGGCCGCAACCGGTCCCAAGGCCGCGGCCACTCAGGAGCCCACCTCGTCCCCGGTCGCACCGTCCTCGACCGCGCCCTCCGCGGCGGCCGAGCGGGGCCCCGCCGCCGCGGACGCCACGCCCACCGCCACGCCGACCGCCTCGTCACCGGCCACCTCTTCCGCGGACGCCGCCGTCCCGGGACCCGTCGGCACGGTTCCGCGGTCCGACGCCCCCGACCCCGTCTCCCTGCGGGTCCCGGCCATCGACGTCGATCTGTCGTCCCTCGACAGCCTCGGGGTCGCCGACGACGGGACGATCGAGGTGCCCGAGGACCCCGACGACGCCGGGTGGCTCACCGCGAGCGCAGCCCCGGGGCGCACCGGACCCGCCGTCATCGCCGGCCACGTCGACACCCGTGACGGCCCCGCCGTGTTCGCCCGGCTCGGCGAGCTCGCCCCCGGCGACGAGGTGGTCGTCGGGCTGGAGGACGGCACGACCGTGGCCTACGTGGTGACCGGCTCCGAGACGTACCCCAAGACGGATTTCCCCACCGAGCGGGTCTACGGCCCCGCCCCGGCGCCGGTGCTCCGGCTCATCACCTGCGGGGGCGACTTCGACCGCTCCGTGTCCAGCTACGAGGACAACGTGGTGGTCTACGCCGTGCTGGCCGCCTGACCCGTCCTGGTTTCACCCTTCGCAGGTGACGCCGGACCGGTGAGACGTCGTTCACCCTCGGTGACACGGTGACCGGGGAGGTAGTCATGACGCACGGGGTGACCGCGGGGTGGGACCGCGCGAGGAGCCGGCGATGATGCCGGCGGTGATCGACGCCGGCCCGCGCCTGACGGCGGGTCAGTCACCGGTGCTGCGCCAGGCGGTGGCCGCTATGGCGACCGTGCACGAAGAGGTGGTCATCCGCCTGGACCGGGTGGAGGTCTACGACGTCGCGGGGCTCGGGCTCCTGCTGTGGCTGCACCGGACCGCCCGGCGCGAGGGGGCGCGGCTCGTCGTGCGCGACGCCCCCGCCCCGCTGCTGGCTGCGTTCCGCTGCCGAGGCCTGGACCGCGTCCTGGTGCTGGACGACACCGGCGCGATGCCCTGGGCCCGCCCGGCCTCCTAGCCCGAGCCGCACGGGCACGACCGTTCCTGCACGAGAGGTGGCACGCATGACCCAGCCGGCCCACCTGGCCCAGGAGGCTGTGGACCGGACGACCGAGCGGGAGGGGCAGCGCCGTGTCTGACCACCCGCGGTCCAACTAGGTACGACCGGCCCCCGACCGCCCCGCTGGACCGACCGGACCACTCAGGAGAGCCGAGTCGATCGGCAGCGGGGCCAGCGACAGGTGACGCTCCCGACCGATGCACCGTCCGATGAACAGCTCGCTTCTACCGCTGAAGACGTCGGGCGGGTAGGCCCGCCGGTGCCACGGCTGGGACCCTGGCGGGGTGAGCGACACCCCCACCGCCCTGATCCCCCACCCGCTGCGGGCGCTCTGGTCGCGGTACCGCGCGTACCGGCCGCGGCTGGTGCTGGCCGTGACGATGTCGGTGGTCAACAAGGTGCTCGACGTCATGCCCGAGCTGATCATCGGCGCCGCGATCGACGTGGTGGTGCGCGGCGACGGGTCGTTCGTCGCGTCCGTGCTGGGCGTGGAGGACCGGTTCGCCCAGCTGGGCTGGCTGGCCGTCCTGAACGTGGTGGTGTGGGTCGGGGAGTCCGCGAGCGACTACGCCGCGTCGGTGCTGTGGCGGGGCCTGGCCCAGGCCGTCGAGCACGACCTGCGGGTCGAGGCCTACGGGCACGTGCAGTCCCTGGACGTCGGCTGGCACGAGGCCCGGACCACGGGCGGCACGCTGGCGGTGCTCAACGACGACGTCAACCAGCTCGAGCGGTTCCTGGACGTCGGGGCGCCGACCATCATCGCCACGACCGTCAACATCGTGCTGGTGGGCGCGGTGTTCGCGGTCAGCTCGCTGCAGCTGACCCTGCTGGCCTTCGCCCCGATCCCGGTCATCGTCATCGGGTCGCTGTGGTTCCAGCGCCGGCTCGAGCCGCTGTACGCCCGGGTCCGGGAGTCCGTGTCGGTGCTCAACGGGACCCTGGCCGCCAACCTGGGCGGGCTGCCCACCATCAAGGCCTTCACCGCCGAGCAGCGCGAGCTGGACCGGGTCACCTCGGCGTCGCTGGACTACCGGGCCGCCAACACCCGCGCCATCCGGTCCTCGGCCGCGTTCGTCCCGCTGATCCGGATGGCGATCCTGGCCGGGTTCACCACCACCCTGCTGCTGGGCGGCTGGGCCGCCCTCAACGGCGAGATCGAGATCGGCCTGTACTCGGTGCTCGTGTTCATGACGCAGCGGCTGCTGTGGCCGCTGACCGACGTCGGCGAGACCCTCGACCTGTACCAGCGCGGCATGGCCTCGGCCCGGCGCGTGCTGGCGCTGCTGCACGAGCGGGCCCACGTCGTCCCCGGCACCGGCGGGCTGCCCGGGCCAGCCGCCGGCGGGGTCGAGCTTCGTGGCGTGACGGCGGGCTACGACGACGGCCCGGACGTGCTGCGCGGGGTCGACCTGGTCGTCCCGCCCGGCGAGGTGCACGCCGTGGTCGGGGCCACCGGGGCGGGCAAGTCCACCCTGCTGCGGCTGGTGCTGCGGTTCCAGGACCCCCGCGCCGGGCAGGTGCTGCTGGACGGCGTCGACGTGCGGGAGCTGGACTGGGAGGCCCTGCGGGGCGCGATCGGCTACGTCAGCCAGGACGTGTTCCTGTTCCGCGGCAGCGTGCGCGACAACATCGCCTACGGCCGCCCGGACGCCACCGACGCCCAGGTGCACGACGCGGCCCGGGCGGCCGAGGCGCACGACTTCGTGGTCGGGCTGGCCGACGGCTACCAGACCCTGGTCGGCGAGCGAGGGGTGACGCTGTCGGGCGGGCAGCGGCAGCGGCTGGCGCTGGCCCGGGCGATCCTGCGCGACCCGGCCCTGCTGGTGCTGGACGAGGCCACGTCGGCCGTGGACAACGAGACCGAGGCCGCCATCCAGCGCTCGCTGGCCCGGGTGACGGCCGGGCGCAGCGCGCTGATGGTCGCCCACCGGCTGTCGACCGTCCGGGACGCCGACCGGATCTGGGTGCTGGACGCCGGGGAGGTCGCGGAGTCCGGCACGCACGACGAGCTGGTGGCCGCGGGGGGCTCGTACGCCGCGATGTGGTCGGTGCAGACCGGCGCCGGCCACGCCCGTGTCACGGCCGGGACCAGCCCCGGGACCGGTGCCGACGCCGGTGTGACGACCGGAGGCACGCCGTGACCTACTCGATCATCGCCCGCGACCCGGAGACCGGGCAGATGGGGGTCGCCACCCAGTCCCAGGCCTTCGCCGTCGGCAGCAGCGTGTCGTGGGCCGCCCCGGGCGCCGGCGTCGTCGCCACCCAGTCGATGGGCGAGCCGATGTACGGCGACCTGGGCCTGGACGCGCTGCGCGCCGGGCTCACCGCGCAGGAGTCGCTGACCGCCCTGCGCAGCGTCGACCCGCACCCCGAGCGCCGCCAGGTCGGCATGGTCGACGTGTCCGGTCGGTTCGCGGTCTACACCGGCGACGCCTGCGTGGCCGAGGCCGGGCACCTGGTCGGCGACACCTGCGCGTCGCTCGCCAACATCGTGCGCAGCCCGCGGGTCTGGGAGGCGATGGTCGAGACCTTCGAGGCGAGCTCGGGCTGGCTGCCGCGGCGGCTGCTGCTGGCCCTGCAGGCGGCCGAGGACGCGGGCGGCGACCAGCGCGGCCAGCGCTCCGCGGCGGTGCAGGTGGTCCGCTCCCAGCGCAGCGGCCGACCGTGGCAGGACCAGGTGGTGGACCTGCGGGTCGACGACGACCCGGACGCGGTGCCGGTCCTGCGTCGTCTGGTCGAGCACACCGACGTCTACCACCGCACGGTCGAGGCCTTCGAGCTGGCGCTGGACGGGCAGGGGGCGGCGGCGCTGCGGGCCCTGCCGGAGCAGGTGCCGAGGCCGGGCAGCGAGCCGGACCTGACGCTGTGGCGGGCGGTCGTCCTGGCGGCGGCCGGGCGGTCGGAGCAGGCGCGCGAGCTGGGCGCCGGCCTGGCGGCGGCGTCACCCGACTTCGCCGAGGTCGCCCGCCGGTTCGTGCCTGCCGGGCTGGTGGACGCCGACCTGCTCGCTGTCGTGCTGCCCGCGGAGCACGCGCACGGACGCCCCGACGGACGACCCGAGCAGGGCCCGACGTCGGATACCGTTGCCCCCAGCGAAGGGGAGTAGCCCTCACGCCACCGGTCGACATGCTGGCCCCGGGAACTCCTCCGGTGCCCGGTCGGTGGGCCTCGGCAACGAGGTGGGCGAGACCTTCGGCACCGTCAGCCACGCCGGTCCACCCGGCACGACCTGACTCGGTGCCGAGGTCGACGCGCCCCGGTCCCGAGCCGTGAGAGAAGCCCCCGTGTTCGGTCTGCCCCCGTTCGACCTCGCCGTCGCCCTCAGCGCCTTCGTCCCGCTGCTGCTGCTCGAGCTGCCCGACAAGACCTTCATCGCCACCCTGGTGCTGTCGAGCCGGTTCCGGCCGCTGGCCGCCTGGGTCGGGGTCGGTCTGGCCTTCGGCGTCCAGACGGCGATCGCCGTCGCCGCCGGCGGGCTGCTGTCCCGGTTGCCCGAGGCGCTGGTGGCCGGGGCGGCGGCCGTGCTGTTCGCCGTCGGCGCCGTGGTCCTGTACCGCGACAGCCGCTCGGGCGAGGCGCTGGACACCGACGGCGAGGCCACCGCCGACGAGCGTCGGACCCCGTTCCTGCGGGCGGCCGCGACCAGCTTCGCCGTGCTGTTCATCGCCGAGTGGGGCGACCTGTCCCAGCTGTTCACCGCCGGGCTGGCGGCCCGCAGCGCCGACCCGGTGTCGATCTTCGTGGGCGCCTGGGCCGCTCTCCTGCTGGTGGCGGGGCTCGCCGCGACCCTCGGCGCGACGCTGGCGAAGCGGCTGCCGCTGCGCGCGGTGCGCCTGACCGGCGCCGGGGTCTGCGTCGTGCTCGCGGTCCTCGCCGGCCTGCAGGCCGCGGGGGTGCCGGTCCCGCTCTGAGCGGGTGTACCGTCCCACTTAGGTGAGGCTCACCGAATAGAGGGATGGATGTTCGCCACATACCTGATCGGCCTGCGCGAGGGACTCGAGGCGGCGCTCCTGGTCAGCATCCTGGTGGCCTACCTGGTCCGTTCAGGCCGCCGACACCTGCTGGGGTCCGTCTGGGCCGGGGTCGGGTTCGCCGCGGTGGTGTCACTGGGGTTCGGCTTCGCGCTCACGTTCGGCCCACGCGGCCTCAGCTTCGAGGCCCAGGAGGTCATCGGCGGGACGCTCTCGATCGTCGCCGTCGCGCTCGTGACCTGGATGATCTTCTGGATGGCCTCGGCCGCCCGGTCGCTGTCCGGCGGGCTCCGCGACCAGGTCGACCGTGCGGCCGAGCTGGGCCGGGGCAGCCTGGCCGGCGTGGCCGCGCTCGCCGTCGGTCGCGAGGGGCTGGAGACGGCCCTGTTCCTGTGGGCCGCCACCCGGGCCACCGCCCGAGACGACGAGCCGTCGGCCGCGCCGCTGCTGGCCGCCCTGCTCGGCATCCTCACCGCCGTCGTCCTCGGCTGGCTGTTCTACCGGGGCACGCTGAAGATCGACCTGTCCCGCTTCTTCACCTGGACCGGCGCGTTCCTGGTCGTCATCGCCGCGGGAGTCCTCGCCTACGGCGTGCACGACCTGCAGGAGGCCGGCGTCCTCCCCGGCCTCAACACCCTCGCGTTCGACGTCTCCGCCTACGTCCCGCCGGGCTCCTGGTACGGGACGCTGCTGAAGGGCGTCTTCAACTTCTCCCCCGCCACGACCGTCCTGGAGGCCGTCGTCTGGGTGGCCTACCTCGTGCCGGTGATGACGCTGTTCCTGCTGCGCTCGCGCCGCCCCGCACCCCGACCCACGGCCCCGGCGACGCCGGCCGCCGCCTCCGCCTGAAGGACGACTGATGACGACGACCCCACGCCACCTGATCGTGCTGGGCGGTGCCGCCCTGGCCCTGCTGCCCCTGAGCGCGTGCACCGACAACTCCCCCTCCGACGCCGCGACCGGGGCGGCGGGCGCGCTGACCGTGGCCGCGTCCGACTCCGCCTGCGAGGTCTCGGCCGGCGAGGCGCCGTCGGGGACGCTCCGGTTCACCGTGACGAACTCCGGGGACCAGGTGACCGAGTTCTACCTGCTGGCCGAGGACGGGCTGCGCATCGTGGGCGAGGTCGAGAACATCGCCCCCGGCCTGTCCCGCGACCTCGTCCTGGCCGCACCCCCCGGTGAGTACGTCACGGCCTGCAAGCCCGGCATGGTCGGCGACGGGCTGCGGGCAGACTTCACCGTCACCGACTCCGGGGCGGACCTGTCGCCGTCGGGCGACGACGAGGAGCTGGTCGACGAGGCCGCCACGCTGTACGCCGCCTACGTCAAGGACCAGACCGAGCAGCTGCTCACGGCCACGACGGAGTTCCGCGACCTGTACGTCGCCGGCGACGACGACGGCGCACGGGCCCTGTACCCGCAGGCCCGCACCCACTGGGAGCGGATCGAGACTGTCGCGGAGTCCTTCGGCGACCTGGACCCCCGGATGGACGCCCGCGAGGCCGACCTGGTCGAGGGCGAGGCGTTCACCGGGTGGCACCGGATCGAGAAGGACCTGTGGCCCGAGCAGGCCCAGGCCTACGTGGCCCTCGACGACGCCGGCCGGACCGAGGTGGCCGACCTGCTCGTGGCCGACACCACCGAGCTCTACGACCGGACCCGGGACATGACGTTCACGGTCGACCAGATCAGCAACGGGTCCAAGGGCCTGCTCGACGAGGTCGCGACGGGCAAGGTCACCGGTGAGGAGGAGTTCTGGTCGCACACCGACCTCTGGGACTTCCAGGCCAACGTCGACGGGGCCAAGGTCGCCTTCGACGGGGTCGAGCCCCTGCTGCGGACCACGGACGCCGAGCTGGCCGACGAGCTGGACGACCGGTTCGCCGAGCTGCAGGTGCTGCTGGACGCGCAGCGCTCCGGTGACGGGTTCGTGCTCTACACAGACCTCGAGCAGTCGGAGGTGCGGGAGCTGTCCGACGCCGTCAACGCCCTGGCCGAGCCGCTGTCCCGGCTGACCGCGGCCGTGCTGGCCTGACGGTGACCAGGGACCAGACGGGCCGCACCGCCCAGGACCGGTCGGCGTGAGCGGCATCAGCCGTCGTCGCCTGCTGGGGCTGGCCGGCGCCGGCGTGGCGCTCGGCGCCGGGGGCGCAGCGGGCGCGGCCGGGCTCGCCACCCTGCAGCCGGGCCTGCTGACCCCGGACCGCCCGGCAGGCGCGCAGGGCACGGTGCACCCGTTCCACGGGGTCCACCAGGCGGGCATCGTGACCCCGGCCCAGGACCACCTGCACTTCGCGGCCTTCGACGTGACCTCGGAACGCCGTGAGGACCTGCTCGACCTGCTGGTGGCCTGGACGGCGGCGGCGGAGCGGATGACGCAGGGGCAGGGCGCCGGGCCCGACGGACCGGTGTCCGGCGCCTACGACGCCCCGCCCGACGACACCGGCGAGGCCATGGACCTACCGCCCGCCGGGCTGACCATCACGTTCGGGTTCGGCCCCACGCTGTTCGTCGACGAGCAGGGCCGAGACCGGTTCGGTCTGGCCGACCGGCGCCCCGAGGCGCTGGAGAGGTTGCCCCACTTCCCCGCCGACGCCCTCGACCCCGCCCGCAGCGACGGCGACCTGTGCGTCCAGGCCTGCGCCGACGACCCGCAGGTGGCCGTGCATGCGGTGCGCAACCTGGCGCGCCTCGCCTTCGGCACGGCCGCGGTGCGGTGGTCACAGCTGGGGTTCGGACGGACGTCGTCGACCTCGGACGCCCAGGTCACGCCCCGCAACCTGTTCGGGTTCAAGGACGGCACGGCCAACGTCACCGCCGAGCACCCGGACGACCTGACCGAGCACGTCTGGGTCCCTCCGGCCCCGGCCGGCTCGTCCGAGGCGTGGCTGGACGGCGGCTCGTACCTGGTGGCGCGCCGCATCGCGATGGGCATCGAGACCTGGGACCGGACGTCCCTGCGCGAGCAGGAGGCGCTGGTCGGCCGGACGAAGGGCACCGGGGCTCCGCTGTCCGGCGGGCAGGAGCACGACGACGTCGACCTGGCCGCCACCGGCCGCGGCGAGGAGCCTCTGGTCGGGCTGGACGCCCACGTCCGGCTGGCCCACCCCAGCAGCAACGGCGGGGTCAGGATGCTGCGGCGTGGCTACAACTACACCGACGGGACGACGTCGCTCGGACGCCTGGACGCCGGGCTCTTCTTCCTGGCCTACGTCCGCGACCCCCGGACGCACTACGTGCCGATGCAGACCCGGCTGTCGCAGCAGGACGGGCTCATGGAGTACCTGCAGCACACCGGCTCCGGCCTGTGGGCCGTGCCGCCCGGCACGGGCGAGGGCGAGCACGTCGGTCAGGCCCTGCTGGCCTGAGCACCCCGGCGCCCGCTTGGCGGCCCGGCCCGGACCCGGTCGCCCGGCTTGTCCTAGGCGTGCCCGACGGGCTCGTGGTCGCGGTGCCCGACCGGCTCGAGCTGGAACGTCGAGTGCTCGACGTCGAAGTGGTCGTCGACGCACCGGGACAGCTGGTCGAGCACCTGGCCCACCGCACCCCCCTCGACGCAGGCCCGGTCCACCACCACGTGCGCGGACAGCGCAGGCGACCCGCTCGTGATGGTCCAGGCGTGCAGGTCGTGCACGTCGACGACGGCGGGCACCTCGAGCAGGTGCTGGCGCACCTCGTCCAGGTCCAGGCCGCGGGGGGTGGCCTCCAGGAGCACGTGGAGCACCTCGCCCAGCAGCGACCACGCGCGCGGGAGCACCAGGGCGGCGACCAGGAGCGAGGCGACCACGTCGGCGCGGGTCCAGCCCGTGGCCCAGATGGTGAGCGCCGCCACCACCACGAGCACCGACCCGACCAGGTCGGCCAGCACCTCGAGGTAGGCCCCGCGCAGGTTGAGGCTCTCCTGGTGGGCCGGCCGCAGCACCAGCAGCGCGACCACGTTGGCGAACCCGCCCAGGACCGCCGTCCCCAGCATCAGCCCGGTCGCGACCTCGGGCGGGGAGTCCCAGCGCCGGACGGCCTCGGCGACCACCCAGACCGCGACCCCGAGCAGCAGCAGGCCGTTGACCAGCGCGGCCAGGACCTCGGCCCGCTGCCAGCCGTAGGACCGGACGGAGGTGGCCGGCCGCGCGGCCAGCACGGCGGCGCCCAGGGCGACGGTCAGGCCGAGCGAGTCCACGAGCATGTGCCCGGCGTCGGCCAGCAGCGCCAGCGACCCCGACAGCAGACCGCCGACCACCTGGACGAGGGCCACCGAGGCGGTGACCGCCAGCGCGACCAGGAGCCGGCCGCGGTTGCGGCCGGTCGCGGTGGCGTGGTCGTGGGTGTGCACCGGCAGATCATATGCAGATATGCGCATGTCTGTCCATGTCGGCCCGCGTCGGTCTGCCCGTCGCAACACTGACGCCCGGGCGTGCTGCTGACGGTCCCCCGCGCCATCGTGGGGAGGGTGACCCCTACCTCCTCCGGCTCGGCCTCTCTGCTCCGCACCGTCTTCGGCGACCTGTCGCGCCTGGTGGCCGACCTGACGGACACCGACGCCGACCAACCGACCGGCTGCGCCGGCTGGAGCGTGCCCGACCTGGTCCAGCACCAGGTCTTCGACCTCCGCCGGGGCCTCGTCGCCCTGTCCACCCCGGCGGACGGGCCGAGCACCACCGACGCGGTGGGTTACTGGCGCCAGTGGGACCAGAGCCCCGACGAGGCCGCGTCGGACCGGTGGCGGACCCGCGTCGTGGCGTCGACGGCGGGCGGCCTGGCCCCTCTCGCCGCGGCCCACGCCGAGCTCGCGGCCGCGGTGCTGGTGTCAGCCTCGCGGGTGCCCGGCCCGTCGACCGTCGGCACGCAGGGGCTCGTCCTGACGGTGGACGACCTGCTGGACACGCTGGCCGTCGAGGCGACGGTGCACCACCTGGACCTGGTCCGGCACCTCGACCGGCCCGGTCCGGACGCCACCGCCCTCGCGAGGGTCCGGCAGCTGTTGACCAACCTGCTCGGCCGCCCCCTGCCCGCCCGCTGGGACGACGCGACCGCCGTCCGCCGCTGCACCGGTCGCGAGGCTCTCGCCCAGACCGACCGGGACGAGCTCGGCGGGTACGCGTCCGCCCTGCCCCTGCTGGCCTGACGAAGGGCCCCGGCGGCGACCTGCCGCCGGGGCCCTTCGTCGAGCGGTGACTCAGGCGGTCCCGAGCCTGCGCACCGCCTCCTCGTGCAGCCGGACGACCTCGACCCGAACCTGCTGGCGCGAGGTCAGGGGGTCGTGCCAGGGGATCCGGACGAGCCGTTCCTCACCGTCGACCACCGCGACGTAGGTGCCCGCCTCGACGTCCAGGTGCGTCATCCACGCCTGGGTCGCCGACCGCACGCCGCCGCAGCCGTGCACGATCGTCAACGTGTCCGCCGCGTGGTCCTCGCTCATGTGGCGGACGACGTCGGCGACCGCGTCGGGGCCGAGGAAGGACGCCTCGTCCTCGACGGTGCCGGCGCCGGCGGCGCCGCGGCCAAGCCCGGCACCGGAGGCCCGGACGGTGGCACCGCCGAGCCCGAGCAGACCGAGCCCGAGCAGCAGCGGCAGCAGGATGCCGACGCCCGTGCGGGCGAGCCGGTCGGAGCCCGCCGTCGAGCCCGTGGTCCCGGTGCCGCCGGTCGAGCCGCCGGCGTCGCCGTCGCCGTCCCCGTCGTCGGTCCCGGTGCCGCCGCCGTCCCCGGTTGCGGCCACGACAGTCAGGTCGCCCTCCGCCCGGACGTCGGACTCGCCGACGAGGACGAGGGTGTGCGCACCGAGCGTGGTCCCGGCCGGAACGGTGACGGTGGCCTCGACGGTGCCGTCGTCGGTGCTCGTGACCGTGCTCAGCCGCTGCGGCTCCGAGAACAGCCACACCTCGACCTGCTCCTGCGGGTCGAACCCGGACGCGCCCACCGTGACCGTGCGGCCGGCCTCGACCGACGACGTGGACAGCTCGGCGAGGAGGACGTCCAGGCCCGGGCACGCACCAGGCGAGTAGGGCACGCCGTCGGCGTCCCGCCCGTCGGTGCAGGTGGGGTCGCCGGGTGCGGGGGGGCACGGTCGCGCCCTCCTCGACCAGCAGGGTCGCCGAGACCGGGTCGAGCGACTCACCGGCGTAGTAGAACCCGCCGAACGCGGGCGCACCGGCCTCGGTGAGCGTGGCCGGCAGGTCGGACAGCTCGATGACGCCGTCGACGGGCGTCAGGGACTCACCCGTCAGGTCGAGGTCGGCGAGCAACACGTCGTCGGCCACGACGTCATCACCCTCCAGGGACCGGCTGCGGACGTCCCCGACCAGGGTCGCCTCGCCGCCGTCCACCACGACCGACACATCGGAGACGACCAGGCTGAGCAGGGGCTCGCCGTCGGTGACGTGACCTCTGAAGGACACGGTCCCGTCGGTGGTGGCCACCAGGCCGTCCCCGAGCGCCTCGCCGCCGGTGACGGGGAAGCGGAACGTCCCGTCCCCGTTGCGGGTGGCCGGGTCGACCACGTCGACCGTGCCCCGGGCGATGGAGCCGGTGACGTAGGCGCGGAACGACTCCTTGACGCCCCAGTCCACCGCGCCGCCGACTACCTCGAGGTCGCCCGGCTCGGGCTGCACCGCCCGGACGGTGACGACCGCGCTGCCACGACGGTCGTCGCCGGCACCGGTGACGGCCAGGAGTACCGGACCGGCCGGCTGGTCGACCGGGACCATGAAGGTGAGGGCGAAGCCGCCGTCGGCGTCCGCGACCGCTCCGGACGGCGAGACCAGGACGTCGCCGAGGTCGACCCTGACCACCTCACCGGCGGCCAGGCCCGAGACCGTGACGGCCAGCGGGGTGCCGGCCATGACCTCGTCGCGGTCGGGCGAGACGACGAACGTGGCGGGCCCGGGTCCGGGGGGCCGCTCGTCAGCCAGGGGCAGCGCGACGAAGGCGTCCTGGGTACGGTCGCCGCTGCGGTCGACGGGGGTGTTGTCGGCCGGGTCGAGGGACGAGAACGCCGCGACGAAGCAGCCGACCTCGGCGCAGTCGACCTCGACGTCGCCGTTGCTGAACCGGGTCTCGAGGTCCTCCAGGGTCACGTGCAGCGTGCCGTCCTCGGTCGTGACGACGCGCTGCGCGCCGCTGAACGGCGAGGGGTGGGCGTCTTCGGACGTGCCCTGCGGCGTGACGGCCACGTAGACCGCCCGCTCCGGTGCGAACCCGCTGCCGCTGACCTCGAGGTCGTCCCCGTCCGCGACCTCGGTGCCCTCGGGCAGCGAGAGCACCGGGCTCGTAGGCTCGGGCTCGGGCTCGGGCTCGGGCTCGGCGAAGGTGATGGGGGTGGCGGTCTCCTGAGCGGCGTTGACCGCGCCACCGGCGGGGTAGGTGTAGACACCTAGCACGCCCTGCACCTGCTCCGGGCGCTCCACCTCGAACGTCACCTCGAACGTGCCGTCGGGCTCCAGCCGCACCAGACCCGGCAGCTGACCGACCACGTCGATCGTGGCCTTCGGCATCACCCAGGCCTGCTCCAGCACCCGACGCGACCCACCCGTCGCACCCTGGCTCGGACGCCACTGCGCGTCGAAGTCACCCACGACGACGTAGGCCCCCGCGGGCGAACCCACCGGCACCGGCGGACGCGTCGCCGCGTTCGCCAATGGGTCGAACCCGCTCCCGCGCACCGTCAGCACACCACCCTCGGCCGGCAGCTCCGACACCGGCTCACCGGCCGCGTCCACCAGCCCCACCACCGGCTCCCACACCTCCGGCTCCGGCTCGGGCTCGGCCACGACGGTGCCGCGGACGGACACCGGGTCCAGGGCCGAACCGGCCTCGTAGAAATCCGCGAAGGCGGGGACGGCCTCCGGGGTGAGGGTGGCCGGAAGGCCCGTGAGCTCGAAGACACCCTGGTCGTCGGGCCGGACGTCCTCGGTGTTCACGTCGACGTCGGCGAAGGCCACGTCGGGGTAGCTGACGAGCTCACCGGACGCGAGCCCGCGGCTGACCACGTCGGCGCGAAGCACACCGCCGTCGGCGGCCACCTCCAGCCGGACGTCGCTGATCGCGACGTCCAGGAGCGGGCCCGCGCCCATGTCGTGACCGGTGAAGCGCACCCCGCCCGCGACGGAGAGCGTCAGCGCCTCGGCGTCGGAGGTGCCCTCGCCGTCGGTGAACCGGTAGGTGCCGTCCGGCAGGGCCGTGGCCGGGGCGTCGAGCGCGACGGCGCCCTTGGCGATCGGTCCCTGGATGTACTGCCGGAACGACTGCTTGACGCCCCAGTCGAGGGAGACGTCGGTGACGGGACCGGTCACCTGGGCGGCCTGGGCGGCCTGGACGACCTCGGCGGCGGCCGCCGGGGAGGCCAGCACGGCGGGGCTGCCCAGGGCGAGGACGGGCCCCAGCAGGGCGGCGACGAGCGCGGCACCCCGCCGTCGGGCCCCGGTGGTGCCGGATGCTGCGGTGCGCACGGGTGCTCTCCTCGTGGTGCGGTTCTCGGGTCGCGGGCGGGGGGTCATCGGAGCGGCTGCGTAGGGGACTCGCGGCGGCTCCGCGTCATCAGCAGGACGGTGGTGCCGAGCGCCAGCAGGACCGCGGCCGAGCCGCCGACCAGCGCCACCGAGGCACCGGTGCGCGCCAGGGCGCCCGGGGCGTCGGTCCCGGCCGCGGACCCGTCGGCGCCCTGACCGCCGGAGGCCCCGGCGCCGGTGGCGTCCTCGTCGCCCGCGGCTCCGCTGCCGGACTCGTCGGACGCGTCGTCGACAGCGGCGCCCGAGGCCCAGGTCACCGGGATCCGGACGTCCTGGCTCCGGTCCCCGGCCCGGGTGTGGTCGGCCCGGACGAACAGCACGCAGCCGTCCGGCGCGGAGGCCGGGTCGGGGCAGTCGGCGAACTGGTCGGCGGCCGACACCTGGATCGTCACGTCGAACGTGCCGCCGGGTCCGTAGGGGGTGGCCAGCCCCTCGCCGTAGGCCGGCGGGTTGGAGGACACCCAGGCCGACGACGAGGCCGACCCGCTGGTGTCGATGCCGCCGATGCAGGGGGTCGCGAGCGCACCGGCGCCCTGGTCGACGCAGAGCGCCACGTAGACGCCCTTGGTCGGGTCGAAGCCCGAGCCGGACACGCTGACCTGCTGGCCGTCGGGGTCGAGGTCGGACGTGGCCGAGGCCGTGGCGGACGGGCTCGCGGAGGCCGAGGCCGGGGCGGCCGTCGCCCCCAGGGCGATGACGAGGGCCAGCACGCCGAGGAGCAGCGCGAACGGCACAGCGATCGGGGGCGAAGGTGGACGGGACCGCACGGTCACGGGTTCTCCTGGAGGGTCAGGGGTGGTTTGATGAGGCTTACCTAAGCAGATTAAGAAGGGGAACTGAACCTATGTCGTCGGTGCCCTTGTCCGAGACGCTCCGATCAGCCAGCACCGCCGCGCACGAGGGCGCCCGGTCTCAGGGGTTCATGCAGGACCTGTTCGACGGGGCTGTCCCGATCGACTCCTACGCCTGCTACCTGGTTCAGCTGCAGCCGGTCTACGCGGCCCTCGAGCACGGCCGGGGCCAGGTCGACGACGACCGGCTGGCCCCGTTGCTGGACCCCGCGCTGGACCGGTCCGCGGCCGTCGCCGCCGATCTGGACGCCCTGCGAGCCGCCGGGGCGACGGTGTCGGAGACGCCGTCCGAGGTGGCCCTGGTCTACGCCGCCCGGATCACGCGCTGCGCGTTCGAGTGGCCGGTGGGCTTCCTGGCGCACCACTACACCCGCTACCTGGGAGACCTCAGCGGTGGGCTGGCGATCGGCGGTGTGGTCCGGCGCACCTACGGGCTGTCGGCGGAGCGGGGGGCCGCGTTCTACGCCTTCGAGGGACTGCACCCGGGGCGCTTCAAGCACTCCTACCGCGCCTCGCTCGACGCGCTCCGGCTCGACGACGGCGAGGTGGCCGCCATGGCGGAGGAGGTGCTGGCGGCCTACGAGCACAACGTGGCCCTCGTGGACGGGCTGACCGCACCTCGCGACGTCAGCAGTGACGGCAGCGGTGACGACGCCCGTGACAGCACCGCAGACGCCGTCCCCGCGCAGCCGACGGCCGCCCCCGTCGCGGCCCAGGCATGACGAGCCGCACCCCGGCGTCGCGAGCCGCGGCGCTCGTGGCCGGCCTGCTGCTGCTCAGCGGGTGCGCGCAGGCCGGGGCGTCCGCCCCGGACGCCGCTGCGCCCACCGCCCGGTCAGCCGGCGACACCGCCGCGGGCGCCTCCGCCGACGCTGGCTCACCCGAGTCACCACCCGCTTCGGTCGCCCCCGCCGTGGTGGAGGCCTGCCCCGACGCAGGGACGGCCGCGGACGACACGGGCCCCTCCGCATCGACCCCGGTCACCTCGGCCCCGGCGGCGACGGGCTCGACCGCCGGCGGCACGACGGGCCCGACCGGTGCGGACAACGGCCTCGTCGACGGCCCGGCCACCGTCCCCGCCGACGACGACATCGAGGTCCTGGCCGCCCCGGGTCCGGCGACCCTGCCTGTGCAGGTCCGCTCGTGCGACGGTGAGCTGGTCATGGTGGAGGCCACCGACCGGATCCTGGCCGTCGACCTGTACGGCACCCTGGCCGAGATCGTGTTCAGCCTGGGTCTGGGCGACCAGGTCGTCGGTCGGGACACCTCGACCGGGTTCGAGCAGGCGGCGGACCTGCCGGTCGTCACACCGGGAGGGCACGACCTCAACGCCGAGGCCGTCCTGGCCCTGGACCCGACGGTCGTCCTGACCGACACCAGCATCGGCCCGCCCGAGGTGCAGCAGCAGCTGCGCGACGCCGGCGTCGCCGTGGTGTTCCTCGAGCCCGCGCGCACCGTGGCGGGCGTCGGCGAGCAGGTGCGGACCGTCGCCCGGGTGCTGGGCGTCGGAGCCGCGGGCGAGCAGGTCGCCGACGACCTCGACGGCGCGCTGGCGCAGGTGCTGGCCGACGTCCCTCATGACGGGCGGGCTCCCCGCGTGGCCTTCCTCTACGTCCGCGGCACCGCCGGCGTCTACCTGCTGGCCGGACCGGGCTCCGGCGCCGACGAGCTGATCCGGGCCGTGGGCGGGGTGGACGTGGGCACCGACATCGGCCTGGACCGCGCGTTCGTGCCGCTGACCAGCGAGGCGCTCGTCAGCGCCGAGCCCGACGTGCTGCTGGTCATGACCGGCGGGCTGGAGTCCGTCGGCGGGGTCGACGGACTGCTGCAGCTGCCGGGCATGGCCCAGACCCCCGCCGGCGAGGCGCGGCGCGTGGTGTCGGTCGACGACACCGAGGTGCTCACGTTCGGCCCGCGGCTGCCGCGGTTGGTCGAACGGCTGTCGCAGGCGCTCTACCGGTGACGGCGCCGACCCGGACCCCGGTCGTGGTGGCCGGGCCGCGGGCCGGGGAGCGCGGCGCCTCGGCGCCGCCACGGTCCTGCCCGCCCTGGGCGTCCTGCTCGCCGTCGTCGCCGTCCTGGCCGTCGGACGGGGCCAGCTCGCCATCACCCCCGCCGAGGTCCTCGGCACCATCGCGCGGCGGGCGGGCCTGGACACCGGCGCCGTCCCGACCCACCCGCAGGCCGAGGCCGTGCTGCTGCAGGTGCGCCTGCCCCGCGTGGCCCTGGCCGTGCTCGTCGGCGGCGCGCTGGCCGCTGCGGGGGCCGTGATGCAGGGCGTGTTCGGCAACCCGCTGGCCGAGCCGGCCGTGGTCGGGGTGTCGGCCGGGGCGGCCGTCGGCGCGAGCGCGGTCATCGTCACCGGCACCGCGGTTCTGGGCGGGTGGTCGGTCGCGGCCGGGGCGTTCGTCGGGGGCCTCGTCACGACCCTGCTCGTGTACTGGTTCTCCCGGTCGGGGCAGCGGACCGAGGTGGTCACCCTGGTGCTCACCGGGATCGCGGTGAACGCCGTCGCCGGGGCCGCCATCGCGTTCCTCACCTTCGTGGCCGACCCGCAGGCCCGGGAGCAGCTGGTGTTCTGGCAGCTCGGCAGCCTGAACGGGGCCCGCTGGCAGTCGGTGCTGTCGGTGCTGCCGCTCGTGGTCGTCGGTCTGACCGCCTCCGGCTACGTCGCGCACCGCCTGGACCTGCTGTCGCTCGGCGAGCGCCCGGCGCGCCACCTGGGCGTCGACGTCGAGCGGCTGCGGCTCGGCTGCATCGTGGTCGTCGCGCTGCTGGTCGGCGCGGCCGTGGCGTTCGCCGGGATCGTCGGGTTCGTCGGCCTGGTGGTGCCCCACCTGGTGCGCATGGTCTGCGGGCCCGGGCACCGGCTGCTGGTCCCGGCCAGCGCCCTGACCGGGGCCGTCGTGCTCGTGCTGGCCGACCTCGCGGCCCGGACGCTGGTCCCCAACGCCGACCTGCCCCTGGGCATGCTGACGGCGCTCGTGGGCGGGCCGTTCTTCTTCTGGCTGCTGCACCGGACCCGTTCCCGTCAGGGGGGCTGGGCGTGACCGCGCTGCTGGCCCGCGGCGTGGGCGTGGAGCTGGGCGGGCGACCGGTCCTGACCGACGTCGACCTGACGGCCCGGCCCGGTCGGGTGCTCGGCCTGGTGGGGCCCAACGGCGCGGGCAAGTCGAGCCTGCTCGGCGCCCTGGCGGGCGACGTCCCCGTCACGACCGGGACCGTGCACCGGGGCGAGGCCCCGCTGGCCCGGTTGTCCCCTCGCGAGCAGGCCCGGCTGCGCGCCGTGCTGCCGCAGCGCACGGCGGTCAGCTTCTCGTTCACCGTGGGCGAGGTCGTGGTCATGGGCCGCGCGCCGTGGGCGGGCACGGCACAGGAGGACGAGGACGTCGTCGCGGTCGCCGAGGCGATGGCCGCCACCGACGTCACCGCGCTGGCCCACCGCGCGTTCAGCACGCTGTCCGGCGGCGAGCAGGCCCGGGTCGCCGCGGCCCGGGTGCTGGCCCAGGCCACCCCAGTGGTGCTGATGGACGAGCCGACCGCGGCGCTGGACCTGCGCCATGTGGCCATGCTGCTGGCCACGGCGCGCGAGCGGGCCCGGGCCGGTGGGACGGTCGTGGTGGTGCTGCACGACCTGACCGCGGCCGCCCAGTGGTGCGACGACGTCGTGCTGCTTGACCGTGGTCGGGTCGCCGCGGCGGGCCGCCCCGACCAGGTGATGGTCGAGGAGCTGCTGGGCGAGGTCTACGGCTGCGCCGTGGACGTGGTCCCTCACCCCCGGACGGGCTCACCGGTGGTGCTGCCCCGGTAGCCCGGCGGCGGGCCGGGCCGGGGTCGGGGCGCCCCGGTGCCGGCGCCCACGTCGCCCAGCACGTCCAGGCCGAACCGCTCGGCGGTCAGGGGTCGCGAGAACAGGTATCCCTGGCCGTAGCGGACCCCCACGTCCAGCAGCTGCTCGAGCTGCCCGGTGGTCTCGACCCCCTCGGCAAGCAGGTCCATGTCCAGCGCGGCGGCCATGGCCGCGATGCCGGCCACCAGCCGGGGGCCGTCACCGGTCATCGCCCGGACCAGCGAGCTGTCGACCTTGAGGACGCTCACCGGGAAGCGGTGTAGGTAGTCCAGCGACGTGAACCCGGTGCCGTAGTCGTCCAGGTGGGTGCGTACACCGGCCGCGGACAGGGTCCGCAGCGACCGCGCGGCCGAACCCCCGTCGGGCAGCTCCTGGTGCTCCGTGATCTCCAGGACGAGCCACGACGGCGGGACGCCGACCCGGTCCAGCGCGGCCAGGACGTCGGTCGCGAGGTCGGGGTGGGCCAGGCTGTCGCGGGTCAGGTTCAGGCTCACCGGCAGCACCATCCGGCCCTGGTCCCGCCAGCGGACGAGCTGGTCCAGGACCTGCCCCAGGACGGCGCGGTCCAGGGCGAGGTCCAGCCCGCTGCTGCTCACCACGTTCAGGAAGGCGTTGGGCGCGAGCAGGCCGAGCTGCGGGTGCTGCCAGCGGACCAGGGCCTCGGACCCCACCGCCGCTCCGGTGTCGAGGCGGACCAGCGGCTGGTAGTGCACCTCCAGGCGGCCGACCGCCAGGTCGTCACCGTCGTCACCCCCGAGCAGGAGACGCACCTGCGCGGTCAGCGTGAACCGGCGGGCCACCTCGGCCCGCATCTCCGGTCGGAAGAGCACGGCCTTGTCCCGTCCAGCGGACTTGGCCGAGTACATCGCCACGTCGGCCCGCGTGAGCAGGTCCGGCAGCTGGTCACCGGGCTCACCCCGGGAGATGCCCACGCTGGCGCTGATCCGCAGCGTGAGCCCGCGGACGTCGACCGGGGCCCGCAGCGAGTGCAGGACGTCCGCCGCGAGCGCCGCCGGGTCGGGGCGGCGCGACAGCACCACGAACTCGTCGCCCCCGAACCGGGCGACGACGGCGTCGGTGCCCGCCACCTGCACCAGCCGGTCCCGCACCCGGAGCAGGAGGGTGTCCCCCACGTCGTGGCCGTGAGTGTCGTTGACCTGCTTGAACTCGTCCACGTCGACCAGCAGCAGCGCCAGGCCCGCGGTGCCCGGGGAGAGGGCGAACGCGGTGCCCAGGCCGCGCCGGTTGGCCAGGTCGGTCAAGGGGTCGTGCTCGGCCAGGTGCTCGCTGAGCCGCAGCGCCTGGCTGGCCCGCAGCAGGCACAGCGCCGCGATGAGCATGCCCGCCAGCAGCAGCACCCAGCTGGGCAGGGCCAGCGCCCCGGTCCCCCGGGACACCCACCACATGGCGAGCGGCACGGCCACCAGCGGCAGCAGGCTCAGCAGGGCCGTGGACTCCGGCCTGGACCGGGTCCGCCGTGACGGGTCGGTGACCTCGCCCATGGTGGGGTGCAGCGCCGCCACCGCGAAGAGCATGACGCACAGGACCCCCAGCGCCTGCTCCGGCTGACCGGGCAGGGCGAGTCGCTGCCCCTGCAGGGCCCCCAGCAGGTCGTAGACCGCGGTCACCGCGGCGGCCAGGACCAGCAGGTGGGCCCCCGTCGGTAGGTGCAGCGACACCACGAACCGCAGCAGCAGCCCGACGATGAGGACGTCGACCGTGGGCACCATAAGCACCGACAGGGCCTGGCTGCTGACGGCACTGGCCGAAACCAGCTGGGCCGCGACGAGCCCCAGGACCGTCGCGATGACCACGACGTCGAGCACGCCTCCCGCCGTGGCGAACGGGGCCCGCGACGACCGACGGGCGGTGAGGCGCAGGACCACCACGAGGGCCACGGCCTGCCCCACCCCCACCAGGATGTCGGAGAGGTTCGACCCCGCGCCCCGCACCTGGACCAGCACGTCGGCCACGCCCCAGAGGGCCAGCATCAGCGCCACCACCGGCCACTGCCAGGTCCGCGGCCGGTTGACCCGGATGCCCAGCAGCACCAGGGCCACCGACAGCACCGACGCCGCGACGATCGCCGCCGGGCGCAGGGACGGGGCCAGCGCCGCCACGGCCGTGAGGCCCAGGCTGCCGCCGAGGGCGACCAGCCAGCCCGAGCGCCGGAGGGCTCGAGGCCCTACCGGCACGTCAGCGCCGCCGGCACCTGCGAGGGCTCGAGCGCCCGGGGTGCCAGCACGTCCAGGGCGAACCGCTCGGCGGTCAGGGTGAGCAGGGACGGCGGCACGCCCGCCCGGTGCAGGGCCTCGAGCGCCGCGGTCGCCAGGTCCGGGTCGGCCAGGCTGTCGGAGGTCAGGTTCACGCTGACCCGCACTAGCGCCAGACCTTCCTCCCGCCACCGCGCGAGCTGGTCCAGCACCGTCTCCGGGACGACCCGGTCCAGCTGGCGGTCCTGGCCGCTGCTGCTCACGACGCCGAGGAGCACGCCGGGGCTTGGCAGACCGTGCTTCGGGTGGCGCCGGCGCACCAGGGCCAGCCAGACCCACAACCGGGTCCGCGGCCGGTGCAGCAGACTGCCGGCCAGCACCAGCAGGACCGACAGCACCGAGCCGGCGACGGCGAGCGAGGACCGCAGCGACGGTTTCGCCGCCGAGACGAGGGTGAGGGCTACGCTCACCGCCAGCGCGTACCACCACGCCGTGCCCGGGGTGAGGCGCGGAGAGGCGGGCACGACGTCCTGTCGGCACTTCCGGCCGCCCGCTTGAGCGAGAGCTCTCACACCACCCGGCCGGCGCGGTCGCCCGGGAGCGCCGACGGCAGCACCCGCGGCCGTCGCGAGGTGCGCAGCAGCGAGAGCGCCCGCAGCAGCGAACCCGGCAACCACGACCACCCCCACCAGCACGTAGTTGTCGCCCAGACCGGGCAGGACGAGCAGCGGCCCGGACCGGACCAGGCCCACCTGGGCCAGGACACCGACCTCGATGGTGATGGCCACCGTCCCGGAGACGACGGCGGTGAGCAGGGTGGCCCGGCGGGTGAGCGAGGCGCCGCGGCCTGTTTCGACCCGGGACCACGCGTACATCTGTCCCAGCAGGGGCCGACGAACCTGCTGCGCGTCAGCCAGTAGATCTAGTAGTTACACCCGTGCAAGCACCCCAGGGGTAGCGCTCCAGCCGATCGTGGCATCACACGTGACCGCGCGACCGGGGGACCACGCTGCCGACCGGCGTCCGGGCGCGGCTCGGACGGTGACGACCCCCGGTCGCCTCGGTCACGTCCAGCCACAGCAGCGCCACGTCGTCGCGCAACCGCCCACCGACGTGCGCCCGGACCGCCGCCACGACCCCGGCGAGCAGCTGCTCACCGCGGGCGTCCGGCGACGAGGCCAGGACCGCCTCCACGTCGATGAAGTCACCGGAGGACGACCGGGCCTCGGTCAGCCCGTCGCTGTGCAGCAGCAGACCGGTCAGCCCGGCGGGCAGGGTGCCCGGACCCACGCCGCCCGCCCCCAGGCCGAGCGGCACGTCCACGGGCAGGTCGGCCTCGACGAACCCGCCGTCGCGGACGCACCGGGCCTGCGGGTGCCCGCAGCTGACGCCGTGGACGACCCCGTCGCGCACCTCCAGGAGCAGCGCGGTGACGAAGTCCTCGGCCTCCCCCTCGGTGGCGACGATCCCGTCGAGGGTGGCGGCGACGTCCTCCAGGCGGACCTCGCGGCGGGCGGCGTCGCGGAACGACCCCAGCACGTAGTTGGCCATCCGGACCGCGGCCAGCCCCTTGCCCCGGACGTCACCGATGACGACCCGCACCCCGTGGGTCGTGTCGAGCACCTCGTAGAAGTCGCCGCCCACGTGCGCCTCGGCGTCGGCCCCCAGGTAGCGCGAGGCCAGGCCCACCCCGCCGACCTGTGCCGGCAGCGGCCGGATGATGGCCTCGGTCACCGCGGTGACGACCCGCGCGGCCTGGGCCAGCGCGACCTCGCTGCGCACCCGGGCGGCGGCGACCAGGACCGCGACCACCGTGAAGACGGCGATGATGGCCAACCGGGTCACCTGGGCCCCCACCTGACCGTCGTCGGCCTGCAGCCCGAACAGGGCGGCGGCCAGGAGCGTGAGCGACCCGACCAGGCCGACGGTCCTGGGGGTGCCGAACACGGCGGACAGCATCGGGGCCACGACCAGCACCCCCACGAACGCCGTCTTTGGGCCCTCGGCGACGTCGGCGGCGAGGATGGCCACGACCAGAGCCAGCGGCAGGCCCACCGCCAGCCACGGCCTGTCGAGCCACCGCCAGGACCCAGCTCGCACAGCACTCCCCACGTCCGCGACGTCACCGCCCCCGTCGACCCTCGCCGACCGGGCCGGCCGGACGATGATCCCACCTGGGCCGTGCCGTGACCAGTTCCTGCGGCGACCGGGTGAGGACGCACAAGGTCGGCGCCGCCGCCGGGGACCAGCGCCGCCGGAGGTCAGCGCCGTCGGACCGCGAACCGCCGCCCGGTGACCTCGACGACCTCGACCGCCAGGACGTGGTCCTTACGGGTCTCGAGCCAGACGTCCAGGCGTTCGTCCACCGCCCGCCGGGCCGCGTCGTCCTCCACCTCGACCGCGGTGCCCTTGGCCACCACGCTCCAGGCCCGCCCCTGCTCGTCCACCCCGTCCACCTCGACCACCACGTCGCGGTCGAGCGCGGCGAACAGCTTGGTGCCGGCCGCCGTCCGCATCAGGACCCGGCGGCCCAGCACGGCGTGGTTGACCGGGAAGACCTCCGGGGCGGAGTCCACGACCACGGCCAGCCGGGAGACCTCGGACGCGGCGAGCAGCGCCCAGCAGGTGCCCGGCTCGAGCTCCTCGACGACCCGCGGATCCGCCATCCGTCCACGGTGGGCCCTCCCCCCAGGGACCGACAGGGCCGAAGGTCCCGGGACCCACCGAAGGTCCCGGGGAGGCACCTCAGGACGCGAGGAACCCGGCGACCTCGTCCAGGAGGACGCGCAGGCCCTCCATCCCCGCCGTCCCGAAGGCGAGCTGGGGGTCCAGCTCCAGGACCTGACCTGACGCGATCGCCGGGACCGCCTGGACGACGGGCAGGGTGAGCAGGTCGCGGTAGGTCGCGTCGTTCTCCTCGCCCAGGTTCACGAAGCTGATCAGCCGGTCCCCGTCCAGCAGGCCGAGCTGCTCGAGGCTGATGTCGCTCAGGACGGGGTCCGCGGGGTCGAGCGGGAGCTCCTCCTCGGTGGGCACGACCTGGGCCCCGAGCCGCCCGGCGATCGAGGCCACCAGGTTGCCCGAGCGGTACACGCGCAGGTCGTCCGGCGCGAACAGGCCGGCGATCGACACCGTGCCGATCGACACCGTGCCGGACGCGGCGACCTCGGCCGCGCGCTCCTCCACCTCCGCGTCGAAGGCGGCGGCCATCTCCTCGGCCTCCGCCGCCCGCCCCACGGCCGCACCGACGGCGCGGACGTTGGCCAGCGGGTCGACGAAGTCCCAGTCGATGCCCACGGTCGGGGCGATCGCCTGCAGCTCGGGGTAGACGTCCTCGAGGTCGACCGCGGCACCGATGATCAGGTCCGGCGTCAGACCGGCCACCTGCTCGACGCTCGGTCCGGCGTCCGCCAGGGCGATCGGCTGCGTGCCGGCGGCGTCGGCCTCCTCCTGGACCAGAGGGTGGAACGGCTGGCCGAGCACGAAGGTGGCGTCCAGGGCACCGACCGGCTCCAGACCCAGGTCGAGGAGGATCGCGAAGGTGCCACGGCGGCCGACGACGGCGATGCGGCGGGGGTCGACGGGCACCTCGGCGGTGCCGAGCGCGTGCTCCACGGTGGCGGTGGTGGCCTGCGCGGGCGTGCTGCCCGCGGCGGTGACCGCCCCGGTCGGGGTGCTGGCGCCGTCCCCGGACCCGCAGGCGGCCAGTAGGGCGACGGCCCCCGTACCGGTCAGCAGGCCGCGGCGGCTGGGGCTGGTCGTCAGCCGGACTGCGGTGGGCGTCGTGATGGGCACGCTGGCTCCTCGGGTCAGGTCGGGCGGTCGGGTCGGGCAGACCGGGTCGGGTCGGGTGGTTCCGTGGTGCGGCGCTCTCAGGCCTCGGCGCGGACCGAGGCCTCCCATTCGCGCTTGATGAGGCGCCACGCCTCGTCGGTCATCGAACGGCGCCAGTACCCCGACGCCGACAGCCGCTCCCGGTCCAGACCGCGCTCGAGCAGCAGGTGCCGGCGGACCTCGCGGACGTCGCCCGCCTCCCCGTGGACGAAGGCTTGCCCCCGACCCGGCGGGAACGTGAGGTCGCGGACGGCGTCCAGCAGCAGGTCGTCCACGCCGGGGTTCTCCTCGCGGTGCAGCCAGGTCACCCGCAGGTCGCCCGGGCACTGCAGGTCCAGCCGGTCGGCGACGCCGTCCACCTCGAGGACGGCGTGCACCGGCGCCCCCGCGGGCACGCGCTCGAGCGAGGCGGCGATGGCCGGCAGCGCCGACTCGTCGCCGACCACCAGGTGCCAGTCCGCGTCGGCCGCGGGCAGGTAGGACCCGCCTGGTCCGGTGAGCTGCAGGACGTCGCCGGGGCGGGCGGACGCGGCCCACGCCCCGGCCACCCCGTGGTCACCGTGCCCGGGACCGCCGACGCCGTGCAGGACGAAGTCGATCGCCATGGTGCGCGCCTCCGCGTCCCAGCTGCGGACGGTGTACCGCCGCCGGACGGGACGGTGCTCCGGCGCCACCGTCGCGCGCACCTGCTCCAGGTCGCACGGCATCTCGTAGGGCGCTCCCTGCGGGGCGAACGCGAGGTTGACGTAGGAGTCGCTGAACGGGCTGGGCTCGAAGTCCGCGAGCCCGTCCCCGCCGATGACCACCCGGGTCAGGTGAGGGGTGAGCCGCTGGACGACCTGGACGACGCCGTGCGTCATGCCAGCAGCTCCTGCTCGGCCCAGTCCAGGTTGGCCTCGGCCGTCAGGGGCGAGGTGTAGAACAGGTCACCGCTGATGGTGAACACGTTGCCGGCCTGCACGGCGGGCAGCCCGGCCCACAGCGGGGACCCGGTGATCTGCTCGGTGGCCTCGGTGGCCTCGGTGTCGACCTCGACGGTGCCCTCGCGCGGGTTGGTCCGCACGACGAGGATGTCGGCGTCCTGCAGAAGCGACATCTCCTCGTAGGAGATGTCGGTCCGGCGCTCCTCGACCGTGGCCGGGACCGCTTCGGCCAGCGAGAGCCCGAGGTCCTCGACCAGGGTCACGTTGGTCTGCATGTTGGCCTGCGCCACGTAGAAGACCCCGGGCTCGATGGGCCCGATGTAAGCGAAGCTGGCGCCGGCCCACCGGTCGTCCATCCGGGAGCGGAGCTCCTCGGCGCGGGCGTCGTGGTCGGCGACGAACTGCTGGGCCACGTCGGAGCGGCCGAAGCCGGCCGCCGCTTGCAGCAGCGTGGCCCGCCAGTCGGGGCTGTCCACGTACTCGGCGTCGAAGGCGAACATCGGCGCGATCGCCTCCAGCGGCTCGATCTGCTCCGGGGAGTACGAGGCCGCCCCGTGGAAGACGAGGTCGGGGCGCAGGCCGGCGATCTGCTCGTAGTTGGCGTCCGGGAACGTGACCAGGGGCTGCACCCCCTCGAGGCGGTCGGCCTGGTAGGGCGGGAAGTCGGTGGCCGAGGTGCTGTAGGAGCCGACGAGCGGCAGACCCAGCACCAGGCAGTAGTCGGCGTCGGTGGCGTACAACGCCACCACCCGCTCCGGGGCGGTGGGGATGCCCGGCGCGGCGGCACCGGGGCTGGGCCGACCCGACGGCGCGACCGAGCCGGGGGCGGATGAGCCGGGGGACGACCCGCAGGCGGACAGCAGCCCGAGACCCGAGAGCCCGGCCAGGCCACCGAGGAGGGAACGCCGCGACGGCGAGACGGTGATGTTCACGCAGGCGAACCTAACCTATTCAGGTAAGGGATGCCTAACTTGACGTCAGCGACGCTGCGCCAACCACCACAGCTGCCGGTCGGCGCAGCCCTGCGGGTCACGCAGCGAGCAGGTGGAGCAGACCCGCTTCTCGCCGCTCTCGGGCGGGAAGCGGGCGTAGTAGTCACGGAGCTCGTCGGTCAGGGCCGCCTCGTCCGGCACGACCTCCTCGGTCGCCGGCAGCTGGTACGCGAGGCAGCAGCCACCCTTCTGGCCCAGGTAGACCTGACCCCAGGGGGCGGAGGCCGTCCGGACGGTGGGGCTGACGCGCCACGGTGCACCCGGGGCGGTGAGCGCGGCGCGGAGCCGGTGGACGACGTCCTCTCGCACGGGCAGGTGCGGCTGGTGGGTGGTGCTCATGCCGATGCCGTCGGCGACCTCGGCCCACAGGCTGCGCGCCCCGACCCGGGCGATGCCGCGCAGGGCGTCCACGACCGGGCGGACGGCCCGGACCAGCGAGTCCACGGTCCGGGTCGCGACCTCGGCCTCGTCGGCCACCACCTCGACCCCGGGCCGACCGGCCCACGGGTGGCGGGGTGTCACCAGGACGGTGCAGCCGTCCAACGAGACCCGGTCCACCCAGCCGTCGGGGTGAAGCCGCCAGCGCAGCGGTGCGCTGTCCGCGAGGACACCGGCCCCACCGGCGGCCAGGACGAAGCCGACCGCGTCGGCGACGGTCCCCGCCGTCCAGCCGACCAGCCATTTCGCCGCCATCTGGGGCGTCCCGCCGCCGTCGCCCAGGATCCGCCGGTGCGCCGCGCGCAGCCACTCCGCCTCGTCGCCGAGGACGTGCCCGGCGTCGACCCAGGTGCGCTCGGCCGGGTCCACCGGTGCGGTCTCGTGCAGGGCCAGGTGCGCCTCGAGGTGGACGTCCAGCCAGTGCTGGGGGGTCTCGGCCTCGAGCAGGAGCGGCGTCGAGGGTGCGGGGACGGTGACGGTCATGCCGGCCCTCCGTCCGTGGCACCGGTCGCACCCGTCGAGGGCGTCGCACCGGTCGCACGGGTCGAGCTGCTCGCCGCAGCCGCCCGACGACCGCGCCGGCCCACCGGAACCACCATCGGCGTCCCGGTCACGGGGTCGGGGACCACGCGGCAGTCGAGGCCGAAGACCTCGCGCACCAGGTCCTCGGTGACGACGTCGGCCGGAGGGCCCTCGGCGACCACGGCGCCGTCCTTCATGGCGATGAGGTGGTCGGAGTACCGGGCCGCCTGGTTGAGGTCGTGGAGCACCAGCACCACGGTGCGCCCCTCGTCGGCGTTGAGGTCGGCCAGCAGGTCGAGCACCTCGACCTGGTGGGCCAGGTCCAGGAACGTCGTCGGCTCGTCCAGCAGCATCAGGTCGGTGCCCTGGGCCAGGGTCATGGCGATCCAGACCCGCTGCCGCTGCCCGCCGGACAGCTCGTCGACGCACCGCTCGGCCAGCTCCAGGGTGTCGGTGGCGACCAGCGCAGCCGCCACCGCCGCCTCGTCCTCGGCGCCCCACTGGCGCAGCCACGACTGGTGGGGGTAGCGACCGCGGGCCACCAGGTCGGCGACGGTGATGCCGTCGGGCGCCGTGGGCGACTGGGGCAGGATGCCGAGCCGGGTGGCGATGTCCCGGGTGCGCATCCGACGGATGTCGGTCCCGTCCAGCACCACCCGACCGCCGGTCGGCTGCAGCAGCCTCGCCAACCCGCGCAGCAGCGTCGACTTGCCGCAGGCGTTGGCCCCGACCACGCAGGTCACCCGGCCCGTCGGGATCGACACCGACAGGCCGCGGACCACCTCGGTGCCGTCGTAGCCGAGCCGGACGTCCTCGCACCGCAACCGGGCGTCCACGGCAGGTCCCTGCTCGTGCGCTGCGGTGCTGCGGCCGGTGGTCTCCACGATGGTCATCAGCCGGTCCTTCCGACGCGGTTGGCCCGGGCGAGCAGCCACAGCAGGTACGGGGCCCCGACGAGCCCGGTGATGATGCCGACCGGCAGCTCGGTGGGCGCGAAGACGGTGCGCGCCACCAGGTCGGAGGCGAGCACGAGCAGCGCACCGACGAGGGCCGCCGGGACGAGGGTGAGCGGCGCCCGGACGAGCCGCCGCGCGATCGGGCCCGCCACGAAGGCGACGAACGCGATCGGCCCGGCGGTGGCCGTCGCGACGGAGGCGCACCCGACGGCGACGACCACCAGCACGGCCCGGGACCGCTCCACCGGCACCCCGATGCCGTGCGCGGTGTCGTCACCCAGCTGCAGCGCGCGCAACGGCCGGGCCAGCAGCAGGGCGGCGGGCACCAGGACCGCCAGGGCGACGGCCAGGGGCACGACCTGGTCCCAGCCCCGCCCGTTGAGCGAGCCCGTCAGCCACACGAGCGCCCGCTGGACGTCGGTGATGTCGGCCCGGGTCAGCAGGAACCACGTGGTCGAGGTGAGCATGGCCGCCACACCGATGCCCACGAGCACGAGCCGGTAGGCCGACAGCCCGTTGCGGTAGGCCAGCAGGTAGATCACCGTCGTGGTGAGCAGCCCGCCCACGAAGGCCGCGACCGGGAGCGAGACCGTCCCGGTGCTGTAGCCCAGCGCGCTCCCGGCGACGATGACGAGGACGGCGGACGTGCTGGCCCCGGCCGTGATGCCGATGATGTCCGGGCTGGCCAGCGGGTTGCGGGCCAGGCTCTGGAAGATCGCCCCGGACAGCCCGAACGCCACCCCGACACCGACGGCCGTCACGGCCCGCGGCAGCCGCAGCGTGCCCACGATGAAGTCCGCGTCAGGCGTACCGCGCCCGAGCAGCGCGGGGAGGACGTCGCGCACCGGGATGGCGAAGTCACCGGTCGTGAGGGACAGCACGAACGTCACCAGGCAGCCGAGCAGCAGGGCCAGGGACACCACGACGGCGCGGCCCCGGCCGGTCGTGCGAGTACGGCGGACCCGGGCCAGGACGGCGGGGTCGACGGCCGGCACCACGGGACCCGGGGCGGCGGCCGGCGCGGTCAGCAGCGCCATGGGGCTCACACCTGCGCCAGCGTGCGTCGACGGACGAGCGCGATGAACACCGGGGCGCCGATCAGCGCGGTCAGGATGCCGACCTGGACCTCGCCCGGACGGGCGACCACCCGCCCCAGCACGTCCGCGGCCAGCAGCAGCGAGGGCGCCAGCATGGCAGAGGCCGCCAGGACCCAGCGGTAGTCCGGCCCCACCAGGGCGCGGGCCACGTGCGGCACGGTCAGACCGACGAAGGCGATGGGCCCCGCGGCCGCGGTGGCGCCGCCCACGAGCAGCACGACCGCGACGGCGGAGAAGATGCGCGAGGCACCCACGCTCGCCCCCAGCGAGCGCGCCACGTCGTCGCCCAGCGCGAGGGCGTTCAGCGACCGGCCGGCGCACAGCGCCATGGCGATGCCGGCGAGCAGGAACGGCGCGACCTGCGTGACCACCGAGATGTCGCGGCCGGCCACCGAACCCACCGCCCAGAACCGGTACTGGTCGAGCGTGGCCACGTCCAGCAGCAGGATCGAGGAGGTGATCGAGTAGAGGAACGCCGTGACGGCCGCCCCCGCCAGCGCCAGCTTGACCGGGGTGGCCCCGTCCCGGCCCAGGGCACCGAGGACGTACACCCCGACCGAGGTGACGGCCGCCCCCGCCAGGGCGAACCAGACGTACCCGCTCAGCGAGCCGACCCCGAACACGAAGATGCCGACCACGACGGCCAGCGCGGCGCCGGCGTTGACCCCGAGGATCCCGGGGTCGGCCAGCGGGTTGCGGGTCAGTCCCTGCATCAGGGCCCCGGCGAGCCCGAGGGCCGCCCCCACCATGACCGCCACGAGCGTGCGCGGCAGCCGCAGGGACGTGACGATCAGGTGGTTCTCGACCGTGCCGTCGAAGTCCCGGAACGCCTCGACCACGTCCGCCACCGGGATCGGCTTGGAGCCGACGGTGAGGCTTGCGACGACCAGCAGGGCGAGCACGACCACCCCGACCAGCAGGCCCGTCAGCCGGGCAGCAGCCGACGACAGCACCCCGCCACGACGCCGAGAGGCGGTCGTCGCGCGGGACGTCACCGCGGTCGTGGTGTCCACCTGTCTCCCGGGACGGAATAAGCGTGCCTCTGACCTGTTATCTGGTGAGGCTAACCTAACCCCTGGAAGGTGGCGAACGTGCAGGCAACAGGCACAATGGACCGTGTGAGCCACGACCTGATCGACACGACGGAGATGTACCTGCGGACCGTGCTCGAGATGGAGGAGGACGGGGTCGTCCCGATGCGGGCGCGCATCGTCGAGGCCCTCGGACACTCGGGCCCGACCGTGTCGCAGACCGTGGCCCGGATGCACCGCGACGGCCTGGTCGACGTCACCGACGACCGGCGTCTGCAGCTCACCGAGGAGGGTCGCCGCATCGCGACGGCCGTGCTCCGCAAGCACCGCCTCGTGGAGCGCCTGCTGGTCGACGTCATCGGCCTCGAGCTCGACCACGCGCACGAGGAGGCCTGCCGGTGGGAGCACGTCGTCTCCGACCGGGTGGAGGACCGTCTGGTCGAGCTGCTGGGCGCGCCCACCACGTCGCCTTTCGGCAACCGCATCCCCGCCCGGGCTGACGGCAGCCACCCCGGGGGCCTGGACGTGGACCAGGTCGCGATCAGCGAGATCACCCGCACCACGCTGGCCACCGTCGTACGGCTGGGCGAGCCCGCGCAGAGCCCGCACGCCCTGCTCGTGGCCCTGGTCGACGCGGGCGTGGTCGCCGGCGCCGAGGTCGAGGTGTCCGTGACCGACGACGGCGCTCGGCTGGTCGGGCGGCCCGGGGGCAACCCGGTGCGCCTGGAGGAGCCGACCACCCGTCACGTCCTGGTGCGACCGACTCTCTGAGCCGGCGGTCCGAGCCTGCGGCGCGAGGCGCTGCGCGGAGCCCCGCGCGGGCCTAGGGTTCGCGCCATGGCAGGACGAGGCAAGGACCTGGGCGACCAGACCAAGGACCAGTACGAGGACGTGAAGGACAGCGACGAGGTCGACACCCTGCAACGGGTGGGGCGGTACGGGTACGTCGTCTACGGCGTCGTCCACATCGTCCTGGGGGTCCTGGCGGTCAGCCTGGCCTTCGGCGGCAGCGGGGAGGACGCCTCGACCACCGGGGCGATGCAGACCCTGGCCGAGCAGCCGTACGGGATCGTCCTGATCTGGGCCATCGCGGTCGGCATGGCCGCGCTGGTCCTGTGGCAGCTGCTCGAGGCCGTCCTGGACCCGGACGACGAAGGCGCCAAGGGGCGGGTCAAGGGCGCCGGCAAGGCCGTCGCGTACGGCGTCATCGCCGCCGGTGCGTTCAGCATCGCCCTGTCCGGCGGGGGTGGTGGGGGCGGCGGCAGCACCGAGGAGTCGCTCACCCAGCGCCTGCTCGCCCTGCCGCTGGGCCAGGTGCTGGTCGGCGCGGTGGCGGTCGGGATCCTCGTGGTCGCCGCCTACCACGTCCACAAGGGGCTGTCGCGGAAGTTCTTCGAGGACGTGGAGACCGCCGACCTGTCCGCCCGTGGCCGCGCGATCGTCGAGTGGACGGGTCTGATCGGCTACCCGGCCAAGGGCGTCGCGTTCGGTGCGATCGGGGTGCTGTTCATGCTGGCCGCGATCCGCGGCAGCAGCGAGGAGGCCGGCGGCATGGACGAGGGCCTCGCCACGCTGCGGGAAGGCCCCTTCGGCACCGTCGTGATCACCGCGGTCGGGATCGGCTTCGCGCTCTTCGGCGTGTACTGCCTGGCCCGCGCCCGCAGCGCCGGCGACTTCACGGGCTTCGCCGGACGCTGAGCCCGTCGGCCGGGCGTCCCAGGGCGCCCGGCCCCCACGTGCACCGCCGGTACGGGTTCAGGAGCGACGGACGACGGCCACGTCGACCGGGCTGCGGTGCAGCAGGGTCTGGCTGGTCGAGCCCAGCAGCAACCCGCCGAACCCGCCCCGCCCACGCGAACCGACCACCACCAGCCTGGCGTCGGCGGCCTCCCGCAGGAGCACTGGTCCGGGGCGCCCCCGCTCCACCAGCCGGGTCACCCGGACGTCGGGGTAGACGTCGGACCAGCCGGCCAGCGTCTCCGAGACCATCCGGACCGCGTCCTCCTGGAGCTCCGCCGTCGTCGGGACGGGCACCTGCAGCTCCGGCGCACCGATCCACAGCTCGTCCCAGGCCATCACGGCGTGCAGCGGGCAGCCGTGCCGCTGGGCCTCGGCCATGGCGAACCCGACCGCCTCCTGGGCCTCGCCGGAGCCGTCCACGCCCACCACGACCGGCGCGTCGGCGGACGTCGCGCGCGTCTCCGCGCCGCGGACCACGACGACGGGGCAGACCGCGTGCGCGCTCACCGGCACGGCCACGGCACCGAGCAGCAGCCCGGTGAGCCCGCCGTGCCCCCGCGAGCCCACCACGACCAATGACGCGGAACGGGACGCCTCGCGCAGCCCGCCCGCAGCGGCACCCAGGTGCAGCCGCCCCGTCACCGTCACCGTCGACGACACCGAGCGGGCGTACGCCACGGCCTCGTCGCAGGTCCGGCGGGCCAGCGCGGCGTGACCGGACTCCGCGCTCTGCGCGGCCAGCTCCTGCCGCAGCCCGGCCCCGCTCCCGCCGTAGGCGTGGAGCAGGTGCAGCTCCAGCCCGGCGTCCTGGGCGTACGCCACCCCCCAGTCCACCGCCCGGTACGACTCCTGCGACCCGTCGACCCCGACGACGACCGGCCCCTTGGTCCCGCTGCTCCTGACCACCACGTCCACTCCCTCGTGCTCGTCCGACCGTGGTCCCATCCTGGCCGCCGGGACCGCCCCCGCCCAGGACCTAGGTCACCGACCGATCGCCCCGCGGCCCGGTCCGCGCCGCCTGCTCAGCGGGGCGGGTTGGCCCGGGCCGGCCACACCCGCGGGACCGAGCGCAGCAGCGGCAGCACCCTCGGCGCCACGACGGTCGACAGGACGACGACGCTGGTGGTGCGAGCCACCACGCTCGAGCGGCTGATGGCGAGCAGGGCATCCTGAAGACCCTCGTGCGAGGCGGCCGCGACGGTGCACATCACGTCGCCGGCCCCCGTCACGGCGTACGCCTCGACGATCCCGGGCACGGCGGTCAGGTCCTCGGTGGCCTGCTCAAGACCGCCCTGCGAGATCTCGAGGGTGATGAACGCCCGGACGCCGAACCCCGCGGCCGCGACGTCGACGTCGGGCCCGTAGCCGGTCACCACCCCAGCGTCCTCCAGGCGCTGCACCCGGGCCTGCACGGTCGCCCTCGCCACCCCGAGCGAGCGCGACAGCTCGAGCACCCCCGCCCGGGGCTGGTCCCGGAGCCCGGCGATGACCGCCACGTCCAACGCGTCCAGCTCCATCATCACCTCCGGGTAGGCAGATCGACCAGATGATCGGCCTGACTGCAAGCCGGACTGTACGCCTCGCGCACGCCTGGGGTCCTCGCTTGTGCATCACATCGTCCGAACGCTGTCCTGGGGTCAGGAACCACCGGACCCGGTCCAGCACCACCGAGGCGAAGGAGCCCCATGACCATCGAGCAGACCCTCACCGACGCCGAGCGTCTCGCGCACCTGGACGCCGACACGCTCAAGCAGCTGGTCGGCCTGGTCGAGTACGACGCCGCGGGCGACCCGTTCCCCCTCACGGGCTGGGACGCGGTCGTCTGGGCGTGCGGCAACGCCACCCAGGCCGCCGCGTACTACCAGCACGTCTTCGGGATGCGACTGGTCGCCTACTCGGGACCCGAGACCGGCAACCGGGACCACCACGCCTACGTCCTCACCACCGGGGCCGTCCGCTTCGTCCTCAAGGGCGCGGTCGACCCGGAGAGCCCGGTCGCGGACCACCACCGGGTGCACGGCGACGGCGTGGTCGACATCTCGCTCGAGGTGCCCGACGTCGACCGCTGCATCGACCACGCCCGCTCGCAGGGCGCCCGCGTGGTGGTCGAGCCCTACGACGTCACCGACGACCACGGCACCGTCCGCACGGCCACCATCGCCACCTACGGCGACACGGTGCACACCCTCGTCGACCGCAGCCGCTACAGCGGGCCCTACCTGCCCGGCTACGTCGAGCGCAGCAGCGGCATCGTCGACCCGACGCCCGAGGTGTTCCAGGCGCTAGACCACGTGGTCGGCAACGTCGAGATCGGCCGGATGGACACCTGGGTCGACTTCTACAACCGCATCCTGGGCTTCACGAACATGGCCGAGTTCATCGGCGACGACATCGCCACGGAGTACTCCGCCCTGATGAGCAAGGTCGTGGCCAGCGGCGACCACCGGGTCAAGTTCCCCCTCAACGAGCCGGCCGTGGGCAAGAAGCGCAGCCAGATCGACGAGTACCTGGACTTCTACCGCGGTCCCGGTGCGCAGCACCTGGCCCTGGCCACCGACGACATCCTTGCCGCGGTCGACCGGTTGCGCGGCGCCGGGGTGCAGTTCCTGGCCACGCCCGACAGCTACTACACCGACCCCGAGCTGCGGGCCCGGATCGGCGAGGTCCGCGTCCCGATCGAGGAGCTGCAGAGCCGCGGCATCCTGGTCGACCGCGACGAGGACGGGTACCTGCTGCAGATCTTCACCAAGCCGCTGGGCGACCGGCCCACGGTGTTCTTCGAGATCATCGAGCGCCACGGCTCCCTGGGCTTCGGCAAGGGCAACTTCCGCGCCCTGTTCGAGGCCATCGAGCGCGAGCAGGCCCTCCGCGGCAACTTCTGACCCGCCCCGCCGACACGACACAACGGCACACCCTGTCGGCTAGATCGACGGAGTGTGCCGTTGCGTCGGAACGAGACCGACGCGGTGTGCCGTTGCGTCGGAACGCTTGAGGGGCCAGCTCAGCGCTTGAAGGCGTCCTTGACGTTCTCGCCGGCCTGCTTGACGTCGGCCTTGGACTGGTCGTTCTTGCCCTGGCGCTCGAGGTTGTCGTCGCCCGTGGCGCCGCCGACGGCCTCCTTGGCCTTGCCGGCCATCTTGTCCATCGTGTTCTCGGTCTTGTCGGCGTCCGACATGCTGCCTCCAGGTGAATCGGGGTCCGCGGCGCATGGTTCTGCGTCTGCGGGGGACATGGATGTAGTACCCGCACATCGCCCCTGCTAACGCGGCGGGCGGGAACTCGTCGCAGAGCCGCGACGTAGGACCAGGTACGACCTGAGGGGTGGTTCGTCATGGCGGTCGAGGTCGACGTGAGCTCACGCACGGTGCTGGTCACCGGGAGCCATCCCCTGCTGCTCCCGGCCCTCGTGAGCCGGCTGATGCGGGACGGCCACCGGGTCGTGGTGCCCGCCGCCCCGCTGCTGCCGGGCCTGACGGTGCTCCCGCAGTGGCCTGCCGGCGACCCCCGAGCCGCGGCGCCCGAGGTCGTGGAGCACGACCCCGAGGACCCGGACGTGCCGGTCCTGCTCCGCCGCGGCGTCGACCTGGTGCTGCACCTGACCACGGGCCCGGTGGGGGACAGCCTGGCCACGCGCAGCACCGCCGTCCTCGACGCGCTGTTCGCGCTCCGGGTCGCCGAGGTCAACGGGGCGCGCCTGGTCGTGGCCTCGGTCGACGGCGACGGCGCGCACACCGGCACCCTCGAGGGGCTGCTGGCCGGGTACCGGTCGGCGCACGACGTCGACGCCGTCCTGGCGCGCGTGACCGACTGCTACGGCCCGGGTCCGGCCGGCGCCACCGGGGTGGTGTCCCGGCTGGTCGCCGCGGCCCTGGCCACGGGGACGGTCGTGGTCGACGCCAGGGACCACCGGCGCCACACGCCCTGCTACGTCGACGACGCGGTCGACGGCCTGCTGGCCCTCGCCACCCGGGACCAGCCCGGGGCCGACGTCGACCTCGGCAGCCCGGACCCGGTGCACGTCGACGGTTCGCAGCCGCCCCGCCCGGTGCACGTCGGCCCGCCCTCGGGCCTGTCCACGGCCGAGCTCGCCGAGCAGGTGTGCCGGGCCACCGGCGCCGACGTCCGGGTCGTCGGTCTGGGCGCCCTCCCGGACCCCTCGCGGCCCACCCTCATGACGGCACCGGCACCCGTGGTCACCGCGGCGCCGGACGCGACGTGGACGTGGCGGCCGCAGGTGGACCTGCCCGAGGGTCTGCGGCGCTGCGTGGCACCGACCCCCGTCGTGGCCTGAGGTCGTCGACCGGAGGGGTGACCGGGACGTACCCGCCCGACCCGGGCTCCCCCGTTCGGACCGCACTTCGACCGTCCGCGCCAAGCCCGCCCCCGGCGGGGACGCCGGTCCCTACCGTTCGAGACGTGAGGACGACAGGTCTCGGACCCGACCACGAGGCCCCGGCGGGCGTGGACCCGCTCGGCGGTGCCGCCCGGCTGCGGCTGGCCCGGCTGGACCCCGACGTCCTGGCCGACCGGCTGCTCCACACGGGCGTCGACACCGTCGTCCTCACCCTGCTGCTCGCGCTGCCCGCCCTGGTCGCCACGCTGGCCACGCTGCTGGTCGACGTGCCCGCGGTCGTCCCGTCGCTGGCCGGCGTCGCCGCGGTCCTGGTCACCGTGACCGGGGCCGCCGTCACCTGGCCGCACCACGACGGCGGGCGCACCGCGGGTATGCGGTGGGCCCGGCTGCGCGTGGTGGACCGCCGCGGGGACGCCCCCTCCTGGCAGGCCCTGGCGGTGCGTGCGCTGCTGCTGCCGGTGGACGTGGTCGTCGGCCCGGCCCTGGTGCTGCTGCGGGCCGACCGCCGCCGTCTGGGCGACCTGCTCGCGGGCACCCAGGTCGTCCGCGACCTCAGCGCAGCGGCGGCTCCGGCTCCTCGTCCGGGTACTGCGACGAGTCCTCGGGACCGGTGGCGTCCAGCCGCCGTCGCTCGTCCTCGCTGAGCTCAAGGGTCGCCGCGGCCACCGAGTCGACGATGGTCGCCGGCCGGGTGCTGCCGGGGATCGGCACGACGGTGTCGGAGCGCGACAGCAACCACGCCAGCGCCACCCGGTGCGCGCTGACGTCGTGGGCACGCGCCACCTCGGCGAACTCCGCGTACTGCGACCCGACCTCACCCGCCCGGTCGGCCCCGCCGAACGGCGACCAGGGCACGAACGCGATGCCGTGCCGCGCGCACGTGTCGACGACCTCGGGGTGGCGACGGAACCGGGGCGAGAACTCGTTCTGCACCGCGACGACCCCGCCGTCGTCGGGTCCGCCCGCGACCTCCAGCGCGACGTCGAGCATCTGCGGGGTCACGTTGGACAGGGCCACGTGGCGCACCAGACCGGCCTCGCGCAGCGCCAGCAGGTTGTCGACCTGCTCCGTGTACGGGCGCCCGGGCTCCGCGCGGTGCAGGTAGTAGACGTCGACCACGTCGCGGCCCAGCGCGGTCAGGCTCGCCTCGCAGGCGCGACGGAGGCCGTCGGCGCTGGCGTCGCGCACCCCGCCGTCCGCGGTGAGGACGATGCCGGCCTTGCTGGCCACGACCACGTTCGAGGCGTCCCCGGACCAGGTGCGCAGCGCCTCGGCCACCAGGGCCTCGTTGTGGCCCATGGCATCCCAGCTCGGCGAGTAGATGTTGGCCGTGTCGACGTGGGTGACCCCGGCGTCCAGGGCGGCGTGGACCGTCTCCAGCGCCCGGTCCCGGTCGGCGAGCATCCCCTCCCACGACAGCGGCATGCAGCCGAGACCGACGGGGTGCACCCGGAAGTCACCGAGCCGACGGGTGGCCGCGCTTCCCTCCTGCTGGGGGGTGCTGGGCTGGTGGGTCGGCTGTCCGGTGGGCTCGCTCACCCGGGCATCCTGCCAGCCCGCGGACGGCACGCGGCGGCGGCGGGGATCACCCCGACCGGGTAGGCCGGACGGGCTACCCCGGCTACGGACCCCACCCCCGACGGCCGATCACCCGGGTGGCCCTCCTGCTCCGGGGGGCCTGGCCCACGGACGGGCGATCGACGGGCAGGAGGCCTGGGTGAGCGGTACCGATGCACCACCGGAGGACTGCCGGGAGGCGCTGCAGCACGCTGCCGCCATGTCCGACAGCGCCCTCCTGCTGGTGCGCGACGGCGAGCCGCCCAGCATCGCCTGGCTCAACCCCGCCGCCGCCGACCTGCTGGCCCGGGACACCACCTCCGCCGCGGGGGTCCCGCTGGCCGCGGTGCTCACCTGGTCCGCCGGGGCGCCGCTGCTGCACCAGGTCCGCACCCAACGGCGTCCCGGGGTCCTGACCGGGGCCGACGGCAGCGCCCACGCCGTCGAGATCACCGCCCACCCCGTCCCCGGCCAGGCGATGTGGGCCGTGACGGCCGTCCCCGAGCACGACGCCGTCGGTCGGGGCCGCGCCCACGCCGAGGCCGCCGAGGCCGCCGAGCACCGCTTCCTCGCCCTCACCGAGCAGAACCCCGTCCCGACGGTGCTGTCCGACGTCGGGATGCGGCTGGCCCACGTCAACGACGCGTTCGCCCGGCTGACCGGCCTGCCCGTGGGCTCCCTGCTGGGCACCGGCTGGCTGCGGCTGGTCGACCCCGACGACCTGGACGCCGTCATCGACTGCGCCCGGCAGGCGCTGGAGGGCACCCACGCCGACGTGGTCGTGGGCTTCTCGACGGTCGACGGCGGCCGCCGCCTCGTCCACCTGCGGCTGGCCCCCGCGCACACGCCGGGCCACGGACCCAGCTTCGTGGGCACGGCCGAGGACGTCACGGAGCGCCTGGTGTTCGAGCAGCAGCTCGCCTACCAGGCCCGTCACGACGCGCTGACCGGCCTGCCCAACCGGGCCGCCCTGTTCGAGCAGCTCCAGCAGTCGCTGGCCCGACCGACGGCCATGGCCGGCAACGGCGGCACCCCGACGCCGACGGCGGGCGCCGGCGGGCCGGACGTCGCCGTGCTGTTCCTCGACCTGGACAACTTCAAGACCATCAACGACTCGCTGGGCCACGACGCCGGGGACTCGATGCTGGTGGAGGTCGCACGCCGGCTGCGGGGTGCGGTCCGCGACGGGGACGTGGTGACCCGGATGGGCGGCGACGAGTTCGTCGTGGTCTGCCACGGCGTGGTCGACGACGCCGAGGCCGAGGTGCTCGCCCGCCGCGTCCTCGACGTCTGCACCCGGCCGCTCACCGTCAACGACGTGCTGGTGCACCCGTCCGCCAGCATGGGCGTGGCCCGCGCGGGCGCGGGGCACGGCGGCGCCCAGGACCTGCTGCGCGACGCCGACATCGCGATGTACGACGCCAAGGCCCGCGGCAAGAACCGGTTCGCGGTCTGCGACGAGCGCAGCCGCGACGTGGCCCGCGACACCCTCCAGCTGCTGGCAGACCTCCGGGTCGCCATCGACTCGGGCCAGGTCACGGTGGCGTACCAGCCGGTGGTGCACCTGGGCCCGGTACCCGACGGCGACGAGTCGGCCCCCCGTCCCCTGCCCGCCGTGGAGGCGCTGGCCCGATGGGAGCACCCGACCCGCGGACCCGTCCCGCCGACGGAGTTCGTCGCGCTGGCCGAGGGGCATCAGCTCATCACCTCGCTGACCGCGCACGTGCTGGACGTCGCGTGCGCGCAGATGGCCCGGTGGCGCGAGGACCTGGGACCGTTGGCCCCGGCCCGGCTGAACGTCAACCTCTCCGCGCTGCAGCTGGGCGACCCCCGCCTGCTCGGCACCGTCACCCAGGCGCTGGAGCGCCACGGCGTCCCCGCCACCGGCCTCTGCCTGGAGATCACGGAGTCGGCGATCATGGCCGACCCGGTGGCCAGCCGGGACACCCTGGTGTCGCTGCGACGGGCGGGCATCTCGGTGGCGATCGACGACTTCGGGGTCGGTTACTCCTCGCTGGCCTACCTCCAGCACCTGCCCGTGGACCACCTCAAGATCGACCGGTCCTTCGTCGCCGAGCTGGCCACCGGGGGCGAGGGCGTGGTCGCGGCGGCCGTCATCTCCCTCGCCCGGGCCCTGGGCCTGTCGGCGGTGGCCGAGGGGGTCGAGGAGCCCGTGCAGGCGGCCCGGCTCCGCCAGCTCGGCTGCGAGCTGGGCCAGGGCTGGCTGTGGGCCCGCGCCCTGACCGGCGACGAGCTGGGCGACTGGGTCCGGGCCCGGTCCGACCGGGCCGAGCCCGCCACGGCCGAGGACCCCTCGTGAGCGTCTGGCGGGACGCCACGACCCTGCCCGGGTCCGTCGACCCCGTCGCCGACGGCGGCCCGTGGGACGCCGGTCGCGGCGTCGTCGTGCTGGAGGAGCTGCTGGCGCGGCTGGACCAGGTGCCTGCGCAGCGCCCCGTGGCCCACCAGATCGTGCGGATGACCAGGGACGACGACATGTCCGCCCGGCGGCTCGCCGCGGTCCTCGGGGCGGACGCCCCGCTGACCGCGCGGCTGATGCGGCTGGCCAACTCGGCGTACTACGGGCTGTCGGGTCGGGTGCGCACCGTGCCGTTCGCCGTCACGGTGCTGGGCTTCACCACCGTGCGCAGCCTGGCGCTCGCGGCGGCGGCGGGCCTGGGTGCCCACGACACCGTCCCGCCCGGCTTCTGGCACCGCAGCGCGTGCACCGCGGTCGCGGCGGCCGAGCTGGCCCGGCCGCTGAAGGTCAACGCCCCGGACGCCTTCTGCCTGGGACTGCTGGTCGGGATCGGGCAGGCCCTGCTGCACCGCGTCGACCACGACGCCTACGTGGAGCTGCTCGACGCCACGACGGACCGGGTGTCGCTGCTGGAGGCCGAGAGGGCCCGCTACGGCGCCTCCCACGTCTCGGTGTCGGCCACGGCGCTGTCGGCGTGGGCGTTCCCGCCGGACATGCCCGCGACGCTGCGGGTGGTCGACCGGTGGCCCGCGAGCCGCCCGACCGAGAACGGCGAGACGGCCGCGGTGTGCCTGCTCCTGGCGGGCGCCGTGGCCGAGCGCATCGCCGACCCGACCGGCCCACCCCAGGACGTCCGGCACCTCAGCGGCGGGCGGATCGGTCCTGACGACGTGGCCTCGCTCGTCCGCCGAGTGCCGGCGATGGCGGCCGACCTGGTGCGGGCCGTCACCGGCTGACCGCCCAGCCCCTCAGCCGCCCAGCCGCCCAGCCGCCCAGCCCCTCAGCCGCCCAGCCGCCCAGCCGCCCAGCCGCTCAGCCGCTCAGCCGCTCAGGACCAGCTGCCACGTGCCGGCGGCGACCCCCGCTGCCGTCGCGACCCCGGCCAGCGCGACCCCACCCAGCACCACGGTCGCGTCCCACAGCCCGAAGTGGCTGGGCCGGGCCCACGTGCGCTCGCGGACCAGGCCGAAGCCCCGGGCCTCCATGGCCGTGGCCAGCACCGTCGCCCGCCGCACCGCCAGCACCAGCAGGGCGAACAGCCGGCCGCCGAACCCGCGCAGCCGACCCAGCACCCCGTCGTCGCCCAGGCCGCGCGCCCGGCGGGCCTGGCCCAGCGCGGTCCACTCCTCGGCCAGCACGCCCACCAGGCGCATCGCGGCGAGCGCCGACAGCACGAAGCGGTGCGACAGCCGCAGGTCCTGGGCCAGGGAGTCGGCCAGGTCGGTGGGGTCGGTCGTCGACAGGAGCACCACGCCCGGGAGCCCGATGGCCAGGATGCGCAGCACGATCGCCACGGCCGACACGGCCGAGCCCTCCGTGACCGTGAACCAGCCGGCCCCCAGCAGCACGTCGCCGGAGTCGACGCCGAGCAGGGCCGTGAACACCCCGGAGGGGACGGCCGCGACGACGAGTACCCAGCCGCGGCGCCAGAGCGCCCGTGCCCCGAGCCCGGTGAACGGCAGGCAGGCGACGACCAGGGCAAGGGCGACCGCGGCCGTGACCACGTCGGTGGTGAGGACCAGCGCGAGGGCGAGCACCGCGGCCACGGCCAGCTTGGCGCTGGGGTTGGCGCGGGCCAACGGCGCCGACGTGTCGACCCCGACGGCCCCGGACAGCACGTCGGTGGGCAGGCTCACGCCGCACCGCCCGAGCCGGTGTCCGCCCGGTCAACGGCGGTGAGGTCGGGGGTGCTGCGGTCGCGGGTGGTGGGGTCGGGGGTGGTGAGGTGCAGGACGTCGTCGGCGAGGGCGGCGACCAGGTCGGCGTCGTGCGTGACGGCGCACACGGCGACGCCCTCGTCGCGGACCTCGGCCAGCAGGGCCACGAGCTCGGCCCAGGTCCGGGAGTCCTGGCCGAACGTGGGCTCGTCCAGCACCAGCAGGCGCGGCCGGGTGGCGAGCACCGTGGCCACCGACAGCCGCCGCTGCTCGCCCCCGGACAGCGTGAACGGGTTGGCCGCGGCGAGCCCGTCCAGCCGCAGCCGCTGCAGCAGCTCGTCGACGAGGACGGCGGTGCGCGTCGGGTCGGTGCCCTGCAGGCGAGGGCCGACCGCGAGCTCGTCGGCGACCGTGGCGGCGACGAACTGGTGGGCGGGCTCCTGGAACACCGTGCCGATCCGGGCCGCCAGCTCGCGGGCGCGCCAGCGGTGCGGGGACGGCCCGGCCCCGTCGGCCAGCGCCTCGTGCGCGACCAGGCGGCCGGCGTCGGGCGCCGCGAGCCCCGACAGGGCCAGGGCCAGGGTGGACTTGCCCGCCCCGTTGGGCCCCAGGACCGCGGTGCAGGTCCCGGCGTCGACCCGCAGGTCGACCCCGGCCACCGCGGGCGCGAGCGCACCGGGTCGGCGCACCGACAGGTCCTGGGCCTCGAGCAGTCGCGGCCCGCGGCCACCCGCCCGGGGCGGCGGCGTGCGCGGCGGGTGGTCGGGCACCCACACCCCGCCGGCGGCCAGCTCGGCGCCGTGCCGACCGAGCACGTCGGCCGGTGACCCGTCGGCGCGGACGCCCCCGCCGGGCTCGAGCACCACGACCCGGTCCACCAGCGGCAGCCAGGGACCGACGCGGTGCTCGACCAGGACGCAGCCGGCACCGGTGGCGCCGAGCAGGTCCGCGACGGTCACGCGCAGGCCGTCGGCGCCGACCGGGTCGAGCATGGCGGTGGGCTCGTCGAGGAGCAGCAGCCCGGGGCGCAGCGCCAGCACCCCGGCCAGCGCCAGCCGCTGCCGCTCCCCGCCCGACAGCCGAGCGGTCGGGTGGGCCCGGCCGTACGGGAACCCCACGGCCGCCATCGCCTCGTCCACCCGGGCCCAGATCTGCTCCCTAGGCACGCCGTGGTTCTCCAGCCCGAACGCCACGTCGTCCCCGCAGCGTGCGAGCACCGTCTGCGACAACGGGTCCTGCAGCAGCAGCCCGGTACGCGCCGCCCCCGCCCGGCCCCCCGCGGCCCGGGCCGCCCGCACCTCGACGCCGTCGAGGTGCAGCCGACCCTCCTCGTCGCCGTTGTCGGGGTCGAGCAGGCCGGCCAGGCCCTGCAGCAGCGTCGACTTGCCCGCCCCGCTCGGCCCGAGCAGGAGCACCCGCTCCCCCGCGGCGACGTCCAGGTCGAGGCCCCGGACGGCCCAGGCCCGGCGGGTGCCGTGCCGCCAGCCCCACCCCCGGGCGCTCAGGACGGGTGGTACGACACCAGCACGGGCAGGCACCACGGGGCTGCCGCTCAGACCCTTCGCCCGTCGCGACCGGAGGCCAGCGGGGCGAGCACCCCGGTCCGGGCCAGCGCTCGGGCCAGCGCCCAGGACCCCAGGCCCGCGACCACGACACCGGACACCGTGGCCAGAGCGATGTAGGCCAGCTGCACGCCCGGCACCAGGTCCGGGTAGTAGACCGTGGTGTCGAGCACGCCGACCACGACCCCGGCACCCGCCCCGGCCAGGAGCGCGACCGGCAGCCTCCAGTAGCGGTAGAGCAGGACGGCCAGGACGACCTCGGCACCGAGGCCCTGCAGCAGTCCGTACCAGACGGTCGCGAAGCCCCACTGGTTGCCGATCACGGCGCTGAGGGCGGCCGCGACCAGCTCCGTGAACATGGCCGCGCCGGGCTTGCGGATGACGAGCCCGCCCAGCACGCCGGGCAGCAGCCACACCCCGACGACCAGGGCGCTCACCGGCGGCGCGAGGAGCGGGCCGACGACGGCGTACGGGCCGATGTTCCAGACCACGAACAGCAGCCCGCCCGCGACGCCCAGGACGGCCGCCACCACGATGTCGACCACGCGCCAGGCCTGTCGCGCGGTCGCGGCGCCCAGGACGCTGACGCCGAGGAGCGCGACCAGCATGGCGACCGGCACGGTCAGCTCGTCGAGCGGCGTCCCGAACAGCTCGCGGTCCGCCGGCAGGCCGACGGCGACGACGGCCGCACCGGCGAGGAGGCTGGCCAGGACCCCGACGACCAGCACCGTGCGGGTGCGGCCGGTGAGCGGCGGAAGGCTGGTCCGCGCCGACGTGCCCGTGCCCGTCGGCGTCGGGCCGCCGGTGCTCGGAGCTGTCGGTCGTACGGGGTCGGTCCCCGTCGTGTTCTCGGTGGTGCTCATGCGTCCTCCCAGGGTCTCCAGGAGGGGGACCCGTCGACGCAGCGGTGCCGTCGACGGGTCGAGACTCGACTACCTACGCCGGTGCTAGCCGGATCAGGTTCGAGGGTCTGCGGTCTCCCGCACTCTCAGCGCCTGGTGGCGCTCCCCTGTCGTGGGGCCGACTGTACGCCTCACGACGGGGCCGTGCTGCGTCACGTCACGCGCGTCACGTCACGCCGCGGAACCGGCGCAGCCGCAGGCTGTTGGTCACGACGAACACGCTGCTGGCCGCCATCGCGACCCCGGCCAGCAACGGGTTGAGCAGGCCCGCGACGGCGAGCGGGATGCCGGCCACGTTGTAGGCGAACGCCCAGAACAGGTTGCCCTTGATGGTGCGCAGCGTGGCCCGCGACAGCCGGACCGCGTCGACGGCGGCCCGCAGGTCGTCCCGGACCAGGGTGATGTCGCTGGCCTCGATCGCCACGTCGGTGCCGGTGCCCATGGCGATGCCCAGGTCGGCCGCGGCCAGCGCGGCCGCGTCGTTCACGCCGTCCCCGACCATGGCCACGACCCGGCCCTCGGCCTGCAGCCGGCGCACCTCGTCGAGCTTGTCCTCGGGCATGACCTCGGCGCGCACGTCGTCGGGGTCGATGCCCACCTGCGCCGCGACCGTGCGCGCGGCGGACAGGTTGTCGCCGGTCAGCAGGTGGGGGCGCAGGCCCAGCGCCCGCAGCTCGGCCACGGCCTGGGCCGCGGTGGGGGTGACGGTGTCGGCGACCACGAGCAGCCCCCGCGCGCGGCCGTCCCACCCGACGGCGACCACGGTGCGACCCGCGTCGTGCGCCTCGTCGACCGCTGCGGCCAGGGCGCCGTCGAGGGGCTGGGACCACTCCTGCGCCAGCCACCCCGGCCGGCCCACGACCACGGCTCTCTCCTCGACCGTCCCGGCGACCCCGAGGCCCTTGCGGTAGGTCGCGCCCACGACCCCGGGCAGCGGCGGGCGCTCGCCCCTGGCGCCGTCACCGAACCGCACCTGACCGGTGCCGTCGACGACGAACGGCCGCTGGGCGGCGTCCACCACGGCCCGGGCGATGGGGTGCTCGCTGCCGAGCTCCAGGGCCGCGGCCAGGCGCAGCACCTCGACGGGGTCCTCGTCGTGCGCTGCCACCAGCGCCACCAGGCTCATCCGGCCCGTGGTCAGCGTCCCGGTCTTGTCGAGCACCACGGTGTCGACGCGACGGGTGGACTCGAGCACCTCAGGGCCCTTGATCAGGACCCCGAGCTGGGCGCCCCGACCCGTGCCGACCAGCAGCGCGGTGGGGGTGGCCAGCCCGAGCGCGCAGGGACAGGCGATGACGAGGACGGCCACGGCAGCCGTGAACGCGGCCGTCGGGTCGTCGCCCCAGACGAGCCAGCCGACGAGGGTCAGCAGGGCGATGACGAGGACGACGGGCACGAACACGCCGGAGACCCGGTCGGCAAGCCGCTGGACCTCGGCCTTGCCCGACTGGGCGGACTCGACCAACCGGGCCATCTGCGCGAGGCGGGTGTCGCCGCCGACGCGCGTGGCCCGTACGACCAGACGGCCGTCTGTGCTGGTGGTCGCCCCGGTCACGGTGTCGCCGGGACCGGTCTCGACCGGCACGGGCTCGCCGGTGAGCATGGCCTCGTCCACCGCGCTCGTGCCGTCGACCACCACGCCGTCGGTGGCGACGGTCTCGCCCGGTCGGACGACGAACAGGTCCCCGACCTGGAGCCCCTCGACGGGGATGCGCTCCTCGCGGGTGGTGCCCTCGCCGTCGGGCAGCACCGTGACGTCCTTGGCGCCCAGGTCCAGCAGCGCCCGCAGCGCGGCCCCGGACCGGTGCTTGGCCCTGGCCTCGAGCCAGCGCCCGACGAGCACCGCGGCCGTGACGACCGCGGCCACCTCGAGGTAGATCTCGTTGCCGCCGGCCCCCGGTTCGGTGACCAGGCGCAGCTCCATCCTCATCCCGGGCATGCCGGCCATCCCGAGGAACAGCGCGTACAGCGACTGCGCGAACGCCGCGGTGACCCCGATGCTGATCAGCGTGTCCATCGTCGCCGCGCCGTGGCGGGCGTTGACGACCGCGGCCCGGTGGAACGGCCAGGCACCCCAGACCACGACGGGCGCCGCCAGCGTCAGCACCAACCACTGCCAGTTGTCGAACTGCAGCGGCGTCACCATCGACAGCAGCAGCGTCGGGACGGCGAGCGCGGTGCTGATGAGAGCCCGCTGCCGCAGCGACGCGGTCTCCGCGTCCTCCCCCGGCCCGTCACGTCCGGCGTCGTGGTCCGCCGGGGGCGCCGGCAGGGCGGCCCCGTACCCCGTCCTCTCGACCGTGGCGACGGCCTCGGCCACGTCCGTGCCCTCGGGCAGGCGGACCGTGGCCTTCTCGGTGGCGTAGTTGACGCTGGCCTCGACACCGGGCATGCGGTTGAGCTTCTTCTCGATCCGCATGGCGCAGGAGGCGCAGGTCATCCCCGAGATCTCGAGGACGACGGGCGCGCCCGGGGCGGTGACGTGGGCGGTGGGTACGGGGGTGGCCATCAGCGCACCAGCTCGTAGCCCGCCTCGTCGACGGCGGCCGCGACCGCGGCCTCGTCCAGGGGCTGCTCGCTCAGGACGGTCACCGGGGTGGTGCCCCCGGCGACCAGGGCGACGCTGACGTCGGTCACCCCGGTCAGGGCGCTGAGCTCCTCGGTGACGGCGGCGACGCAGTGGTCGCAGGTCATCCCCGTGACGTGGACGGTGGTGGTGGTGGTGGTCATGCGGTGGGTGTCCTTCGCTCTGGTGCGGGTGACGCCGGTTCGCGCGGCGCCCGGGTGGGTGCGGTAAGGGTGGGCGGTCCTGCGTCCGGCGGCCTCGTCGACGACGGGCGGGGCCGGTCGTTCAGGACCGGACGAGCCGGGCGACGGCGGCGGAGGCCTCGGCGATCCGGGCGTCGGCGTGGTCGCCGTCCTCGACCGCGTGCTTGACGCAGTGGTGGAGGTGCTCGTCCAGCAGCTGCAGCGCGACGGCCCGCAGGGCGGCCGTCGTCGCGGACACCTGAGTCAGGACGTCGATGCAGTACGTGTCCTCGTCCACCATCCGCTGCAGCCCACGCACCTGACCCTCGATGCGACGCAGCCGCTGCAGGACCTTGGTCTTGTCACCGCTGGCGACGTACGCCGGTGGCGACCCGGCCGTCACGCCGACGGGGTCTGCGCGGCCTGCGCGGTCTGCGCGGTCTGCGACGACCGGTCCACCGGTGGGGTCGACGACGGCGGACAGGTCGGGGACGGCTCCTGAGGTCACGGCGTAAGCATACCCCTACCCCCAGGGGGTACCCGAGGCGGGCTCGCACCAGCTCCTGACTCGCATCTTGTCAAGGGCTCACCGCAACCTTGACTCTCGACCTCCCGACGGGTTGGGTTCTCGGGGTCCCCCCTTCTCCACCCACCGAAGGAGCCCCATGAGACGCGCACCCGCACTGACGGCCGGCCTGGCCCTGGCCGTCGCCGTCCCCCTCGTCCTGGCCGCCACGATCGCCCCGGCCTCCGCACAGGACGTGACGCCCCCCACCACCGGGTTCGAGGACAGCGGCGGCGCCGAGTGGACCACGCTGGAGCAGGAGTACGCGTTCCTCGAGGAGGTCGACGAGCTGAGCGACCGGGTGGTCGTGGAGCAGGTCGGCACCACCGCCCAGGGTCGACCCCTGCAGCTGGTGACCCTGACCAACGGCGACGGCCGGTCGGAGCAGCGGATCGCCAAGGGCTCCAGCGCCCTGTTCCTGTGCTCGCAGCACGGCAACGAGCCCTCGGGGCGCGAGGGCTGCCTGAGGTCGGTGCGCGACCTCGCGTTCTCCGAGGACCCGGCGGTGGCCAGCATGCTCGGTCGCAGCACCGTCATGTTCGTCACCACCGCCAACCCCGACGGTCGCGCGGCCAACACCCGTGGCAACTCCGACGGCATCGACATCAACCGGGACCACCTGAACCTGGACACGGTCGAGGGTCGGCTCGTCGCCGAGCTCACGCGGGACCTGGACCCGGAGATCGTGCACGACCTGCACGAGTACGGGGGCAACCGCACGTTCTACAACCGGGAGTTCATCCACCTGTGGCCCCGGAACCTGAACGTGGACGACCACGTCTACGACCTGGCGCGCAGCCTGACGCTGGACTACGTCGACCACGCTGTCGTCGCGGCCGGCTACACCACCGGCGAATACGGCATCTACAACGACCCGGAGACCGGGGAGCCGGTCCGTCAGGTCGCAGGCGACCAGGACGAGCGCATCCTGCGCAATACGACGGGGCTGCGCCACGCGGCCGGGCTGCTGGTGGAGACGCTGGTCAACGACTACGACGGCGTGGGCGTGGTCGCGAACAACAACCGTCGCGTCGACTCCCAGGTGGTCGGCATCCAGGGCAGCCTGGACATGCTGGTCGAGCAGCGCGAGCAGCTGGTGGCCAAGACCAGGGCCGCCGAGGGCAGGGCCACGGCCGAGGGTCGATCCGGCACCGGCGTCATCTACTTCGACGGGGCGGACAACGACGAGCCGGACCCGGAGCGCGTGGTCCCCGCACCGTGCTCCTACCTGCTGACGGACGAGCAGTACGCCGAGCTCGACGAGAAGCTCGCACTGCACGACGTGGCCGTGACCGAGTCGTCGGACGGGTGGGTCGTCTCGATGGCCCAGCAGTCCAAGACCCTGATCCCGCTGCTGCTGGACGGCCGAGCCAACCACAGCCTGGTCGACGCCACCCCGGTCGACTGCCGCTGACCGCGCGACCGGGACGAACGGGGGTGGCGTGCCGCTGAGGCGCACCGGACGCGCCCCCGACCGCGCCCTGGTGGCGCCGCACGGAGATCCTCGGCCACGACCCCACGGGTTGTGTCCGGGGGTCTCCGTACGTTCCTGCCATGGTGACGACGTCCGGTCCGACCGCAGGTGGGGAGCCCCTCCACGCTGCGATCGACGCCGCCTCCGCCGCGGTGGCCCGGGCGGTCACCGCCGTCACGTGGCAGACCCAGGACGTCACCGTCCTCGAGGCGGTCCGACGGGTGGCGGTGCTCCGGGCCCAGGTCGACGCCCTGCACCTGGCCCTGGTGCGGCAGGTCGACGAGCGGGGTGTGGCCACCGCCTCCCCCGTCGCCACCACCCCGGAGGGGTTCCTCCGCACGGCGTGCCTGCTCGACGCCGGTCAGGCCCGCCGTGACGTCGCAGCAGCCCGCGCCACCGCACCGGACGCGCCGCTGCAGCCCTTCGCGGACATGCTGGCCGAGGGCACGACCAGCCGGGCGCACCTGGACGTGGCCGTCAGGTGCCTGGACGCCATCCCGGCTCACGTGCTCGCCCGCCCCGGGGCGCCGGTGCGGATGGTCGAGCACCTGCGGGAGGCCGCGGACGGCGTCGGTCCCGCGGGCATGAAGAAGGAGACCGACCGGTTGCTGGCGCGCCTGGTCCCCGAGCGCAAGGAGCGCTTCGACGTCCACGCGCACCAGCGTCGGTTCCTCGACCTGCACACCGACGACACCGGGATGGTGGTCGGGTCGTTCCAGCTCGACGCCGTCACCGGCGCGACGTTCCGCACCGCCCTGGACCATCACAGCGCCCCGACGGTCGGGGCCGACGGCGACCCCGACCGGCGGACCGCCCGGCAGCGGCGGGCCGACGCCCTGGGCACGGTCTGCGAGACCGCGCTGGGCGTGGCCGTCCCCCGGCGGGGTGAGCGACCTCGGATCGTCGTCCAGGTCACGCCCGATCAGCTCACCGGCGCCTCCTCGGGACTCGCGTTCCTCGAGAGCGGCGACCCCTTGAGCCACGCCGAGACCGCCCGACTGGCCTGCGACGCCGTCCTGCAGCGGGTGGTGATGGACCCCTCGGCGGGCCCGCTGGACGTCGGCCGCACGCACCGCCTGGTCACCCTGGCCCAGCGCCGGGCCCTGGAGGCCGGCGACGGCGGGTGCATCATCCCGGGGTGCGGCGCGAAGGCGACGCACTGCGACGCCCACCACGTCGTCCCGTGGGTCGAGGGCGGTCCGTCCGACCTGGGCAACCTCTGCCTGCTGTGCCCGGGGCACCACACCGCGGTGCACGCGGGATCGTGGCGCGTCACCGTCGAGGACGGCCGGCTCATGGTGACCCCACCGCGGTGGGTGGACCCGACGCGGACACCGCGGTACGTGCAGCACCACCGCGTCCGTCGCACGCTTCACGACCTGGACCTGGACCTGGACCTGGACCTGGACCTGGAGCCCGACGTCGACCACGTGACCGGGTCGGATCCGGCGTCCGACACCGACCGAGTCCCCGTGGCCGACCGCTCGCCCCAGGTCGGCATCGAGCCCTTCGTCGGGGGCGGAGGCGAGCCGCGGCGACACGTCGACCTGTCCATCGGCCCCCTCGTCGACCTGATGCAGACCCTCCTCCGTGATCACGCGTCCGGGCCGCCCTGACCAGGGTTACGGTCGGGGACATGACGAACGACCCGTACCTGATGAGCACCCCGGGCGCCCTGCCGGTCGAGCCGCCGGCGGGCACCCACGCCCTGCTGGCGCGCGCCGTGGAGCTCGGCGTGGAGGCGGTCCGGCAGGGGGGCGGACCGTTCGGCGCCGTCGTCGCCCGGGTGCAGGACGGCATCCTGGTGCCGGTGGCCGAGGGCTCGAACCAGGTGACCGCCACCAACGACCCCACCGCGCACGCGGAGGTCGTCGCGATCCGCGCGGCAGGGACCGCGCTGGGCACGTTCGACCTGTCCGGCTGCGTCATGCTCGCCAGCTGCGAGCCCTGCCCGATGTGCCTCACCGCCGGTCTGTGGGCGCGGGTGGACTCGATGTGGTTCGCCGCCACCCGCGAGGACGCCGCCGCCGCCGGCTTCGACGACCTGGCGTTCTACGACGCCATGGCCCAGCCGCGCGAGGACTGGTCGGTGCCCGTCAGGGCCGTCGGGCTCCCCGAGCGCACCGCCCCGTTCGAGGAGTGGTCCCGCGCGGCCGGCCGCGTGGAGTACTGAGCTGCCGCGGTCCTGATCGACCAGCGTCCTGCCCGCCGGCTGCCGGGAACCCACGCCCCCCAGCAGGCCCGGTCCCGAACGGCTCGGCGGGCCTGCCACGCTTGAGCCCGTGAGCAACCAACCCGCCACAGCGGTGCCGGAGTCCGTCACCGTCACCGTCACCCGTCGGGCGCTGCCCGGGCGGGAGTCGGAGATGGCCGCCTGGGTCCAGGCCGGGCAGCGCCTCGCCTCGGGCTTCCCTGGCTTCCTGGGGGCGGGGCACGTCAGGCCGGGCGCCGACAGCACGGACTGGCACATGCTCTACCGCTTCTCCGACGAGCGGTCCCTCGCCGCCTGGCAGTCCTCGGGCCAGCGCGAGTGGTGGATCGCCTCGGCCCTGGGGATCGTGTCCGAGACCCGCGTCGAGAAGCGCACCGGGATCGAGGGGTGGTTCGAGGAGCCCCGCGGCCGCGTGGTCAGCAACCGCGTCCCGAGCGGACCGCCCCGCTGGAAGCAGGCCGTCGTCATCTTCGCGGCGTTCCTGCCCACCAACCTGCTGGCCCAGGCGCTGCTGCTCCCGGTGATCGGGGGCTGGCCCCTGGTGCTGAGGGTGCTGACCCTGACCGCGGTCCTGATCCCCGTGATGACCTACCTCGTGCTGCCCTTCGTCACGCGTCGGCTGCAGTGGTGGCTGGAGGGACGACGAGCCCCGTGGCGCCGCCGCCCGTCGACCAACGGCCGCGCCGCGACCAACGGGCCCGCGACCACCGGGCCCTCGGACACCGGGCCCTCGGACACCGGGCCCGGGTCGTGACCGTCGACCTGAGCGTCGAGGAGTTCGAGGCCGCCGTCTCCGACGCCCTGGACCAGGTTCCGCCCGAGCTGGCCGAGCTGATGGACAACGTCGTCGTGCTGGTCGAGGAGCGCCCCCCGGAGCACGAGCCGCAGGACCTCCTGGGCCTCTACGAGGGCACCCCGCTGACCGAGCGCGACGGCTGGTACGCCGGGGTCCTACCCGACCGCATCTCCATCTTCCGCGGCTCCATCCTCGAGATGTGCTCCTCGCGCGACGAGGTCGTCGAGGAGGTGCTCGTCACCGTGGTCCACGAGATCGCCCACCACTTCGGGATCGAGGACGACCGCCTGCACGAGCTCGGCTGGGGCTAGGACCTTCCGACGCCCGCGCCTCCGGGTTCGGCCGCGTCCGGTCGGGTACCTCCTGCTCATGAGTCCCGTGGGGGTGAGACCGCTGGGCGGGACGCCCGGCTGCCTGGCCATGATCCTGCTGTCCGTCGTCGCCTCCGTGGTGCTGACGGTCGGGCTGAACCTGCTGCTCTGAACCCGGGGGTACGCCCTACCCTCCGGACGTGGGTGTGCAGGCCCGACGGCACCCGCTCCCTCGGGACAGGCTGCTCCTCATGAACACCACGGTCGTCATGAACACCACCGTCGTCCGCCGACTCGGCCGGGACACCCTGTACGTCGTGGCGGGCCTGCCGCTGGCTCTGCTGTCCTTCAGCCTGGTCGTGACCGGCCTGGCCGCGTCGCTGGGTCTGCTCATCACCCTGCTCGGCATCCCGCTCGCCGTGGGCACGCTGCTGATGGCCCGGGGCCTCGCGGTGGTCGAGCGGACCCGGTTGCGGCTGCTCGACGGCGGCCCGCTGCCCCCCGCCGGCCACCGTCGGCCCGGCCGAGGAGGCTGGCGGGGTCTGCTGGCCCGCTTGAGGGACCCGCAGTCGTGGCTGGACGCCCTGCACGCCGTCGTGGGGCTGCCCGTCGCGGTGCTGACCTTCGTGGTGGCCGTGACCTGGTGGGCCGTGACGCTGGGCGGGCTGACCTACTGGTTCTGGCAGATGTTCCTGCCCGACGACGGGGACGACGGCGGCCTGGCCCGACTGGCCGGCTGGGACCAGCCGTGGGCGGACTCAGTGGTCAACCTGGTGCTCGGTCTGCTCTTCGCCGCCTCCCTCGCGCCCGTCCTGCGCGGGTGCGCCGCGCTGCAGTCCGGCCTGGCCCGGCTGCTGGTCGCCAACCCCCAGCTGGCGTCGCTGCGCGAGGAGGTCGACTCTCTGACCATGAGCCGGGCCGCCGCTGTCGAAGCCGGCACCAGCACCCTGCGCCGCCTCGAGCGTGACCTGCACGACGGTCCGCAGCAGCGCCTGGTGCGTCTGCAGATGGACCTCGCGACCGTCCGCCGGCGCCTGGCCGACGACCCCGCGGTGGCCGACGACCTGGTCGAGGAGGCCGAGCAGCAGGTCACCGAGACGCTGCAGGAGCTCCGGGCGCTGTCCCGCGGCATCGCGCCGCCCGTGCTCAGCGACCGCGGCCTGCCGTCGGCGCTGGCCTCGCTCGCCGGCCGCTGCACGGTCCAGGTCGGCCTGGACGTGGCCCTGCCGGACGGCCAGCGCCTGCCCGAGCGGGTCGAGGAGTCCGCGTACTTCGTGGTGGCCGAGTCCTTGACGAACGTGGCCAAGCACAGCGCCGCCCGCTCCTGCCGGGTCAGCGTCCGTCGTGAGCTCGACCCCGGGGCCGGCCGTCGCGGTGAGGTCGTCGTGGTCGAGGTCGAGGACGACGGAAGGGGTGGGGCCCACCCGGCCAAGGGCCACGGCCTGGCCGGGCTGGTCGACCGTGTCGCCGGGGTCGACGGCCGCCTCGAGGTGCACAGCCCCGACGGCGGGCCGACCCGGGTCGTGGCGGTGCTGCCGTGCGAGTAGTGCTGGCCGAGGACTCGATGCTCCTGCGCGAGGGGCTCGTCCGCCTGCTCCAGGAGGCCGGCTGCCAGGTCGTCGCGGCGGTGGGCGACGCACCCGACCTGGTGACGGCCGTCGTGGAGCACCGCCCCGACGTGGCCGTGGTCGACGTCCGGATGCCGCCGACGTTCACCGACGACGGGTTGCGGGCCGCGGTCCAGGCGCGCCGCCAGGTCCCGGGTACGGCGGTCCTGGTCCTGTCGCAGTACGTCGAGCAGGCGTACGCCGAGGAGCTGCTCGCCTCGGGTGAGGGCGGGGTCGGCTACCTGCTCAAGGACCGGGTGGCCCGGCTGGACCAGCTGGTCGACGCCCTCGAGCGGGTCCGGGCGGGCGGCACCGTCCTGGACCCCGAGGTGGTGGCCCAGCTGTTCGCCCGTCGTCGTCGCGACCCGTTGGACTCCCTCACCCCCCGGGAGCGCGAGGTGCTGGCCCTGATGGCGGAGGGCCGGTCCAACCCGGCCATCGCCTCGCGGCTCGTGGTCGGCGAGGGCGCCGTCGAGAAGCACGTCGGGTCCATCTTCACCAAGCTCGACCTGCCACCGTCGGGGTCGGACTCCCGCCGGGTGCTGGCGGTGCTCGCCTGGCTGCGGACCTGACCACCCGGAGGAGTCGCCGGGCGCCCGTGGTCCAGGTGGGGCACCGGTTTGGAGCGGAGGCCCCGCAGCACCTATGCTCGAACCGCTCACGACGGAAACGTCCCGCGCCCCTATCGTCTAGCGGCCTAGGACGCCGCCCTTTCAAGGCGGTAGCACGGGTTCGAATCCCGTTGGGGGTACCAGCACCACCCGCTCCACCGAAGGGCCCGACAAGCCCGGCACCGCAGCACGACGCACGGCACCACAGCAAGGCCCCGTAGCGCAGTTGGTTAGCGCGCCGCCCTGTCACGGCGGAGGTCGCCGGTTCGAGCCCGGTCGGGGTCGCTCGGGTGGGTAGGAACACCGCCCATCGGCCAGATAGCTCAGTTGGTAGAGCGTCCGACTGAAAATCGGAAGGTCGGCGGTTCGACCCCGCCTCTGGCCACACCCCTGACCAGCACGGACACCGCAAGGACGCGGTGAGGGTGCGCAGGTGACAGCACGACACAGGCCGGGCCCGCGTGACGTCTCGCCAGCCCGATGGCCCGTGCGTCCATCACCGACGTGCAGCCTCTTCTGGGGCGCACCGGATGGGCTTCCCCCGCTCCGCCGGCCACCATCACTTTCGGTGACGTCCGGTCACCTTATGCCTTGACTCGGCAGAAGTCCGGTCCCTAGGGTCCCCGGCAGGGGGCCTACGCCGGATGTCGCACGTCGGGGGTCACCGATGCTCACCGTCGAGCTATCGAGAGGTTCTCCATGTCCATCCGGCAACCACGCCGTCGCGTCGGCCCAGCCGCCGCACTGATCGCCGTACCCGCCCTGGTCACCGCCCTTCTGGTGCCCTCGGTCGCCAACGCGAGCGAGCCCGCCCCGTCGCCGACCCAGCCGCCGCAGGCGCAGTCCGATGAGGCCGAGCCGACCGACGGGCCGACCCCGTCGAGCGGCGAGACCCCTCGGCCGGAGGTTCCCAAGGCCGAGCCCACCCCCACCGAGTCGCCGGACGCCGGCGAACCGCAGGTCGCCCCGGAGGAGGTCGACAGCCCGCCGAGCCGCATCGCCGGCCTGGCCGACGACCCGCCCGACCTCGACACGTTCCAGAAGGTCGTCCTCGCGCAGGGGACCGAGATGGGCGAGGTCATGGAGCTCACGGTGGCGCCCGACGGCCGCGTCTTCGTCATCACCCGCGCCGGTGACATCTCGGTCTACGACCCGGACTCCGGCAGCCTCGACATCGTCATGAACAACCCCGAGCTCGGGGTCTGGAGCGGCCTGGAGGACGGCGGCCTCGGCATCACGCTCGACCCCGACTTCACCACCAACGGCTGGCTGTACGTCTACTACGCGCCGCTGCCGGCGGACTACACGAACAACCGGCTCTCGCGCCTGACCGTCACGACGGACGACGCCGGCGTGACCGACATCGACCCGGAGACCGAGAAGGTCATCCTGGAGGTCGGCACCCAGCGCAACGTCTGCTGCCACTCGGCCGGTTCGCTGCAGTTCGGCGCCGACCGGGTGCTGCACCTGGCCACGGGCGACAACACCTCGTCGTCGGACAACGACGGCTACTCCCCGCACGACGAGCGGCCCGGCCGCTCCGACTACGACGCGCAGAAGTCGTCCGGCAACACCAACGACCTGCGCGGCAAGATCCTGCGCGTCGTCCCCCGCGACGACGACGACGGCGACGTCGACCCCACCCCGGGTGACGGGATCTCCTACGACATCCCCGAGGGCAACCTGTTCGGCGAGGGCGGGCAGTACCCGACCGCCCTGTACCCCGACGCCGACGCCGACCGCACCCGTCCCGAGATCTACGTGATGGGCCTGCGCAACCCCTACCGCCTCGGCGTCGACGCCGACACCGACACCCTGTACTGGGGTGAGGTCGGTCCCGACTCCCGCGTCAACAACCCGAACCGGGGCCCGCGCCACTTCGAGGAGTTCAACCGCACCGACGTCGCCATGAACGGCGGCTGGCCCTACTGCGGCGGCGAGGTCGGCGACGACCTGACCAACATGGACTTCGGCGGCGCGTACGTCGACTGGGACTTCGTGGCCAACCGGTTCCGCACCAACGCCGACGGCACCCCCAAGCGCTTCCCGTGCAACGACCCCGACGAGATGGCGGACGTCAACGACTCCCCCAACAGCTCCGGGCTCGAGACGCTGCCCCCGATGACCGACGCCTGGATCCCCTACTCCGACGTCGGCCCGTTCAAGTACCCCGAGGTCGAGGGCTCGACCCCGACCGGCGGCATGGTCTACCGGCAGTCGCAGAACACCGACCCGCACGAGGAGGCGTTCCCCGAGTACTACGAGGGCGTCTACTTCATGTCGGAGATGAGCCGCGGCTGGATCAAGACGGTCCGCATGGCCGAGGACGGCTCCATCGAGTCCATCGACGACTTCATGGGCGGCTTCACCGCGCCCGGCGACATGGAGTTCGGTCCCGACGGGTCGCTCTACGTGCTGGAGTACGGCAACGGCTTCTTCTCGGGCTCGCCCGCGACCAAGCTGGTGCGCGTCGACTACGCCATCAACGGCCAGGCCCCCGTGGTGCGGGCCACCGCCGACGTCACCGAGGGCGACGTGCCGCTGCAGGTCGCGTTCTCCAGCGAGGGCACCAGCGACCCCGACGGGGACGCCCTGACCTATGCGTGGGACCTCGACGGCGACGGCGAGACCGACTCCACCGACGCCAACCCGACCTACACCTACGCCGAGCCCGGTGACTACCAGGCCCAGCTCACGGTCACCGACGCCACGGACAAGACCGCGAGGGCGACCGTCCTGGTGACGGCCGGGAACACGCGCCCGCAGGTGACGATGGTCGCCCCGCTGGACGGCGGCTTCTACCGTCCCGGTGACGACATCGACTTCCGGGTCGAGGCCGTCGACGGCGAGGAGGAGGTCGACTGCGACCGCGTGACGGTCCAGGCCGGCCTCGGCCACGACTCGCACGTGCACCCCAACCTGTCGGAGACCGGCTGCGAGGGCACGCTGCGCATGTCCACGGCCGGCGACCACGGCCCGGACGCCAACACCTTCGGCGTCCTGATCGCCAGCTACACCGACGGCGGCGCCAACGACGGGGCCAACGCCCCGCTGACCGGCACCGACTCCATCACCCTGCAGCCCAAGCTGCGCCAGGCCGAGCACTACACCGCGAGCCAGGGGGTCGGCATCACCGGCTACGACGACAAGTCCGGCACCCGTCCCGGCGGCGGCAGCATCGTCACCGGCGTGGGCCAGAACGACTGGATCATGTGGGACCCGATGAGCCTGTCGGGCATGACGGACATCCACGTCACCTACTCCGGCGGCGCCGGCGGCGACGCCGCGGTGTCCGTCCGCGCCGGCGCTCCCGACGGGCCGGTCGTCGCGACCGTCCCGCTGGCCGGCGGCACGCAGGGCCAGTACTTCTACCGGACCGGCAGCGGCGAGATCACCTCGCGTGACGCCGACGCCGGAGGGGAGCCGCTGTACTTCGTGTACACGGGTGGCGGCCAGGTCAACCTCGACGAGATCCGGTTCGAGGGCCGGGGCATCGCGGCCAACACCGCGCCGGACATCACGTCCGCGACGGCCACCCCCGACGACGGGGCCGCGCCGCTCGAGGTCGACTTCGCCGCCGAGGCGGTCGACCTGGACGACGACGACATCACCTACGCGTGGGACTTCGGCGTCGCCGGCACCGACGAGGACACCGCCGCGGGCGCCACGGCGACGTGGACCTACACCGAGGCGGGCCGCTACACCGCGACGGTGACCGTCACCGACGCCACAGGCAAGACCACGTCCCGCGCGGTCGACGTCCAGGCCCGTGAGGCCTGCGACACCGCTCCGGTCCCCGACGAGGGCTTCGAGCTGCTCTTCGACGGCACCGACACCTCGCAGTGGCGGCAGTCCGGCCCCGGCCGGTTCGTCGTCGAGGGCTGCGAGCTCACCTCCGAGGGCGGCCTCGGCCTGTTCTGGTTCACCGGGCAGACCTACGCCGACTTCGAGATGAAGATGCAGTTCAAGCTGTCCGACGCCGCCGACAACTCCGGCGTCTTCGCCCGCTTCCCCGACCCGGGGAACGACCCGTTCGTCGCGGTCGACAACGGCCACGAGATCCAGATCAAGGAGGGCGAGCCCAACGACGAGCCCCAGAAGACCGGGTCGGTCTACAACTTCGACCGCGAGGACGCGCGCAACGCGAACCCCGTGGGCGAGTGGAACGACTACACGGTCCGCGTCGTGGGCCAGACCTACACGATGACGCTCAACGGCGAGGTCGTGAACACGTACACCTCCGACGGCTCGCGCCCGATCGAGGGCTACGTCGGCCTGCAGAACCACGGCGACGCCGACACGGTGTCGTTCCGGGACGTGCAGATCCGTGAGCTCGACGTGGCCGAGCCGTTCATCAACACCGTCGAGGTGACGCCCACCAGCGGCGCCGCGCCCCTCGAGGTGACCCTCACCGCCGAGGGCGTCGACCGGCAGGGCGACGACATCGGCTACGAGTGGGACTTCGGTGACGACTCCGACGTCGTCACCGGCGGCGCCGAGGTCACGCACACCTACACCGAGGGCGGCACCTTCACGCCCGAGGTCACCCCGGTCGACGACGAGGGCAACCGTGGCGCGACGCGCGCCGGCGACACCGTCACGGTGCTCGTCGACCCGACCCCGCGCGCCACGGCCGACCCCCGCTGCGGCGTGCTGCCGCTGGAGGTCACCTTCACCGGCCTGGCCGACGACCCGCAGGGCCAGACCGTCACGTACGCCTGGGACTTCGGCGTCGACGGCACCGACGAGGACACCTCGACCGAGCAGGACCCGGTGTTCACCTACACCGCGGCCGGCGAGTACACGGTCACCCTCGTCGTCACCGACCCGGACGGGAACACCGGCGAGCAGACCCTGCGCGTCGAGGTCCTCCCCGACGGTCAGTGCCCGGCCACGGCGGACCTGTCGGAGCTGTTCAACAACGACGGCATCTCCACCGACGCCAACCCCGCCGACGGCAACTTCGACGGCGGCGGCTGGTCCTTCGCGGCCGAGCTGCTGCCCGAGCCCGTGCGCGAGCAGGGCGGTCCGGTCACCATCGACGGCGTCGAGTACGTCTTCGGCAGCCCCGCCGACGGCGAGCTCAACAACGTCGAGGCCGACGGGCAGACCATCGACCTGCCGGTCGGGTCCTACGACCAGCTGATGGTCCTGGCCACGGCGCACAACGGTGACGTGCAGGCGCAGGGGACCCTGACCTACGCCGACGGCACCACGGCGCAGGTGCCGCTGCGGTTCACCGACTGGGCGCAGAACCCGAAGTTCGGCGAGCAGATCGCGGTCGACATGCCCTACCGGCACAACTCCGGGGGCAACACGTCCCCGCGGGTCATGCTGTTCACGCAGCCGGTCACCCTGTCCCCGGACAAGGACGTCGCGTCGCTCACGCTGCCCGACGACCCCCGTCTGCACGTGTTCGCCGTCACCGCGGTGAGCCTGGCGGAGCCGGAGCCGTGCGAGCAGCCCGTCCGCTCCGACACGTTCGACGACGACGACCTGCTCGACAACTGCCACTGGCAGGTCCGTCGGCCGAACGAGTCGCTGTACGAGGTGTCGGACGGTGCGCTGCGCCTGACGCCCGACTCGGGCGAGTACGCCGACGCCGACAACATCATCACCCAGGCCGCCCCGGCGGGTCCCTGGACGGTGACCTCGAAGGTGTCCTTCGACCCCGCCCAGGAGGGCCAGCAGGCCGGTCTGGTCGTGGCCGGGGCCGGTGGCTCCGGGTTCGCCAAGCTGGCGTTCGTCAACAAGGGCAGCGGCAACGAGTGGATCGAGTTCCTGAAGTCGACCAGCCCCAGCAACGACAACTTCGACTTCAACGGCAACTGGCACACCGGGGGCGGCGGCTTCGGCGGTCCGTTCCTGCCCAGGGACTTCCCGACGGAGTTCACGCTCCGGCTGGTGTCCGACGGGTCGATGCTGCGGGGGTACTACTCCCTGGACGGCGAGGAGTTCGTGCAGGTCGGCGACCCGCGCACGCTCGAGGGCATCGCTGCTCCTCGGGTCGGCGTCATGGCCGTCCGCGGCGGGGCGAGCGGCACCCCCGAGGCGGCGTTCGACGACTTCCTGTGGGCGGACGAGCAGACGGAGGAGCCCGGCACGCTGGTCGTGACGGCCTCCCCCGCCACGAGCTGCGTCGACGGCAACGCCCACGTGACGGTCACGGTCGTCAACTCCGGGACGGTCACGTCCGACGTCGTGGTCACCCCGCCCTGGCGCGGGGCCGAGCCGCAGTCGGTCTCCGTCGAGGCCGGCGCCGAGGCCGACGTCGTCTTCGACAGCGGGACGAACCGGATGCGTCCGGGCGTCTTCACCGTCGGGGCCACGTCGACCCAGCCCGTCCTCGAGCCGCAGGAGGACCTGGAGGTGCGGTACGTCCGCCTCTACTGCTGAGGCGCGTGAGCAGCTGAGGAGCTGAGGTCACCGAGCCCGTGGGGTCCCGCCGTCCGGCGGGGCCCCACGGGCTCGTCTCGTGGCGGGGACCTACGCTCGACGGCGATGGTCCACGACCCCCGCCGCTTCGCGCCGCCCGCCGACCTGGCCGCCCGCGCGAACGTCACCCCCGAGCACCTGGCCGCGCTGCCGAGCGACGCCGGGACCTTCTGGGAGCAGCAGGCCCGCCGCCTCCCCTGGCGCGAGCCCTGGCGGGAGGTCCACTCCTGGGTGCCGCCGGACGCCGAGGACCCGACCACGCCGCGGGCCACCTGGTTCGCCGGCGGTCGGCTCAACGCGGCCGAGGTGTGCGTCGACCAGCACGTGGCCGCCGGTCGCGGCGAGCACCCGGCGCTGCGGTTCGAGGGCGAGCGCGGCGACCGGGAGACGGTGACCTACGCCGGCCTCCAGCGCCGGGTCGCGCAGGCGGCCCACGCGCTCCAGGCGCTGGGCGTGGGGCCCGGCGACCGCGTGGTCGTCTACCTGCCCGTCGTGGTCGAGACCGTGGTCGTCTCGCTGGCCTGCGCCCGCATCGGCGCCGTGCACTCGCTCGTCTTCGGCGGGTTCTCGGCCGAGGCGCTGCGGTTCCGGGTCCAGGACACCGGCGCCGTGGTGGTCGTGACGACCGACGGGCAGTACCGCCGCGGCGCGGCCGTCCCGGTCAAGCACACCGTGGACGAGGCGGTCGCCGGCCTCGACCACGTGGCCCACGTGCTGGTCGTCCGTCGCACCGGGGACGAGACCCCGGACGTACCGTGGACCGACGGCCGCGACGTGTGGTGGCACGACGTGGTCGACGCCGCCCCGACCAGCCACGACGCCCCGGCGCTGGACGCGGAGCACCCGCTGTTCATCACCTACACCTCCGGCACGACCGGGCGTCCCAAGGGCGTCGTCCACACCACGGGCGGCTACCTGGTGCAGGCGAGCTGGACGCACTGGTCGGTGTTCGACGCCAAGCCGGACGACGTCTGGTGGTGCACGGCCGACCTGGCCTGGGTCACCGCCCACACCTACGTCCTGTACGGGCCGCTCAGCAACGGGGTCACGGTCGTGCTGGCCGAGGGCTCGCCCGACCACCCGAGCCCCACCCGGCACCCCGAGACCATCGCCCGGCTCGGCGTCACGGTCTACTACACCGCGCCCACGCTGGTCCGGTCGTTCATGTCGCGCTTCCCCGACGGCTTCGGCCCCGAGCACGACCTGAGCAGCGTCCGGCTCCTGGGCCGCGTGGGCGAGGCCATCAACCCCGAGGCGGACGTCTGGCTGCACCGCCACGTCGGCGGCGGCCGCGCGCCCCTCGTCGACACCTGGTGGCAGTCGGAGTCCGGGGCGGCCGTGGTGTCGACGCTCCCGGGCGTGCACCAGGGCGTGCCCGGGGCGGCCGGGGTCGCCCTGCCCGGCCAGACGGTGCGGGTCGTCGACGACACGGGCCACGACGTACCCGCCGGCACCAGCGGGCTGCTGACCGTGCAGGGCCGCTGGCCCGCGATGGCACGCACCGTGTGGGGCGACCACGCGCGTTACCGGGACGCGTACTGGGCCCGGTTCGCGGCGCAGGGTCTGTTCCTGGCCGGTGACGGGGCGGTGATGGACACCGAGGGCTACGTCCGCATCCAGGGCCGCGTCGACGACGTGGTCAACGTGTCCGGGCACCGGCTGTCGACCATCGAGATCGAGTCGGCGCTGGTCGAGCACCCCCTGGTGGCCGAGGCCGGCGCGGTCGGCGTCGACGACCCCATGACGGGGCAGCGGGTGGCGGTGTTCGTGGTGCCGACCACCCGCCCGGAGCTCGACGACCCGCAGGCCTGGCGGGCCGCGGCCGACGCCGTCCGCGCCGAGCTGGTGGCCCATGTCGCCCGCACCATCGGTCCGGTCGCCAAGCCCGCGCACGTCGTCCTCGTCCCGGACCTGCCCAAGACCCGCTCGGGCAAGATCATGCGGCGGCTGCTCGGCGACGTCCTGCTCGACCGCCCGCTGGGGGACACGACGTCCCTGCAGGACGAGACCGTGGTGCCCGCGATCGAGGCCGTGGTCCGGGGCTGACCTCGCGCAACCGTCGGGCGCGCCCGGCCGGCCCGGCCACCCCGGGCGGCGTCCCGCCCCCCGTGCGACGCTGCTCGGCATGGCCCTGCCCCTGGCCGGACGCGCCGAGAACGCGATCCAGGCGACCCTGCTCAGGCTGCTGCGCGACGAGGGGACGATGTCCCGGGTCGACCTCACCCACCGGCTGCAGGTGTCACGGACCACCGTGGCCGCCGAGGTCAGCCGGCTCGTCGAGCTCGAGCTGGCCGTCGACGCGGGCCCAGCCGCCTCGCGCGGAGGGCGCCGGTCGACGCTGGTGGGCGTCCACCCCGGGCTGCGGTTCGTGGGGATCGACGTCCGGGCCACCACCTTGGACGTGGCGGTCACCGACGGACGGCTCGCGGTCCTCACCCGGCGCTCCGAGGCCATCGACGTACGGCGGGGACCCGAGGAGGTGCTCGCCCGGGCCCTGGAGCTGACCCGGCTGCTCATGGCCGAGCAGGGCGTGACCCGGCCCAGCGGCGTGGGCGTGGGCGTCCCCGGACCCGTGGACTTCCACAGCGGGGTGCCGGTGGCCCCACCGCTCATGCCGGGCTGGGACGGCTACCCGGTCCGCGACGCCCTGGCACGCGAGCTCGGCTGCCCCGTGGCGCTGGACAACGACGTCAACCTGATGGCGCTCGGGGAGCAGCAGGGAGGCGTGGCCCGAGGCGCCCGCGACTTCCTCTTCGTCAAGGTCGGGACCGGCATCGGCTGCGGCATCGTCGTCGACGGCCACCTGTTCCGGGGCGCGGACGGCTGCGCGGGCGACATCGGGCACATCCGGGTGCGCGACGACGGCGGACCGGCGTGCGCCTGCGGCGGGTCGGGGTGCCTGGAGGCGGTGTTCGGCGGTGCGGCGCTGGCGCGCGAGGCCATCGCCGCGGCCCGGGCCGGTCGCTCCCCTGCGCTCGCGGCGGCCCTGGAGGCCAACGGCGTGCTGACGGCGGCCGACGTCGGTCGGGCGGCCGTGCACGGCGACCCGGCGTCAGTCGCGATGGTCAAGCAGGGTGGGCACGACCTGGGTGTCGTGCTCGCCCACCTGGTGTCCTTCTTCAACCCCCGCCTGCTCGTCATCGGCGGAGGGGTGTCGCAGCTGGGCCACGCGCTGCTGGCCGAGGTGCGGACGGTCGTCTACCGCCGCCCGCCGCCGCTGGCCACGGGGAACCTGCCGGTGGTGCTCACCGAGCTGGGCGACCTGGCGGGCCTCACGGGCGCCGTGCAGCTGGTCAGCGACCAGGTGTTCAGCCCTGGTTCCGAGAACCGCTAGCAAACTTCCGCCCAGAATTTGACCACTTTCGAAACTATTGCGTAGTTTCAGCATTCCCCCTGACAGTCGACGTTGACTAGAGGAGACACCTATGACCGCACCTCGAACCCTGGTGGGCGGTGCAGTGCTGGCGACAGCCGCACTCGCGCTCACGGGGATGTCGGCTCCCGCCGCCACCCCAGCATCGGCGGCCGTCCCGGCCGCCACGGTCGACGCCCCGGTCCCCCCGGACTCGGCCTTCGACAAGGTCACCATCGACCGCACGCCCGGCGAGCCGATCGACCTCGCCGTCCTGCCGGACAACCGCGTGCTGCACACCACCCGCAGCGGCGAGGTACGGCTGCACGACCCGAAGACGCGACTCACCACCCTCGCCGCGCAGGTCCCCGTGTACCTCCACGACGAGGAGGGGCTGCAGAGCGTCGCGGTCGACCCCGACTTCGAGGAGAACCACTGGGTCTACCTCTACTACTCCCCGCTGCTCGACACCCCCTCCGACGACCCGATCACCCCCGGCATCAACGAGGGTGACGCCCCCACCACGGGGACGCCCGAGGACTTCGCACCCTTCGACGGCTACATCCAGCTGTCGCGGTTCAAGATGATGGACGACGAGATCGACCTCGACACCGAGGAGCAGATCATGCGGGTGCCCGGCAGCCGGGGCATCTGCTGCCACGTCGGCGGTGACATCGTCTTCGACGACGACGGCAACCTGTACCTGTCGACCGGCGACGACAGCAACCCGTTCGAGTCCGGCGGGTACATCCCGATCGACGAGCGGCCCGACCGCAACCCGGCCTTCGACGCCCAGCGCACGTCGCTGAACACCAACGACCTGCGCGGCAAGGTGCTGCGGATCACGCCCACCGACGGCGGTGGCTACAGCATCCCCGAGGGCAACATGTTCGCCCCCGGAACCGCGCTGACCAAGCCCGAGATCTACGTCATGGGCCTGCGCAACCCGTTCCGCATCGAGCTCGACCGCGCCACCGGTCGGCTGTTCATCGGCGACTACTCCCCCGACGCGCGCAGCGCGAACCCCGACCGCGGGCCGGCCGGTACCGGCCGCTGGATGGCCGTCGAGGAGCCCGCAAACTACGGCTGGCCGATCTGCATCAGCTCGACGCAGGGCTACATCGACTACGACTTCGCCACCGAGACCTCCGGCGAGCCGTTCGACTGCTCCAACCCCACCAACACCTCGGTCCACAACACCGGGCTCACCGAGCTGCCTCCCATCACCGACGCCGAGATCGAGTACCAGTTCGGCAACAGCCCCGAGTTCCCGGAGCTGGGCCGCGGTGGCATCGGCCCGATGGGCGGACCGGTGTACGACGGTGAGGCCACCATCAAGCGCGGACCCACCCAGGGCCGCCCCCCGGTGGCCTGGCCCGCCGCGTTCGCCGGCAAGCCGCTGCTGGGCGAGTGGACCCGAGACTGGATCAAGATGATCACGCTGTCCGACGACGGTGACGAGGTCACCGCCATCGACGACGTGCTCGACGGCCTGGTCTTCGACAACCCGATGGACATGGAGTTCGGCCCCGACGGCGCGCTCTACGTCCTGGAGTACGGCGACGGCTACTTCGCCCAGAACCCCGACGCCCAGCTGTCGCGGTTCGACTACATCGGTACCGGGCCCAGCGCCAACCACAGCCCTGAGCCGGTCGTCGAGGCCGACGTCGTGACCGGCGACTCGCCGCTCACCGTGCAGTTCGACGGCAGCGGGACCACCGACGCAGACGGCGACCGTCTCCGGTACGCGTGGGACTTCGACTCCGACGGCACGATCGACAGCCGTGAGATGTCGCCCACGCACACCTACGCGACCGACGGTCGGTACCGGGCGACGCTCGTCGTGACGGACTCCGGGGGCCGCAACCGCGGCAAGACCGCCTCGGCGTACGTCAACATCGCCGTGGGCGGGCAGGCCCCCGAGGTCAGCTTCGTCACCCCGACCGACGGCGACACCTTCGAGTTCGGCGACACCGTCGCGTTCGAGGTCCAGGTCGACGACGACCAGCCGGTGGACTGCAGCCGGGTTCAGGTGACCTACGTCGTGGGTCACGACCAGCACGGCCACCCGATCACCACCGCGTCCGGCTGCTCCGGCAGCATCACCACGTCCGTCCCCGAGGGTCACGACCCCGAGACGGACGAGATGAGCGGGGTGTTCGTCGCCAGCTACACCGACGAGGGCTCCGAGGGCGTCCCGCCGCAGACCGGCACCGCTCAGGTCCGGCTCATCCCCGCCGACTGACACCGGCACCTGCACCACCAGCACCATCAGCACCATCAGCACCATCAGCACCACCAGCACCACCAGCACCACCAGCACCACCAGCACCACCAGCACCACCAGCACCACCAGCACCACCAGCGCCCGTCCTTCCGACCTTCGCGGTCGGAGGGGCGGGCGCCCTGCTGCGCCCGGGGAGGTCACGGGTGCAGCCACTGCGCCCTCAGGTGCCGCGCCCTCAGGTGCAGCGCCCGGGACGGTGGCCCACATCAGACGGCCCGTGTCAGACAGCCCACGTCGTCAGACAGCCCGTGTCAGGCAGCCCGCGTCGTCAGACAGCCCGCGTCAGACAGCCCGTGTCAGACAGCCCGCGCCGGTGCCGACCGGTCCGTCCGCGCCCGCACCAGTCCCAAGGGCGCGGCGATCAGCACGAGGGCGGCGCAGGCCAGGAGGGCCACGGGGATGCCGACCGGCTCGGCCGCACCGCCCGCGTGCCAGGCAGCGAGGGCGCCGACCGCGACGGCTCCGACCGCGGTCCCCCCGTCGAACGACAGGTTCCAGACCGCGCTGGCCGTCGGGGTGTCGACGGGGTCGACCCGCGCGAAGGCCGCGACCAGGGTCAGGTTCTGCACCGCCCCGTACCCGACCCCGCTCAGCGTGGCCCCCGCGAGCAGCAGCCAGTCGTGACCGGCGGCCAGACCCGCACCCGCCCCCGCCAGCCCCAGGGCGCAGACGACCGCCGACACGGGCAGCAGCCTCACGGTCCCGACCCGGTCCGCGAGCAGCCCGGCGCGCCAGCGGGACAGCGCGCTGGTCGCCCCGAAGAGCAGCAGCGCGGCCGGCGCCAGCAGCCCGAGGGGGCGCTCGATGGGCAGGAACGTGACCAGCCCGCTGCCGGCCAGGGTGACCACGAGCAGGAGCAGGCTGGGCACGGTGACCGCGACGACCGCGCTCACGTGCCGTGGGGCGGGTCCGGCCGGGACGACCTCGCGGTCCTGCTCCCGCGCCATCCGCAGCGCGTACGGCACGGCGAGCACGGGGAGCGTCGCCAGCAGCGCGACGGGCCAGAAGCCGACGAGCTGCGCCACCGCCACCGCTCCGGGCACCACGACGACGCTGGTGAGGCCGATGGCGAGGCCGTAGATGCCCGCCGCCTCGCCGTGTCGGCCCCGCGGGGCGAGCGAGAAGGTCAGGGTCGACCCCACCACGGTGAGCACGGCGAAGCCGGTGCCCCGCACGGCGCTGACGACCAGCAGGGGCAGCAGGTCCGACGTCAGGGCCAGCACCGGGGACGGCAGCCCCAGCGCGAGCAGGCCCGCGGCCAGGCTCCGTCCGCTGCCGAACCTGCGCACCATCGCCGGGACCGCCGTCTGGGTGGCGACCGTGGTGGCGAGCATGGCGGTGGTGACGAGCCCGGCCTGGGTCAGCGACGCCCCACCCTGCACCGCCCACCAGGGCAGCGCCGACAGGGTCGCCGCGAACCCGACGAAGCCGAGCGACGTCACCGCCACGAGCTGGCGGATGCCGGCCAGCCGCCACAGCGACACGTGCGTCGTCGTCCCCACGGGCGTTGCTCCTCAGGCTCGCTGGGCGTCCCCGGCCGCGTCTCCGGCGGGCACCGGGCACGGGTGTCCGGCGGTCGGTGTCGACGCTGGTCGGATGACGGTCCGGGGTCATCTGGCGGGTTCCGGCCGCCGTCAGGCCGACCGCCTGGTATGAATCGCTCATGCCCGCCGCTGGTGGGTGCGGGGGGCACCGACGACGGTACCTCCCTGGTGTCTCGCCCAAGGACGGACCATGACCGCTCGCCGCTCGCTCACCCCCTTCGTCGCCACCCTCGCGGCCGCCGCGCTCAGCGTGGGAGGTGTCCTCGTGGGCACCGCCCCCGTCAGCGCCGCCCCCGCCCTGTCCGCGGAGTGCACGACCGCCCTCGACGCCCTCGAGGAGGAGTTCGGGGACTTCGACTTCGACTTCGACGAGGAGCTGAGCGAGGAGGTCCAGGCCGAGCTCGACGCGCTCTTCACGGCCTACGAGGAGCAGGTCGTCGACCTGTACGACCAGCTCGGGCTGGACTACTACAGCGACGACGACTACGACGACGTGTACCAGGTCGGGGACGACGCGCTGGTCGCCTTCGAGACGGCCGTCGAGGCCCTCACCGACGCGCAGTCGGACCTCGACCTGGCCGACGAGGCCCTCGAGGCCGCCGAGCTGGTCCTTGCGGACGCCGAGGACGGCGGCGACACCGACGAGATCGCCGCGGCGCAGGAGGCGCGTGACCTCGCGGCCGCGGCCCAGGTGACCGCCGAGGAGGCGCGCGACCTCGCCGCTGCCGCGGCGACCGATGCCGAGACCGTGCTGGCGGAGGTCGAGTCGGTGATCGCGGAGCTCGAGACCGTCGACACCGAGTTCGGTGAGGCGCTGGAGGCGTTGCTGGGCGACCTGCCCGAGCTGGACCTCGAGCGTCTGCTCGAGCTGCTGACCGAGGTCGCCCTCGAGTGCAACGTCGACGGCTCCGACAGCGACTCCGGCACCGACTCCGGCACCGGCTCCGGCTCCGGCTCCGGCTCCAACTCGGGCACCGGCTCCGGCACCGCCCCGGTCGCGAAGCCCGTCTCGGCCCGCGCGTCCTTCACGGGCTGAGCACCATCGTCCGACACCTCGACCGCGGGCGGGGGAGCATCACGCTCCCCCGCTCGCGGCGTCGCGCCCTGGCGGCCGCGTGCCTGCTCGTCGCCCTGGTCGGGTCCACCGGCTGCGGGGAACGGGGGACGGCGGACGCCTCCCCGTCCAGCTCCTCCGCCCCGTCCGTGGCCGCGGAGCCGGTCGCGACCCCCTCGACCCAGGAGCGGCCCATCCCGTCCGCCCCGCCGAGCACCCGCCCGGGCCGCGAGGCGCTCGACCCCGGCGAGGGCTACGTCCTCACCGCGACGGTCGAGGAGGTGGAGGTGCACGACTCCCCCGGTGGCGAGGTCGTGCACGCACTGGCGAACCCCCGGGAGACCGGGGCACCGCTGACGTTCCTGCTGGCCGACGACCCGGGCCGCGGCTGGTACGAGGTCATGGTGCCGGTCCGCCCGAACGGCACCACCGGCTTCGTCCGGGCCCAGGACGTCGACGTGGCCCGCGTGCCGTACCGGCTCGTGATGTCCACGGCCGACAACGAGCTGACGCTCTACGAGGGCGACGAGGTGCTGCGGACGATGTCCGCGGCCAGCGGCACCGGTGACACCCCGACCCCGCTCGGGCTGTTCTACCTGACCGAGCTGCTCGAGCCGACCAACGCCGGCTACGGCCCCTACGCCTACGGGCTGTCGGGGTTCTCGGAGGTGCTGACCAGCTTCGGCGGCGGGCCGGGTCAGATCGGTCTGCACGGCACCGACGACGCCGGCAGCGTCGGGCAGGCCGTGAGCAACGGCTGCATCCGGCTGTCGGACGGGGACATCACCTACCTCGCCGAGCTGCTGCCGCTCGGCACCCCGGTCGAGATCGCCTGAGGCGCACCCGGGCCGGCGGGCCGAGCCGCCGCACCCGGGTCAGCCGGCCTCGGCGGCCGCCAGCCTGACCACCACGCGGGTGCCCGGCCACGTCGGGTCGATGCTCACGGTGCCGCCCTGCGCCTCCGTTAGCGAGCGGACCACGGCCAGGCCGAGACCCGACGTGCGCCGGGCGCCACCGGGGCGGGTGGTGACGAACGGCTCGAACACCCGCGGCAGGACGTCGGGGTCGATGCCGGGACCGTCGTCCTCCACCACGAACCGGACCCAGCCGCCCGGCGCGTCCACCCTGACCCGCACCGCCGTCCCGGCGGGGGTGTGGGTCCGGGCGTTCAGCACCAGGTTGAGCAGGGTCTGGGCCAGCCGGTCCTCGTCGCCCATCAGCACCACGGGGGGCGCGTCCCCCAGGTCGACGTCGGTCAGGCCCAGGCCCCCCAGCCGCTGCTCGAGCGCCTCGAGCACGTCGGGGGCGAACACCGGCTCCCGCTGGACGTCGCCCACCTCGTCGCCGCGGGTGACGGCGGTCAGGTCCTCGACGATCCGGCCCAGCCGCAGCAGCTCCCGCTGCAGCACCGTGGCCGTCTCCCGGGCGGCGTCGGCGTCGCCGGGCCCGAACGCCTGGAACATCTCCAGGTGGCCGCGCGCCACCGCGAGCGGCGTCCGCAGCTCGTGCGAGACGGCCGACAGCAGCTCGCCCCGCTCGGTCTCCGCCCGCTCGAGCCGGTCGACCATGTCGTTGAACTCGTGGGCCAGGGTGCCCACCTCGTCCATCCGCTCCGGCTCCGGCACGCGGGTGTGGGTCCCCCGTCCCAGCCCACGCGAGGCCGCGGCCAGGTCGGCCACCGGGCGCAGCGCCCGCCCCACGGCCAGGAACAGCAGCACCCCGCCGACCAGCAGACCCGCCCCGCCCGCGAGCGCGATGCGGAGCAGGGCGTCGCCCGCGGCGGCACGCCCCTCGGCCAGCGACCCGTACACCCTGACCTCGCCGAGCTCGGCGCCGTCGGCGGCGACCAGGGGCGAGGACAGCACCCGGACGGGCCCCTCGGCGGTGCTCACGCTGACGACGGAGCCGCTGGTGCCGTCGGGCAGGGCCTCGGCGTCCCGCAGCGCCCGCAGCGGGTCCGGGCCGGCCGTCGTGACGAACCGCTGGCCCCCCGCGTCCACGGCGGTCAGGTGCCGCTCACTGCCGGGGCTGGTCCTGAGGAACTCCTGCGCGGCCCGCTGCAGCTCCACGGGCGAGGACACCCCGTCCAGACCGGCCGCGGCCGCGATCTGCTCCGGCAGGCCGGTCTGCGCGGCCTCCAGCTCGACCAGCAGGGTGGTGTCGACGTCGGCGCGCTCGGCCACCTGGATCAACCGCCAGGTGACGACCGCCACGACTGCGAGGGTCACCACCATCACCATGACGGCGATGAGGGCGACGCGGACCTGCAGCCGGTCCCTCACCCTGACGTCCTGCCCACCGGGCTCACCGGGCTCACCGGGCTCACCGGGCCCGGCCGACGAGCCGGTAGCCCGCGCCGCGGACCGTCTCGATGTGGGCCGCGCCGATCTTGCGTCGCAGGTGGCCCACGTAGACCTCCACGACGTTCGACGCCCCTTCGAAGTCGTACCCCCACACCTGGTCCAGCAGCTGCGCCTGCGACAGCACCTGGTCGGGGTGACGCAGCAGCACCTCCAGCAGCGAGAACTCCCGCGTCGACAGGCTCACCTGCGCGTCACCGACCCGCACCTGCCGGGTGCGGACGTCCAGGGTCAGGTCGCCGACGCTCAGCAGCGTCGCCGACGGCTGGTCCGGCTGACGCAGGCGGGCGCGCACCCGGGCGAGGAGCTCGCTGAAGCTGAAGGGCTTGACCACGTAGTCGTCGGCCCCCGCCTCGAGGTTGGCGACCCGGTCCCCGACCGAGTCCTTGGCCGTCAGCACGATCACCGGCAGCGCGGGGCGGAGCTGACGCAGACGGACGAGGACCTGCTCGCCGCTCAAGCCGGGCAGGCCCAGGTCCAGCACCACCAACTGGACGTCCGGCTCCTGGGCCTGCTCCAGACCGTCCCAGCCGTCGGCCGCGGTCATCACGCTGAAGCCCGCGGCCTCCAGGCCCTGCTTGACGAACGCGGTGATCCCGGGCTCGTCCTCGACGATCAGCACGGCCACGAGGACCACCCTCCGACTAGCGGCTGCACCCCGGTCCCGGGGCCCGCGCGGTCACTCGCCCGCGCTCCGGACATGATCCTCCCGCGCGCCTGACGCCGGGATGAGAGGAGGATGGCGACACGCTCAGCAACCTGACGGAACCGTCAGGAACGGCTCAGGGTCGGTTCATCGGCGGGCAGCAGGCTTCTCGTCGAGAGCAGGGGCCGCCGGTCCCTACGAGCGAAGGAGAGTCCCATGCGAGCAGCACCCGTCATCATCGCCGCCGCCGTCGCCGGCGTCGCCGCGGTCGGCGTCGCCGCCGCCGTCGCCTCGGACGGCGACGAGGTCCGCCAGGTCGAGGCCGTCAGCGTCGGGGCCGTCACGGTCGACGCGACCGACGCCGCCTCCACCCCGGCCACGGGCGGCCCGACCGCCTCCTCCTCCCCGACCACCTCCGACGACGCCACGGACCGGGCCACCGACGGCTCGACGGACGCCCCGGCGTCGCGTCAGGTCGAGGGTCTCGACGAGGTGCGTGGCGTACTCACCCGTGACGACGACGACGACAACGACGACAACGACCGCGACGACCGCGACGACGACGGGCACGACGGCCGGGACGACGACGACGACTTCGAGGTCGCCGGCGTCGACCTGGAGCTCGGGCCGGAGGGCTGGCTGCTCAGCGCCGGGCCGGTGGCCGACTTCGACGGCGACGGCACCACGGCCCCGGTCCTCGCCGAGCTCGAGGGCCTGCTGGGCCAGGAGGTCGTCGTGCTGGGCCGGTTCGACGACGACGGTGACGACATCGAGGTCTACGAGATCCAGGGCCTCACGTTCCGCGACAGCGCGGGGGGCCCGGCGCCGTGGCAGAGCGGCGACGAGGCCGATGCGCTGACCCAGGACCAGATCGTCGAGGCCGCGCTGGACGCCGTCGGCGCCGACAGCCGGCTGGACTCCGTGGACCGCGAGGACGACGGCGGCGCTACCTGGGAGGTCGAGGTCTACGACGCCCAGGGCCGCGAGCAGCGGGTCCTGCTCGACGCCGCCGGCGCGGTCCTCGACATCCGCCCGGAGGACTGAGCGGCCCATCGCCGCAGCACCTCAGCACCGCAGCACCGCAGCACCGCAGCACCGCAGCACCGCAGCACGGCAGCACCCGGGCCGGCTCGACCGTCGTGGTCGGGCCGGCCCGGTGCCGTGCGGGCTGCTCTCGCCGGTCGTCGCGGTCGGACCCACACTGGGCCGGTGGGTGACCAGCGGTGGGACGTGGTGGTGGTCGGCGCCGGCCCGGCCGGGTCCGCGGCCGCCCTGTCGGCGCTCCGGGTGGACCCCGGCGCCCGGGTCCTGCTCCTGGACCGGGCGGAGTTCCCCCGGGACAAGCCGTGCGGCGACGGGATCGCACCGCACGCCCTGGACGTGCTGGCCGACCTGGGGCTGCCGGGGCTGGTCGACGACCACCGGCCCGTGTCGCGGCTGCACCTGGCGGTGGACGGCGGCGGCCGCACCAGCGGCACCACCGCCCGCCCCGCCCGCGTCGTCCCCCGGACCGTCCTGGACGACCGGGTCCGGGCCGGAGCGCTGGCCGCGGGTGCCGTGCCCGCAAGGCGACGGGTGCGCACCGTCCACGTCGAGCCCGACGGGGTCGTCCTGGACGCCGACGACGACCCGCTGCACGCCCGCGTGGTCGTCGCGGCGGACGGTGCCGGCTCGGTGCTGCGCCGGTCCCTGGGCCTGACCCCCAACGGCCCCGGCCACGTCGCCCTGGCGCTGCGCGGCTACGCCCCGGTCCGCCCCGACCTGGCCGACGAGCAGCGGATCGTGTTCGCCGACGACGACCGGCCGGCCTACGCGTGGTCGTTCCCCGTCGGCGACGGCCGCGCCAACGTGGGCTACGGCGAGCTGCTGCGCGGCGACCGGACCCCGACGCGGGAGCACCTGCTCGCCCGGCTGGACGACCTGCTGCCCGGCGTCGCCGAGGGCGGCGAGGCGTGGCGCGGGCACCACCTGCCGCTGTCGTCGCGACGACCGCGGCAACCCGACGGCCGGGTGCTGCTGGTCGGGGACGCGCTGTCGCTGATCAACCCCATGACGGGCGAGGGCATCTACTACGCCGTGCTGTCGGGCGCCTGCGCGGGGGCCGCCGCGGTCGCTCCCGCCGCGGCCCCAGGACCCGCCGACCCGGGACGCCGCTACCGACGCATGCTGCGGCAGCGCCTCGGTCGTCACCTGCGGCACACCACCCTCGCGGCCGCCCTGGCCGCGCGGCTCCCGGTGGTGCCCGCCGGGGTGAGGGCTGCGGCCGGCGACCCCGGGGTCTTCGACGACCTGGTCGAGCTCGGGCTGGGGCGAGGCCTGCTGACCCCGCGGGTGCTGCGCGGCACGGCCGGCGGCCTCCTGTCGCGCTGACGACCGGTCGCCGGGCCCACTCCTCGGCCCAGGCCCACCGCGGCGCGCGCCGAGACGTTCAGCCGGCCATGTGGTCACCGTCGCGCTCGACCCGCTCCAGCACCTCGGCCGGTGACAGCTGGCGCAGGTCGTCGCCCACCTCGTCCCAGCTGCGGGGGGCCGCGACCCGCGGCTGCTCGCGGCCGCGCAGCGAGTACGGCGTCACGGTGGTCTTGGCCAGGTGGTTCTGCGACCAGTCGACCAGCACCTTGCCGCGGCGCAGCACCTTCTTCATGTCGGACACGACCAGGCGCCGGTGGTCCCGGGCCAGTCCCTCCGCGAGCGCCTTGGCGTACTCCCGGGTACGGCCGAGCTCCTGGTCCGCGCCGTCGGGCCAGGGGGCGTAGAGCTGCATCCCCTTGCTGCCGGAGGTGACGGGAACGGTCTGCAGACCGTCGTCCCCCAGTCGCTGCGCCACCAGGTGGGCCACCGCCGCGCACTCGGCCAGACCCGCGCCCTCACCGGGGTCCAGGTCGACCACCAGCCGGTCCACGCCCCGGAAGCCGCCGCGCGGACCGACGGTCCACTGCGGTGTGTGCAGCTCCAGCGCGGACAGGTTGGCCGACCACACCAGACCGGCGACGTCGTCCAGGAACGGGAACTCGACCTCGGTGGACGACGGGTCCTCGGGCTCCGCGTGCAGCTGCTGGCGACGGACCCAGGACGGCGCCCCCGAGGGCACGTTCTTCTCCACGAAGGACGGGGCCCCGACCCCGCGGGGGAACCGGACCCGGCTGACCGGGCGGTCCTGCAGCTGCGGGAGCAGCACGTGAGCGATCCGGGCGTAGTAGTCGACCACCTCGGCCTTGGTCGTCCCCGTGGCCGGGAACAGCACCCGGTCCAGGTGGGTGAGCCGCACCTTGCGGCCCCCCACGTCGACGGTCTGCTCCTCGCTCATGCGTCCTCCCAGGGGTCGGGCTGCGCGTCCTCGCGCAGGCCCAGCACGACCGGGTGCCGGAGCCGGCCGGACCCGGTCCGCTCGCGGTAGGCCACCTCGACCGCCACGACGGGCTCGCACCACCGGACACCGCGGCGGTCGAGCGAAGGCACCGGGTCCGCGAACGGGGCCCGCTCCCGCGGAAGGGCGGCCAGCAGCTGTCCGAACCGGGCCCCGGACAGAGCGGTGATACCGCTGCCGGCCCGACCCAGGAACCGCAGGTCGCCGGCGGCGTCGGGCGCACCCACCAGCAGCGAGGCCGCCTGCGTCGAGCGCCCCTCGGCCGGGCGCCAGCCGCCCACCAGGACCGTCCGTCGCCGACGGTGGGCGTGCTTGCGCCAGTCGGGCGAGCGCACCCCGGGCCGGTAGGGCGAGTCGAGCCGCTTGGCGACCACACCTTCCAGGCCCTGCTGCCGGGTGGCCGCGAGCAGCGCCTCGCCGTCGTCGAACGGCTCCGACCGCAGGGCGCAACCGGGCAGGTCCAGCCCGGCCAGCATCTCGCGTCGGGCGTGCAGCGGCTCCCGGCAGACATCCGTCCCGGCGAGCACCGGGACGTCGAACACCACGGCACGGACCGTTCCGGCCGGGTCGCCCGAGGCCAGCGCCGAGAAGTCCGGCCGCCCACCGACCATGCTCACGACCTCCGCGTCCAGCACCGTGCCGTCGGCGACGACGTCCAGCAGCTCGGCCAGGGCCGGGAACCGCGCCGTCAGGTCCAGCCCGGTGCGGGAGTCCAGGCGGAGCACGGCGCCCCTGTCGTGCGCTGCACCGGTCCCCGCGGTGCCGACCCCTGCAGTGCCGACCCGCGAGGCGCCGACCCCTGCGGTGCCGACCCGCGAGGCGCCGGGCCGTGACGTGCCGGCGCGGATGATCACCCGGTAGCCGTCCCACTTGACCTCGTGGCTCCACGCGAGGCCCGACGGCAGCTCGTCCGCAGCCACCGCCACGGGGAGCATGGGTGTCACCTCGGTCGTCACCACGAGAGGTTCCCACCCCCGGGCACCTCGGCACCGCCTGTCGGCGCCGACGGCCCGGACCCCGACACGACGGGTAGGCAGCGCCGGAGGGTGGCGCTGCGGCCCCCGGCGCGCCACCCTGGACCATGCGTGCGATGTGGAAGGGCGCCGTGGCCTTCGGCCTGGTCAACGTCCCGGTCAAGCTGTACACCGCAACCAGCCAGCACGACGTCTCCCTGCACATGGTGCACCGGGAGGACGGCGGACGGATCCGGTACCGCAAGACCTGCACCGTGGACGGCGAGGAGGTGCCCGCCGACGAGATCGCGCGGGCGCACACCACCGACGACGGTCAGATGGTGGTCATCGACGACGACGACCTGGACTCGCTGCCGGTCAGCAGCAGCCAGGAGATCGAGGTCCAGGAGTTCGTCCCGGCCGAGCAGGTCGACCCGATCATGTTCGACAAGACCTACTACCTGGAGCCCGAGGCCCGCGCGGCCAAGCCGTACGCGCTGCTGCGCGAGGCCCTGCGGGAGACCGACCGGATGGCCGTGGTCACCATCACGGTGCGACGCCGAGAGTCGATGGCGGTGCTGCGCGTGCGCGACGACGTCATCGTCCTGCAGACCCTGCTGTGGCCGGACGAGGTCCGCGCCGCCGACTTCGAGGTGCTCCAGGGCGAGGTCGACGTCCGCCCGCAGGAGCTGGCGATGGCGTCGTCCCTGGTGGAGTCGATGGCCTCGGACTTCGACCCCGACCAGTACAGCGACAGCTATACCGAGGCCCTCAAGGACCTGATCGCGGCCAAGGCCGAGGACGGTGACGCCCGTCCCGCGCCCGTGGACAAGAGCGGGGACGACGGCGACGCACAGATCGTCGACCTGATGGCCGCGCTGCGCGCGTCGGTCGAGCGGACCGGGACGGCCCGGCGGAGCGGGTCAGCCGGGGCCGCCTCGTCGGACGAGGACGTGGCCACGTCCGGCTCCGGCAAGAGGTCCGCCGCCGCGAAGAAGGCCGACGACGACGCCGACGCGGCCACCGGGGCTGCGGCCACGAAGACCGCCACCAGGAAGACCGCGGCCAAGAAGACGGCCGCGAAGAGGTCCACCACCACGAAGGCGTCCTCGACGACCGCGAAGAAGACCACGCCCACGAAGAAGGCCGCTGGTGCGAAGAAGGCGGTGCCGGCGAAGAAGGCGGTGCCGGCGAAGAAGGCGGCGCCGGCGAAGAAGGCCACGGCCGGGAGGACGGCCGCCACCAGGCCGGCCGGCCGCTCCCAGGCCAAGCGCGAGGCGAGCTGACGACGGACGTCCGGGGCTCACCGCCGGGCTCCCGTCACCGGGCTCCCGTCACCGGGCTCCCGTCACCGGGCTCCCGTCACCGGGCTCCCGTCACCGGGCTCCCGTCGGGGCGGCGTCACCGCCGCCCCCGTGACCAGCAGGTCAGGCGCCGGCGACCTCGCTGCGCTGGCCGGGGATGCCGGCGCGGAGCCGGGCCACCTCGGACGCGCGGTAGCGACGGTGGCCGCCCAGCGTGCGGATGGAGGAGAGCTTGCCCGCCTTGGCCCAGCGGGTGACCGTCTTGGGGTCGACCCGGAACATCGCGGCGACCTCCGCAGGGGTCAGCAGCTCCTCGTCCTCGGGGGCGGCGGTACGCGGGTTAGTGCTCATGGCTGTTCCTCTCGGGGTCCAGCGCGGTCCGGCAAGGGGGATATGACGGACACCGCTCATCTAGTGGACAGAATTCTCATCCAGCCCGCGCCACCGCGGAACCGTCATTCGGGCCGTGCTGGACCGACGAACCGGTGAGCGGCGCATGGTCCGTTCGGGGGATGCACAGGGCCCCGGGGTGGCCCGCCGGCCCCGCCCCACCTGCGAGGACCCGCTCCGGGTGTGGGAACCCGCTGGGAGCAGGTACCGTTGAGCCCACGAGGACCGGATGAGTACTCCGGGGGCCCCGCCACGTGCGCCAGCCCCCCGGACCGAGGTGAGGGGGTCGACGCCATGGGGCGCGGCCGTCAGAAGGCAAAGCAGACGAAGGTCGCTCGGCAGCTGAAGTACTTCAGCCCCGAGACCGACTACGCAGCGCTTGCCAACGAGCTCCACTCCGAAGGCAAGGAAGGTCCGGCACGTCCGCCGGAGCCTCCTGCAGCCGAGGAGGAAGCAGGCGACGACGACTACGCGGACTGGGAGAGCTCCTACCGCTGATCAGTCGTAGGGGCCCGCACGTCAGGCCCTGCACGCCAGGTGATCCGTTCCGGTCCGGTCCGGGCTCGACCCCTCTACGGGGTCGGCCTACCGGTGCGAGCCGACCAGCCGGACGGAGCCGCCGTCGACGCCCTTGGTCCCCTGCGACGTCTCGTCGTCGAGGGTGGCCGAGGGGTCGACGTCGGACACCTGCCCGCACACCCACGCCCGGGTGCCCGCGTCACCCAGCAGCGTGACGACCCGCTCCGTGCTGTCCGCGGCCACGACGGCGATCATCCCGATCCCCTGGTTCCAGGTGCGCTCGCGGTCCAGCAGCGGCACGCCGCCCGCGTCGCCGAGCACGTGCGTGACCGCCGGGGGTGACCACGTGCTGCGGTCGACGTCGGCGTGGGACCCGACCGGCAGGACCCGGGCCAGGTTGGCGGCGATCCCGCCGCCCGTGACGTGGCTGATGGCGTGCACCGCGCCCGGGACGGCCTCGAGCAGGTCCACCAGCAACCCGGCGTAGACGGTGGTCGGCTCGAGCAGCTCCTCGCCGATCGTCCGACCCAGGTCCGGCACGTGGTGGTCCCAGGACCAGCCCTGCCGGGCCACGACCGCCCGCGCGAGGCTGTACCCGTTGGCGTGCAGGCCCGAGGACGCCAGGGCGACGAGGACGTCGCCCGCCCCGACCCGCTCCGGGCCGAGCAGCTCGTCGGCCTCGACCACCCCGGTGGCCGCACCCGCGATGTCGTACTCGTCGGGACCCAGCAGGCCGGGGTGCTCGGCCGTCTCGCCCGCCACGAGCGCGCACCGGGCCGTCACGCAGCCCTCGGCGATGCCCGCCACGATCGCGGCCACCCGCTCCGGGACCACGGACCCGCAGGCCACGTAGTCGCTCATGAACAGCGGCCGCGCCCCGCAGGCGACCAGGTCGTCGACGACCATGGCGACCAGGTCGATGCCGACGGTGGAGTGCAGGTCCATGGCCTGGGCGACGGCGACCTTGGTGCCGACACCGTCGGTGGACGTGGCCAGCAGGGGCCGTCGCATCCCGACCAGGGCCGACGCGTCCACCAGACCGGCGAAGCCCCCGGCCCCGGCGACCACGGGCCACGTGCCCGCAGTGGTGGCGTGGGTGCGCCGGACCGCGGCCTTCATCAGCTCGACGGCGCGGTCGCCCGCCTCGGTGTCGACGCCGGCCTCGGCGTAGGTCAGCCCGGGTCGGGCGTCGGTGCCGGTCACGGGACGACCGAGCCGCGGGAGCCGTCCTGGGACCCGGTCCGGACCGCGTCCACCCGGGCGGCCTCGACGTCGAAGGCGAACTGCCCCTGGGCGGCCGGCATCCCCAGGCTCGTGGTGCGCGGCGGGGCGATCGGGTACTCGCCGGTGAAGCAGGCCGAGCACAGCTCGTCCGCGGGTCGCTGCGTGGCCGCCAGCATGGCGTCGTGGCTCAGGTAGCCCAGCGAGTCCGCGCCGACGCTGGCCCGGATCTCGTCCACCGCCAGGCCCGTCGCGATCAGCTCGGCCCGGCTGGCGAAGTCGATGCCGTAGAAGCACGGCCAGGTCACCGGGGCGGAGGAGATCCGGACGTGGACCTCGGCCGCGCCGTACTCCCGCAGCATGCGGACCAGGGCGCGCTGGGTGTTGCCCCGCACGATCGAGTCGTCGACCACCACGAGCCGCTTGCCCGCGATCACCTCGCGGAGCGGGTTGAGCTTGAGCCGGATGCCCAGCTGGCGCAGCGTCTGCGACGGCGAGATGAACGTCCGGCCCACGTAGGAGTTCTTGACCAGCCCCTGGGCGTAGGGGATGCCCGACTCGTCGGCGTAGCCGATCGCGGCCGGGGTGCCGGACTCGGGCACGGGGATCACCAGGTCGGCCTCGACCGCGTGCTCGCGGGCCAGGGCGCGCCCCATCCGCACCCGGGCCCCGTGCACCACGGTCCCGGCGATCTTGGAGTCCGGCCGGGCCAGGTACACGTACTCGAACACGCAGCCCTTGGGCTCGGCCGACGCGAACCGCGAGCTGCGCAGCCCGTCGGCGTCGATGGCGATCAGCTCGCCGGGCTCCACGTCGCGGATCACGCTGGCGCCCAGGATGTCCAGGGCCGCGGTCTCCGACGCCACGACCCAGCCCCGGTCCAGGCGTCCCAGGACCAGCGGACGGACCCCGTGCCGGTCCCGGGCCGCGTACAGGGTGTGCTCGTCCATGAACACCAGCGAGAACGCGCCCTCGAGCTCGGCCAGCACGGTGCGGGCGGTCTCCTCCAGCCGGTTGCTCGGGTCGCCCGCGAGCAGCGACGTGATGAGGACGGTGTCGGTGGTGTTGCCGCGCTGGAACTCGCTGATGCCGTTGCGGCTGCCGTCGGCCCGGGCCGAGGCCTCGTTGGCGACGACACGCTCGCGCAGGGCGTCGGAGTTGGTCAGGTTGCCGTTGTGGCCCAGCGCGACGGTGCCCCAGGCGGTCGGCCCCAGCGTCGGCTGCGCGTTCTCCCACGTGCTGCCGCCCGTGGTCGAGTACCGGGCGTGCCCGACGGCGATGTGGCCGGTCAGCGTGCCCAGGCTCGACTCGTCGAAGACCTGGGACACCAGACCCATGTCCTTGTAGACCGTGATCTGGCGTCCGTTGCTGACGGCGATGCCGGCGGCCTCCTGGCCGCGGTGCTGCAGCGCGTAAAGCCCGAAGTAGGCGAGCTTGGCCACCTCCTCGCCGGGGGCCCACACCCCGATGACGCCGCAGGCGTCCTGCGGACCCTTCTCCCCAGGGAGCAGGTCATGGCTGAGTCGGCCGTCTCCGCGTGGCACGTGCTCCAGTGTGGCAGCCGGACCCGGTCCTGCGCGCCACGACCTCGCGCACGTGACCTCGTGGGGCCGGGAGCTCGTCGCCGGTCCCCGGGCCGGACGGCCGTACGCTTCGCGCCATGTCTCCTGGCTCCTGGTGGCTCGACGCCCTCGGCTGGGCCGGGTCCGCCGTCCTGATCCTGTCGTTGTCGCTGTCCAACGTGCTCCGCTTCCGCGCGCTCAACCTGGTCGCGTCGGTGGTGCTCACGGTGTTCAACGCGCTGCTGGGGATCTGGCCCATGGTGGCGATGAACGCGATCATCGCGGGGCTCAACGTCTGGCACCTGTCCCGGCTGCTGAGGACCCGGGACGACGCGGGCACCTACGAGGTCGTGGGCGTCGACGCCCGCTCCGAGTACCTGGACCACCTGCTGCGTGTCCACGGACCGGACGTCGAGCGCCACAACCCCGGCTTCGACCTGGCCGGGCTGCTGCGCCGGGAGGACCCGCCGGGCACCTGCCGGGTGTACGCGTTCCTGGTGCTGCGCGGTGACGAGACGGTCGGGGTCGTCGTGCTCTGCGACGGCGGGGACGGCGTCGCCCGGGTCGAGCTGGACTACGTGACGGCCCGGTTCCGTGACTTCTCGGTCGGGACGTTCGTGTACCGCGGCGACGGGCGACTCGCGTCGCAGGGTGTCCGCCGGCTGCTCGCGAGCCGGCGGATGGCCGACCGCGCGGACTACTTCAGCGCGGTGGGGTTCCACCGCGAGGTCGTCGCGGGGCAGGACGAGCTCGTCCGCGACGTCCGCGGTTGAGCAGGGACTCCGCGACCACGGCCAGCGTGCCCGCGACCAGCGCCCCGCCGAGCGTCCCGAACGCCGCGAAGTAGCCCAGCACGCCGGCGCGGGTCGCGCTGCCCGCGGGTTCGTCGCTGCCGCCGTACAGCGCGACGGCGACCCCGACGGCCAGTCCCAGCACCGCCCCGGTCACCAGGAACACCGAGTACCGGGGGGTCCGGTAGGCGCGCACCCGCTGGGGGGCCGGCTCGCCCGGGGCCCCGGCCGAGGCGGCCGACCCGTCCGACGGCGGGCGGGACGTGGCGTCGGAAGGCGGGGGGCTCGTGGCGGCGGACGGCGGCGGAGTCGCGGCGTCGTCGGGCTGCTGCTCGTCGTCCGTGGCCACGGGCCGAGGCTAGTCGGCGGCTCCGCGTCCGAACCCGCCGGGGCGGTCCGTCACCCTGACGTCGACAGCGCCTTGATCCACGCGACCGTCGACCCGATCCGACCAGATCCCGTCGACAGCGCCTTGATCCACGCGACCGTCGATCCGATGCGACCAGATTCCGTCGACACCGTCTTGATCCACGCGCCGGTCGACGTCGCGGTCGCCGGGTCGGCGGTCGACCGGGGGCGTAGTGGCCTCGCGGGTCGGGGAGGATGGGGTGTGGCCCGACGAATCGACGACTCGGAGGGGCGTTCGGCCGTGCTGGCCTGGCGCTCCGGCGACCGGACCCGACCGGTGACGGCCACCGCGGTCCGGTGGACCCTGCAGCGGCTGGCCCTGGTGTCACCGGGCGGGAGCGTGGAGGTCCGGGTCCCCCCGTTCGGCGTCGCGCAGTGCATCGCCGGGCCGCGTCACACCCGCGGGACCCCACCCAACGTGGTGGAGACCGACGCCGAGACCTGGCTGGCCCTGGTCGACGGGTCGTTGTCCTGGGACGAGGCGATGGCCGGGAGCACGGTCAGCGCCTCGGGCAACCGCGCCGACCTGTCCTCGGTGCTCCCGCTGCGCGCGCTCTGAGCCGGGCCTCCGGCGCGGTGGGGGCAGGCGCCGGTTCTTGGACGCCTGTCTTACTCGGACAGACGTCCGAGAAGGGACACCCGTGCTCCAGGCAGGACCTCCGGGCCGGCCCGGTCCCCCGAGTCGGCCCGGTCCCCCGGCGTCGGCCCGGTCCCCCGGCGTCCGCCCGGTCCCCCGGCGTCGGCCTAGTCCCCCGGAGCCAGCCAGACGAGGTCGGGGGTCGCCACCACGGCCCAGACGAACGCCACGGCCGCGGCGACCGTGACCCCCCACAGCACGATGTTCAGCCCGGTGAGCCACCTCCCCGAGCGGCCCAGCTGGGCGGTCGCCCGACCCCGGACCGTCCAGGTGCTCCGCAGCTCGCGGTACGCGGCGGTCATGTAGATCCGGTCGACCCAGCGCCGGACCGGACCCCGGCGGTGCCCGGCGGAGTCCCGCTCGGCCTCCTCCTCCGACACCCACCGGGTGCGGGGGAACGCGGCCGCCAGGGCGAGCAGGCCGACGAGCAGCCTGACCGTAAGCGCGAGGGCGATACCGGCCAGCGGGGTGAAGAGGGCCGCGACGAGCTGCAGCGGGTTCTCGAGCCGGACCAGGGCGACGGGCGTCACCTCACCGGCGATCCACGCGAAGGCCAGCCCCACCAGCAGCAGCGGGTAGAAGGCCCGCCGCAGCCCCCACAGCAGCAGGACGGTTACTGCGTCCAGGCGCGTGGGGGCCATGACGTCGTCCGGGACCGCGCCGCCCTCGACGGGGTCCTGCTCGCGGGCGTCCGCGTCGTGGCGCCCCGCCTCGTCACCGGCGGCGTCCCGCCACGCCGACGCCCGCCGACGCGCCTCGAGGTGGGCGCGCAGCCCGTGCCTGGTCCGGACGTGGCGCAAGTCCGGACCCTCGCCCACGGGCCCCCCGCCCACGGGCTCACCGACCCCGGGCTCACCGCGGCCGGGCTCACCGCGGGTCATGGGCCGCCTCAGCCGAAGATGCGGGGGAGCGTGGCCTCGTGGGCGGTGCGGAGGTCGGCCAGGTCGAAGGTGCCGACGTCGGTGATCTCGAGCTCCGGTCGACCACCGGGCCCGCCCGCGTCGTCGGTCACCCCGATCCGCACGTGGGTCAGACCGCGAGCGGTGGCGACGTCGGTGAACCGGATCTCCTCGCTGCGGGGCACGGCCACGACCGCGCGCGCCACGGACTCCGCGAACAGCGCCGCCGTCAGGTCGACGCCGTCGCGCTGGCAGAGCCCCTCCAGCCAGACCCGGGCACCGACGCCGTGGCGCAGGCAGCCCTCGACGAGCGCCTGCGCCAGCCCGCCGTCGGACACGTCGTGGGCGGCGTCGACCAGGCCGTCGCGGCTCGCGGCCAGCATGACGGCGGCCAGCAGCCGCTCGGCGTCCAGGTCGACCCGCGGCGGCAGCCCGCCCAGGTGGTCGTGGACGACCTCGGCCCACGCCGACCCGGACAGCTCGTCGCGGGTCGTGCCCAGCAGGTACAGCGCCTGACCGGCGGCCGACCAGCCCGACGGGATGCGCCGGTCCACGTCGTCGAGCACACCGAGCACACCGACGACGGGCGTCGGGTGGATCGCGGTGTCGCCGGTGGAGTTGTAGAAGCTCACGTTGCCACCGGTGACGGGGGTGCCGAGCTCGACGGTGGCGTCGGCCAGCCCGCGCACGACCTCGGCGAACTGCCACATGGCGCCGGGCTCCTCGGGCGAGCCCGCGTTCAGGCAGTCGGTCACGGCGATCGGGACGGCGCCGCTGACGCCCACGTTGCGGTACGCCTCGGACAGCGCCAGCTGCGCGCCCAGGTAGGGGTCGAGCGCCGCGAACCGGCCGTTGCCGTCCAGGGCGAGGGCGACACCGCGACCGGTCCGCTCGTCGATCCGGACGATGCCGGCGTCGTCGGGGGTGGCCATGGCGGTGTTGCCCAGCACGTACCGGTCGTACTGGTCGGTGACCCAGGCCCGGCTGCACAGGTTGGGCGAGGCCAGCATCTGCAGCAGCTGCCCGCGCAGGCCGGCACCGTCCTGGGCCCGGGGGAGGTCCTCGGCCCGGTCGGCCTGGCGCGCGTCCAACCAGTCCGGTCGGGCGTAGGGGCGCTCGTAGACAGGCCCCTCGTGAGCGACGGTGCGCGGCGGGACGTCGACGACGGTCTCGCCGTGCCAGGTGATCTCGAGCCGGCCGGTGTCGGTGACCTCGCCCAGGACGGCGGACTCGACCTCCCACCTGTCCGTGATGGCCAGGAACTCCTCGAGCCGGTCGGGACGGACGACGGCCATCATCCGTTCCTGCGACTCGCTCATGAGGATCTCCTCGGGGCGCAGCGACGGGTCGCGCAGCGGCACCTTCTCCAGCGCGACGCGCATCCCGCCGTCGCCGGCCGAGGCCAGCTCGCTGGTGGCGCAGGACAGGCCCGCGCCGCCCAGGTCCTGGATGCCCTCGACCACCCCGGCGTGGAACAGCTCCAGGCAGCACTCGATGAGCAGCTTCTCGCGGAACGGGTCGCCGACCTGGACCGCCGGCCGCTTGGACGGGCCTGCCGTCCCGTCCGCGTTCACGTCGAACGTCTCCGACGCCAGCACGCTGACGCCGCCGATGCCGTCGCCGCCGGTCCGGGCACCGAACAGGACGATGACGTTGCCCAGGCCGGTGGCGTTGGCCAGGTGCAGGTCCTCGTGCCGCAACGCCCCGACGCACAGCGCGTTGACCAGCGGGTTGCCCTGGTACGACGGGTCGAAGTAGACCTCGCCGCCGATGTTGGGCAGCCCGATGCAGTTGCCGTAGCCGCCGACGCCGGCCACCACGCCGTGGACGACCCGGCCGGTGTCGGGGTGGTCGACCGCGCCGAAGCGCAGCGAGTCCATCACGGCGACCGGGCGGGCGCCCATGGCGATGATGTCGCGGATGATCCCGCCGACCCCGGTCGCGGCGCCCTGGTACGGCTCGACGTAGCTGGGGTGGTTGTGGGACTCGGCCTTGAACGTCACGGCCCAGCCGTCACCGATGTCCACCACGCCGGCGTTCTCGCCGATGCCGGCCAGCATGGTGGTCGAGCCGTTGGCGAGCGCCGCGGGCGTCGCGTCCCCGAAACGGCGCAGGTGCACCTTGGACGACTTGTACGAGCAGTGCTCGGACCACATGACCGAGTACATCGCCAGCTCGGCCGAGGTGGGGCGCCGGCCCAGGATGTCGCGGATCCGGTCGTACTCCTCCGCGCGCAGGCCCAGGTCGGCCCACGGCTGCTCGACCTCGGGCGTGGCCGCCGCGGCGGTGACGGTGTCGACGCGCGACGTACCGACCGCCGGGGTGCTGCCGGTGGTGCTGTCGACGCTCATGCGAGCACCCCGGCCAGGGCACCGGCCACGACCGACGTGAAGATCGTCAGGCCGTCCGTGGTGGGGCCGTACCCCCGCTCGACGGCGTGCTCGGGGTGGGGCATGAGACCGACCACCCGCCCGGTGGCGTCGGAGATCCCGGCGATGTCGCGGCGGGAGCCGTTGGGGTTGCCCCCCAGGTAGCGGAACACGACCCGACCCTCCCCCTCCAGCATGTCCAGCGTGGCCTCGTCCGCCACGAACCCGCCCTCACCGTTCTTGAGCGGCACGACGACCTCGGCGCCGGGCTCGAAGCCCGACGTCCACGCCGTCGTGGTCGACTCCACGCGCAGCCGCTGGTCCCGGCACAGGAACTTCTGGTGGTCGTTGCGGACCAGCGCGCCGGGCAGCAGGTGCGACTCGCACAGCACCTGGAACCCGTTGCAGATGCCCAGCACGGGCGTACCGCCGCGGGCGGCCTCGACCACCGACGTCATCACCGGGGCGAACCGGGCGATGGCACCGGCGCGCAGGTAGTCCCCGTAGGAGAAGCCTCCCGGGAGCACGACCGCGTCCACGCCGTGCAGGTCCGTGTCCGCGTGCCAGAGCCTGACGGGCTCCGCACCGGCCAGCCTGACGGCGCGCGCGGCGTCACCGTCGTCGAGGGACCCGGGAAAGGTGACGACTCCGACTCGCACCCCGCGAGCCTAGTGGCCCGTGGCCGCCGTCCCGTCCTGGGCCTGCTCCGCAGGACCGTCCGGGCGACCGTCACCCGCCGGGGCGCCGGCGTCGTCCGGGCGGCGGTTGGCCAGCTGCAGCAGCTGCTCGACCTGCTCGCCGGACGGGTCGTTGCCGGCCCGGCTGGCGTCGGCGTTGGCGGCCTTGACCGCGGCGTAGACCTCGGCCCGGTGCACGCGGGTGGTGCGGGGCGCGTCGATGCCCAGCCTGACCCCGCCGTCGCCCTTGACCTCGAGCACGGTCACGACGACGTCGTCACCGATCACGAGGGACTCCCCGGTGCGTCGGCTCAGGACCAGCATCCGCCAACCCTAGGGGAACGGCTCCCCCGGGGGTCAGCCCTCGCCCAGGTCAGCCCTCGCCGTCGTCGCGTCGCCGGCGCGGGCCGTCGTCCACCGGGAGGACCTCCAGCGGGATGTAGGTGGGGGGCCGGGTCGCGGCCGACCACAGCCACCATCCGGCCGCGGCCAGCAGCATGGCCACCAGCCAGACGAGGAGGGCCTCGTGCAGCGGGCGACCCCCGGTGGCGGCCTGGTAGAGGACGGGCGAGGCGAGCAGCAGCCCGACGGCGGGGACGAACCTCATCAACGGTCCTCTCGACGGCGGTTCTCCAGCTGGCGCTGCATGACGGCGCGACGGACCTGCTCACCGTCCCGCTCGGGCAGGTCGAACTGGAGCCGGAGCTGGTGACGCCCGGCCGCCAGGACGTCCACGCCGATCAGCCGCGACGGGGTCCGGACGGACCCGCCGGACAGGCAGACCTCGACGGCGACGGTGTCCCCGACCTGGGCGCCGACCTTCTGACCGGCGTCCAGCAGCAGCCGCGCCCCGCCCTCGCTCAGGTCGGCGAGCAGGCCGTTGACGGTCCACTCCTCCCCCGAGACCACGGCCCGGGCCGCGACGTCGGCGCGGGCATACCGCCGGCGCTGCAGCTTCTGGAACGGGCCGAAGGGTCGCAGCACCCACAGCGGCGGGTTGCTGCGCTCGTGCTCGACCAGCTCGCAGGCCACGCTCATCAGACCGCGGGGTGGGATCGCCCAGGCCAGCGTGACGACCTGACCGGCGCGGTGCCGCTCGGGGCGGCCGGGGACCGTCACGGCGGCGACCACGATGCAGTCGCCGCGCACGTCCTCGACCCGGCTCGGCAGGTCGTGGTCGACCTCGGGCACGGCCACGAGCACGGGGGTGTTGATGTCGGGCAGCACCGAGGCCCGGGCGTCGACGCTCATCCCGACTCCGCCCACCGCAGCGCGTCGAGCAGCACCCCGGTCCAGGTGCCGACCGTCGCGGGCCGCCCGTCGAGCAGGACGACCGGCCAGCCGGAGTGCACCAGCGGGGCCGACGCCCGGGAGCAGCCGACCAGCGACAGCAGCAGCGGCCGGTCCTCGCACGCGTCCGCGACCCGGCTGGTGACGGCGGCCTGCCGCCGCACCGATGAGTCCGCGTCGACGGCCAGGACGACCAGGTCCGGGGCGGTCGTGCGGATCAGGTCCGTCCGTCCCGTGCCGGCGCGGCGCGGCGTCACCGTGTCCCGCAGCGTCTCGTCGGGGACCTCGACGACCAGGGGCTGGCCCTCACGCCGGGCGCGCGTGCGCATGAGCGTCAGACGCCGGCCCTCCCCGACCGTGGGGGCCCCGCCGCGGCTGCGGGCACCGGCCGCGTCCGACCAGCGCGCGACCCACGGGGTGCCGAGCTCGTCGGCGACGTCCTGGGCGGCCCGGCGGACCCGGTCCGGGGACCCGACGACCAGCACCAGGTCCCCGGCCCGGGCCGGCAGGGCGGGCGTGCCGGCGGCGTCGCGCCCCGCGGCGCTGCCGGCGGGCGGGGCGACCTCCTCGGCCAGCGCGGTGGCCAGCACGGGGAGGGCGAGCCGCATCGAGGTGCAGCCGGACGTGGCGACCTCGGCGGCCGCGACGGCGGCCGTCGTGGGGTCGGCGCCGACCAACCGCCCGAGGGCCACCAGGTCGGTCGCGGACAGGGTGGCCGGGGCGTCGGCACCGTCACGCCGCTCGAGGTCGGTCCCACCGGCGCCCACCAGGCCACGGCCCGTCGCGCGGTCGGTCGTCGTGGCGTCGGTCGTGCCGCCCGCCCCGTCGTGACGGACGGCGGCGCTGCGCTCGTGGACGACTGTCCGCTCGGCCTGCGTCGTGCGGGTGCCGCCCGGCACCGGTTCCGCGGTCCGGGCGGCCTCGTGGGTGACGGTGCGCTCGCTGGCGGACAGCTCCGTGCTGGCCTGCCCTGCGCTCGCGTCGAGGGGCTGGCCGCGGCGGGGGCCGATGAGGACGGTGCCCCCGTACGGCACCGGGCTGACCGGGGTGACCGGGGCCGAGGGGGCGACCTTGATCGGGGCCAGGGTGGGGACGGGAGCGCTGCCGACCGGCGGCGTCCCGTTCTCGGCGTCGTCGGCCAGGACGACGGGCTGCCAGGGCGAGAACGCGTCGGCCGGCGCGGCCGGGTCCACGGGGGGCTCCGGGACGGAGACCTCGCCGGCGGCCCCGGGGCCGAGCAGCTGCGCCTGCAGCGCCGCCAGCATGTCGTCGAACCCGTTGCCCTCGGTGGACAGCGGTCGTCCGGGCCGTCGTGCCCCGAGGACGACCTCGTCGCCACGGCCACCGAACAGCGCCGCGTCCAGGGCGGCGTCGAGCGCCGCGGACCCACCGGTCCCCGTGCCGCCCGTGCCGCCGTCGGCGCGGTCGGCCTCGTCGGCCGCGGCCAGCAGGTCGGCCAGGACGTCGCCGGCGGACCCGGGAGCCCGTCCGGCCCCGGACGGGCCGACGGTCATCGCCCGCGTCCCCGGGGCCGTCGCCCCGGCCCCGGCCCCGGCCCCGGCCCCGGTGACGCTCGTGCCCGTGACGCTCGTACCGGTGACCCTCGTGCCCGTGACGCTCGTACCGGTGACGCTCGTACCGGTGACGCTCGTACCGCAGCCGCCCACGCTCGTGCCGCTGGACGAGACGTCGATCGTCAGCTCGAAGTGCTCCCGGGAGAAGAACCCGGCGAACCCCCCGCTGCGGACGCGCTGCGCGCTGACGACGGTGACCTGCTCACCGTGCTCGGCCCTGGCCTGCTCCAGCAGGGGCTCCAGGGCCGGACCCTCAAGGTGCAACTGCCGTGGCATGGCTCACCGTCCCGATCGCTTCGACCCGGGGCGCCTGGCCGGCCTCGGTGTACGACAGCACCGCGAGGGTCGGTGTCGCGACCCCCACCAGGCGGTGCAGCGCCGAGCGGAGGCCCGGCGCGCAGACGAGCACGTAGTCGACGCCGAGCGCGTCGACACGGGTGATGCAGGCGCCCAGGGCGTCCAGGAACCGTTCGGTGGCGCCGGGGTCGAGCTGGACGACCGGGCCGTCGTCGCCGGGGCGGACGTGCTCGGCCATCTCGTGCTCCATGAGCGGGTCGAGCGTGATGACGCGCAGCACGCCGTCGCGGGTGAAGGCGTCGGCCACGGCGGGCCCGAGCCCGGCGCGGGCGGCCTCGACGAGACCGTCCACGTCGGTGGAGGTCCGGGCCCGCACGCTGAGCGCCTCGAACACCCGCACCAGGTCGCGGACCGGGACTCGCTCGGTGAGCAGGCCGCGCAGGACGCGCTGCACCTCGCCCAGGGTGAGCTGGCTCGGCACGAGCTCCTCGACGACGACGGGGTGCGAGCGCCGCACGGACTCCACCAGGGCCTTGACGTCCTCGCGCGACAGCAGCCGCGGCGCGTGGCTGCGGACCACCTCGCCGAGGTGGGTGATGAGGACCGAGGCCCGGTCGACGACGGTCGCGCCGGCGAGCTCGGCCTGGTGGCGCATCTCGACGGGCAGCCACTTGCCGTGCAGGCCGAAGACCGGCTCGACGGTGGTGGCACCGGGCAGGGACCCCAGGTCGTCGCCCAGGGCCAGCACCTTGCCGGCGGGGGCCTGGCCGCGGCCGACCTCGACGCCGGAGATGAGGATCGTGTACTGCCCGGGCGCCAGGTCGAGGGAGTCGCGGGTCCGCACCGGGGGCAGCACGAGCCCGATCTCCAGCGCCACCTTGCGCCGCAGCGAACGGACCCGGTCCAGCAGGTCGCCCCCGGCGCCCACGTCGACCAGGTCGATCAGGTCGGTGGCGAGGACGACCTCCAGCGGGTCGACCGCCATCTCCTGGGCGAGCTGCTCGGCGGGGTCGGCCGCGGGCAGCTCGGGCAGGTCGTCGGTGGCCACGACCTCGGACTGCTCGACCCGCATCGAGCGCACGGCCAGCGCGAGCAGCGCCGCACCGATGATCAGGAACGGCAGGACGGGCAGACCGGGGACCAGGGCCAGCAGGACGAGCGCGCCGCCGGAGATGAACAGGGCGCGGCTGCTGCGGAACAGCTGTGCGGCGGCGTCGGTCCCCATGTCGCCCTTGGTGGTGGCGCGGGTGACGATCAGGCCGGTGGCGACCGACAGCAGGATGGCCGGCATCTGCGAGACGAGGCCGTCGCCGATGGTCAGCAGCGAGTAGGTCTGCAGCGCCTCGCCCCAGCCCAGCCCCCGCTGCGCGAGGCCGATGCCGAACCCGCCGAGCATGTTGATGACGGTGATGATGATCGAGGCGATGGCGTCGCCCTTGACGAACTTCGAGGCACCGTCCATCGCGCCGTAGAAGTCGGCCTCGGCCGTGACCTCCTCGCGGCGGGTGCGGGCGGTGTCCTCGTCGATCAGGCCGGAGTTGAGGTCGGCGTCGATGGCCATCTGCTTGCCGGGCAGGGCGTCCAGGGTGAACCGCGCGCCGACCTCGGCCACACGCGTGGCGCCGTTGGTGATGACCGTGAACTGGATGACGGTGAGGATGAGGAAGATGACGAGGCCGACGATCAGGTTGCCGCCGATCACGAAGGCCCCGAACGCGTCGACCACCTCCCCGGCGTAGCCGTCGAGGAGGACCAGCCGGGTGGAGGCCACGTTGAGCCCCAGCCGGAACAGGGTCATCACCAGCAGCAGCGCCGGGAAGATCGAGAACTCCAGCGGGCGGGTGACGTACATCGCCACCATCAGCGTCAGCACGCTCAGGCCGATGTTCAGCACGATGAGGACGTCGAGCAGCGCGGCCGGCAGCGGGACCACCAGCAGCAGGATGATGCCGACGACGCCTACGGGGATGGCGTAGCGGCCGATCTCAGACGCCTTCACACGACCTCTTCCGGTAGGGATCCCCCGGGTACGCGGGATCCACCTGTGGCCGTTCCTTGGCCGTCCTGACGCCGTCCTGGCCCAGACTGCTTCGGCACGGTCGGGCCCGGACCTGAGCGCGAGTTCTGGGCGGCTGTCGCCGGGCCCGACGGAGGGGCCGACGCGGGGTCGGACGCGGGGTCCGGGGCACCCGTCGGGGTGCGGCGGCGACGGAGCCGGCGCGACCGTCGCAGCGTGTCCTCGTCGGGCACGTCACCACTGCGGCGGGTGTCGCGGTGCAGGCCCGACGAGCTCCCCTTGACGCGCAAGGACATGACGAAGGCCAGCACGTGCGCGACGGCCTCGAACAGCTCGCCGGGGATCTCGTCGCCGACCTCGCAGGCCGCGTGCAGGGCGCGGGCCAGCGGCACGTCCTCGACCATCGGCACCCGGTGCTCGGTCGCGCGCTCGCGGATCCGCCGCGCGACGGCGTCCACGCCCTTGGCCAGCACCTGCGGCGGGCCGGAGCCCGCCTCGTAGCGCAACGCCACGGCGTAGTGGGTGGGGTTGACCACCACGACGTCGGCGTTCGCGATCGCCGACATCATCCGGTTGCGGCTCATCTGCATGTGCTTGGACCGGCGGGCCTGCTTCATCAGCGGGTTGCCCTCGGTCGACTTGTTCTCGTCGAGGACCTCCTGGCGGGTCATCCTGAGGTCCTTAATGGACTTGCGCTTCTGGACCGCGAAGTCCGCCGCGGCCATGACGACGCCGACGGCCACCGACACCTGGATGAGCAGGCCGAGCGAGCCCATCAGGGTGTCGACGGTCCCGCCCAGGGTCAGCGCCCCCGACCCCATCAGGGCCGGCATCATCCGGCTGACCGCCCACCACGCGACCAGCACCAGCGCCGACGCCTTGATGAGCGTCTTGGCGCCCTCCCACCAGGTCATCGGGCCCAGGATCCGCTTGAGGCCCTTGAACGGGTCGAGCCGCTTGAGGTCGGGCTTGAGCTTGGGCCAGGCGAAGTGGATCCCGCCCTGCAGGGCGAAGGCCGCGACGGAGGCGAGCACGGCGGCCACCACCAGCGGGACCAGGAGCAGCATGGCCGACGTGGTCCCGTCGACCAGGATGTCCATCGCCACCGCGGGCTCGGGGTCCTCGATCATCTCGGCGACCCGCATCATCACCTCGGTGAGCTCACGGTTGCCGGCGGAGACGACCGCGGGGGCGGTCAGCGCCATGGCCGCGATCGACGCCCACGAGGACAGGTCCTGCGTGCGTGGGCTGTTGCCCTGGTCCTTGGCCTCCTTGAGCTTGCGCGGGCTCGGTGCCTCGGTCTTCTCCTGGCCGCTGTCCTTGCCGCCGGACATCAGCGCTCACCCCCGACCATCAGCCGGCCACCTGCACGAGCGTTCCGCCGATGGCCTCGGCGGTGGCCGCGACCAGCCCGGGCAGGGCGACGAAGGTGTAGCCGATCAGGGTGATGGTGAGCAGGATCTTGACCGGGAACGCCGTGGCGAACGCGTTGAGCTGGGGGGCGATGCGGGTGGCCAGTCCCAGGCCGACGTCGGCCAGGAACAGCACCGCGAGCATGGGCGCGGCTATCTGGATGGCCGACAGCATCATGGTGCCGATGCCGTCGGTCACCGCGGTGGCGAAGGTGGCCGGGTCGTAGCGCGCGCCCAGCGGCATGACGTCGAAGCTGCGGAAGAACCCGCTCCAGACGATCAGCCAGCCGTCGGTGACCACGAGCAGCGTCGACGCGATCAACCCCTGGAACCGGCCGATGATCGAGGTCTGGCTCTGGCTGGTCGGGTCGAAGGCCGCGGCGATCGCGAAGCCGGCCAGGTTGTCGACGATGTCGCCGGCGACGCGGAACACCTGGAACAGCAGGAAGCAGACGAACCCCAGGCCGAGGCCGACCAGCAGCTGCACGACGGCGGCGCCCAGGTAGGGGCCGAGCTCCAGCGGCGGCAGGTCCTCGCGCAGGCGGGGCAGCAGCGGCAGGGCCAGGGCGACCGACAGCAGGGCCTTGACCGGCCCGGGCACGGCGCGGCCGGCGAACGGCGGGGCCACGAGCAACCAGCCGACCACCCGCAGGGAGCCCAGCAGCAGCGCCGCCAGCTCCTCGGTGGGGACGTCGACGACCACGGTCTCAGCCGCCTCGGACGAGGTCCGGGATGCGCTCGTAGAGCTGCGTGGTGAACACGGTGATCTCGGTGATCATCCAGCTGCCGAACAGCAGCAGGCAGACCCCGACCGCGACGAGCTTGGGCACGAACGCCAGGGCCGGGTCCTGCATCTGGGTCACCGACTGCAGCAACGACACCACGAACCCGACGACCAGGGCCGACAGCAGCACGGGGGCGGCGAGCTTGGCCCCGACCAGCAGCGCGGCGAGGGCGATCTCGATGACGACGACGTCGGTCACGGCGCTCTACCCGTAGCTTCCGACGAGCGCCCGGACGATCATGCCCCAGCCGTCGACGAGGACGAAGAGCAGGATCTTGAAGGGCAGCGAGATGATGACGGGCGGCAGCATCATCATGCCGACACTCATCAGGGCGCTGGACACGACCAGGTCGATGACCAGGAACGGCACGAAGATGACGAAGCCGATGATGAACGCCGAGCGCAGCTCCGACAGCACGAACGCGGGCACCAGCGTGGTGATGGGCACGGCGGCGGCGTTGGCCGGCAGGTCCTGCTCGGCGGCGCGGGTGATGAGCGCCAGCTCCTCGGGCCGGGTGTTGGCGAGCATGAACTCCCGGACCGGGCCCAGCCCCTCGGTGAAGGCGTCGGCGACCGCCAGGTCGCCCGCCAGGTAGGGCTGCACGGCGATGTCGTTGACCTGGGTGAACGTCGGCGTCATCACGAACAGCGTGAGGAACAGCGCCAGGCCGATGAGCACCTGGTTGGGCGGGGTCATCTGCAGGCCGATGGCGTTGCGCGTGAGGGCCAGGACCACGGCGATCTTGGTGAAGGCCGTCGTCATCAGCAGCATGCCGGGCGCGACGGACAACCCGGTGATGGCCAGGATCAGGACGATGGCCGAGGCGGGTGTGCCGTTGGGGCCGTTGATGTCCAGCGAGACCGAACCGCCCGGCGGGGTGTCCGCGGGGTCGACGGGGGCCGTCGGCGCGCTGGGCGGCGTGGGGGCCTCCGGGCCGGTGGTGGCCTCGGCCCCGGTGACGGCACCCAGCAGCAGGACGAGGAGCACGGCGAGCGCGAGGACCACGAGCACGGCCAGCCGGCCGGACGTCGGGGTGCGGGCGGTCACCGGCGGACCGTCCACTCCCGGACGGTGCCGACGACCTGGCGCCAGACGGCGGGGTCGACCAGGGAGCCGCTGGTGCCCGAGCGCTGGTCGGGGACCAGCGCGGCGGCGGGGGTCGGGTCCAGGTCGATGCGCTCGACCACGGGCTCCGGGGCCGGCAGCGCGGGCTGCTCGGCCAGCAGCCGGACGCCGTCGTCGGTGACCCCGACGACCAGCACCCGGTCGCCCGCGTCGACGCTCACCACGCTGGCGCGGCGACCGACCGACGCCCGGGCCACGACGCGCAGCCGCGCCACGGGCACGGTGCCGGTCGCACCCTGGCGCGCCTTGACCACGCGCACCAGCACCCAGACCGTGCCGAGGACCGCGACCAGGCCGCCGATGCTGCGCACGAGCAGCTCAGCGGTGTCCATCAGTGGACGTCTCGGTCCGACTCGACGATCTCGGTGATGCGCAGCGCGAAGTCCTCGTCGACCACGACGACCTCGCCGCGGGCGAACAGCTGGCCGTTGACGAGCAGGTCCGCGGGGCTGCCGATCGGGCGGTCGAGCTCGACGACCGAGCCGGCCGCGAGCTCCAGCAGCTCCTGCACGGTCAGCCGGGTGCGGCCGATCTCGGCGGTGACCTCCATGTGGACCCCGCGCAGCAGGCCCATGCTGCGGGCGGCGCCGTCCAGCGGCAGACCGGCGGGGGCCGGCCGGCCCGCGGGGTCGCCGGCGGCGTCGCCCACGGGGGCACGACGGGGGGCGGGCAGGTCGGCGACGGGCTCCGGGGCCGGGTCGCCGACCACGGCCACGTGCACGGCGTCGGCGGGGTCGTCGCCGAGGCGGGCCAGGCGGGCACGGTCGCCCGCGGCCCGCAGCTGCTCCAGCAGCGTGGGCCCGGACACGGTGTCCAGGTCGCTGAGCGTGCAGGGGCCCATGGACGCGGCGGCGGCCTCGAGCGCGGGGCGGCAGGACTCGGCGTCGACGTTCACCCCGCCGGACAGGGCCAGCAGGTCCGCACCGGACAGCAGCACCGAGACCGAGCCCTCGCCGGCCCCGGCGTAGCGGGCGGTGACCGCCAGGTGGGAGTCCAGGCCCTCGAGCTCGCTGAGCGGCGCGGTGGCCGGCTCGACGGGACCGCCGAGCGGCAGGACGGCGGCGGCGGCACGCGCCGCGGCCAGCGCGACGTCCGCGCCGGGGGTGGTGGTGGCGGTTCGTGCGGTCGAGGAGCTGGTCACGAGCGGTCCTTCCGAGGGTCGACGATCAGGCAGGCGAGACGGTTGCGGCGGTTGGCGGGGACGGCACGGGCGAAGGCGCGCTCACCCGCCACCAGGAGCAGGGGCGATTCGGCCTGGTGGCCGAGCCGCACGACGTCGCCGACCGCGAGGGCCAGGACGTCGTCGGAGGTCATCCGGACCCCGCGCATCCGGGCCCCGACCTCCATGGGCACGTCGGACAGCCCCTGCTCGGCGGCGGGGTTGGTCCGCGAGACGGTGCGGACGTCGGTGCCCTCCGGGTTCAGCAGGGGCTGCATCGCGGAGTACGGGACGGCCAGCGTGGCGGAGCCGGTGACGTCGCCGACCGTGACGACGAAGTCCATGACGACCAGGGCCTCGGCGGGGCCGACGACCTGCGCGAACTGCGGGTTGGTCTCCAGCTGCTCCAGCTTGGGGGTCACGGCTCCCAGCGGGGCGAAGGCGTAGGGCAGCTCGGCCACGACCCGTTCGAGCAGGCCGCGCAGCAGAGCGGTCTCCAGCTGGGTCGCGGGGCGGGACGGCTGCTCGGCGTCACCACGGCCGCCGAGCAGGCGGTCGACGGCGGCCATCGCGAGGTCGTGCTCGACGTGAAGCACGAAGTCCTGCAGCTCCGGCGAGGAGATGACCGCGAGCAGCGACGGGGCGGGCAGCGCAGCCACGTACTTGCCGTACGTGGTCTGCGTCACCGCACCCGGCTCGACCTGGCCGTCGCGCAGCATGGTGGAGAACTGGGTCGCCCACTGGCGGGCGAAGGTCTCGGCCACGACCTGCAGGCCGCGGGCGTGCTCGCGGGACAGCTTGGTCGGTCGCCGGAAGTCGTAGGGCTCGGGGTTGCTCGGGTTCGCCCGGGCACGGTCGCCTCGGCGACGGGCCGAGGTGGTGGATCCGGTGTCTGTCCGCACCTGAGACACATCGGCCGTTCGGGTGGCCACTTGAGCGGTGTCGGCGCGCCTGTTCGCCGATGTGCCTCAGCGGGGGTCCGACCCCGCTCGGTCGCAGGTCAGGACGGTCGAGGGCCGGTCGCGACCCGTCACTGCATGACGAAGGACGTGAAGTACACGTCGTAGACGTGGCCGTGGTACGCCTCGGAGATCTCGGTGACCAGGGCCGCCTTGACCGCGGCGCGCTGCTCCGGGCCGGCCAGGTCCGTCATCGGCCGGCCCGACAGCTGGTCGATGAGGATGTCCAGCGCCTGGCTGCCGTCGACCCCGGTCGCCGGACCGTGACCGCCACCCTCGGCCAGCGGCTCCTGCAGGGCGATGCCGACCTGCAGGTAGCGCCCGTCGGCCAGGTTGATGGTGATCGGGTCCAGCGCGGTGACCGAGCCGGGCTCGGGCTCGACAGCGGCCTCGGCCTCGGCCGCCGCGGCGGCCTCCTCCTCGGTCGGGGCACCGCCGAACAGCATCAGGTAGGCCCCGCCGCCGGCGGCGAGCAGCAGCACGAGGACCACGGCGGCGCCGATCAGCCTCTTCTTGCGGCTGGGACCGGCGGCGGACTCCTCGTCGCCCATCGGGGCGCCCTTGCGCTGCCCCGGGACGGTGGCCCCGCCGGTGAGGGTGCGGTCGGTGACGGTGGCCATGTCAGCTCTCCTTCGTACGTGCGTGGGTGGGTGCGCTCTGCGTGCTGCTGGTCCTGGTCGTGCTGGTCGTGCTGGTCGTGCTGGTCGTGCTGGTCGTGCTGGTTGTGCTGGTGCTGCTGCTGGGCCCGTCCGGGCCCGGGGCCGGCCCGGTCACGACCGGGTCGCCGCCAGCGTCGGCAGCAGCTCGCGCACCTCGGCCGGGGCCGTGGAGCGGACGAGCAGGTCGACGCGGCGGTTGGTCTCGATGGCGCGTGGGTCGTCCTCGGGCACGAGCGGTCGGGTGTCGCTGTAGCCCGTCGCGTCCACCCGACCGGCCGCCAGGCCGTCGACCTCGATGAGACGACGGGCGACCGCGGCCGCGCGCGACGCGGACAGCTCCCAGTTGGACGGGTAGATGGAGCCCGCGCCGATGGGCAGGTGGTTGGCGTGCCCCTCGGCGCTGATGTGGTTGCCCGACCGGGCCAGCACCGGGGCGAGGGTGTCGACGACGGTCTGCCCGGCGGGCTGGATGGTCGCGCTGCCGTTGAGGAAGAACACCTCGTCGGCCACCAGCACGATGACCAGGCCGTCGGTGGTGATGCGGTAGCTGGCCCGGTCCCCCAGGCCCTCGGCCTGCAGGGCCGCCTCCGCGGCCTGGGCCAGCTCGTCGAGCCGGTCGAGCTCGGCCTGCGCGGCGGCGAGGTCGTCCTCGGTGCGGTCGACCTCGATCTGACCGCCGGCCAGGTCACCGTCGGTGCCCTCGCCGCCCGTGGCGCTGAGCCGGATCGGCTCGACCCGGGCGGGGTCGATGAGCGCACCCGAGCCCTGCATCGGGCTCTCGGCGCCGGGCAGGGCGACGAACTGGGGGGTGCCGAAGCCGGAGGCCAGTCCCTCGCTGAGGGCGGTGAACTTCTCGCGGTCGACGTTGCTGATGGCGAACATGACGACGAACAGCACCATGAGCAGCGTGATCATGTCGGCGTAGGAGATGAGCCAGCGCTCGTGGTTCTCGTGCTCCTCCTCTGCGTGACCACCCCGCCTCGACCGACCGCCGGACACCTCAGGCCGCCTTGTCCTGCTTGGCGGCCTTGACCGGGACCGGGGGCAGGAGCGAGCCGAGCTTGCGGGCCACGACGCGCGGGCTGGCCCCGGCCTGGATGGCCAGGACGCCCTCGAGGACGACCTCCATGGAGGCGGCCTCCAGCTCCGAGAGCCGCTTCAGCTTGGCCGCGATGGGCAGGAAGATGCAGTTGGCGCTCATGACTCCCCACAGCGTGGCCAGGAACGCCGCGGCGATGAGCGGGCCGAGAGCCTCGGGCGTGGACAGCTGACCCAGGACGTGGACCAGGCCCAGCACGGTGCCGACGATGCCCAGCGTCGGGGCGTAGGCCCCCATGTCGGCGAAGAACTTGGCGCCGACCTTGTCGTAGGCCCGCTTGGCCTCGATCTTGCCGTAGAGGATGTCCTGCAGGTCCTCGGGGTCCGTGCCGTCGATGGCCAGCTCCAGGGCCTCCTTGAGGAACGGGTCGTCCAGGTTGGACGCCGCCTCCTCCAGGCCCAGCAGGCCCTCGCGACGGGCCTGCTCGGCGAGCGAGACCACGACCTCCAGGGACGCGCCGGGCTTGGCGGCCTTGCCCGTGAAGGCCTTGACGACGTCCTTGCCGAAGTGGGCGACGTCGCCCATGGTGTTGCCGGCCAGGCCGACGCCGATGGTGCCGCCGAGCACGAGGAGCATGGGCGGCAGCAGGAACATCGCCATCGGGTCGCCGCCCTCGAGGGTGGTGCCGACGAAGATGGCGGCGAAGCCCAGGACGACGCCGATGATGGTGAGGACCTCCATCAGGCCCTCCTGGTCCGGAGGCGGACGACGTCGGCGCCCTCGGACTCCTCGTCGAAGCCGGTCTGGCCGTGGGCGGCGCCGGGGGTTCCCGGTTCGTCCTCCACCGGGGTCTCGGCCAGCCGGCCGGCCGCGGCGACCACGCGGGCGCGGTACTCCACGATGCGCTCGATCAGCTCGTCGAGCTTCTGCACCACGACGTAGCGGCTGCCGTCGATGAGGGTCAGCACCGTGTCGGGGGTCTCTTCCGCCCGGTGGATCAGGTCGGGGTTCAGCGAGAACTCGCTGCCGTTGATCCTGGTGAGTCTGATCACGATGTCCGTCCGTGGCTGGTGGTGGGCGCGCCGTCCGTGGCGCGTCGTCCTGGTGCTGGTGCGTGGAGCTGGTGCGTGGAGCCTCGTTCCTGGTGCTGATCGGCAGGGCCGCCGACCGGATGAGGCGAGCCGGGTCGTGTCCCCCGGACAGCCGAACGGGCCGCGCGGTGCGCGGCCCGTCCGGTCCGGTCAGGACCTCGGGCCAGGTCAGCGCTTCATGTTCACGAGGTCCTGGAGGATCTCGTCGGAGGCGGTGATGACGCGGCTGTTCGCCTGGAACCCACGCTGGGCGATGATCAGGTTGGTGAACTCCTGGGCCAGGTCGACGTTGCTCATCTCGAGCATGCCGCCGGCCAGGGTGCCGCGGCCGTCGCCGGGCACGCCCACCTGGACGTTGCCGGAGTTGACGCTGGCACGGTAGGCCGACCCGCCGGCCTTCTCCAGGCCGCCGGGGTTGGCGAACGTGGCCAGGGCGAGCTGGCCCAGGGTCTCGCGACGCCCGTTGGAGAACACCCCGATCAGGGCGCCGTCGGGGCCGACGCCGAACGACGACAGCGTGCCTGCGGCGGAGCCGTCCTGCACCAGTGCGGCGGCGGTGTTGGAGCCCGCGAAGCCCGTCATGGCGCCCATGTCGATGGTGAGCCCGTTGACCACGACGGTGGCGGGCGTCGGGCCCGTGCCGTCGGCGGCGAACGTCAGGGTGGAGTTGGCGACGGTGGCGCCGTCGGTGACCTGGACGCCCCACTGGGTGGCGCTGACGCGGGTGTAGGCGATCGAGACGGTGCGGGCGTTGCCCTGGCCGTCGTAGACCTCGATGGCGGTGGGCAGGGCGTTGGTGCTCGCGGTGTCGGCGGGCAGGTTGCCGCCCATGGTGATGGTGGAGGTGGCCTGCGGCTGCTGCAGGGCCCCGATCGGCAGCGTCAACGGGCCCAGCGGGCCGTTGGCGTCGACGACCCCGTTGGTGGCGCCCCAGCCCTGCACGAGCGCGCCGTCCGTGGTGACGAGGCGGCCGTTGGCGTCGAAGCTGAACGACCCGGCCCGGGTGTAGAGCTGCTCGTTGCCGTTGTCGACGACGAAGAACCCGTCCCCGGAGATCATCAGGTCGGTGGCCCGCCCGGTGGTCTGCGCGGCGCCCTGGCCGAAGTTGGTGTTGATGCCGGCCACGCGCGTGCCGAGCCCGACCTGCGACGGGTTGGTCCCGCCCTGCTGCGCGTTGGGGGCCGCGGCGCCCTGCAGCAGCTGGCTCAGGGTGTCCTGGAACAGCGTCTGGGAGGACTTGAACCCGGCGGTGTTGACGTTGGCGATGTTGTTGCCGGTGACGTCCATCATGGTCTGGTGCGAGCGGAGCCCGCTGATCGAGCTGAACATGGAGCGGAGCACGGTGACCTCCTGAGGTCGTGGCTGGTGCAGGTCTGGGAGCGGTGCCGGTCTGGGAACGGTGCAGGTCTGGGAGCGGTGGTCAGGCGGTGGCTGCGGCCGGGGCGGTGGCTGCGGCCGGGGCGGTGGCTGCGGCCGGGGCGGTCGGGGCCGGCGTGGTCGGGGCCGGCGTGGTCGGCGTGGTCGTGGCCCTCGGGTCGCGCAGCTCCTGCACGAGGCCGAACGGCACCTCGACGGGGCCGGCGGGGGTGGTGACGCGCAGGACGGGCTCGTCGGCGGTGAACAACGCCGAGGTCACCGTCCCGGTGACGGGGATGTTGTCCTCGCCGAGGAACACGACCTCGCGACCGACGGTCGACCCGGCGCCCCAGCGCTGCTGGATGCCGAGGGCGGCGGCGGTGGAGTCGGCGACCTCCTGCAGCTTCTCGACCTGAGTGAACTGAGCGGTCTGGGCGATGAACTCCGCGCCCTCGGCCGGGTTCAGCGGGTCCTGGTAGCGCAGCTGGGCGACGAGCAGCTTGAGGAACGCGTCCTTGCCGAGGCTGTCCGACCCGGTGGTCGTCGTCGCCGTCGTCTGCGCGGTGGCGTCGGCCACCGTCCAGGTCGGGACGGTGGCGCCGGTGGTGCCCGTCGTCGGCACGGTCATCGTGGTCCGCCTGTCTGCTGGTCGTGGTCGGGGCTGCTGGTCGTGGGGGTGCTGGTCGAGGGGGTGCTGGTCGAGGGGATGCTCGTCGGGCGGTCAGGCACGGACGTCCACCGACCGCCGCCCGGTGAGCGGCTCGCGGATGACCGCCGGGGCCTCCGCCGTGGCGCGTCGGGCGGTCGCGTCCGCGGTCGGCGGCCCATGGCCCGGCGCCGGGGAGCCGCCGCCGGTCCGCCGGTCCGGGTGGCCGCCGTGGCCGGAGGCGTCGCGGGCCTGGCCGTCCCCCACGTGCTGACGCAGGTCGGCGAGCGCACCGCGCAGCACCTCACGGGTCTGCTCGTCGCCGCCGGCCAGACCGATGTCGATGCCGGCCGCGGTGTGCTCCGCCGTGATGCGGACCGGGCCGAGCTCGGCGGGGTTCAGGTGCAGCACGAGGCGGGTGACGTCGCCCAGCGCGGCGCCGGCGAGCCGGCTGCGGGTGGCGACGGCGACGGCCTCGAGCTGCTGCAGGGTGAACGGCCCGATCGCGGCGGCGCCACCGGGGGCGGTGGGCTGGCCCGCCGGGGTCCCGGTGACGGTGCCGAGCGGGGCCGGTCCACCGACGGCCGTGGGCGGGGCGCCCGAGGTCGGCTGGCCCGTGGCCTGCTGGCCCGGACCCGGCTGGGCGGGTCCTGCGTCGCCGACGACGCGAGGGCCGAAGCCCCCGGCCGCGGACAGGACCGCGCGACCCGTGGCGACCGCGGCGGCCACCCCGGCGGCAGGCACCGGTCCCGCCGATGCGGAGGGCTGCTCGCCGTCCGTGGCCCCGGCCGGGGCGGTGGCCGTCGAGGTCCCGGCGCCGTCGGCGACGGCGTCCGGGGCGCCGGTCGGGCCACCCGTCGAGCCGCCGCCGGCCGAGGTCCCACCGGTGGCGTCGACGGCGGCGTCCGTGGTGGGAGCGGTGGTGCCCGCGCTGCTGCCGGGCGTCGCGCCGGTACCCGCCGCACCGGTGCCACCGAGGCCCGCGGTACCACCGGCGCTCGGGGTACCCGTGCTGCTCGCGGTACCGGTGGTGCTCGTCGTGCTCCCGGTGCCGGTGGTGCCCGAGGAGCCGGTACCCGCGGTGCTCGCGGTGCCGGTGGCGCCCGAGGTGACGGCTGCGCCTGAGGTGACGGCTGCGCCCGCGCCACCCGCTGCTCCCGAGGCCGGTCCCGAGCCGGGCGCGCCGGCGCTCCCGGCGGCGGTGCGTCCGACGTCGTCGGGACCGTCGGTCACGGTGACGTGGTCGCCCGCCCGGTCGGTGGCCGAACCCGGTCCCCGGGCCGAGTCGTCACCGGGGCCGCCCGACCGGCCTTCACCCGTGGGGGCCTGGACCGGGCGGTGGCGCTGGTCGGTGACCTGGGTCCCCGAACGGCCGTCGTACGGCTCGTACGCCGCTACGTGGTCGCGGCCCAGGGCGCGACGCGCCTCGGCCCGGTCCGCGGTCCGCTGCGCCGCCCGGTCGGCAGCCCGGTCGGCAGCGCGCTCGGCGGCCCGGTCGGCCGGTCGGTCGACGGCTCGGTCCGGGCGCTGGGCCGCGGGGCGGTCGGCGGCACGGACGTCGCGCAGCACCCGGTCGAAGACACCGGGGTCCACCCGGCGCGACGCCCCGCCGGCGGGGGCCGCCAGCAGGTCGCCGATCGCGGGGGTGCCGCCGCGGGCGCCGCGGGTCGTGGTCAGGTCGGCCATGGTCATCCTCGTCCCAGGGCCGCGGTGATCGCGGCCACGTACTTCTGGGTCTCCGCGAACGGCGGGACCCCGTCGTGGCGCCGGACGTTGCCCGGGCCGGCGTTGTAGGCCGCGAGGGCCAGGTCGAGCGTCCCGAAGGCGTCGAGCTGCTGACGCAGGTAGCGCGCCGCACCGTCGATCGACTGGACCGGGTCCATGGGGTCGACGCCCAGCTCGCGCGCGGTCCCGGGCATCAGCTGCATCAGGCCGCGCGCCCCGGCCGGGCTGACGGCGTCGGACCGCATCCCGGACTCCTGGTGCGCCACCGCCTGCAGCAGGCCGGCGGGCAGGTCGTAGCGGGCAGTGGCCGTCTCGAAGGCCGCAGCCAGGTCGCCGCCGTTGGCCCAGGCCGGTCGCGCGGACGCGGCCTGGACCGCGGAGGCGGCCGGCGGGGTGCTCGCCTCGGCGGGGACGACCCGACGGATGGTCGTGACGTCGGGCCAGACCTCGCTGATCATGACGTCCGTGCCCTTGCGCCGGGCGTGGAGCATCTGGCCGTCGCCGACGTAGATGGCGATGTGCCGACCGCTGGGTGAGCTCTTGCTGGCGTAGACGAGCAGGTCACCGGGACGGGCGTCGGCCATGGAGGCGACCTCGGTCCCCACCTTTCGCTGGTCGGCCACCGTGCGGGGCACGTCCACACCCAGGTCCTTGAACACCCGCTGCACGAGCCCGGAGCAGTCCAGGCCCTTGGCCGGGTCCGTGCCGCCCCACAGGTAGGGCACGCCCAGGTACTTGCGGGCGGCGGCGACCACGTCGGACCCGGTCGGGCCCGACGACGCGCTGCCGCCGGCGCCGACCCCGGTGGCCGGGGTCGACGGCGCCGACCCGAGGCCCGCCGCAGCGAGCGCCTGGGCCAGCGGGGTGGTGGCCGAGCCCGTCGTCGACGTCCCGGCGGTCCCGGTGGTCGCGCCCGTCCCGCTCGTGCTGCGGACGGCGCTGCTGAGCGAGCTCGCGACGGAGTCCGCGAGCAGCGGGTCCACCTGGGCCCGACCCGTCCGCGACGACAGCATGTCGATGCGGGAGCTGATGGTGGCGATGCGGGCCTGCACCTCGGCGATGCCGCTCATCGGCGGGCCTCCCGGTGCCGGCGCAGGCTGGCCACCACGTCGTCGAGCTCGGCGGCCTCCTGGTGCTCGCGCCGGGCGCGCAGCTCCTGGGTGCGCCGCTCCTCCAGCCGCTCGACGGCCTTGAGCCGCATCCGGGCCCGGGAGACCAGCTCCTGCTGCTGCTCCTCGACGGCCATGGCGCTGACCACGGCGTCGTCGGCGCGCGACAGGTCACCCAGGAGCCCGGCCCGACGCGCGAGCGCCAGCCGGGGGTCGCCGGCGGAGTCGAGCAGGTGCGGGTCACCCTGGAGCCGGCCGACGACCTGGGCCCGGGCGGCCTGGGCGCGGGCGCGGGCCCCGACGGCGGCGGCGGCGTCGCGCTCGGCCTCGCGCCGGGCCGTCCGACGCAGCCCCAGCAGGGCGGCCAGGCTCATGCCGGGCCCGCCGCGTCGGCGATGGCCTGCAGCGCCCGGACCGTCTCGGCCACGGGGGCCGGCTCGGCCAGGCCCTGCGTGCAGAACACCTCGACCGGGGCCTGAAGCCGCAGGGCCGCGTCGACGTCGGCGTTGCTGCCGGCCACGTAGGCGCCGACCTCGACCAGGTCGCGGGCGTCACGGTGCGCGGCCAGGATGCGGCGCACGCGGGACGCGGCCCGCAGCTCCTCGGGGGTGCTGATGTGCGGGGCGAGCCGAGAGACCGACGCGAGCACGTCGACGCTGGGGAAGCGGCCCGTGGTGGCGATGGCGCGGCTGAGGACGACGTGGCCGTCCAGCACACCGCGCACGGCGTCGGCGATGGGCTCGTTGTGGTCGTCACCGTCCACCAGGACCGTGTAGACGCCCGTGATGGACCCCGTGGCCAGCGGACCGGCGCGCTCGAGCAGGCGGGGCATCATCGCGAACACCGACGGCGGGAACCCGCGCGTGGCGGGCGGCTCCCCGGCGCTCAGGGCGACCTCGCGCTGCGCGGTGGCGACGCGGGTCAGGCTGTCCATCAGCAGGACGACGTCGGCGCCGTCCGCGGCGAAGCCCTCGGCGATGCGGGTCGCGGCGAAGGCGGCGCGCAGGCGGAGCAAGGGCGGGTCGTCGGAGGTGGACACCACGACGACGGAGCGGGCGAGCCCCTCCGGGCCCAGGTCGTCCTCGACGAACTGGCGGACCTCGCGGCCACGCTCGCCGACCAGGGCGATGACGGTGATGGCGGCCTCGTTGTTGCGCGTGATCATCGACAGCAGGCTCGACTTGCCGACGCCCGACCCGGCGAACACGCCGATCCGCTGCCCGCGGCCGACGGGCGTGAAGGCGTCCAGGACGCGGACCCCCAGCGGCAGCCGGGACGTGATGCGGCCGCGGGTGAGGGGCGAGGGCGCGGCGCCGTCCACGTCGCCGAACTGCGTCGTGGCGGGGGCGGGGCGTCCGTCCAGCGGCGCACCCGTGGGGTCGATGACCCGTCCCAGCAGCTCCCGCCCGAGGGGCACCCGGGCCCGGGTCCCGGTGGCGCGGGCGGGGACGCCGACCGCCAGGCCGGCCGTGCCGTGCAGGGGCGTGCAGGACAGCCGCGTGCCGTGGGCGGCGACGACCTCGGCCTCGACCGGGTCCGGGCCGTCGCCGACCATGACGATCTCGCCGAGGGCGGCGCGGACGCCGTCGATCTCCACACCCAGGCCCACGACGGCGCTGACTCGGCCGCGGCGGCTGGGGGCCGAGGCGCCGGCCGCGCGTCGCAGCCTCCCGGTCAGCCGACCGCGGACGTCCTCGGACGCGGGAGCCGTGGCGGTGGCGGTGGCGGTGGCGGTCACTGCTCGGCCGCCGTCATAGCGGCCACCGCGGCCTGGACGGCGGGCACGAGGAGGTCCGTGACCGTCGTGGCCCCGGTCCGCACCACGACGTCACCGGCGGACAGCCGGACGTCGGCCACCACCACGACCCCGGCGGGCAGGCCGTCGGGCAGCACGCCCTCCCGCTCCAGCATCCGCACCGCGTCGGGGGTGACGTGCACGGTCGTGGGGGCCCCGGGCTCGGCCTCCTCCAGCGCGCGGCGGAGCCGTCCCACCAGCACCTCGGCGCTCGGCGCGGCGTCCAGCACGACCTGGCGGGCCAGGTCGGCGGCGCAGGCCGCGACCACCTGGACCAGGTCGGCGACGTCGACGGAGGCGTCCTCCTGCAGCTGCACCGCACCGGCGCGGAGCTGGAGCATCAGGTCGCCGACACGGGCGCGGAGCTGGTCGCGCTCGGCGGCCAGGGCGGCGAGGCGCACCTCCTCCTGGCCGGTCACGGCGGCGGCGGCCCGACGCAGGCCCTCGCTGTAGCCCGTGGCGTAGCCGGCGGCGAACCCGTCGGCTCGGCCGGGGCCGTGGCCGCCCGTCGACCCCGGCACCGCACCGGGCACGAACGGCCGCACCTGCGGGGCGGCCGGCTCGCGACGGGCGAGCAGCTCAGGAGACGAACTCATCCTCACCACCCCGCCTCACGACGATCTGGCCGGACTCCTCGAGCGAGCGGATGATCTGGACGATGGTGGCCTGGGCCTCCTCGACCGCGGACACGCGGACGGAGCCCAGCACCTCGATCTCGTCGACCAGGTCCTGCCGTGCCCGCTCGGACACGTTGGACAGGACCTTGTCCCGGACGACCTGCGGCACGGACTTGAGCGCCGTGGCCAGGACGACGGAGTCGACCTGGCGCAGCACCATCTGCACGGCCCGGTCCTCGAGGCTGACGATGTCGGCGAAGACGAACAGCCGGGCGCGGACCTCCTCGGCCAGGGCCGGGTCGGTGGCCTCGAGCCCGTCGAGGATGGCGCGCTCGGTGGCGGCGTCCGCGCGGTTGATGACGTCGACCAGGCTCTGGACGCCGCCGGTGACCACGTCGCCGGTGCTCTGCGGCAGCACGGACGACGTCCGGGCCTTGAGCACGTCCTGGAGGATGTTGAGGGCGTGCGGCTGGAACCGGCCGGTGTTGGCGAGCCGGCGGGCCACGGCGGCCTGGTCGGTGGCCGACAGCCCGGCCATGACCACCGAGGCCTGGTCCGGGCGCAGGTGGACGAGGACGGCCGCGAGGGTCTGCGGGTGCTCGCCGCGCAGGATCGACATCAGCTGCTGGGGGTCGACGTCCTGCAGGAACTTCAGCGGCCGCTCCGCGACCGAGCTGGCGATCCGCTTCATGACGTCGCCGGCGTCCTCCTTGCCGAGCGAGCGCTCGAGCATGTCGCGGGCGTACCCCTCGCCCCCGGCACCGACGATCCCCTGGCGCACGGCCAGGCTGTGGAACTGGGTGAGGACCTGACCCGCGATGGCGGGGGACACGTCGCGGAGCCGGACGACCTGGGCGACGAGCTCGTCGAGGTCGGTGCCGCCGAGGTGGCGGATGACGTTGGCGGCGCGCTCCTTGCCGAGCATGACCAGCAGCACGGCGGCCTTCTGCAGCCCGGACAGGTCGACGACCGGGGCGACCGGACGGATGGCGGCCGCCTCGAGGGGCAGCGGCGGGGTGTCGGTGACGGTCATGAGGTCCTCCGGTCGGCGAGCCAGGAGCGCAGCAGCTCGGCCACCTCGGCCGGCTCGCGGTCGACGAGGTCGATGACCTCCTCGCGCTGCATCTGCAGCGCCGCGATCTCCTCCGCCTCGGGGTCGGGGGCGGGCGGCAGGGCCTCACGGGGGGCGGGGACCGGCGGCAGCGGCGGGGGCAGGGGCTCCTCGACGGGCTCGTAGAGGCCCAGGTCCACCGGCTCCGACTTCTTGCGGCGGCGGCCCATGATGATCGTCGCGATGATGACGACCAGGACCAGCGCGGCCAGGACCGCGTTCCAGATCCACTGCTCCTGCGCCGCGGCGGCCTCGGCCTCGGCGGCGGCCTCGAGCTCGGCGGCGACCGCGTCGGCGTCGCCGACGTCGAACGGCATCTGGGTGACCGACACCACGTCGCCGCGGGCCGCGTCCAGGCCCACCGCGGCGGACACGGTGTCCTGCAGGGCCAGCATGTCGGCGCGGGCCACGGCCTCACGGTCGACGACCACGGACACGCTGAGCCGCTCGACGGCACCGGGGGCCTGCACGACCCGCTCGGTGATCTTGCCCACGGCGTTGTTGACGGTGCTGGACTCCGACTCGTACGCGGAGTCCTCCCCGCCGGCGTCGTTGGGCACGGCGATGTTGTCGGGGCCGAGGACCCCGGCCTCGGCGTTCCCGGCGCCGGTGTAGTTCTCGGTCTCGACGGTCTGGCTCAGCGGCAGGACGCCGTCCTCGGGGGCGAGGAAGCGCTCGGTGGTGGCCTCCGACTCGTCGAAGTTGAGCCCGGCGGTCACGGTGGCGACGGCGTTGCCGGGCCCCACCACGGTGTCCAGCAGCGCCTGCAGGTCACCGGCGACGCGGCTCTCGAACTCCGCGGTCATGTCGGCCGCCTCGCCGCCGCCGGCCGCGGCGCCGGGGGCGCCGGACGCGGACAGCATCGAGCCCTCGTCGTCGACCACGGTCACCGACTCCGGGGTCATGCCCTCGATGGACGACGACACCAGGTTGACGACCGACTGCACCTGGTCCTTGTCGAGGCTGGTCCCCGTCGCGGTCTGCACCAGCACGCTGGCGGTGGGGGTGTCGGTCTCCTCGAGGAACACGTCCTTCTCGGGGATGGCGAGGTGGACCACCGCGGTGTCGACGCCCTCGATGGCGGCGATGGTTGTGGCGAGCTCGCCCTCCATCGCGCGCTGGTAGGCGACCTCCTGCTGGAACTGCGAGGCGGTGACGCCCTGCTCGTCCAGCAGCGAGTAGCCGCCCGTGTCGTCGCCGGGCAGGCCGGCGGCCGACATCCGCAGGCGCAGGTCGTAGACCTGGTCGCTCGGCACCAGGACCGTGGCCCCGCCGTCGGCCAGCTCGTACTGCACGCCTGCGGCCTGCAGCTGCTCGACGACGGCGCCGCCGTCGGCCGAGGACAGCCCCGTGAACAGCGGGCCCAGCTGCGGGGCGCGCTGCCACTGCACGAACACGACCGCACCGACCAGCAGGGCGACCGCGACGACGACGCCGATGGTCTTCTGCGCCGGCGGCAGGTCGTTCCAGGCCGACTGGGCCCGACGGGCCTGCTGGGTGGCCTTGACCCGGGGGTCGTTGCTGACCACGTTCTGCCGCGGGCTCACAGCTGCATCCTCATGACCTCGGAGTAGGCGTCGACGGCCTTGTTGCGCAGCGCCACGGTCATCTGGGTGGCGAGCGTGGCCTCGGTCGCGGCGATCGTGTACTGGCTCGGGTCGGCCAGCTGGCCGGTGACGGCCTGCACGGCCAGGTCGTCCGCGGTGGCCTGCAGCTGCTGCAGCTGGTCGAGGCGGCCGACGGTGGCCTGCCCGACGCCTCCGGCGGCCTGCACCGGACCGGCGTTCTGCAGGGCCCCGGCGAACTCGGCGCCCGCGGCCGCGGTGGCCGCGGGGTCCATGGGCGGCAGCGGGGCCGACAGCGGGCTGACCGGGGCGACGGGCGCGGTCCCGGAGACGGCGCCGATCGGCTGGATGCTCATGAGTTCCGCCCGACGTTGATGGCGGCGGAGTAGGCGTCACGGGCGCGGTCGACCACGGCGAGGTTCGCCTGGTAGCCGCGCTGGGCCATCATCAGCTGGGCCATCTGGCTGGCCATGTCGATGTCGGGCGTGCGGATGTAGCCCTCGGCATCGGCGTAGGGGTGGGACGGGTCGTAGACCATCCGGCCGTTCGGGTCGCCCAGCTCGACGCCCGCGACCTGCGCCCCGCCGATGCCCTCGCCGTACTGCACGGACCGGGCCATGACGTAGCGCGCCTGGAACGCGTCCTCGCCGGCCGGGTTGACGGTGTTGATGTTCGACAGGTTGTCGCTGACCGCGTCGAGCCACTTGCGGTAGACGGTCACGCCGGAGCCGGCGACGCCGAAGACGGGGAAGGAGGACACCGGGATCAGCCCATCGTCCGGATGGCGGCGCGGACGACGCCGAAGCGGTCGTCGATCGCGCGCAGCGCGAGCTGGTACCGCATGCCCGTGTCGATCGACTGCAGGGTCTCGGTGTCGAGGTTGACGTTGTTGCCGTCCATGCGGGTGGGCTCCAGCGACAGCGCCTGGCTGTGACCGGTCACCTCGCGGCGGCCCGACCCGGCGGCCTTGGCGACCGCGTCCTCGAAGGCCACCCGGCGGGACTGGAAGCCCGGGGTCTGGATGTTGGCGATGTTGTCGGCGATGGCCCGGCTGCGGGCGCTGAGGCCGGAGACGGCGCTCATCAGGGCAGCACCGGTCACGGACGCGGTCTCGGTCACTTCGTCGATCTCCTCATCCCGACCCCGGGGACGCGGGGGCGGTGCGGGGCGGCCGATCCGTCGGCCTGGGGAGTGAGCGATCCGTGCTCACACAGGGCTTCGTCCCGGGGCCGACCCGAGTGGATCGCCCGATCGGGTGACGGCGGGGCCCTGTCCCGGCGCGCCTGTCCGGTGCGCCGGGCAGACGTGCGCCCGAGCGGGCCGACCCGACCCGTGGGGCGGGCCCGGACGCAGGGCTCAGAGCGCCTGGTCGACGTACATGGGGCGGGCGTCGGACGGCACGAGCCGGTCGACGACGTCCATGTGGCGGCGCGAGCTGGTCATGGCGCTCGACAACCGGCCGGTGACGGCGAGCTGACGTTCGAGGATGCGTTCGGCTCGCTCGCGCATGCTGTCGGGGAGCGGGGTCGCCAGGCGTGGGGCGGCCCAGGTCACGGTCGGCGGCCCCTCGTCAGGACCGGCGGACCCGTCGGGGCCGTGGGCGTCGTGGCGGTCGTGGCCGTCGCGCAGCAGGGCCTCCGCGCGCTCCACGTCGACCTCGAGGTCGTCCAGGGCGCGCTGCCAGGCGTGGTCGAAGTCGTCGGGGTCCGTACGGGGGCGGACGAGCACGTGACGCCGGTCGGGCTGGCGGAGGAGGTGCCCCGCCGCCGCCGGACGGGCGGGTTGCTGGATCACGGGTCGGCTCAGCCGACCAGCGAGGTGCGCTGCGGGGGGACGTCGGCGGCGTCGCCGAGCAGGGCGGCGCGCGCGGGTGAGACCGCCGTGGTGCCGTCGGTGGCCGCCCGGCGCCAGGCGTCGGCCAGCGGCTCGACCACGCGCCCGCAGGCGGCCGTACGGTCGGGGTCGTGCTGGACGTTGGCGCTGACCAGCTCGCTCAGCAGGAACGTGTAGACCGACATCAGCTGCGGCCCACCGGACCAGGCGTGGACGTCCAGGCTGCTCATCAGCTCGGCCACGATGGCCTGGGCGTGGACCAGCTGCTCGTTGGCGGCGGAGTGGCGGCCGGACCGCTGCGCGGCCTCGGCCCGCTCGATGTCCAGCACGAGGCGGTCGAAGAGCTTGACGAGCAGCTGCGAGGGGCTGGCGGTGCTCAGCGCGTCGTCGGTGAACCTGCTGAGGCGGGCGGCGGTGGTGGTCCGCGAGGTGGCGAACCCGAAGGCGGCGGCGGTCATGCGCGGTTGTTCTGCAGACCGGCGAGCTGGCCGGAGAGCCAGCTGCCCTGTGACTGCAGGCGGCCCAGCGCGACCTCCAGGCCGGCGAACTGCTTCTGCAGAGCGGTCTTGCGCGTCTCCAGTCGCCGGTCCCAGGACAGGATCTGCGTCTCGAGGTCCTTCTTGCTGCTCTCACGCCCTTGCACCGCGTTGGTCAGGAAGCCGTTGCTGGTGCTGGTCGCGGAGTCGACGATGGACCGGAGCCGTTCGGCGATGCCGACCTGCACCGGCGCCGGCACGGTCGGGCCGCCCGGGTCCGAGGGGTCGACGGGGACGGGCGGACCGGGCACCGGGGAGAACATCGCCCGCACCCCGGCCGGGTTGGCGGCCAGCGCCTGGTCCAGCACGGCCGTGTCGAGCTTCAGGGTCCCCTCGCGGGTGGTCTGCAGCCCGATGGTGGCCGCGCTGATGCCGCCGACGCCGTCACCGACGGCCTGCAGGACCCGACCCGTGATGGCCCGGACCATCGAGTCCGAGGCCAGCGGGCCGCGGGTGCTGAGGCCCGGGTCGGTGGCGGTCTGCACCTTGACGACCGCGAGGGCCTCGTTGGTGGCGGCGACGAGCTTCTCGATGGCGGCCTTGGTGGCGGCCGTGTCGGTGGCGACGCCGACCGTGGCCTCGCCGACCTTGGTCAGGACGACGTCGACGCCGGAGACCAGGTTGGTCACGCTGTTCGTCGGGGACGTGCCCGCGATGCCGTTGATCGTGTAGGCGGCGTCGGTGCCGCCGGTGCGACCGGTGGCCGGGTCGAAGCCCGGGTCAAGCGCCTCGGGGTTGGTCAGGCGGGTGGCGCCGGTTGCACCGGTGCCGGTGCTGGTGATCTGGAGCCGGTACTCCTCGGGCCCGACGCGGACGGCGACGGCCCGGGCGCCCAGGCCCTCGGTGGCGTTGATCGAGTCCATGACGTCGCGGATGGAGCCGGACCCGGTCGCGACCGAGACCTGCGTGCCGTCGCCCTTGGTGAAGCTGAGCTGGGTACCGGCGGTGAAGGTGGCCGCGGTGTCGAGCCCGGCCTGGTCGGCGAAGGTCCACCGGGCCTGGGTCGCCAGCGAGCTGACCTGGATGGCGAGGCTGCCCGTGCTCGCCCCCGTCCTCGCGGTGGCGGTCACCGCGTCCCCGGTGACGGCGGCCTTGACTCCGGTCCACGTCTGCGCCTTGGTGACCTCGGCGACCGCGTCCTCGATCTTCTTCATCGCCGCGGCGACGTTCTGGTAGGCGCGGATGTCCGTGGTGTGGTCGACGACCTTGGTCTGCAGGCGCGCCTTGGGCACGGCCTCGAGCTGCATCAGCTGGCTGACGAGGCTGGCGGTGTCGAGACCGCTGACGAGCCCGTCGACTGCGAACGTGCTCATGGCGCCGTCCTCCTGGGTTGTCCCGGCGGAGCCGGGCGGTGTGCGGGGGTGGAGCCCGACCGCCGGGGACCCTGGGTGCGGTCCCCGGCGGTCGGTCGTTCAGAGGGTGCTGCTACCGCTGGTCAGCGGGATCAGCGGAGGAGCTGCAGGACGCCCTGGGGCGCCTGGTTGGCCTGCGCGAGCATGGCGGTGCCGGCCTGCGACAGGATCTGCGTGCGGGTGAACTCGACCATCTCCAGAGCCATGTCCGTGTCGCGGATGCGGCTCTCCGACGCGGACAGGTTCTCCACCGCGACGTTGAGGTTGTTGATGGTCGACTCGAACCGGTTCTGGTAGGCACCCAGCTCGGCGCGAGCGGTGGAGACGCTCTTGATCTGGTTGTCGATGGAGCTGATGGCGGCCTGGGCGCCGGCGGCGGACGTGAAGTCCAGACCACCGGTGATCGCCACGGCCACGTCGACGCCGGTGCCGGCAGCAGCCGGAGTGGCGGCGGTACCACCGGTGACGGTGCCACCGGTCTTGGAGGTGACGACGAGCTCGTTGTCGTCGTTCACCGACGCCGAGAAGTTGTTGGAGAAGTCGGTGTCGGCGTTCAGGGCGTCGGCCACGGACTTGACCGAGGTGTGGTCGCCGGCGGCGCCCACGTCCACGGACACGTCGGTCGTGCCGTTGGAGAAGGCCAGGCTGCCGGCGACGGCGGTCGGGGTGATGACCGCGAAGCTGGCACCGGAGTTGCCCAGGTTGCTGGCGACCGCGGTGACGTCGGCGCTGGTCAGGTTGACGCCGATCTGGCTGTCGGCGTCGCCGTCCGCACCGATCTGGAAGTTCAGGGTGCCGGCGGAGCCGTCGAGCAGCTTGGTGCCGTTGAAGTTGGTGCTGTTGCCGATGCGGGTGAGCTCGGAGGACAGCGCGGTCGCCTCGGTGGCGATGGCCGCACGGGAGTCCGCGTTGTTCGAGTCGTTACCGGCCTGGACGGCCAGGTCACGCATGCGCTGCAGGATGGAGTGGACCTCGGTGAGCGCGCCCTCCGCGGTCTGGACGACGGAGATGCCGTCCTGGGCGTTGCGGACGGCCTGCTTGAGACCACCGACCTGCGAGCGCAGGCCCTCGGAGATCGCCAGGCCGGCGGCGTCGTCGGCCGCGCGGTTGATGCGGAAACCGCTGGACAGCTTCTCCAGCGACTTGCCCATCTGCGTGTCCGTGGCGGACAGGTTGCGGTAGCTGTTGAACGCCGCGATGTTGTTGTTGATCTGAAGACCCATGATCTGTGTTCCTCCGTGATGTCGGGGTGTGCTCGGCCTTCCGTGGCCAGGGTGTGGATCGGTCGTGCGGGTCCGGACCTGAGGATCAGGCCCTGGTCGGTGGTGGTGTCACCCGGTCGCAGCAACCCGGGGCCGGAGCACGCCGCTGAGCACGGCAGTCCCCACCCCGATGCTGGTCCGGGAGTCGGCGGCGGACGCCACGGCGGCGGCGTAGGCGGCCTCGCGCCGGTTGGGGACGCGGCCCCCCTGGACGGGGAGCGCAGGCAGCCCGGGCGTCACCGGTGCCGGCTCGGGCCCGGTCGCCTGCGCCGCCGTCTCCAGGTCCGCGGCGGCAGCCTGCTCCAGCGCCACGCGCAGCAGGGCGACGCCCTCGGCCCGCAGCTGCGACACCCGCGACTCCGTGACGCCGAGACGCGCGGCGATCGACGCCATCGGCTCCTCGTCGAGGTAGTGGCCGCGGACGGCCTCGCGGACGCGCTCGGGCAGCAGGTCGACGGCCCGGCGCAACCGACCCAGGTGCTCGGCCAGGACGACGTGGTCCTCCGGCGACAGCCCCGGGTCACGCAGCGAGTCCTGCACGCTGCGGGACGAGTCCGGGGAGGCGTCGACCTCCTCCAGGCTCGTCAGGTACGAGCGGTGGGTCTCGGCGCGGACGCGGTGCACGTGGCCGGGGGCGACCCCCATGGCGTCGGCGACCTCGTCGACGCTGGGGGTGCGGCCCAGCGCGGCGGTGAGGGTCTCGGTGGTGTCGGCGGCCTGGCGGGCCCGGGAGCGTGCCGCGCGACTGGCCCAGTCGGTGGCGCGCAGCTCGTCGACGATCGCCCCGCGGACGCGGGTGCGGGCGTGGGCGGTGAAGGGGACACCCGTTTCCGGGCGCCAGGAGCGGGCGGCCTGCAGCAGCCCCTCGACCCCGGCACCGGCCAGGTCGTCGCGGTCCACGTGGGACGGCACGCGCGACATCACCTCGCCGACGCAGTGGCCCACGAGGGGCAGGTTGGCGACGACGAGGGCGTCGACGTCGGACGACTCCTCGGCGGGGGCGCCCGGCATCAGTAGGGCGGCGAAGGGTTGGTTCGGCACCCGCTGTTCCTCGTCGCGGCCCCGGGGCCGCTTGAGGGGCCGAACGGGCTACGTCGTGGGCCGGACGGGTGACGCCACCGGGACGGGTCCTCCGAACGGCGGACGTCGCTCAGATCGCGCGGACGCCCGCCGAACAGGACCGGGAACGACGGTGAGGCCGTCGTCGCGGTCGGTGCCCGTCAGCGGCGCCAAGGGAGGTGTACCAGTGGCACTCGCGGACTTCTGCCGGATCCTGTGGCGCGAACGTGAGCTCCTCGAGCTCCTGCTGTTCAAGCTGGAGGAGGAGCAGCTGGTGCTGGCCTCGGGCCGCGCCCGCTGGCTCGCGCACGCCACCCGGGAGGTCGAGGCCGTCCTGGAGCAGATCCGGGACTCCGAGCGTGTTCGCACGCTGGAGACCGACGTCGTCGCGATGGAGCTGGGCCTGCCGCAGGGCCCGTCGCTGATCGCCATCGCCCGCAGCGCACCCGAGCCGTACGCCGCCATGCTCCTGTCGCACCGCGACGCGTTCCTCACCCTCACGGCCGAGATCACCGAGCTGGCCCAGGCCAACCGCCGCCTGCTCCACGAGGGCATGGTCGGACTGAGCGAGGCCCTGGCCTCGGTCGAGGAGCCGGCCCAGACCTACGGGCCGGCCGCATCCCGCACCCTCCCCCGCCAGAGCGCGGGCCGACTCGTGGACGAGGCACTCTGATGTCGAGCTTCGCAGGACTGCACACCGCCCTGTCCGGGCTGGTGGCCCAGCGCTACGGCCTGGACACCACCGGGGCGAACGTGGCGAACGCCAACACCCCCGGCTACTCGCGCCAGCGCGTGGTCATGGACCCCACCAGCCCGATGTCGACCGGGACGGCCCTGTTCTCCCGCTGGGACGGTCCCGGCACGGGGGTCCGGGTCACCGACCTGCAGCGGGTCACCGACGAGCTGGTCGCCACCCGCGTGCGCACCGAGCGCTCGACCGCGCAGTTCATGGACGTGGAGCGCACGGCCTACGCCCGCCTGGAGGTGTCGCTGGGCGAGCCCGGTGACACCGGGCTGACCTCGCGCCTGTCGACCATGTGGGCCTCCTTCCAGGACCTGGCCAACAACCCGGGCAGCGAGGCGGCCCGCACCCAGGTGCTGCAGGCCGCCCGCGGCGTCACCGACTCCCTGGCCTCCGCCGCCGGCGGCGTGAACCAGGCGTGGAACGACCAGCGCAACGCGCTCCGGCTCGCGGTCGACGAGGTCAACAGCACCGCGTCGTCCGTGGCCGAGCTCAACGCCTCCATCCGCGAGGCGACCGCCGCGGGCAACGCCCCCAACGCCCTGCTCGACCAGCGCGACGCGCTCGTCGTCCGGCTCAGCGAGCTGACCGGCGGCACCGTCCGCACCGGTGAGCTGGGGACGGTCGACGTGTTCGTCGGCGGCACCGCCATCGTGCGCGGCGAGAAGGCCACCGCCCTGGCGGTCGGCGCCGGCTCCGCCGCGTCGCTGCAGGAGGTCCGGGACGGCACCGCCGTGACCGTCACCGGGACCGCGGGCGCGCCGATGGACGTGCCGGGCGGCCGGATCGGCGCCGTCCTGGTCGGCCTCAACACCACCTGGCCCGGCGTGATGGACTCCCTGGACGCCGCGGCGGTCGACATCGCGACCCAGGTCAACGACGTGCACACCACGGGCGCCGGCCTGGACGGCGTGACGGGCCGTGACCTGTTCACCGGCACGACGGCCGCGGGCCTGACGGTCGCGCTGACCGACACCGACCACGTCGCGGCGGCCCAGCCCGGCGGTGGCGCGCTGGATGCCACGGTCGCCGACCGCCTGGGGGCGATCGGCCAGCAGGTCGGCTCCCCCGACGCCGGCTGGCGCCGGTTCGTCGCCGACATCGGCGCGCAGACCCAGGCCGCGAACCGCCGCTCGACCGCGCAGGCGGTCGTCGTCGGCGACGTCATGGCCGCCCGCGAGGCCGTCTCCGGCGTCGACATCGACGAGGAGCTCACGAACATGGTCATGTTCCAGCGCGCCTACGAGGGGTCCGCCCGCATGCTGACCGCCGTGGACCAGGCGCTCGACACCCTGATCAACCGCACAGGACTGGTGGGTCGCTGATGTTCCGGATCACTCAACGCTCGATGGCCGACACGACGTACGCGAACCTGCAGGCGTCGCTGTCCCGCTCGTCCACGCTGCAGGAGCAGCTGTCCAGCGGCAAGCAGATCAGCCGCCCGTCGGACAACCCCATCGGGGCCAGCGACATCATGCAGCTCAAGGCCGAGCGGGCCGCCACGGCGCAGTACGTGCGCAACGCCGAGAACGGCGTCTCGTGGCTGGACACCGCCGACAACGCGCTGCAGCTGTCCTCGGCCGCGATCCGGCGCGCTCGCGACCTCACGGTGCAGGGCGGCAACGGCGCGCTCGGGCAGCCGGGTCGTGACGCCCTGGCGGCCGAGCTCAAGGGGGTTCGCGACAGCCTGGTCGAGCTGTCCAACACCCAGTACCTGGGCCGCCCGGTGTTCGGCGGCACGACCGACGGGTCGGCCGCCTTCGACGGCACCGGGGCCTACGTCGGCAGCGTCACGGGCACCGTGGAACGTCGGATCGGGACCGAGTCCGTCGTGCGGGTCGACGTGGACGGCCGCGCCGCGTTCGGTGACGGGCCCGACGGCGTGGTCGCCCGGATCGACGCCATCATCGCCGACCTCGCGACCGGTCAGCCCACCCCGGGACGCCTCGAGGACCTCGACGCCTCCTTGGAGAAGGTGCTGGGAGCGGTGTCGGACGTCGGCGCGCGCACCAACCGGCTGGAGAACCTCAAGCTCAAGGCGGAGGACGCGGCCATCACGCTGCGCTCGTCGCAGTCGCAGATCGAGGACATCGACCTGCCCAAGACCATCCTCGAGCTGCAGCTGCAGACCACGGCCTACCAGGCCGCGCTCGGGGCCACCGCCCGGGTGCTCCAGCCCACGCTGCTGGACTTCCTGCGATGACGTGCTTGGCTGGGCCGATGAGCGACAGCGCGACCACCGGCGACCTGCCGGCCGACGACCCGCGCACCGTCAGCCTGGTGCACCCGTTGCCAGGCCTGCCCGGGGTGCACGAGTACCGGCTCCGTGGTCTCGAGTCCTCCGGCGTCCTGTTCTCGCTGGAGTCGCTGGACGGCGCGGTGTCGTTGCTGCTGGCCGCGCCGTGGGCCTTCTTCCCCGACTACGCGCCCGTCCTGTCCGACGAGGACGTGGACCTGCTCGGGCTGACCGGGGCCGGCGACGCCCTGCTCTTCGTGGTGCTGACCGCAGGTGAGACCGCGGCCGGCACCACCGCCAACCTGCTCGCCCCGCTGGTGCTCAACCAGCGCGACGACCGCGCCGTGCAGGTGCTGCTCACCGGCAGCGAGCTGCCCGTCCGGGCCCCGCTCGCCGCCTGAACCGGCTCGCCACGTACCGCCGCCCGCTCAGGTGTCGGTGCGGGTGACCTTGCGCAGCCCGCGCGGGGCGTCAGGGTCCAGGCCGAGCACACGGGCGGCCCGTTCGATGGCCAGCTGGAGCGGCACCACCGTGCCCAGCGGGGCCAGCACCTCCGGCAGGTCGGGCCCGGCCACGGCCACGTCCACCGCCTCGGCGAACGCGGCGTCGCCGCCCACCCCGACCGTCCGTGCCCCCCGGTCGCGCAGCTCTCGCGCGAGCTCGGTCATGGCCCCGGTGAGCGGGCCGTCCGGCGCGGACACCAGCACGGCCAGGACGTCGTCGTCGACCACGGCGATCGGGCCGTGCCGCAGGTCGGCGTACGACAGCCCCCGCACCGGCCGCAGGCACGTCTCCTCGAGCTTGAGCGCGACCTCCAGCGCGGTCCCCATGAGCAGGCCCCGTCCGCTGACCAGCGGGTGTCGGGACGCGCTGAGGGCGGCTGCGGCCTGGTCGACGCCCTGCTGCTCGTCGACCAGCCGGGCCACGGCGTCCGGCACCCGGGCGATGTCGGCGTCCAGCGACGTCGGCTCCGGCGCGAGCGCGGTCCCGAGCACGACCATCGCGGCGAGCTGGGTCAGGTAGGACTTGGTGGCCGGGACGGCGAGCTCCGGGCCGGCGCGGGTCTGCAGCGCCAGGTCCGCCGTGCGCAGCAGCGGGGAGCCCTCGATGTTGGACACGGCGACGGTGGCGGCGCCCCGACGGGCGGCCCACTGCTGGGTGGCGACGATCTCCTCGGTGGCCCCCGACTGCGACACGCTCACCACGAGCGTGTCGTCCAGGTCGAGCTCGACCCCGTGCCCCCCGGGGCCGTAGTGGGTGGCCAGGCTCGGGGCGGCCATCGAGCCCCGCACCCCGGCGTGGGCCCCGAGCAGGTAGCGGCCGTAGACGGCCGCGTTGTCGCTGGACCCGCGCGCCACGAGCATGACGTGGCGGCGGCCCTCGAACAGCCGGCGCAGGTCCTCGCGCAGCGGCAGGAGCGCCTCGAACGTGGCCGCGAGCGCAGCGGGCTGCTCCGCGATCTCGCGCACCATGTGGGTCGGCGGGGAGTCGGGTGCCGGACCCGCGGCGCGGCTCACTGCTGGGCGCCTTCCTCCGGGTCCTCGACCACGCGGACGGAGACCACGTCCTCGATCACGGGGTTGCTGAGCATGGCCTCGGCGGCCTCGCGGACCTTGGCCACGGTGGCGTCGTCGGCGACGTCCACGACGACCTCGAACCGCTTGCCCTGCCGCACCTCGGTCAGACCGGTGTAGCCCAGGCGCCCCAGGGCGTGGGTGATGGCGGCGCCCTGCGGGTCCAGGATCTCCGGCTTGGGCATGACGTCGACGACGAGGCGCGGCATGGGGCCGAGCCTAGTGGTGGCCGGGCGAGGGGTGGGCGGCGGCGCCGGGCGCCGGCGGGTAGGGGACGAACTCGTGCCCGTACGGCACGACGGGGGGGTCGACCAGCACGTCATCGCCGCCGCGTGTGCTCCAGACGTCCACGAGGGCCGGCGTCGGTCCCGTCCGGCGGGCCCGGACCACCTGCCGGTGCGTGAGCAGCGCCGTCCCCGCCGCGGCCCATACCAGCAGCAGCGGCACCACGGAGCTGGTGGTCGCCTGCCCGGGCCAGGTGGGCACCGAGAGCCCGGTCAGGGCGGCCACGGCGTGGGCCAGGGGGAGCGCGCCGGCCAGCAGCGGTACCACCGCGCCGACCGCGGTCAGCGGGACCACCAGCAGCAGGGGGACGGGCCGGAGGTCGCGCCACGGCTGGTCGGGTCGACCCTCGAGCCGTCGACGAGCACGGGCCGGCATGGCCAGGTACGGGACCACGACGCCGGCGGCGACGATCGCGACCACTACCGCGAGGCCGGCACCGCCGGACCACAGCCACGGCCCGATCACGGCTACCTCGTCCGCCCCGGGCGCCCCCGACCACCACCACCAGCCCGCCACCCCGATGATCGGGACGGCGACCAGCAGCGGGGCCAGCACCGGCCACAGCAGGCGGTCGGTCCAGGCCCACCGCCGCCGGGCCCGCCAGGGGAGCGACCCGTCGAAGCGCCTGGCGACGTGCTCCTGCCGGTCGACCTCGGCCATCTCGCGCAGAACCGTCCGGCGCCGCCAGCGCGTCGGCCACGGCAGGCACATGCCGGTCATGACGACCAGGAACGGAAGCAGGAACCACCAGAGCGTGCCGCTGCCACCCCCGGACCACGCCAAGAGGTAGCCGGCCGCGACCAACCCGGGGACGCCGAGGACGACCTGACGGAACGCCCAGAACCGACCGTTCAGGTCGTCCAGGACCCACTCGCGGTGCTCGCGACCCGGCAGCGTGTCGTTCCAGCGCCACAGCAGCCAGACGAGGAACGGCGGACGCGTCCGCCACCAGAAGCCCACGGACCCTCGGACCAGGTCGAGGCGCGCCCCGGTCGACAACCGGGACGCCCCCGCCGGGCGGGTGTCCAGCAGCACGCCCAGCACCTCGTCCTCGCGGGCCCGCCGCCAGCGCGGCGGGTACACCCGCAGCCACCGACGCGCGTCGGCCTCGTAGCGGGTCTCGTCCAGGTCTTGCTGATCGCTCATGCGGTCCCCCACGCCTCGTCCTCCTGCCCGGCCGCGCGCAGCCGCCCCCGGACCGCGACGACCACCTGCTCGCGACGGGCCGTCTCGGCGTCCAGCACCGTGGTGCCCGACTCGGTCAGCCGGTAGTAGCGACGAAGCCGGCCGGCCACCCGCTCCTCGCCGTCAGGGGCGACGAGGTCGGCCTGGACCAACCGGTCCAGCGCCCCGTAGAGCGTCCCGGCCCCGAGCGTCACCGCCCCCTCGGTCAGCGAGCCGACGACCCGGACGACGTCGTAGCCGTGGCGCCGACCGCCCGACAGGGCAGCCAGCACCAGGTAGGGGACGTCTCCCAGCGGCGCGGGCACCAACGCAATGTATCGTCACGCGATGCATCCGGCAACGATGCCTGCGCCTGCCCAGGGCTACGACCTCGCCCCCGCCAGGACCTCGTGCAGCCGCGCGGCGAACGCCTCGGGCTCGCCGTGCTGGCCGTGCTCACCGCCCAGGAACCCGGCGTGGTGGCTCGGGAACCTGACCGGCTCGGTGCCCAACGCCCGGGCGAGGGCGACGGCGGCCCGCCCGGCCAGCTGCTGCTCGGACTCGACGCCGACCGCGACCACGACGTGGGTCGGCGCCGCGGCGACGGCGGCCAGGTCGGGCACGAACGGCACGCAGGTGCGGTTGTTCTGCGCGAGCAACGCGTCGTCGCGGGAGCCGTCGTCGGTCGACGGCAGGCCGAAGGCGGCCGGGTCGGGCGCCGGGCGGTCGAGGTGGTCCGCCGGCAGCGGGCCCTCGACCATGACCAGGGCGATGAACCGGGCCATGGCCGGCCCGAACCCGGCCCGTCGGTAGGTCTCGCCGATCGCGGCGTTGGCCGCCAGCACCCGGTCCCGGTCGGGCAGGTACTCCGCCAGCGGCGGCTCGTGGGCGACGAGGGTGCGCACCAGGTCGGGCCGTGCGGCCACGAGGGCCAGGGCGTTGACGGCACCGCCGCTGGTCGCGAACAGGTCGACGGGCCCGGCACCCAGCGCCTCGACGACCCGCGCGATGTCGTCGCCGTGCTGCTCGGGCGTGGACTCGGTGGCGTCGTCGGTGCGGACGCTGCGAGCGGTGCCCCGGGGGTCGTAGGTGACCACCGGCCGGTCCGGGAACAGCGAGGCGAGCGTGCCGAAGTCACCGGCTGCCATCGGCGAGCCGACCAGCACCAGCACGGGCCGCTCCGCAGCGGCGCCGGCCAGGTCACCCCGGACGTCGTAGGTGATGGTCGCGCCGGGTGCGTCGACGGTCCTGCTCGTCACGGTCTCGGTCGGGGTCATGGCTGCTCCTCGTCGCGGCTGCGGGCTGGTGCTCGTGGGACGGCCCGCGCCGCCGGAACTCACCGCCCGGGTCGACGCCCGGGGTCAGGCCCCTCCGCCGGCGGCCCGCACCCGGTCCCGACCCTCGGCGAAGAAGGCGGCCAGACCCGCGGCGTCCGGCACCTGCTCCCAGGTGCGCACGGCCCCGAACGGCGCGTCGAAGAACGGGTCCTCCACCCGGTGGTGCGGACCGACGTACGCGTACGGCGCGGGCGAGTACCCGTCGCCGGGCGAGACGCCGTAGTTGACCTCCTCCACCGTGATGGCCAGGTCGAAGTGCTCGGGCCACAGCACCGCGCGCTCGTCCGGGGCGAAGGTCAGCAGCCCGGCCGCCCCCACGGAGAACCAGTCCAGCAGGGCGGTCGCGGTGGCGGCGTCGATCGACAACGACTCGTCCACCGCCATCCCGGAGGTGTCGTCGTAGACACCCTCCGGAGCGCCGGCCTGCACCCCGACGGCCGCACCCAGCGCCATGACGCTGGTCGAGCCCAGCAGGGACGCCTCACCGCCGGGGCCCGACACGGTGCTCGCGGTCAGCCGCAGGCGGGGCGGCGACACGGTCTCCACGGCCCCGGGCGTCACGGCGAGCCGGATGGTGCCCGAGACACGGTGCTGCGGACCGGCCAGCACCCCCTCGGCCACGGCGTGCAGACCGGTGCGGGTGCTGAGCAGCAGCTCGGGGCTGGGTCGGGTGTCAGGCATGGCGGGTGGCTCCTCGCAGGGCTCGGGGACGACGTCGGCGCCGGAGGTGACCCGTCGACGGTAGGCGCTGCGCCCCGCGGGGCACCAGCCTCATCGGCCCGCACGTGGCGCACCCACCGCCTCGTCACCGCCCGGACCTGGATCAGCCGGCGCCGCTGCGGTAGGACGGGGCATGGACATCGAGCACCTCGGCCACGCCTGCCTGCGCGTCTCCCACGACGGCACGTCGCTGCTGCTGGACCCGGGCGTCTTCTCCCCCGGCCTGGACGCCCGCCTGGGCGAGGTCCGGGGTCTGCAGGCCGTCCTCGTGACGCACGCCCACCCCGACCACCTGGACCCCGAGCTGGTACCGCTGCTCGAGCACCACGCCGGGTCCGGCGCCGTCCACGCCGAGGCCGGCGCGGCCGACGTCGTCGAGCAGGCCGGCGGCAGCCCGACGGTCCTGCAGGTGGGGGACCGCCGGCAGTGGGGGGGCACCCACCTGGAGGTGGTGGGTGGCCGTCACGCGGAGATCCACCCCGACATCCCACGCATCGGCAACGTCGGGCTCGTGCTGCGAGCGGGCGGGGCCTCGCTGTTCCACCCCGGCGACTCCTACGACACGGTCCCCGAGGACGTGGACGTGCTGGCGCTGCCCCTCAACGCACCGTGGGCCAGGGTCGCGGAGACGGTCGAGTTCGTCCGCGCCGTGGCCCCGCGGGTCGTGGTCCCGGTCCACGACGCCCTGCTGCAGCCCGAGAGGCGGGACGTCTACCTCGCCCACGTGCGCAACCTGGGCGGCGCCGCGGTGCACGACCCCACCCACGACGGGGTGCTCACGGTGTAGGGCCGGTCGGGAGACCGTCCGGTCGCACCCGGTCCGGACGCGGCCGGCTCGCGCTACAGGTCCGAGCCCGTCAACCGCCGGTACACCTCGCGGTAGCCGGCGGCCGTCCGCTCGACCACGTCGTCCGGCAGCGCCGGGGGAGGCACGTCTCCCCCTCGGTCCCAGCCCGACGCCGGTGAGGTCAGCCAGTCCCGGACCACCTGCTTGTCCAGGCTCGGCTGCGTCCGGCCGGGCTGCCATCCCGCCACGGGCCAGAACCGGGACGAGTCGGGGGTCAGGACCTCGTCCCCGAGGACCAGGGTGCCGTCGCCGTCGGCCAGACGACCCAGCTCCAGCTTGGTGTCGGCGACGAGGATGCCGGCCCGCTCCGCGACCTCGGCGGCCCGCGCGTAGACGGCGAGGGTGATACGGCGCAGGTCCTCCGCGGTCTCGCGGCCCACCTGCTCGACCACGACGTCGAACGTCACGTTCTCGTCGTGGTCGCCGACCGCCGCCTTGGTGGCGGGGGTGAAGACGGGCTGGGCCAGCCGCGAGCCCTCGACCAGTCCGGGCGGGAGCGGCACCCCGCACACCGCCCCGCCGGCGCGGTACTCCTGCGTCCCGGACCCGGACAGGTACCCCCGGGCCACGCACTCGACCGGGACCATGTCCAGGGCCCGCACCACGACGGCCCGGTCGGCGACCTCGGTCGGCGCGGGTGCGGCGACGAGGTGGTTGGGGACGATGTCGGCCAGCCGCTCGAACCACCACCGGCTCAGCGCGGTCAGCACGGCACCCTTGCCGGGCACGGGCGTGGGCAGGACGTGGTCGTAGGCGCTCACCCGGTCGCTGGCCACCAGGAGCAGGACGTCGCCGTCCGGGTGGGGCGAGGCGGGCGCGTAGACGTCACGCACCTTCCCCGAGAACCGGTGGGTCCAGCCCGGCAGGTCGGGCGGCGTCGGCGACGAGGGCGGGAGGGGCACCCGCGAGATCGTAGGGCTCCCCGCTCGTAGGGTGGCGCCGTGAGCGACAGAGCGGACACGGCAGCGGAAACGGCGACGGACGAGAAGGTCACGACCGGCAGGGCGACGACGGGCTCGGCGCGGGCGGACGGCGGCTCGCCGGCCGACGACGAGCCGACGGACGACCTGGTGACGACCGAGCACCGGATGCAGGTCATCGACCCCACCGACCCCTCGGCGGCCCCCCGGGACCTGCACTACCGGGCCCGTACGGGACGGCTCGTGGTGCGGCGGGAGGTGACGGGCAAGGACGGCTTCGAGGGCCACACGGCCGTGGCCGAGATGGCCGTGACCAGCTACGAGGTCCTGGCGCAGGACGGCGACCCCGACACCGGCCGTCCCGTCACCTTCGTGTTCAACGGCGGCCCGGGAGCCTCCAGCGTGTGGCTGCACCTGGGGGTGCTGGGGCCCCGCCGGGTCGTCATGGGCGACGCCGGTTCGCTGGCGCCGCCGCCCGGCGGGCTGGCCGACAACCAGCAGACGCTGCTGGCCGAGACCGACCTGGTGTTCATCGACCCGGTGTCGACGGGCTGGTCGCGGGTGCGGTCCGGCCGCAAGGCGACCGAGTTCCACGGCTTCACCGGCGACGTGGAGTCCGTGGCGGAGCTGATCCGGCTGTGGACCACCCGCAACGACCGTTGGCTGTCCCCCAAGCTGCTCGCGGGGGAGTCCTACGGCACCCTGCGCGCGGTCGCGGTCGCGTCCCACCTGCAGCAGCGCCACCACATGCCCGTCAACGGCATCGCCCTGATCTCGATGGTGCTCGACATGGGGACCATCCGGTTCCACCCGGGCGACGACCGTCCCTACGTCGGCTTCCTGCCCACCTACGCCGCGCTGGCGCACTTCCACGGCGTCGCGGGCGAGGGCGTGACGGTCGAGGACCACGTCGCCGCGGCGCGGGAGTTCGCCCGCGGCGACTTCGCGTCTGCGCTGGCCGCGGGCGCCCGCCTCGACCCCGAGCAGCGGGCCCGGGTGGTGGCCCGCGCGGCCGAGCTGACCGGCCTGAGCGAGGACTACCTGGACCGGGTGGACCTGCGGGTGGAGCACATGCGCTTCTACACCGAGCTGCTGCGGCACCGCCGCCAGGTGATCGGGCGGCTCGACGGCCGGTTCGTCGGGCACGAGGACGACTACGGCCGGGAGAAGATGGCCGTCGACCCGTTCATCACCGCGACGGGCGGGCCGTACACGGCGGCGTTCCTGCACTACGTCAGCACCGAGCTCGGCTACCGCAACGACCTGCCGTACAAGGTGCTGAGCGAGCTGGTGCACCCGTGGAGCTACAAGGAGTTCGAGGGCCGGTCGGTCAGCGTGGCCGAGGACCTGGGGGCGCTGCTGCGGCGCAACGAGTTCCTGCGCGTGCACGTGGCGTGCGGGCTGTACGACGGGGCGACGCCGTTCGCCGCGGCCGAGGACACCGTCGCCCAGCTCAAGGTGCCGGCCGCGGCCCGGGAGCGGGTCGAGACCGTCTACTACCCGAGCGGGCACATGATGTACCTGCACGAGGAGTCCCGGCTGGCCCAGAGCGCCGACCTCGCCCGGTTCGTCAGGTCCTGCCTGCCCTGACCGGGGGGCGACCCGTCAGCCGTCGGCGGCGATGTCCAGACGGAGCTGGCCCCCCGGGACGTGGACGTGCTCGACGGCCTCGTAGGCCGTGGCCCGGGCGGCGGCCACGTCCGGTCCGGAGCCGACCACGGTCAGCACCCGCCCGCCCGAGGTGACCAGGTGCCCGTCGCGCTCGGCGGTGCCGGCGTGCAGGACGTGGGCCCCGGGCACCGCCGCGGCCTCGTCGAGCCCCAGGACGCCGTCACCGGTGCGCGGGTCGGTCGGGTAGCCGGGGGCTGCCACCACGACGGCCACGGCCGCGTCGTCGCTCTCGCGCAGCCCGCCGGAGGACTCCAGGTGCTCGGCCAGGCGACCCTGCGCCGCGGCGAGGAGGAGCTGCCCCAGCGGCGCGCCGAGCCGGGCCAGGACGACCTGGGCCTCGGGGTCGCCCAGGCGGACGTTGAACTCGACGACTCGCAGTCCTTGGGACGTCAGCGCGAGCCCGACGTACAGCACCCCGGTGAACGGCGTGCCGCGGGAGGCCATCTCGCGCAGGACGGGCCGGGCCACCTGGTCCAGGACGTCCTCGACGAAGCCGTCGGGCAGCCAGGTGAGCGGGGCGTAGGCGCCCATGCCGCCGGTGTTGGGACCCTGGCCGCCGTCACGGAGCCGCTTGAAGTCCTGGGCGGGGCCGAGCGCCACGACGTCCTCGCCGTCGCACAGGCAGAACACGGACACCTCGGGCCCGTCGAGGTACTCCTCGACGACGACCCGGCCCCCCTCGACCGACAGGCAGGCCGCCGCGTGGGCGAGCGCGGCCGTCCGGTCGTCGGTGACGACGACGCCCTTGCCCGCGGCGAGCCCGTCGTCCTTGACCACGTAGGGGGCACCGAGCTCGTCGACCGCCGCGGTGGCGGCGTCCAGGTCGTCGCACACGAACGGGCGGGCGGTGGGCACCCCGGCGGCAGCCATGACCTCCTTGGCGAAGGCCTTGCTGCCCTCGAGGCGGGCCGCCGCCGCGGACGGCCCGAAGCACGCGATGCCGGCGGCGCGGACCGCGTCGGCCGCCCCCGCGACCAGCGGGACCTCGGGGCCGATGACGACCAGGTCGGCCACGGCCGCCACCGCGAGCTCGGCGATGCCGGCCGGGTCCTGCATGCCGACGTAGCGGCAGTCGGCGCCCGCGGCGGCCATGCCGGGGTTGCCCGGCGCGGCGACGACGGCGCTCACCCCGTCCTCCGCCAGCAAGGACCGGACGATGGCGTGCTCCCTGGCACCGGACCCGACGACGACGACTCGCACGGGCAGCGAGGCTAGCGCTGTCCGGCGCGCACCGGCGGTCGGTCCTGTCGTACGGTCCGCGGGTGCGAGCCACCGTGATCCACGCGCCCGGCGACATCCGTTCCGAGACCCGCCCCGACCCGGTCCTGCAGGAGCCCAGCGACGCGGTCGTCCGCGTCCTGGCCGCCTGCGTCTGCGGGTCCGACCTGTGGCCCTACCGGGGCGAGAACCCGGTCGAGGAGCCGCACGGCATCGGCCACGAGCACGTCGGCGTGGTCGAGGCCGTCGGGAGCGACGTGGCAGGCCTGCGGGTGGGGGACGTGGTCGTCGCCCCGTTCACCTGGTCCTGCGGGGAGTGCGTGCACTGCCGGGCCGGCGTCCACACGTCGTGCCTGCTCGGCGGGGTGTTCGGCGGCGAGACCGGTTGCCAGGCCGAGCTGGTACGGGTGCCGCAGGCCGGGGGGACGCTGGTGCGGGTCGACGGCTGCTCCGCCGACAGCCTGCCGACCGACGAGCTGCTGCGGGACCTGCTGGCCTGCAGCGACGTGATGGGCACGGGGTGGCACGCGGCGCGCGCCGCCGGCGTCCGCGAGGGGTCGACCGTCGTGGTGGTCGGTGACGGCGCGGTCGGCCTGTGCGGGGTCCTGTCGGCCGTGCAGCAGGGGGCGGCCCGGGTGGTCGCGATGAGCCGCCACGCCGACCGTCAGGCCCTGGCCCGGCGGTTCGGCGCCACCACCATCGTCGCCGAGCGCGGCGAGGACGGCGAGCAGGCCGTGCTCGAGCTGACCGACGGGGTGGGGGCGGACGCCGTGCTGGAGTGCGTCGGGACCGAGCAGTCGATGCGGACCGCTTTCGCCGTGGCCCGGCCCGGTTCCACCGTCGGCTTCGTCGGCGTGCCGCACGGCGGCCGGCCGCCCCTGAGCCGGATGTTCCGCCAGAACATCGGCCTGGCCGGGGGCATCGCCCCCGTGCGCGCCTACCTGCCGACGCTGCTGCCGCTGGTGCTGGACGGCTCCATCCACCCCGGTGCGGTCTTCGACGCCGAGCTCCCCCTGGCCCAGGCGGCGGAGGCCTACCGGCGGATGGACGAGCGGGAGGCGGTCAAGGTCCTGCTGCGGCCGTAGGGGGCGACATCTGCGGGGGCGGCCCGGCACCGGGGCGGGCTGCCGTACGGTTCCCGTCGTGCCCGCCGAGTCCACCGTGTCACGTCCGCACGTGCTGCTCGTGATGGTGACCTTCCGTTCGGAGCGCTTCGTCGAGTCGCTCGGGCGCACCCTGGTCGACTGGCTCGAGGGCGACGCCGGCGCCCGGCTCGCCGTGGTGGAGAACAGCGGGTCGAGCACGACGGTGGAGGTGCTGCGCCGCAGCACCGTCGCGGCCGCCGACCGGGTGGTCGTGGACCTGGCCCCCGAGAACGCCGGTTTCGCCCCAGCGGTGAACCGTGCCCTGGACCTGGCCACCGCACGCTGGGGACGGCCGGACCGCCTGGTGCTGCTCAACCCCGACGTGTCCACGACCGCCGCCACCATCGTCGCGGTGGCCGGCGCCCTGGACGACCCGAGCATCGGGGTCTGCGCCCCGCTGGTGATGGACGGGTCCGGCCGGTCGGCGGACCGCGGGGTGGCCCGACGGCCCTGGAACCGCCGCCGGCTCCTCGCGGAGGTCGTCGGCCGTCCGGCGCTGGCCACCCTGCTGGGCACGCCGCACCGGGACGTCGACGTCAGCACGGGGTCGACCGACGTCGACGTCGCCATCACGACGGGCGCGTTCATGGCGGTCCGCGGCGAGGTCGTGGGCGACGGGCTGGACGTCCGGCTGCCGATGTACCTGGAGGACCAGGAGATCTGCCACCGGGCCCGGACGATGGGGTACCGCGTCGTGGTCCGGCGCACCGTGCGGGCCGAGCACCTGGGCGGGGCCAGCCGCAAGAGCCACACCGCGATGGCCCGCCAGCTGCGGATGATGGAGCTCGCGGCCGCACCGAGCCTGTCGCTGATGGACGAGACCGGGCACGGCCTGGGCCAGGTGCGTGCCCTGGTCACGGCGGCCGGCGCGGTGCGCCTGCTGCTCGCGGTCGCCGTCGGGGCGACCGCCGGCCTGGTGTCGCCCCCTCGCCGCCGGTGGGCTGCGGAGCAGGTCCGGCTCGGTCGCTGGTTCGTGGCCTGGGGCCTGCGGACCCGGGACCCGGTGGCCGTGGGGTGGCGAGGATGAGCGCCGCGACCCCCGACCAGGGGCCGGCCCACCGCGTGCTCCTGGTCAGCAAGTTCGTCCACCACGTCGGCGGGGTGGAGACCTACCTGGCCTGGCAGGCCGGGGCGCTGCGGCGCGCCGGGCACGAGGTGGCGGTGGTCGGCATGACGCCTCCCGCCGGGAGCCCCCAGATGGACCTGGCCGGCGCCGCCACGTACCTGACGCCCTACCGCGCCTACACCAGCGGGAGCACGGCCACCCGGGTGACGAGCGCGGCCGCCAGCGTCTGGTCCCCGGCCGCCGCCCGGACCGTGGTGAGGGCGATCGAGGACTTCCGTCCGGACGTGGTGCACTTCCACGGCACCTGCTACCAGCTCACCAGCTCCGTGGTGCGGGCGACGGCGGGACGCGGCCTGCGGCGGGTCGCCACGGCCCACGAGTACAAGCTGACCTGTGCGAACCAGCGGCTCTACGACGACCGCGCGGCCCAGGTGTGCGAGCGCTGCGTCGGCGCCGCACCCCTGGACCGGTTGCTGAACCCGGTCCGGACGCGGTGCATCAAGGGCAGCCTCGGCGCGTCGCTGATCGGTGGCGTCGAGGCCGTCGTCAGCGACCGGGTCTGGCGTACGGCCGACGACCTGCTCATCCACGCCCCGTCGCACTTCATGGCCCGGACGCTGCTGGCGGACGGCTGGCCCCCGGAACGCGTCACGACGCTGGACCTGCCCTGGCCCGAGCAGTCGACCGAGACCGCCCGGGGCGGCAGGGACTTCCTGTACCTGGGGCGACTGGCCCCGGAGAAGGACGTGAGGACGCTGCTCGCGGGCTGGCGCCTGGCCGGGCTCCCCGACGCCCGGCTGGTCATCGCCGGTGACGGCGCCGAGGACGCGGCGCTGCGCCGGCAGGTGGCGGAGGAAGGGCTGACCGACGTGGTGCTCACCGGCCGGGTCGGCCGCGCCGAGCTGGAGGACCTGCTGCGGCACTCCTGCGCGACGGTGCACCCGGCGGCCTGGTTCGAGAACAGCCCGTTCGCGGTGCGGGAGAGCCTGATGGCCGGGGTCCCGGCCCTGGTGGCCGACATCGGCGGCATGCCCGAGCTCGTGCGAGAGGGCACCACGGGCAGCCTCGTGCAGCACTCCCCCGAGGGCTGGGCCGCCGCCCTGACCCGACAGGCCGACGCCGGCCCGGTCGCCGGTCAGGGAGTGCTGGACGCCGTCGACGACTACCGGACCACCGAGGACGCCCACCTCCGGGCGCTCCTGGAGCTGTACCGCCCCTGAGTCCCCAGGCCCGCTCACGCAGCGTGGTCGTCCCGCCGCCCCGTTGCGCCGATCTGACGTCTCGTGAGCGGTCTGGCTCGAAACGGTGCGCTCGCGGGCGTAGTTCTGACAGCATGCGGTAGCTCACTAGACAACTATCCGGTGCTCAACGTCGTGCCCCGTCACCGAAGGGGACCCGTATGTCACCGCAGCACCTCCTGGCCGTCCTGCGCCGTAGGTGGGTCACGGTCGTGGTGGCGGTCGTGGTCGCCCTCGTGGCGGCGGCAGCGGCGTCCCTCACGGCGACGCCCCGGTACAGCGCCAGCAGCGAGGTCTTCGTCGCCGCCGGCGGCAGCGCGAGCGCCGGCGAGCTCGCCCAGCTCAACATCTTCCCGCAGGAGCGGATCCGCTCCGACGCCGAGCTGGCCACCACACCGCTGGTCCTGGACCCGGTGGTCGAGCAGCTCGGCCTGGACCGGACCGGGGAGCAGCTGGCCACGCAGGTGGAGGTCACGGCGTCCCCGGACACGGTCCTGATGACCGTCACGGTCACCGACACCGACCCCGCGGTCGCGGCCCGGGTCGCGGACGCGGTCGTCGAGGAGCTCGCCGTCGTGGTCCCCCAGGTGGAGCCCGCGCAGGCCGACGGGTCACCGTCCATCTCGATCGTCACCGCCAGCACCGCCAGCACCCCGACCGCTCCCAGCAGCCCCGACCTGGTGCTGAACCTGGCCCTCGCCGCCGTCCTCGGTCTCCTCGTGGGGGTGGCCGTCGCCGTCCTCCGGGGTCCCGGCGGACGACGCACCATCCTGGAGGAGTCATGACCGTCCGCACGACAGAAACCGGGGGGCGGCCGCACTTCGCCGTCATCGGCACCCGCGGCTACCCGAGCTACTACGGCGGCTTCGAGACCCTGAACCGTCAGCTGGTGCCCCACGCCCTGGACGCCGGCTGGGACGTGACCGTGTACGGACGGCCCGGCTCCACCCGGCCCGAGGACCCGTCCCGGCGCGCCGAGGCCCGCTCCGTCGAGACCGCCGGGGTGGAGTCACGCTCGCTGAGCACGCTCTCGTTCGGCCTGTCGGCGGTCCTCCACGCCCTGGTCCACAAGCCCGACGCCGCCCTGGTGATGAACGTCGCCAACGGCTTCTGGCTCCCGCTGCTGCGGGCACGGGGCATCCCGACCGTCATGAACGTGGACGGGATCGAGTGGGAGCGCGGCAAGTGGGGCCCGGCGGCGCGGGTGGTGTTCCAGGCCGGCGCCTGGCTGTCGGCGCGGTTCGCCGGGACCCTCGTCTACGACGCCGAGGCGATCCGGCAGCGGTGGCTGGACCGCTTCGGCCGGGACGGCCTCGTGATCCCCTACGGCGCCCACCCACCCGGCCCGTTGCCGGTCCCGGCGGGGCTGGAGCACCGCGGGTACGTGCTCATGGTCGCCCGGTTCGTCCCCGAGAACTCGGTGTCAGCCTTCTTCGACGCCGCCGCGGCGATCAGCCGTCGGGCCCCGGTCGTCATCGTGGGGTCGTCGGGGTACGGCGGACCGTTCGACGAGCGGGCGGCAGCGCTGGCCGAGGCCCACCCCGGGATCCAGTGGCGCGGGCACATCAGCGACGACCAGGAGCTGTTCGCGCTGTGGCAGCACGCCGGGGTGTACTTCCACGGGCACAGCGTCGGCGGCACCAACCCCGCGCTGGTGCAGGCGATGGCGTGCGGGGCCCCGGTCGTGGCGCGGGACACCGTCTACAACCGCGAGGTCCTGGGCACCGCGGGCAGGTTCGCGGAACCCACGTCGGCCGAGATCCTCGACGCCGTCACCGAGCTGCTGCTCGACCCGTCGGAGCAGGAGCGGCTGTCCGAGGCGGTCCGCCGCCGTGCGGCGCGCGCCTACACCTGGGACGCCGTCTGCGACGCCTACCTGGACGCCCTCGCCGGGCGGCCGCCGGCCGAGGGGACCGTCGTCGACCTGTCCGAGACGCGGGAGCCGGAGCGGCGGACGACGTGACCGTCCACACCATGCTCGCCTGCCACGGGGTGAGCACGGCCGGCGCGGAGCGGACGCTGGTGTCGCTGGCGCGGGCGGCGGCAGGCCGAGGTGACCGCGTCACGTTCGTCGTGCCGCGGTCGGGTCCCGTGCTGGACCTGCTGCGGGCCGAGGTGCCGACGGCCACCGTGGTGAGGTGCCGGGCCCAGTGGTGGATGGGCGTGGACCACCACGGCCTCGGGGGCCTGCTGCGGCTCGTGCAGGCGGCGGTCCACGTGCTCCCGTGGCTGGCGCTCCTGCGGCGTGGACGACCCGACCGGCTCGTCGTCGGCGCGGGCGTCACCCCCGCGCCGCTGGCCGCCGCGCACCTGCTGCGCATCCCCGTGGTCAGCGTCCTCGGCGAGAGCATCCTGACCAACCCGACGCTGCGGTCGGTCCTGCCCAAGCCCGTCCTCGTCCGGCTGCTCCGTCGCTGGTCGGACGTGACGGTGGGGGTGTCGGACTTCGCGGCCGCCCAGTACGGCGGCACGGACCTGGTCGAGGCCCCCGACGTGCTCCCGGTGGGCGCCACCCCGCCCGCGCAGCCGGACGCCGCGCCCGGGGTCCCCGCCCCGGGACCGCGGTCCCTGCGGGTGGTGATGCTCGGGACCCTGTCGTCGGAGAAGGGGCAGCTCGACGCCGTCCGCGCGTTGGGCCGCCTCCCCGCCGGCTGCCAGGGCGTGACGCTGGACCTGTTCGGCGACGCCCGACCCGACGACCTGGCCGAGCTCGAGCGCCTGGTGGGCCGGCTGGACCTGGCGGGCCGGGTCCGGCACCACGGCACCAGCGGGCGGCCGGAGCAGGTGCTGCGCGACGCCGACGTGAGCCTGGTCTGCTCCCGCAACGAGGCCTACGGCCGGGTGACCGCGGAGTCCCTGCTGGCCGGGACCCCCGTCGTGGGCTACGCCCTCGGGGCCACCGTGGAGATCCTCGGGCCCGGGGGCGGGCTCCTGGTCGAGCCCTCGCCCGCCGGGGTCGCCGACGCGCTGGCCTCGTTGGTCGGCGATCCCGACCGCCTGACGGCGCTGCGCGAGCAGGCGCGGGCCCGCAGCACCGACCGGTCCGGGTTCGGCCGGGCCGAGGAGACCTTCGACCGCATCCACGACCTGCTCGCCCGGCGGACGGCGTGACTGACGCCGGGACGGAAGACGCGACGGACGGCGGGACGGACGGCGGGGCCACCCCGGGCCGCGTGACCGTCGCCGCGTCGAGCGCGTCCGCGGCACCCCGGCGACCCGGGCCGCGACGCCCGAGGTCCGCGGCCACCGACGCCGCCGTGCTGGCCCTCGGCCTGGCGGGCGCGGTCGTGGCCGGCC
>JBBSQH010000003.1:0-141889 GCA_038258055.1 Actinomycetales bacterium
CCCACCGCCTCGGCCGCACCGTCCACCACGACCGCCACGTGCCGCGGGTCGACCACGCCGACCCCATCACCCACGCCCAGGGTGGCCCGGGCGGCCTCGGCCACGACCACCTCCACCAGCTCGGCGCAGTCCGACGCCGCATCCGCCAGCGCCACCGCGAGCGCGTCCAGCTCCTCCAGCCGGGCCGCGGCCCCGCCCGCACCCCCGACGACCACCGCGCGTCCCCCGCCGGTGGTCACGGGGCCCCCAGCCTGCGCACGACCGCACCGGCCCGGGCCAGGGAGCCCGCCGCGCCGTCCAGCAGCCTGGCTGCCCGGGCCACGCCCGTCGAGAACACCTCCGACGTCGGTCCCGTCCACGAGGGCGGCGGCAGCCGCCGGACCCTGGCCGCGAGCGACTCGACCCGCTCCCGTGCCCCGTCCGTCATCGGCACCCCCCGACCCGCCCTGCTCGCACGTGGGCCACCGTGCCGTCGCCGCGGTGACGCCCGGTCACCGGTCGTCGACCCCTGGGGACGACGCACCGTCACGGCGGCTGTGGACACGCCCCGACCCCGAGAAGGCTCAGGATCCGCAGGGCTGCAGGGGTGCCGCGGAGACCGTGCCTGTGGGAAGAATGGCCGCCATGCCCCCAGCCCCGGTGCGCGTGTGCTTCGTGTGCTCGGGGAACATCTGCCGCTCCCCGATGGGCGAGGTGGTCCTGACCCGGATGGCGGAGGACGCCGACCTGGCGGGTCTGGTGGTCGCCACCTCCGCCGGCACGGGGGACTGGCACATCGGGGAACGGGCCGACCGGCGGACCGTCACGGCCCTCGCCGCGCGCGGCTACGACGGCGCGCCGCACCGGGCCCGGCTGTTCGAGCCGCAGTGGCTGCCCGAGCTGGACCTGGTGCTGGCCCTGGACCGAGGTCACCACCGGACGCTTCGGGGCTGGACCGACGACGAGGACGAGCGGGCCAAGGTGAGGCTGCTGCGCACCTTCGACCCGCAGACGGTCGAGCTGTCGCTGCGGGCCGCGGCGGGGGAGGACGTCGGGCGCTCGCTCGACGTCCCCGACCCGTACTACTCCGACCTGGACGCCTTCGACCTCGTGCTCGACCAGGTGGAGCGGGCGTGCGCGGGCCTGCTGGTGCACCTGCAGGCGCAGCTGGGCGCCGGGGCCTCGCAGACCCACGGCAGCCGCTCGGCCGGGGGCACCCGGTGAGCAGCGGCACCAGGCAGCGGACCGGCAGCGGGTCCGGCCCGGCCGACGGTCAGGACGCCGTCGCCGCCGGCCTGCGGGACGACCAGGTGTTCGTCAAGCGCCGGGTCGGGGCACCACCCGGGTACTTCGCGGTCGAGGCCGCCGGTCTGCGCTGGCTCGCGGCCGCCGGCGGGGTGGCGGTGGTGCAGCCGCTGTCGGTCACCGACGACGCCCTGGTGCTGCCTCGCCTGCCGGAGGTCACGCCCACGCCGCAGGCGGCGGAGGAGTTCGGGCGGGGACTGGCGCGGACCCACGCGGCCGGCGCCGACCGGCTGGGCGTCGGACCCGACGGCTGGAGCGGGGACGGCTACATCGGTCCGCTGGTGCTGCCCCTGCGGAGCGGGGCGGTGTGGTCGGCCTGGTACGCGGAGCACCGGCTGCTGCCCTACCTGCGCTCGGCCCACGACGTCGGCGCCGTCACCGAGCAGGAGTCGGCGACCGTGTCGCGGCTGCTGGACCGGCTGGTGGCCGAGCCGGGGCTGGGCGGGGACCCCGAGCCGCCCGCCCGGCTGCACGGCGACCTCTGGAACGGCAACGTGATGTGGACCCAGGACGGGGTCGTGCTCGTGGACCCCGCCGCCCACGGCGGGCACCGCGAGACGGACCTCGCCATGCTGGCCCTGTTCGACCTGCCGCACCTGCCCCGTGTGGTCGAGGCCTACGACGAGGCCTCCCCGCTGGCACCGGGCTGGCGGGAGCGCGTGGCCCTGCACCAGGTCCACCCGCTGCTGGTGCACGCCGCGCTGTTCGGCGGCGGCTACGGGAGCCACGCCGCGGAGCTCGCCGCCCGCTACGTGTGACCGTCCCGCTCGAGCGTCCCGGGCGACCGTGCCGACGGGAGGCAGGACGCCCACCCGGAGCGGGGTGGTCCCGGAGTCTGTGAGGATCACCCCGTGAGCGAGAAGTCCCCCGCCCTGTCCCGTACCGCCGCCCGCATCGCCGCCGACCTCGGCGAGGCGACCCTGAGCCCGCTGGACGGCCGGTACCGGCCCGCCGTCGAGGGCCTCCTGGAGCACCTGTCGGAGCCGGCGCTGAACCGTGAGCGGCTGCGCATCGAGGTCGCGTGGCTGCTGCACCTGACCAAGCAGCAGGTGCTGCCCGGGGTGCGGCGCCTGACCGACGTGGAGGTGCAGCGCCTGCACGGCATCGCCGCGGACTTCGACGCGGACACCGTGACCCGGCTGCGCGAGATCGAGCGGGTGACGGTCCACGACGTGAAGGCCGTGGAGTACCTGCTCAAGGAGCGGATGGCGGGGACGCCGCTGGCCGACGTCAGCGAGGTCGTCCACTTCGCGTGCACCAGCGAGGACATCAACAACCTGGCCTACGCCCGGCTGGTGCAACGGGCGGTCCGCGAGGTGTGGCTGCCGGCGGCGACGACGTTGGTCGAGCAGGTCGCGACGCTGGCCCGGCAGTACCGCTCGGTGCCCATGCTCGCCCGCACCCACGGCCAGCCCGCCACCCCGACCACCATGGGCAAGGAGCTCGGCGTCCTCGCCCACCGGCTCCGCCGACAGCTGGACCGCGTGGCGGGAGCGGACTTCCTGGGCAAGATGAACGGCGCCACCGGCACCTACGCCGCGCACTACGCCGCCGCGCCGGACGTGGACTGGCAGGCCGTGTCCCGTGACTTCGTCGAGGGCCTCGGGCTGACCTGGAACCCGCTGACGACCCAGATCGAGTCGCACGACTGGCAGGCCGAGCTGTACGCAGACGTCCAGCGCTACAACCGGGTGCTGCACAACCTGTGCACCGACGCGTGGACGTACATCTCCCAGGGCTACTTCACGCAGGTGGCGCCGGCGGGATCGATCGGGTCCTCGACCATGCCGCACAAGGTCAACCCGATCCGCTTCGAGAACGCCGAGGCCAACCTCGAGCTGTCCGACGGCCTGCTGGAGGTGCTGCAGCGGACGCTGACCACGTCCCGGCTGCAGCGGGACCTGACGGACTCGACCACGCAGCGGAACATCGGCGTGGCGCTGGGCCACTCGCTGCTGGCCATCGACAACGCCGCGCGCGGGCTGGCGTCCCTGGACGTGGACTCCGCCGTGCTCGACGCGGACCTGGAGTCCTCGTGGGAGGTGCTGGGCGAGGCCGTCCAGACCGTGATGCGCCTGCACGGGCTCGAGAACCCGTACGAGCGGCTCAAGGAGCTCACCCGCGGCAAGCGCGTCGACGGCCCGGCCATGACCGAGTTCGTGCAGGGGCTGGGTCTGCCCGACGACGTGACCGAACGCCTGGTCGCGCTGACGCCGCAGACATACACCGGGATCGCCGACGAGCTGGTCGACCACCTGGCGCCGGCCTGGTCGCCGGAGGACGGTTCGGACGACTGAACCGGGGCGACGCCTCAGCGCGCCCCGGACGACCAGCCGCGGCCGTCCCAGTACTGCGACCCACCGCGACCGTCCGGGTACCAGCCCGGTGGTGACGCGCTCGGTGCTGCCGGTGCAGGGGCGTTGACCTGGATGAAGGTGGGCGAGGCGACCTGGACCGGGTTGCTCAGGCACGCCATGACCAGCGCCGCCACCCAGCCGACGAACGTCCAGCCGACCAGGAGGTTGAGCAGGGCGATCGCGAGCGTGTTGGGGCGCCCGCGCGTGGCCGCGATCGCCCAGGGCAGCATGTACCCCAACGACAGGACGGCGACCACCCAGGCGACAGCCACGTGCCCGCCGGACACGGTCGCCACGGCGTGCACCGGGACGGGCGCGCCGTAGGCGTGGGTCACAGTCTGCTGAGGGTAGCCGGGGTGCTGCGGGTAGCCGGGGTGCTGCGGGTGCCCGAGGTGCTGGGGCGGGTACGCGGGCTGCGGGGGAGGGCCCTGCTGCGGCGGCAGGGGGACGACCTCCGCGACGGGGGGACCGTCGTCGGGACCAGGCACCGGGTGCGACTGCGCAGCCGGGACACCCCCGGTCGCCGTCGTAGGCGTGGGCGGCGCGGCGGGGCTCGGCAGGATCGCGGTGTCGTCCCGGGGCTCGCGGTCCTCGAACGGTCTCCCTGTCATCGCACCACGATGGCAGGACCGCGCCGGTCACGGTAGGTGTTCCACCCGAGCCGGTCCCCGGGGGTCGTCCCGGCCCTACTGCAGCGCCGAGGTGAGGCGGGCCAGGTTGTCCGTCACCTTCTGCCACCGGGGACGGGCCAGCCAGTCGGGCAGGGTCAGCTCCCGGCTGACGGCGCGGTAGCCGTCCTCGACCTCGCGCAGCTGCTCGCTGAACTCCTGACCGTGGATCAGCAGCGTGCACTCCAGGTCCAGGGTGAACGACCGGATGTCCAGGTTGCTGGAGCCGACGACGCTGATGTCGGAGTCCACCGCGACGTGCTTGGCGTGCAGCACGTAGGGGGCCGGGTACAGGTAGATCCGGATGCCGGCCCGCAGCAGCTGCTCGTAGTAGGACCGCTGCGCGTGGTGGACGAGGAACTGGTCCCCCTGCTCGGGCACGAACAGCTCGACGTCGACGCCCCGCAGGCCCGCGGCCGTCACGGCGTACAGCAGGGACTCGTCGGGCACGAAGTAGGGGCTGGTGATGCTGATGCGCTCCTGCGCCCCGTACATGAGCGAGTTGAACAGGTTGAGGTTGTTCTCGGTCTCGAAGCCGGGGCCGCTCGGGACGACCTGGATGTGCAGGTCGCCGTGGTCCGCGGCGTCCGCATCGGGCGTGCCGACCTCGAGCAGCTCGTCGGTCTCGCTGAACCAGTCGGTGACGAACAGCGCCTCGAGCTCCTGGACGACGGGTCCGCGCAGCCGGACCATCAGGTCCTGCCACTGCAGGCCACGGCGCCGGTTGGCCCACTTGTTGTAGGTCGGGTCGACGAGGTTCTGCGACCCGGCCCAGCCGACGGCGCCGTCGACCACCACCAGCTTGCGGTGGTTGCGCAGGTCCGGCCGCTGGTACCGGCCCTTGAGCGGCTGGACCGGGAGCATCAGCTGCCACTCGGCGCCGGTCGCGGTCAGCTCCCGCAGGGTCCGCCGGTACCCGGGCGACCCCCACGACCCGATGTGGTCCAGCAGCACGCGCACCGTGACCCCCCGCCGGACCGCCCGGGCCATGGCGTCGAACACGGGAGCCGTGGTCGGGTCGTGGGCGAGGATGTAGAACTCGACGTGCACGTAGGCCTGCGCGCTGTCGATGTCGGCCGCGATCCCCTGCAGCGAGGACACGTACCCGGTCTCGACGAAGGCGCTGTTGCCCTCGAGCATCGGCAGCGCCCCGGTCCTGCGGTTGAGCCGGACCACCTGGTCCAGCCACGGCGGTCCGGGCGTCTGCTGCACCCCGATCCCGTACTCACGGGTCCGTTCGTTGATGAGCCGGTCGATGTTGCGCTGCTTGACCCGACGCGCCGTCGGCAGCTGCGGGCTGCCGATGAAGAAGAAGGCCAGCACCCCGAGGACCGGCACGAAGATGATGACGACGATCCACGCGGTGGCCGAGGACGGGCGCCGGTCGCGGGGCACGACGACCAGCGCGGTGACCAGTGCCACGAGCCCGAACACGGCCGCGACGACGCCGGAGGCCGCGAGGTACAGCTCTTCCAGGGTCACTGGTGCAGGCTCACTTCTGCAGGCTCACGAGGCGCGGCGCCGTCCTTCCACCCCGGCCGGCCCGGGTGGGGGCAGAGCCTAGCGGGGCAGACGCCGGCCGCTGGTGGGTACAGGGACGGCCGGGACGTCGGGCGGGGGCCGCCGCCGAAGCCCGGCCCTGATCCGGCCCAGACCGTCCTGGACCGCCGTGACGGACATCGGCAGGGTGGGAGAGGCGGCCATGATGCCCAGCTCCTCGGCGACGCCCGTCGTGCCGTCGAGGAACCGCAGCACCTGACCGGCCGGCCGGCGCTCGAACAGCGTCGTGAAGAACATGGGCCCGTCGATGCGGCCCGCGTCCAGCGCCTGCAGCTGGACGGCGTCCATCCAACGGTGCCGGGCCGGGTACGGCGAGGGCAGCCGCACGGGACCACCGCCGGCCAGGCGACCGCCCGCTACGAGGTCGGCCACGGCGGCGCCGTCGCGCAGCATCGCGGCGAACGTGTAGCCCGTCGACCCCCGGGTGGCGCCCCCGGCCGTCCCGATCCGGACGACCCGCGACCCGACGTGCCGGGCGAACCCGCCGTCGGTCATCGGGATGGCGCCGGTCTCGACGTGGTCCGGGACGACGCCGCGCCCCACCCCGAGCAGGTCGAGGTACCCCCGCAGCGCGGTGTCGTAGCCCTCGTCGTCCAGCCGGGTGGGCGAGAACTCCGTGTACTCCGCCAGGGCCCGTCCGTCCGGCAGGGGCAGCAGGTAGCCGAACGACAACCCTGCCGCGGGCTGAGGGGTGCGGAAGTCCATCAGGCTCGCGACCGGACCGGGGTGCCGCCGCTCGGGCAGCGAGCCGGCGGGCAGGGTCCAGCCCCGGAAGTGCTGCCACCAGAACACCGACCCGGGCCGGTCCGGACGCGCGGGACGCGAGTCCAGCACCAGGGCGGCGCGGATGCTCCGCCCGGCCACCTCGACGTGGGCGTGGTCGCGGCAGGAGTCGACTGCGCCCGCCGTCGCCACGACCCGCTCGACGAGCAGCCGGGGGGCCTGGGCCACCTGCTCGGTGACCACGGCCGACAGGTCCTGCGAGCGGACCAGGTGGTAGCGGTAGGGGTCCAGGTCGAGGACGAGGTCGCGGGTCGCGTCACTCACCCGGACGTGCTGCCAGCTGGCGTGCACCGCCGGGGCGACCGAGACGTCCCCAGCGGCCCAGAAGCACCAGGTGCGGTGACGGGCCGCGGCGTCGTCGTCCGGGACCGGGTCGACCACCACCACCCGCACCGGCCGGGGCAGCCCGACGGTCAGGTCGCGGTGGGCCAGCGCGTGCAGCACCGCCAGGCCCGCGCCGCCGGCCCCGACCAGGACGACGTCGGCCGCCTCGTCGGCGTCGGGGCCCGACGGCCCGGTGGGGGCCGTGCCCGCGTTGGGTGTCACCGTCGGAGTATCGCCGGACGGGTGGACGACGGCCACGCGGGGCTCATGACCCAGAACCGGTGGGGTGGGCCAGCAGGTCCGCGGTCACCTCGGCGACGCTCGGGGCACCCGCGAGCGCCATGGTGTGGGCGAGGTCGTCGGCCACCCCGTCCAGGACCGCGCGCACACCGTCGGCGCCGTCGACCGCGAGGGCCCACAGCACGGGGCGACCGAGCAGGACCGCACGCGCCCCCATCGCCAGGGCCCGGAGCACGTCGGTGCCCGTCCGGACCCCGCCGTCGACGTAGACCTCGGCCCGGCCGGCCACGGCGTCGACCACCTCGCGCAGGGCGTCCGCCGTCGACACCGCGCCGTCGAGCTGCCGGCCGCCGTGGTTGGACACCACCACCGCGGCCGCGCCGGCCTCCAGCGCCGACTCGGCGTCGTCGGCCCGGAGCACCCCCTTGACCACGACCGGCAGACCCCACTCCCGGCGCAGCCTCGCGACCTCGGCGAAGGTGATGTCGGCGGCCTGCTCGGCGGCGGCGGCGTCGACCCCGGGGCCCAGGGCCGCGAGGAAGTGCTCCTCGGGCACGGCAGCCGCACGGGCGGTGCGGTGCTTGCGGGCGACCACCGGGGTGTCGGCGGTCAGCACCCGGGCACGTGCGCCCGCGGCCGCGGCCCGCTGGGCCAGGCGTGCGGTCAGGTCCCGGTCGCGCATGACGTAGACCTGGAACCACCACGGCCCGGCCGCGATGTCCTCGACCGGGACCGAGGATCGGGTCGACACCGTGAGCAAGCTGCCCGCGCCCGCGGTGCCTGCGGCCGTCGCGCGCTCGCCGTCGGGGTGGACCAGGCCCTGGAAGGCCATGGGGGCGACGAGGACAGGGGCGGCCACCGAGGTGCCGAGCACGGTGGTGGTGGTGTCGACGCGCGAGACGTCCCGCAGCGCCCGGGGTCGCAGCCGCACCCGCGACCAGGCCGCCGGGTTGTCGCGGAGGGTGTCCTCGCGACCGGAACCGCCGGCGTAGTAGTCGTAGACCTCGCGGGGCATCGCCTGCTCGGCTCGGGCCTCGTAGTCCGGGACACCCACGCGTCGGAGACTATCGAGCGGCCGTGCCCGCGGGGGTGCGGTCGGCCGAGGTCGACCGGGCCGGACCTCGACGGGGCCGCCGGGGCCGACGGGGCCGGCTGGCGGCGAGGGCGACGGCGGCGAAGATGACGACGGCGGCCACCAGCTCGACCGGACCGGGTCGACCGGCCGCCGTGGGGAGCAGCTCGTCCAGGGCGATGGACCCGACCAGCTGGCCGGCGGTGTTGCCCAGGCCCAGCACCAGCACGCCGAGGGTGCGCACGAGCAGGGCCGCCAGGACGATGAACGACAGGCCGATCGGCCCGGACAGGTACGCCCACCACTGACCCGGCAGCTCCGGCAGGGGGGCGGGCGCGGCCGTCCCGACCAGGACCAGCCGCAGCACCAGCAGCGAGGCGACCCCGGCGGTGAAGTTGACCGCGCCCGCGGTCCACGGCGAGCCGGAGCGGACGGCGACGTGCCCGTTGACGGCCTGCTGGGCCGCGGTCGCGACCCCGACGACCAGGGCGAGGACCAGGACGAGCACGAAGGCCAGCACCCCGGCGTCGGTCGTCAGGCCGCCCGCCAGGCTGCCCGACACGCTGAGCCCGACGCCGCCCACGGCCAGCAGGCAGCCGAGCACCCGGCGGGCCGTGAACGGACGGACGCCGTTGGGCGACAACCCCTGCCGGTCGACGAGCAGACCACCCACCGTGAGGCCGGCGACCACGGTGACGGTGAACACGGCGACCCCCAGCACCGGGACGGCGATGCCCTGCGCGGCCACGAACGAGGCCCCGCCGACCCCGCCCAGCATCTGCCACCAGCGCAGGCCGCCCGAGCGGACCGAGGCGGTCAGCGCCCGCAGCCCCCGCCGGCCGCGCGGGGTGACGAGCGCCCCGAGCACCACGACCACCCAGCCGATCCCGAAGGACAGCAGGGCGGCGTCCAGGCCGGCGGCGACCCGGTCCGGGGCGGGTCCCCGCCAGCCGACCACGGCCTCGGCGGCCGGGACGAGGCCGGGGGCGAGCTCACCGTTGATGCGCGACTGGGCCGCGACGAGCAGACCGACCGCGACGGTGCCGAGCAGGCTGAGGACGACGACCAGGCCGTGGCGACGGCGGTCGTGGGGGGTCGTCGGCCCGGGCTCGACCGGGTCGACGGGTACGCCGCCGGACGTCGCGGACGTACCGGGTCGGTGCACTGCCCAAGGGTAGGTCGGCCGCGACGGCCGTTCGACCGGGGACGAGGTGACGCCGGACACGTGGGACCCGCTCCTCCGTCTCCCTGGTCAGTGGTGGTCGGTTCAGCCTCGGTCCAGCCCGTCGAGCACCGCCCGGGCCTCCTCGACCCACGCCAGCCGGGCCCGGGCCGCGGTCTCGCCGGCGGAGACCGTGAGCATCACGTAGGGCCGGTCGGCCGTGTCGGGCTCGGCCTCGACCTCGGCCCGGATGCGCGTCAGCACGGCCAGCGTGGCCTCCGCCTCGGCGGCCGCCTCGTCGACCACCCGGCGGCACGCCTGCGGCCCGAGCGTGCGGCCGAAGAACACGCGCAGCAGCACGCCGTTGCGGGCGGGCACCGGGTCGACGGGCTCGAGCAGCCGTTCGCGCAGCCGGACCCGGCCCGCGTCCGTGAGCCGGAACCGTCCGTCGTCACCCTTGACCACCAGGCCGTCCGACTCCAGCCGGGACAGCGTCGGGTAGATCTGCCCGAAGCTCTCGTTCCAGAAGTGCCCGACGGAGTCGCGGATCGCCTCGCGCACGGCGTACCCGGTCATGGGGGCCGTGCTGAGCGCGCCCAGGACGGCGAGGTCGGTCTGCGAGGTGCGGGGCACCCGTTGACCATATCTGCCAGATATGGTCCGATCCCGGCATGACGTCCTCCCCGCGCACGTCGGGGCTGGTGGCCGCCGCCCTCCTCGTCGGCTGCGCCGGCTTCCAGGCCGCGCTTGCCGCGGGGGCACCGTGGGGGGCAGCGGCCTACGGCGGGGCGCACCCGGGTCCGGTCCCGGACCGCCTGCGGGCCGTCAGCGCGGGAGCGGTACCGGTCGACCTGGGTCTGGCCGCGGTGTCGGCGGGCCTGGTCGGGACGCCACGCGTCCGCGCGGTGGTCACCCGCGTCGGTGCCGCGTGGCTGACCGTCGGGGTGCCCGTCAACCTGGCGTCGCCGTCGCTGCCCGAGCGCGTGATCTGGGTGCCGGTCACCGCCGCCGGGGCGTTCCTGCTGTGGCGGTCGGTGCCGCCGGACGAGCGACGGTGGCGGGTCAGCGCACGACGTCGGTCCGCGTGCTGAGGAGACCTCGCGCGAACCGGCCCCCTCGGACCGTGCCGGTCGTGCCAGCATGAGCGGGTGGCGACTCCGACGGAGGGCATGGCGCGGCTGCTCGCTGCGGCTGAGCGCGGCGAGCTGGACGACCTGCTCGTCCGCCACGGGGTGAGGGTCCTGACGGTCTTCGGCAGCACGAGCCGGTCTGAGCCCGACCCGCATGACCTGGACGTCGGTGTGCTCTTCGAACCGGAGAGTGGGGCAGACGCCCTCGGGCTGGCCTCGGCCCTGGTGCAGGTGACCGGCGCCGACATCGACCTCGGCGCGGTGGACGGCGCGACCCCGGTGTTCCGAGAGCGCGCCCTGACGCAGGCCACACCCGTCTGGGAGTCGACGCGCGGCGCCTGGATGGAGGCGTCCGTGGCCGCGACGCTGGAGCGCATGGACACCGCGTGGCTGCGCCGTGCCGACCTCGAGCGTCGGGCGGCGGTGTGACGCCCCGCCAGCTCGACCCCGAGGTCGTGGACGCACGTCTACGGTCGGTCGAACCGCTGCTCCTCCGGTTGGCCGAGCTGCGGGACTTGACAGGACCCCGCTCGCGGACGAGGTCCCCGGCGCCGTCGACGACTACACGGACTACGTGAGGCAGGTGTCGCGCTGGCTGCTGGAGGTCGACGACCCGCCCGGAGGCACGCCTCCCTCGTGAGCACCGCGGACGTCACGGGCCTACGCTCGTAGGCGTCATGTCCTCCCCCACGCGCCCCGCCCGCCGGTCCGGTCGTGGCCGGGGCGACCGCTCCGGATCGCGACGGGGCGACGGGGCGCAGCAGACCCAGCGCCAGACCGCCCGGCTCGCCGCCGCGCGCGAGACCATGCCGCCGCTGCGCTACCCCGAGGACCTGCCGGTCACCGGGCGTCGCGATGAGCTCGTCCGGCTGATCCGCGACCACCAGGTCGTCGTCGTCGCGGGCGCCACCGGGTCGGGCAAGACCACGCAGCTTCCCAAGCTGGCCCTGGAGGCCGGGCGCGGCACGACGGGTCTGATCGGGCACACCCAGCCGCGCCGGATCGCTGCGCGCAGCGTGGCCGAGCGGATCGCGGAGGAGGTCGGGACCCCGCTGGGCCAGCACGTCGGCTTCGCGGTCCGGTTCACCGACTCCACCGGGCCCTCGACCGTGCTCAAGGTGATGACCGACGGCATCCTGCTGGCCGAGATCCAGCGCGACCCGATGCTGCGCCGCTACGACACGATCATCGTCGACGAGGCCCACGAGCGGTCGCTCAACGTCGACGTCCTGCTGGGCTACCTGCACCGGCTGCTGCCGAAGCGGCCCGACCTGCACCTGATCATCACCAGCGCGACCATCGACCCGCAGCGCTTCGCCGACCACTTCGGCGGGGCACCGGTCGTCGAGGTGTCCGGGCGGACCTACCCCGTCGACATCCGCTACCGGCCCTACTCCGGTGACGAGGCCGAGGCCGGCGACGACCGGGACGAGCCGCAGGCGGTCGTGGACGCCGTCACCGAGCTGCTGACCGAGGGTGACGGCGACGTGCTGGTCTTCTGCTCCGGCGAGCGCGAGATCCGCGAGGCCGTCGACGCCCTGACCCGCCAGCTGTCCGGCTCGGTGCTCGGGCTGGAGGTGCTGCCGCTGTTCGCGCGGCTGTCGGCGGCCGACCAGCACCGGATCTTCGCCCCGCACGCCGGCACCCGCGTCATCGTCAGCACCAACGTGGCCGAGACCTCGCTGACCGTGCCCGGCATCCGCTACGTCGTCGACACCGGCCTGGCCCGGATCAGCCGGTACTCGCTGCGGACCAAGGTCCAGCGCCTGCCCATCGAGCCCATCAGCCAGGCCAGCGCCACCCAGCGCGCGGGTCGCTCCGGGCGCCTGGCGCCCGGCATCGCGATCCGGCTGTACGGCGAGGCCGACCACGACGCGCGACCCGAGTTCACCGAGCCCGAGGTCCGCCGTACCAACCTGGCCAGCGTCCTGCTGCAGCTGACCAGCCTGGGCATCGACGACATCGAGGAGCTGGACTGGCTCGACCCGCCCGACCCGCGGCAGGTCAAGGACGGCCTGGCCCTGCTCGAGGAGCTGGGGGCGGTCGCGGAGGAGCTGGAGCAGGACGAGCGGGGCCGGGTCACCCGCCATCGCCGGCTGACCCCGGTCGGGCGCACCCTGGCCCGGCTGCCCGTCGACCCGAGGCTGGGCCGGATGCTGCTGGAGGCCGACACCAACGGCTGCCTGGACGAGGTGCGGGCGCTGGTGGCAGGGCTGTCGATCATCGACGTCCGGCAGCGCCCGTCCGACGACGAGGCCCGCGCCGACCTGGCCCACCGCCGGTTCCGGGTCGAGGGCTCGGACCTGCTGACGCGGCTGGCCCTGTGGCGCTACCTCAAGGCCCGGCGCGAGGAGCTGTCCAGCTCGGCGTTCCGGCGGATGTGCCTGGCCGAGCACCTGCACCACGCCCGGGTGCGGGAGTGGTTCGACCTGGACGGCCAGCTGCGGCAGGTCTGCAAGGAGGCCAAGCTCGGCCCGAACGGCCTGCTCCGTCCGGAGGACGAGCCGCGTCGTGGGTCCGAGGCCGGCGCCTACGCACAGCTCGAGGCCTCGGTCGCCGACACCGTCCACCGCAGCCTGCTGCCCGGTCTGCTGTCGCACATCGGGTTCCGCGAGGGCGACGCGACCGACTACCTGGGCGCGCGCGGCACCCGGTTCTCGATCGGGTCCGGATCGGTGCTGCCGCGACCCCGCCCGGCCGGGTCCGCCGGCGCCAAGCGGGCCAAGAACGCCGGCCCCCGCTGGGTGATGGCGACCGAGCTCGTGGAGACGGCCCGGCTGTTCGCCCGCGACTGCGCCGTCATCGAGCCGGACTGGGTCGAGCCCGTCGCCGGGCACCTGGTCCGCCGCACCTACTCCGAGCCCCGCTGGAACGCCGGTCGCGGTCAGGTCGAGGCCACCGAGAAGGTCACGCTGTACGGCCTCCCGCTGGTCGCGGCCCGCACCGTCGGCTACGCCAGGGTCGACCCGGTCCTGTCCCGCGAGCTGTTCATCCGCCACGGCCTGGTCGAGCGGGACTGGGAGAGCCGGCACGCGTTCCTGGCCGACAACGCCACCTTGATGGCCGAGGTCCGCGAGATCGAGGAGCGCACCCGCCGCCGCGACGTCGTGGTCGACGACACCGCGGTCTACGCGTTCTACGACACGCGCATCCCCGCCGACGTGGTGTCCGCCCGGCACTTCGACGCGTGGTGGAAGCAGACCCGCCGCGACACCCCCGACCTGCTGAGCATGACCCGGGCGGACGTGCTGGCCGGGGACGGCCGGGCGGGCCCGGTCGTCGAGCAGTTCCCCGACCACCTGGACGTGCCGCACCTGGACGCCACCGTCCCGCTGCCGCTGGCCTACCGGTTCTCTCCCGGCGCGACCGACGACGGCGTGACGGTGACGGTCCCCGAGCAGGTGCTCGCGGCCCTGGACGCCGACGCGCTGGGCTGGCTGGTGCCGGGCCTGCGCGAGGAGCTGGTCACGGCGCTGATCCGGTCGCTGCCCAAGGCGCTCCGCCGCTCGTTCGCCCCGGCCCCGGACCACGCAGCCGGCGTGCTGGAGCGGGTGGCGCCGGGCGGGGTGACGCCGCCCGGCGAGGTGCGCGACGTGGTCGCCCGCGCCCTGACCGAGCTGGGCGGACCCGTGGTGCGGGCCGACGACCTCGACGCCTCCGGCCTGCCGGCGCACCTGCGGATGCGGGTGCGGGTCGTCGACACCAGGGGCGCGGTGCTGGCCGAGGGCGGGGACGTCGACGACCTGCGCGGGCGCCTGGCCGGTCGGGCGCAGGACTCGCTGCAGCGGGCCACCGCGGCCATGGAGCGACGCGGGCTGGACGCCGCGCCCGACGAGCCGCTCACCGACGTGGTCGAGCAGGAGGTCGCGGGGCACCAGGTCCGGGGCTGGCCGGCCTGGGTCGACGAGGGCGCGACCCTGGGCGTCCGGGTGCTGTCGTCGCGCGAGGCCGCGGTCGTGGCCCACGACCGCGGGGTCCGTCGGGCGGTGATGCTGGACCTGCGCTCCCCGCTCGGCGCCATCACGAAGACGTTGGACGTGCCGACCAGGCTCGCGCTGTCGTGGACGCCGTACCCGTCGGTGCTGGACATGCTCGAGGACTGCCTGGCCGCCGCCGTCACCTCGCTCGTGCGCCGGCACCGACCCGACGGCACGTGGTCGGTCCGCGACCGCGCGGGCGTCGACGCGCTGCGCGAGCTGGTCCGCGCCGACGTCCACCCGGTCACCGAGGAGGTCGTCCGGACGGTGTCGCGCGTCCTGTCCGCCGCGCACGGCGTGCGCGACCGGGTGTCCCGGCTCACCTCGCCCACGCTGCAGGGCACCGTCGCCGACGTGACGGCCCAGGTCGACTGGCTGGTGGCGCAGGGGTTCGTGCTGGCCACGGGGGCCGATCGGCTGCCCCACGTGCTCCGCTACCTGGCCGCGGTCGAGCGCCGCCTGGACGCCGCGGAGCTCGACCCGGGCCGGGACGCCCTGCTGCTGGACAAGGTGCTGCCCGCCTACGACGCCTACCTCGACGTGGTGGACGCCCTGCCGGACGGGGCGGCGGTCCCGGCGTCGCTGCTCGAGGTGCGCTGGATGGTCGAGGAGCTGCGGGTCAGCGTGTTCGCGCAGCCGCTGGGCACGGCGCACCCCGTCAGCGAGAAGCGCATCCGCAACGCGCTCAACGCCTGGGTCGCCGCGCGCGCGTAGGCCGGCCCGGCGGGCGGCGGGGCGTCGAGCCGGGCCGAGCTCGGTCCGGACCTGTACCGACCAGCGACACAACACGCGGTCCGAACGGTCAACACCCGGCGTGGACGCCTCCTGTGTCGCTGGTCGGTACGCCGAAGGTCCGACCCGGCCGCACCGCGCGACCCGGCCGGACCGCGTGACCCGCTGGGCGGACCCCTCGCCCTCAGGTCGGCGGGTCCTCACCGACCTCCCACACCACCCGGGCCGTGGAGTCCCAGCGGCGCACCGAGACGGCCTCGCCCTCGTCGTCGCGGCCGGCGTCGGACATCCGCCGCAGCGCCGTCAGGGCCTGGCCGACCTGGGTGTCGGTCAGGTGCAGCGCCAGGGTGACGTGCGGGGTCCAGACGCCCGGCGCCAGGTGGCCGGGCCGATCCAGGGTGTCGCCCCAGGCCCCGTGGACCGCAGCGTGCAGTCCCAGCAGCGCCGCCGACGGGACCACGAGCCGGGCGAGGACGTGCTTGTGCCCCCCCAGCAGCACCAGGCCGCCGAGGCGCACCGGCAGCGGCAGCACCGACGAGCCCTGGACCGCCGCGACGAGCCGCTCCTCGTGCTCCGGCGCGACGCCCTGGGCCACGCCGAGGGTGACGTGCGGGCGGTTGGTCGGCCCGGTGTGACGCCCCAGGCTGGGCAGGTCGGCCTCGACCAGGGCCCGCCACTGGGCCCGGACCCGGTCCTCGAGGCCCGGGTCCAGCACCAGCTCGACAGACTGCACCATGCGGGCATCATGGGTCCGGTGACCAGATCCCACGACCCGTCGTCGACCGCGTGAACATCGCCGACAAGGGCTTCCAGGCCGCCTTCGACCACGAGACCGACGCACTGGGCACGTTCACCCTCGTCGTCCTGGGCCGCACCGGGGTGGGCAAGTCGACCCTGGTCAACGCCGTGTTCGGCGAGACCCTGGCCGAGACGGGGATCGGCCGGCCGGTGACGCAGACCAGCCACCTGTACCGCCGCGAGGGCGTGGGCCTGCAGGTGGTCGACACCAAGGGGCTGGAGATCGGCAACGACACCGACACGATCGTCGCCGAGCTGAAGGAGCTGGTCGCGCACTCCCGCACCCGGCCCGAGGCCGAACGCATCCACGTCGCGTGGTTCTGCGTCCAGGCCTCCGACCTGCGGATCCAGGACGGCGAGCGCACCGTCATGCAGACCCTGGTGGACCTGGGCATCCCGGTGCTGCTGGTGATGACCAAGGTGCCGCAGCGCGACGGACGTCCCCACCCCGACGCCGTCGCGTTCCACCACGCCATCCGCGAGATGGACCTGCCCGTCGTCGGCGGCCGGGCGTGGCCCGTGATGGCGCAGGGCGACGACTTCGCCGGCTGGCCCGCGCACGGCCTGTCCGAGCTGGTCGAGCAGAGCCGCCTGGTCGCGCCCGAGGGGGTGCAGGCGGCGCTGGTCGCGGCCCAGCGCGTGAGCGGGGACGCGAAGGCGAGGGAGGCAAAAAAAGTCGTGGCCTCCGCGGCGGCCGCAGCCGGCGCCGCGGCGGCGACCCCGATCCCGTTCGCTGACGCCGCGCTGCTGGTCCCGATCCAGCTGCGGATGATGTCCCGCATCGCGCTGCTGCACAACGTCCCGATGGACCGGGCCACCCTGCTGGCGCTGGGGTCCGTCGCGGCCACCACGGGCGCCGGGAGGTCGATGGCGACCGGGCTGATCAAGCTCATCCCCGGCGCAGGCACCATCACCGGCGGGCTGATCGGGGCGGGTGTGGCGTCGTCGGTCACCGCCGCGATGGGGACGGCGTGGATCACCGTGTGCCGGCAGTACGGCAGCGACACCCTCGTCGGCACGATGGCCTTCGACCAGTCGGTGCTCAAGGACGCGTTCACGAAGGAGTTCGGCCGGCGGTTCACCGGCGTCGGCAAGACCTCGACCAAGGGCGTCGAGAAGGTCTGAGTCCGCCGGGGCGACCGAGGGACGCCCGACCCGCGCTCAGTCCTCGTGGAGCTCCTGGAACTCCCGAGGCAGCGACTCCGGGTTGCCGTCGGGGGCCACGAACAGGTGGACGTGCTCGCCGCCGGCGGCGACGACCAGGGTGTCCAAGCGGGTGGCCCCCGCCTGCCACAGCTCCACGGCGGCGTCGCGCGCCCGGGCGACCCTGGCCACCACGTCCTGCTCCGTGCCGCCGGCCGGGGCGTCCCCGCCCGGGGGCAGCTCGGCGGCGGCCTCGACCGCCACGGCGAGCAGGTCCAGCGAGCCGATGAGGGCGGCCCGGGTCACCCCGTGGTCATCCGCCCCCTGACCCGTGGCGCCCAGGCTGTCGCGGGCCTGCTGCACCTCGGCCGCCAGCACCGCCGGGTCGACCTGGACGTCGCCGTCCACGGGCACGGCCCCCTCGGGCGGGGCCACCTGGGCCAGCCCGGCCAGGACGCCCTCGACGCTGCCGTGAGCGGCCTCCGCCACCTCGGCCAGCTCGTCGGTGAGCCGGGCCGACTCGGCCGCCTGGCCCTCGGCCAGCTCGGCGGCGATGGCCTCGATCGACCCGGGCTCGGGTGCCGCCGGGTCGTCGCCCCCACCTGCGGCGGTCGCCGCGACCCCGCCCACGACCCCTCCGACCAGCAGCGCCGCCAGCGCCACGAGCACGACCATCACCGTCGAGACACCACCGCCCTTCGAGGCACGACCGTCCTTGGAGGGGGTGTTCCGCGCGGTGGAGCTGGGCTGCATCTGGTGCCTCCTGGTGTCGTCGTCGACTTCCACTGGTGACGGAACATAAGTTGCGGGCCCAAAGGTATTGACCTGACCAGTGACGGATCATACGTTCGTCGCTGACGAGAGGCGTTCAACGCAGAACGCCCGAAAGTCCCGGAGGCCACACATGACCCACCGCCGCACCCTGCTCGCCGCTGCCGTGGGAGCCGCGCTCGTGCTCCCGCTGGCGGCCACCGCCCCGGCCGTCGCCGCCGACGACGACTACGAGGTCCTGGTCGTCGGCAAGACGCTGGGCTTCCGCCACAGCAGCATCGACGAGGCGACCACCGCGATCATCGCCCTCGGTGAGGCCAACGGCTTCACCGTCGACGTCTGGGACCCGGCTCAGCCGACCCGGACCCTCACCACCACGCCGTTCACCAGCGCCGAGGACCTGTCGCAGTACGCGACGGTCGTCTTCGTGTCGACGGTCGACGGCACCAACAGCATGAACCCCGCCACGCCCACCCTGCTGAACCCGGCCGAGCTGGCCGCGTACCAGGGGTACATCCGTGACGGCGGCGGGTTCGCCGGCGTGCACGCCGCGACCGACTCCATGCACTCCATCCCCTGGTACAGCCAGCTCACCGGTGGTGGCGCCCGCTTCGTCAGCCACCCCCAGCAGCAGACCGCGGTCCAGACCGTCGAGGACCGCACCCACCCCTCGACCGAGCACCTCGACGAGACCTGGACCCGCTTCGACGAGTGGTACAACTTCAACGTCTCGCCCCGTGAGGACGTCCGCGTCCTGACCAACCTCGAGGAGACCAGCTACAACGCCGGTCGCAATGCCATGGGCGCGGACCACCCGCTGTCCTGGTGCCACAACTTCGAGGGCGGCCGGTCCTGGTACACCGGTGGCGGCCACACCGAGGCGTCCTACCTGGACCCGGTGTTCCTGCAGCACCTGCTGGGCGGCATCGCCTGGTCCGCCGGCGCGGTCGACGGCGGCGGGGACTGCGTGACCTGGAACGAGCTGGACGGCCTGCTGGCCGACCTGGTCGCCGACGGCACCATCACCGCCGACGCCGCTGAGCGCATCACCAACCAGGTCGTCCGCTCGGAGGACCTGGCCGAGGCCGGGCAGAACGCTCGCGCCGCGACCCGGCTGTCGGCCGCCGTCGCGCAGGTCCGGGCGCACGTGTCCGACGACGAGGCCAGCGAGCTGCTCATGAGCAAGATCGAGGACCTCCGCACCTGGCAGCGCGAGACCTCCTGATCCACCAGCCCCACCAGAACCACAGCACCACTGGAACGGTCCGGCCGGCGCCCTCGGGGGAACCGACCGGACCGTTCCGGCGTCTGCGGACCCGTCCGGACGACGGGTCGGGCTCAGCGCCCGAAGTGGCCCTTCTGGATCACGCCGTGGACCCCGACCGTGCGGTCGACGACCTGCGAGACGCGGAAGTCGGCCGCCGCGGACAGGTACGCGTAGGCGACGGCCCGCTCCATCCCCAGCTCCGCCTCGAGGAAGTCCAGCGCGTTGACCACGGCCCGGCGCATGGCGACGTCCAGGTCGGACTGCTGGCCGCCGATCGACCCGTTCGGGTCGCTGAGCCCGATGGGCACCCAGACGTCGTCGGTCTCCGCGAACGGGTAGCCGAACGCCACGTCCGGCGCGTCGCCGGACCCGGCCTTGCAGACCGTCAGCCGGAACGTCGCGCGCAGCGACCCCTCCATGGCCGTCAGGGCCACCTCTCCGTCGCCCATCGCCATGTGGGGGTCGCCGACGTGGAAGAGCGCGCCGTCGCTGAACACCGGCAGGTAGAAGGCCGAGCCGACCCCCAGCAGGTTGATGTCGATGTTGCCGCCGCCCAAGGTCGGCGGGATCGAGTTGAGCGCCGCGTCCGTCATGCCGCCCGACGCGGACGCCACGCCCATCAGACCCATGAACGGGTCGATGGGGAACGCCACCTCGCCGGACGTGCCGACGGGCATGACGCCGGACCAGACGCCGCGACGCCGGTCCACCGGGGTGAAGACCGAGACGTTGCCGTAGTCCTCCGGGGCCACGCCGGGCCCGCGACCGTCGGTGCCGACCGGGGGCATCACCTCGTCGATCGTGATGCCGTCAGGCGCACCCCCGGTCGAGGTCCGGGGCAGCGCCCCCTTGCCGTGCCGGCTGGAGACGACGCCGTAGGGCACCCGGGGTACGGCCGACAGGGTCTCGACCTTGAGCACGTCACCGGGGCGGGCCCCGGTCACGAAGACCGGTCCGGTGACCACGTGCGGTCCGTCGACGTCGAAGGACCGCGGGGTGCGGTCGTAGTCGCGCGCGATCTCGACCGCGTCGTCCAGCACCTGCCGCCGGGGCACACCCCGTTCGGCGAACCACGCGACCGGGTCCCGGCCCTGGTCCTCCAGGATCCCCTCGTGCGACACGGTGTCGATCGTGACCGTCGCCCCCGAAGGCACGGTCATGACCGGCTCCGCGCCGATCGAGGGCACGTAGCCCCACCGGACGTGGTCGGGCTCCGACGGCAGGTAGTACTCACCGTCGATCCGGCCCCGGCCCGGCTGCAGGATCCCCCGGGGCCCTTCGACGCGCGGGGGACGGGTCGCGGCCGCGCTCGCCGGAGCTGCGGACAGCCCGGTCCCGGCCGCGGCACCGACCCCCGCGGCGGCCAGCAGGAACCCCCGGCGTCCCAGCCCTGCGACCAGGGACGCCCTGGTCTGCTCCGGTGTGACGTGCTCGGTCATGCCCGCTCCTCCGCTCGGCGGCCGCCCTCTCGGCGGCACGACCGGACGATGTCTACGTGGTTGCCGTTTCAACCACGTTGCGGGCGCGTGAAGCGGACGGGTCGGGCGAGGGCCAGGGCCAGGGCAAGGGCGAGGGCGACGTCGCCGCCGCGCCGTCAGCGTCCGGGCAGCCCTGCCAGCACGTCGGCGAGCCTGGACCGCAGCTGCTCCCCGTCCGGTGCGTGCACGAAGGGGACCCCCTCGACCAGCTCGGTCCGCGGGGGGTGCTCCTCGACGATCCTGACCTGCCGCATCGCCACGGCCAGGACCCGACCGGGGTGGCTGCGGATGAAGTCGGCGTAGATGTCCGGGTCGTGCTCGCCGTCGTCCCCGACCAGGACCCAGCGGACCCAGGGCAGGTCGCGGGCGAGACGTTCCAGCGACCCCCTCTTGTGGGCCTGACCGTCCCGGAAGAACCGGTCGGGGCGGGGCCCCCAGTCGGTCATCAGCAGCGACCCGCGGGGGAAGCCGTTGCGCTGGAGGAACCGGGCCACGGGACCGGCCAGGTTCCAGGGGCCGTTGCTCAGGTAGATCACGGCCGGGTGGTCCTGCGAGCCGATCACCGCGCGCAGCAGCGCGGCCGTGCCCGGGACGGCCGCACGACCCTCGCTGCCCCGGGCCAGGGTCCGCCAGGCCGCGCGCAGCGGGTGGCGCAGCCCCGTCACCCACGCGGTGTCGTCGATGTCGCAGACCACCCCGACCGTGGCCCCCGGGGACGCCACCTGCACCAGGGCCGGCACCTGCTTGCGTCCCGTCACGTGGAACAGCACGTCGGACCACCCGGCCGGCAGCTGCTGCGGCAGGTCGGCGTCCACGAACCCGCCCTGCCCGCTGGTCAGCTCGTGCCGCCGACCGGCGACCTCGACGTCGACGCGGGCCCCGGGTCGCTCCAGGGTGAGCAGGCGGCGCCAGCCCGCGACGCCGACGACCTCCGACGGCTCCGCCCCCGGCGCCGCCAGGACGACGCGGGCCAGGACCCGCACGTGGTCCGGCGCGCCGATGCCCGTGTAGGGCAGGACCGCCTCGCTCCACCCTCGCCGCAGCGCCAGCCGGGACACCACCGCCGTGGCCGCCACCTCGGCCCGGAAGGCGGCCCGGACGACGACGGCGCGAGCACGGGCGATCGGTCCGTCAGCGGTCCTCATGCACGGTGACGGTGCCAGAGGTCCGCCCCGATGTCATGACGGGGCCCGGGTCGCGGGCGACCCGGTGGCCGGCTCCTGCCCCGAGCGGGTGACGCCAGGATCACGGACGGGGGATCCTGGGTGAGGACGGGGACGACGACGTCACCCGGCCGACACAATGGACGGGCACCCGCGCACGAGTCCGGGGCCGGAGGGTGGGGGGCAGCGCGATGATCGAGGTGCTGACGCTGCCCGTGGCCCCCGGCGTCCCGCTGCTCCTGGTCGCGGGGCTCGCGGTTCCGCTCACGGCCCTGCTCAGCCGGCGGCCGCTGCGGCTCGTGGGGTTCGGCGGGGCGATGGTCTACTCGCTGGACTCCGCCGTCCTCGGGTTCCTGCTGTGGACCACCATGACCACGGCAGCGACGGCCGGGCAGCTGTCCGCCCCCGGCGGCGGGGCGCTCGTCCCGATCGCCGCGGCAGCCTGGCTGCCGTGGCTGCTGGGCTACGCGCTCTCCGAGGCCGCCGCGCACCAGCGCCGGGTGGCGGTGCGCGCCTACAACATCCTGCTGTCGGCCCTCGCCGGACTGGTGTTCGTCACGGTGGCGCTGTCGGTCCGGGCCGGGGTGGCCCGGCTGGTGAACGACGACTACGCCCCGGCGGACGTCGGGGTGTGGGACCTGGTCGCGGTGGTCCTGGCCAGCGGGGCGTACGTCGCGGTCGACCTGCTGCTCAGCGCGGTCTACGTGGCCCGGGTCGAGGGCGGCAGGTTCGGTGAGGTGCTGGCCGACCCCGCCGGGATCGTGGCCGCAGGCACGGTCCTGGCGGTCAACGCGACCGCCGTGCTGGCCGCGGTCCTGCTGACCGTGGCCCCTTGGGGGCTCCTGCTGCTGGTACCGGTCGCGGTGGCCCTGGTGCACGCCACCCACACCTCGACCGCCGTGATGGGCGAGCACGCGCGGGCCCGGGCGCTGTACCGCGGCGCCGTCGGCTGCCAGGCGGCCACCACCCACGACGAGGTCGTCGAGGCGGTCTGCGCCGCGGCGGAGGACGCCGCGGTGGCCACGGCGGTCCTGCGGGACACCGGCCCGGACGACGACCAGGTCGGCGTGGCCTTCGACGACGAGGGGGTGCGGCGGTGGCTGGTGGTCGGCCCACGCCGCAACCGGCACGCCTTCGACCGCGACGACGAGGCCGCGCTGGCCACGCTGGCCGCGCTCGCGGAGCAGGCCCTGGCCCGGGTCGGGGCCATGGAGCGGGTGCGTGAGGTCGCCGAGCGCGACGCGCTGACCGGGGTGCTCAACCGCGGCGCCGTGATGTCCCTGGTCGAGCGGACCGTGACGACGGACTCCGCCGTGCTGTTCTGCGACGTCGACCAGTTCAAGTCCGTCAACGACACCTTCGGCCACCGGGTCGGCGACCAGGTCCTCGTGTCCGTCGCGCGGACCCTGCAGGAGGTCGTCGGCGAGCACGGCACCGTGGGCCGGGTGGGCGGCGACGAGTTCGTCGTCCTGCTCCCGCGCGCCGACCCCGCCCGTACCGAGGAGCTCCGGACCACGATCCTGCGGGCCATGGAGCCCCCGGTCCGGGGCGCCGGGCAGGAGCTGCGGGTGGGCCTGAGCATCGGGGTCGCCGGCGTCGCCGAGCTGAGGGCCGTCGCGGCCACGGACCCGGCCGACCTGGCCGAGGCCCTGCTCGAGAAGGCCGACCAGCGGATGTACGACGACAAGCGGTCCGGCCGCGACGTGCACCCGCCGGCGCGGGGCCGCTGACGGCCCTGCGCCGCCCCGTGGGTGCTAGCGACCCAGCGCGGCGGCCTCGGCGCCGATCGACGTGGCGCCGCCGTGACCGGTCCGAACGACGGTGTCGTCCGGCAGGACGAACAGCCGGGCGCGGATCGACGCCTCGATGACGTCGCGGTCGCTGAACGACCGCCCGGTGGCGCCGGGACCACCCTGGAACAGGGTGTCCCCGGTCAGGACGGTGTGCAGGTCCGGCACGTGCAGGCAGACCGCACCCGGGCTGTGCCCGGGCGTGTGCACGACGTGGACCTCGGAGCCGGCCACGGTGAGGACCTGCCCGTCGGACAGGTCGGCGTCCCAGCGGGCGTCCCCGTGGGTGAGGGCCCAGACCGGGGCGTCGTCGGGGTGCAGCATCACCGGGGCGTCGAAGCGCTCGCCGGCCGTGAGGGCCTCGCGGCAGTGGTCGTCGTGGGCGTGGGTGAGCACGACCGCCACCACCCGACGACCGTCGACCAACCCGGCGACGGCGTCCAGGTCGTGGGCGGGGTCGACGACCAGGCACTGCTCGTCGTCACCGATCACCCATACGTTGTTGTCGACCTGGTGGGTCTCGCCGTCCAGGCTGAACGTGCCGGACGTCTCGACGTGGTCGACCCGCAGGACGCCGCCCGTCGTGCCCTCACCCGTGCTCCCACCCGTGCTGCCCATGGCGCCCATCAGAGGACCACGACCGAGCGGAGGACCTCGCCGCGGTGCATCTTGTCGAACGCGGCCTCGACGTCGCCGATCCCGATGGTCTCGGTGACGAACGCGTCCAGGTCGAAGCGGCCCTGCCGGTACAGGTCGATCAGCATCGGGAAGTCGCGGTCGGGCAGGCAGTCGCCGTACCAGGACGACTTGAGCGACCCGCCGCGGCCGAACACGTCCAGCAGGGGCAGCTCCAGGGTCATGTCGGGCGTCGGCACGCCGACCAGCACGACGGTGCCGGCCAGGTCGCGGGCGTTGAACGCCTGCACGTAGGTCTCGGGCCGACCGACCGCGTCGATGACGACGTCGGCACCGAAGCCGCCGGTCAGCGCGCGGATGGCCTCGACCACGTCGCCGTCGGCGGGGTCGACGGTGTGGGTGGCGCCGAAGCCGCGGGCCCACTCGAGCTTGCGCGGGTCGAGGTCGACGGCGATGACCGTCGTCGCCCCGGCGATGGCCGCGCCCGCGACCGCGGCCGCGCCCACGCCGCCGCAGCCGATGACGGCGACGGAGTCGCCGCGCTGCACGCCGCCGGTGTTGACCGCGGCGCCGAAGCCCGCCATCACCCCGCAGCCCAGCAGGCCGGCGGCCGTCGCCGGCGCCTCCGGGTCGACCTTGGTGCACTGCCCGGAGTGGACCAGGGTCTTCTCCTGGAACGCCCCGATGCCCAGGGCGTTCGACAGCACCGTGCCGTCGGTCAGGGTCATGGGCTGGGCCGCGTTGTGGGTGTCGAAGCAGTACCAGGGCCGGCCGCGGCGGCAGGCGCGGCACTGCCCGCAGACGGCGCGCCAGTTGAGGACGACGAAGTCCCCGACCTGGACGTTCGTGACGCCCTCGCCGAGGACGGCGACGGTGCCGGCCGCCTCGTGGCCGAGCAGGTACGGGAAGTCGTCGCCGATCCCGCCCTCGCGGTAGTGCAGGTCGGTGTGGCAGACGCCGCAGGCCTGCACGTCGACGATCACCTCACCCGGCCCCGGGTCGGGGACGACGATGGTCTCCAGCGTCACCGGCTCGCCCTTGGCGCGGGTGACGACTCCCTGGACCTCGTACGGCATGCGTGTCTCCTTCGGCAGTGCGGGTGGGGCAGCGGGACGACTCGTGCGGTCGTGCGCATCCTCCTACAGGAGGGCGCCCGGTGCGTCCCGGCGCCGGGCGGGCCCGGTCGGGTCTGGTCAGGGTCTGGTCAGGGTCTGGTGAGGGTCTGGTCAGGACGGACATGCCGGACGTACCGTCCATGTCGGGTACGTGGCGGGTATGCGGCCCGCGACGCCCCTGGGGGGTTCGGATGACCAGCAGCAGGACGAGCGCGCGGTCGCGCCGCGTCAGGGGCGGGCTGGCCGCCGCCGCCGCGGCCGCCCTCGTCGCCGTGGGGGGGACGGCCGCGGTGACGCCGGCCCCCGCCCTCGCCGCCACCTCGACGTCCTGGGCCACCTGGACGGTGACCGGCGACGGCGGCGACTTCGCCGGAACCGCCGACGTGGACGCCACCGGGTTGCCGGCGGCGACCTGGAGCAGCGACTCCCGCGCCCCCGTCGGGGTGCCGGCCGGGGCCACGACCTGGCTCCCCGCCGGCAGCCCGGTCGGGCAGGTGTACGGCTCGAGCCAGGGCCGGCCCTACCTGCAGCTACGGCCTCGGGTGGACTCCCCCGGCAGCCCGTCCACCACCGTGCTGACGTTCGACGCCCCGACGCCCTCGGCCGGCTGGGCGGTCGTCCTGGGGGACGTCGACTCCGACCTGGCCGCGGTGTCCGGGACCCGTGCCGACGGCGAACCCGCGTCGGCGGCCGACCTGGGCGTCGTCGGGGCCTTCAGCTTCTGCGACGCCTCACCGCGGCCGTCCTCCTGCTCGGGTCTCGAACCGCCGTACGACCTGCCCACCTGGTCCGTCGCGGGGAGCTCGGTCGTCCTGCGCGGCAACGGGCCCGACAGCACCGGGGCCGCGGGGTGGCTGCAGCCCGAGGTCGCCCTGTCGTCCCTGACCGTCCGGGTCGACCAGGTCACCGGGTTCCCGGTGGTGGACGTCTGGCTGGTCGCCCTGACCCGGTCGGCCTCCGGTGTGGTGACGCTGGACGGCGAGCCCGCGCCGGACCAGCTCGTCGAGCTCCTCAGGGCGGACGGGACGGTGGCCGCGACCGCGACCTCCGGACCGGACGGGTCCTGGTCGGTGCCCGACCTGGTTGCGAGCCAGGAGTGGCGCGCCCGCGTCGTGCTACCCGACGGGACCTCGACGGACGGTCCGAGCAGCCGAGGCGTCGACGTCTCCCGGACGGACGCGGTCGACGTGAACTTCTCGCTGGTGACCACCGTCCCGGAGCCGACGGAGGAGCCCACGGTCGAGCCGACCACCGAGCCGACCGTCGACCCGACCACCGAGCCGACCGTCGAGCCCACGACCGAGCCGACGGTCGACCCCACCGTCGGACCGACCACCGAGCCGACCAGCCCGGGGAGCCCGGCCCCCGGCGAGAGCGACGAGCCGTCGGGCCCGGACGGCACCGCACCCGGGTCCACGTCCGGCCCGACGGGCTCGGACGGGTCCAGTGCGGGAGCCACGGGTCCGGGCGGGACCGGTCCGGGCGGGACGGGTCCTGGCCCCACCACCGTCGGCGGGGTGCTGGCGCGGACCGGGGCCACCGGGCTGCTCGGCGCCGTGCTGCTGGGGCTGACCCTGGTGGGAACCGGGGCCCTGCTGCTCAGGTCGTCGCGCGGGGCCCGGCAGCGCTGAGGCCCGGGCCCTGCGGCGCGTCACTCGCCCGTCGTGCCGTCCAGGGCCTCGCGCAGCAGGTCGAGGTGGCCGCAGTGCCTCGCGGTCTCCTCGATCATGTGGGTGACGGCGTAGCGCAGCGAGAACTCCATCCCGTCCGCGCGCGCCAGCTCGGCCAGGTCGTTGGCGCGGACGACGTGGCGGCTGCGCTCGCACTCGGCCCGGTAGCCGTCGAGCACCTCGGCCAGCGTGACGTCGTCGGCCACGACGAACCCGCCGTCGCCCGGTTCCTGGTCGGTCCACGGGTGGGGCAGGTCCTGGCCGTCGAAGTCGATGGCGAACCAGAACCGCTCGACGAGCATCAGGTGCTGGACCACCCCGGCCACGGTCAGCGGTGACGGCGGGACCGCGGCCGTACGGGCCTGGGTCTCGCTGAGACCGGCGGCCTTGAGCTCCACGGTCGAGCGAAGGAAGTCCAGGACGTCGCCGAGGACGTCGCGCTCCGGGGCGGCCTCCCGCGGGTCGGGGCGTCCGTCGGGACGCAGGCGCCGGCCGGCAGGGTCCACCTGCGCGTCCGTGCTGGTCGGGTCGGTCATGGTCGGACGGTAGCACCCGGTCCGGCGGTCAGCGCCGGCCGGCACGAGCCACGTCGGCCAGCAGTCGCTCGACCGCCCCGACCACCACCACCGGGTCCTGCAGCATCGGCAGGTGCCCGGTGGGCACCGTCCGGACCCAGCCGGCCCCGAGCGTCCGGGCCGACCGAATCTGCTGGCCGGCAGAGACCTCCCGGTCGTCGCTGGTGCGCAGGTAGGCGCTCGCGCCGGGTGCCGCGAACGCCGGCACCCGGTCCAGGAACAGCCGGAGCGGCTCGGCCTGCGCCTCGGCCACCACCCGGTCGGCGACCGTCGCGTCGACCCCACGCGTCGCGGCCCTGCGGGCCCGCTCGGGGGCCAGCGTGCCGGCCCGGCGCATGACGGGCCCGAGCACGTACCGCGCCGGCACCGGCATGACGGACACGAACGACCGGCCGGGTCGGGGCACGACCGCCGCCACCCCCAGCACCGCGGCCACCCGACCTGGGTGGTCGGCCAGGACCTGGGCGACCACCGCGCCGCCCACCGAGTGCGCCACCAGGACGACGTCCCGGTCAGACGGCAGCTGGTCGACGAGGTCAGCCGCCACGTCGGCGAGGGACGCGTCCGGACGCCGCAGCGGCACGACGGCAGCGGACGTCACGCCGCGCAGGTGCGCCGTCACCTCGTCCCACACCCAGGTGGGCAGCCCGGCCCCACCCAGCAGGGCGACGTGCATGTCGTGGTCGGTCCTCGCCATGGCTCCTCCTGAGTCTCAACTGAACACTGTCCAATTTAACTGGACGGCGTACAGTTGTCGAGTGATGTCTCCCCGAGGACCTGGCAACCGGGCCGGCCTGGACCGTCCGACCGTGCTGTCCGCCGCCGCCCGGCTGCTGGACGAGGGGGGAGTGGACGCCCTGACCATGCGGGCCCTGGCGCGGAGCCTGGCGGTGGCGCCCAACTCCCTGTACAGCCACGTCGCGGACAAGGACGCGCTCCTGGACGCGCTGCTCGACGAGGTCCTGGCCGACGTCACGCCCGCCCGAGCCGGGACACGGCCGGTCGCCGAGCTGCACCGGCTGATGCTGTCCACCTACGAGGTGCTGCTCGCGCACCCGCACCTGGTGCCGTTGTTCGTGACGCGGCGAGGGGCACGGGGCCCCCATGCCGTCCGGCTGGGCCGGGAGACGGACGACCTGCTGCGCCGGGCCGGTCTGGCCGAGCCCGCCGTGGTGCCGGCGCGCACGGTGCTGGTCGTCCACACCATCGGGATGGCCGCGTTCAGCGCAGGGTCCCGCGACGCGGTGGCGCTGACCGCGGGGCAGGCGTCCGGGCAGACCTTCGCCGACAGCCTGCGGTGGCTGCTGGTGGGGATGACCGGGACGCAGCCGTGAGGTGCGGGAGGATGTCCGTCCCGCACCGCCCGCACCCGAGGAGTCGCTGATGGACCACCCCGGCACCACCGGCTCACGGGTCGACGGCCCCGACTGGGTGCGTCACGCGATCTTCTGGCACGTCTACCCGCTCGGCTTCACCGGCGCCGAGGCCGCGCTCACCGACCTCGTCGACGGTCCCCGGCACCGGCTCCCCCACCTGCAGGCCTGGCTGGACCACGTCGTCGCGCTGGGCGCCTCGGGCGTACAGCTGGGACCGGTGTTCGCCTCGGAGACGCACGGCTACGACACCGTCGACCACCTGAGGGTCGACCCCCGCCTGGGCGACGACGACGACCTCGACGCGTTCCTGGCCGCCGCTCGCGAGCGCGGGGTGCGGGTGCTGCTGGACGGGGTCTTTAACCATGTCGGGCGGGGCCACCCCGCGTTCCGGGCGGTGCTGGAGCAGGGGCCGAGCGCCCCGACCGCGTCCTGGTTCCGGCTGCGCTGGCCCGACGGGGCCGACGCCTGGGCCCCCGGGGTGGAGCCCGACCACGACGACTTCGAGGGTCACCACCACCTGGTCGCCCTCAACCACGACGAGCCCGCCGTCGTCGACCTCGTCGTCGACGTCATGACCCACTGGCTGGACCGCGGGGTCGCGGGCTGGCGCCTGGACGCCGCCTACGCCGTGCCCACGTCGTTCTGGGCGCAGGTCAGCGCCCGGGTCCGCGAGCACCACCCCGACGCCTACCTGGTGGGCGAGGTCATCCACGGCGACTACGCCGCCGTGGTGCGGGACGGCGGCCTGGACGCGGTCACGCAGTACGAGCTGTGGAAGGCGGTCTGGAGCAGCCTGAACGACCACAACTTCCACGAGCTGGCCCACGCCCTGGGCCGCCACGACGAGTTCCTGCGGTCGTTCACGCCGTTCACCTTCGTCGGCAACCACGACGTCACCCGGATCGCCAGCCGGCTGACCGACCCCGCCCACCTCGAGCACGCCGTCGTCGTGCTCGCGACGGTGGGCGGCACGCCCGCGGTGTACGCGGGCGACGAGCACGGGTTCACCGGCGTCAAGGAGGACCGGGCCGGCGGCGACGACGCGGTGCGGCCCCAGTTCCCCGGCACCCCCGACGAGCTGTCACCCGTCGGCCTGCCGGTCTTCCACCACCACCAGGAGCTGCTCGGGCTGCGTCGGCGGCACGACTGGCTCCACGCGGCCCGGACCGAGGTCCTCGACGTCGCCGACGAGCACCTGGGCTACGTCAGCACCGACGGCGAGCGGCGTCTGCTCGTCGCGCTGTCGACCTCGACGGCTGCGGTCCCCGTGCGGGTGCCGGGGGCGACCGAGGTGCTGGCCGGCGACGGCACGCTCACCGACGCGGGCACCGACGAGGCGCGCGTCGAGCTGGCGGCCGGCGGCTGGGCCGTGCTGTCGGGCTAGCTCAGATCAGCAGCCGGAGCCGGTCCAGCGCCGGCACCAGCGCCTCCTCCTCGACCCGCAGGTGCTCGACCAGGGCGTCGGCGAGCGCCTCGAGGGCGGTCGAGACCCGCTGGGCGGCCGTGACGGTGTCCTCGGAGCCGTAGGTCCGGGCCAGCTCGTCGTCGAGCGTGCGCAGCAGACCGCCGATCCGGACGTGGTCCGCGGTCAGCAGGTCGATCGCCGGCTGCAGCGACGGGTCCGCGGCCAGCAGGTCCGGGTACATCCGGGCGTCCTCGATGCCGTGGTGCCCGTGGACGAACCGGCAGAACATCTGGCAGAACGCGCCCAGCTGGACGAAGGTGCGGCGCAGCTGAGAGTCGCGGACCTGGTCGCGGACCTCGCCGACCGGCAACCGGCCCTCGGCCAGCGCCGTGGCCGCGCCGCGCAGCTCGACCAGCTCGCGGCGCAGGTGGTCGTGGATGGCGACCAGCATCTCGCCGGAGCCGCCGGGCTCGGGGGTCACGGTGCTCACCCGGACATGGTGCCGTGCGCGGGCTCGACCCCAGGACCGCTCAGCAGGGCTCGGAGCGGTACCCGGGGGTGCCGGGCACGGTGAGCCCCGGGTCCCGCAGCACGACCGCCACCCGGTCGCCCACCGTCTCGCAGGCCCGGGCCAGGCCCTCGTCGGTGTACTCCACGACCAGCAACCGGTCCCCGTGCACCGCGGTGTAGGCGTCGCACTCGTCGTAGCGCCCGCATTCCTCGACCACGGCCAGGTCGAAGCCGACGTCGGCCACCTGCTGCTCACTCAGGCCGGGGGTGTTCTTCTGCGCCACGGCCAGGCCCCGGTCGTGCGCGTGGTCCGCGAGCAGGCCCGCGTAGGCGAGCGCGTCCTGCTCGGCGAAGGACACCACCTCCTGCCGCCCGTCGAACCGGGTCCACGAGTCGAGGTTGTCCAGCTCGACCGCGTCGAAGCCCTTGTCCGCGCAGGTGTCCACCATCTCCGCCACGTGCGCCGCGGCCGCGGCGCGCGAGTCCGGGGTGCTGATGTCGACCAGCAGCTCCCCGGGCCAGCCCGGGTCCTCCAGCTCCTCCAGGACCAGCCCGGACGGCCAGGCCGAACGCTCATCGGGTCGGTCCACGTCGGGCTCGTCCGGCTGGGTCTGGAACGCGTTGACATAGCAGACGGAGTACGCGCCGTCCCTGTCCAGCGGGGCCCCGGACCACCAGTCGCGCACCACGACCCTGACCTCCGGGGCGGGGTCGTGGTCACCGCCCAGCTGGTAGTCCGCGGGGGCGCCGGCCGGGAACGGCGCCACCGAGGTCGCCCCGTCCCCGCAGCCACCCAGCACGAGGGCCAGGCCCAGGGCGGCCGCGAGTCGTACCCGGGGGTCCTGTTCCACCCGGCCATCCTCCTCGCCCCGTGCCGCGAGTCCGGAACAGTCCCGCCCCGGATCCGGTTGTCGCCCTCGTGAGTTCTCAGACCCCCACCGCCCCCCTGACCGTCGAGGTCTGGTCCGACGTCGTGTGCCCCTGGTGCTACATCGGCAAGCGCCGGCTCGAGGCGGCCATCGCCCAGCTCGGCACCGACGACGTCCGGGTGGTGTGGCGCTCGTTCCAGCTCGACCCGACCTCTCCCCGACCGGGCGAGCCGGGCCACGGCACCGACGTGGCCACCTACCTGGGCCAGAAGTACGGCGGCGGGCGCGACGCCGGGCTGCAGATGAACGCCCGCGTCAGCGAGGTCGCCGCGGGCGACGGCCTGGACTTCCACCTCGAGCACGCGGTGCGTGGCAGCACCGTCGACGCCCACCGGCTGATCCACCTGGCGTCATCGCTGGACGCCGACGCCACGGTCGGGCTCCAGGACCGGGTCAAGGAGCGGTTCCTGCGGGCCTACTTCACCGACGGCCAGGACGTGTCGCGTCCGGAGGTGCTGCGCGAGCTCGCCGTCGAGGCGGGCCTGCCGGCGCAGCAGGTCGACGACGTCCTGTCGAGTGCCGCGTTCGCCCGTGACGTCGCCGCGGACCAGGCGCAGGCCCAGGCGTACGGCGCCACGGGCGTGCCGTTCACGGTGGTCGACGGCAAGTACGGCGTGTCCGGGGCACAGCCGGTCGAGGTGTTCGCCGAGGCGCTGCGCCGGGCCCGCGCGGACCGCACCCCGGCGCTGGTCCAGGTGGGCGCCGGCGCGACCACCGACGGTTCGGGCGCCGCTGCGGCGGGTACCCCTGCCGCAGACGCCGAGGCCTGCGGGCCCGACGGCTGCGCAGTCCCCCAGCAGTGAGGAGCACGTCCGCATGAGCACCCTCAGCACCCGCACCATCGGTGACCGCACCGTGTCCGCGATCGGCCTCGGCGGCATGCCGATGTCGATCGAGGGGCGCCCCGACCGGGAGCGCTCGATCGCGACGATCCACGCCTCCCTCGACGCCGGCGTCACGTTCATCGACACCGCGGACGCCTACCACCTGCACGCCGACGACATCGGTCACAACGAGACCCTGATCGCCCAGGCGCTGCAGTCCTGGGGCGGCGACGCCGACACCGTCCTGGTCGCGACCAAGTCCGGTCACAAGCGCCCCGGGGACGGGTCCTGGACCCGGGACGGGCGGCCGGAGTACCTCAAGGCGGCGGCCAAGGCCTCGGCCACCCGGCTGGGCGTCGAGGCCATCGGGCTGCACCAGTTCCACCGCCCCGACCCGGACGTCCCCTACGCGGAGTCCGTCGGTGCCCTCGCCGACCTGCTCGACGCCGGCGTCATCCAGATGGCCGGGATCAGCAACGCCGACCCCGACCAGATCCGCGAGGCCCAGGAGGTCCTGGGCGGGCGGCTGGTGAGCGTGCAGAACCAGTTCTCGCCGTCGTTCCGCAGCAGCGAGGCCGAGCTGCGGCTGTGCGACGAGCTGGGCCTGGCGTTCCTGCCGTGGAGCCCGCTCGGCGGCATCAAGGGCGCCGCGGAGCTGACCCCCGGCCTGGCCGCGTTCGCCGAGGTCGCCGAGGCGCACGGCGTGACCCCGCAGCAGGTCACGATCGCCTGGCTGCTGGCCAAGTCCCCGCACGTCGTCCCGATCCCCGGCTCGTCCCGGCCGGAGACGGCGCGCGCGTCGGCCGAGGCCGTCGGGCTCGAGCTGAGCGTGGACGAGGTGGCCCGCCTCGACGCGACGGAGCCGCCCGCCCAGGACTGATCCCCCTCGAGTCCCCCCGGCCCACCCGGCCGGGGGGTCTCGTACGTCCCGGGGGGCTAGGGCTGGGCGCGGCGGTGGAGGTCGAGGGCGGCGTCGAGCCAGGGTCGGAGCTGGGCGTCGGTGGCCAGGGACTGCCGGTCCACGCTGATCCAGCCCTGGCCCATCGATCGTTCCCGGCCCATGACGGCGCGGCGTGCGCCCGGCCGGGTGAGCAGCTCGGCGTCCTGATCGGGGGCCACCCGGACCAGCAGGTCGTCGGCGCCGACGCTGACGAGCATCCGGTCGTCCAGCATCAGGGCGAGACCCCCGAACATCCGGACCTCGCGCAGGTCCCGCTCCGGCAAGACCCGCCTGACGCGCTCGACCAGCTCGGCGTCGTACGGCACGGCGGCCCTCCTCCCTGCGTCGCCCTCGGGGCCGACGGGTGGGGGTCGAGGCTAGCCAGCCCGCGAGGCCGCCGTCTGCCCCTCGCGCGCGTCGTGAGCGGACGAGATCCGCCTCGTGACGACCGGGCCACGGCGTGTCGCCGTCGTGCGACGGATCTCGTCGACCACGCACCGCTGTCGGCGCCGGCGGGGCCGTTGCGGCGCGGGCTCAGGTGCGGGCTCAGGTGCGGGTGAAGGTGGACAGGGTGACGGCGACCGTGTCGGTGAGGTGGTCGGGCAGGGCGGCGAGGGCGGCGCGGCGGGTGTCGTCGGTGTGCCAGGCGTTGGGACCCATGGCCACGACGTCCGCCGCCTGCTCGGGGGTGAAGACGACCTGGCTCGTGACGTCCGACCGGCCGCTCCGGGTCCAGCCGTCACCGAGGCGGGCGCCGAGCCGCTCGGGCTTGCCCGCGGGGACGTCGAGCAGGGCCAGCCGCTCCCGCAGGGCCTCCAGGTGCTCCGGGGTGGGGGTCACGACGACGAGCCGGGCACCCGGGCTGGTGACACGGCGCAGCTCGTCGGCGGTGGGCAGCGGCGCGAAGACGGCCACGAGGGCCCCGGACGGCCCGACCGCCCCGTCGGCCAGGGGCAGCGGGCGGGCGAGGTCGACGCCGACCGCAGCCAGGCGCGGGTGGGCCCGGGCAGCCACCCGCAACGCGGGCGTCGACAGCTCGAGCGCGAGGCCGCGGTGGTCGGGCAGGGAGTCGAGCAGGGCGGCGGCGTAGGTGCCCGGCCCGGCTCCCAGGTCGACGAGGAGCCCGCCCGCCCCGGCGGGCACCCCCGCCGACACCCCTGCCAGCGCAGCCACCAGCGCGTCGCGGACGGCGTCGAACGCGCCCGAGCCGTGCACCCGCCCGCGCGCGGCCACCATGTCGGCGGTGTCGGCCCGCAGCTTGGTCCCGCCGCTGACCAGGACGACGTGCCCCTGCCTGGCCACGTCGAACCGGTGACCCGCGGCGCAGGCCAGCACCGCCGGCCCGGCGTCCGGCGCCAGCAGCTCGACCGCACCCGCGCACACCGGGCACCGCAGGGACGCGACGACGTCGGCGAGCGCGCTCAGATCAGCCTCCGGTCCACGGCCCAGCGCGTCAGCTCGTGCCGGCTGGACAGCTGCAGCTTGCGCAGCACCGACGACACGTGGGTCTCGACCGTCTTGACGCTGATGAACAACTCCTTGCCGACCTCGCGGTAGGCGTAGCCGCGTGCGATCAGGCGCATCACCTCGCGCTCGCGGGCCGTCAACCGGTCGAGCTCGTCGTCGACGGCGGCCAGGTCGGCGGCACCGGTGCCGAAGGCGTCCAGGACGAACCCCGCGAGCCGGGGCGAGAACACGGCGTCCCCCGAGGCGACCTTGCGCACGGCGTCGGACAGATCGACGCCGTCGACGGTCTTGGTCACGTAGCCCCGGGCCCCGGCCCGGATGACCGAGATGACGTCCTGGGCCGCGTCGGACACGCTGAGGGCCAGGAACCGGACGGGCTCGCCCGTCGCCGTGCTCAGCCCGGCGCAGCGGGTCAGCACCTCGGCCCCGCCACCGCCCGCGCCCCCGGGCAGGTGCACGTCGAGCAGGACCACGTCGGGGCGGTGCGTCGTGACCTGCGTGACGGCCTCGTCGACGTCGCCCGCCTCGGCCAGGACCCGCAGGTCGGGCTCGAGCTCGGCGCGCACGCCGCTGCGGACCATCCGGTGGTCGTCGACCAGGACCAGCGTGACCGGGTCGTTCATCGGACCTCCTCGTGACCTGCGACCTGCCGGACCGGCAGCTCGAGCACCACCTCGGTGCCGCCGGCGGGGGCCGGCCGGACCCGGGCGGACCCGCCGGCCCGGGCCATCCTGCCCACGATCGACTCCCGCACGCCCAACCGGTCCGGCGGGACGTCCTCGGGGTCGAAGCCGTCTCCGCGGTCGGACACGAACACCTGCACGGCGTCGTCGGCCACCTCGACGTAGACCCGGACCGGCGGACGGCCGTGGCGGACGGCGTTGAGGGTGGCCTCCCGGACCGCCTGGACCAGCGACTCCGCCGCCGGGTCGAGGGCGCGGTCGCCGACGACGACCACCTCGACGGGGACGGCGTGGTCGTCCTCCACCTGCGCGACGACCTGCTCGACGGCGGCGCCAAGGGACTCCGCGGCGGAGGAGGACCGGGTGCCGTAGAGCCAGCCCCGGAGCTCGCGCTCCTGGGCGCGGGCGAGCCGGGCCACCTCGACCGGGTCCTCGCTGCGCCGCTGGATGAGGGTGAGGGTCTGCAGCACGGAGTCGTGCAGGTGCGCGGCGATGTCGGCCCGCTCGGTCGCCCGGACCCGGCCGGCCCGCTCGGTCTCCAGGTTGCGCCACAGCCGCAGCGCCCAGGGGGCCAGCAGCAGCGCGACCCCCGCCAGCACGGCCACGGTGGCCACGGCCGCCGGGCCGACCGCCGTGGCGTCGGTGCCGGTCAGGGCCAGCAGCAGCATCCCCGTGACGGCGAGCGCGAGCCCCGAGACCAGCCGCAGCCCCCCACGGGGCGTGCCGCCCGTCGCGCCCTCGACCCAGCGGCTCCGGACGGTGTCGTCCAGGTGGGTCCACACGATGACCGCGCCCGCGAGCACCAGGGCCGCCGGCACGGCCGTCACGACGGGCAGCCCCACCCCGGCCCGGTCGGCCAGCGACACCAGACCCACCGCGAGGATCGCCGCGCCCCACAGCAGCCACGACCCGGTCTCGGTGTCGGCCACGAACCGGCCCCCGACCCGCCACCGCCGGCGGGCCCCGGGGGCCGGGTCCTCCGCGGTGCCCGGGCGGTCGGCGCCGTCGGCGGGCACGGCCAGCCACAGCAGCAGGTAGGCCAGGGCCCCCGCACCCATCACGGTGGTGGTCGCGACGAAGCCGATCCGCGCCGCGGGGACCGGCATGCCCAGGTGCTGCGCCAGCCCGGTCGCGACCCCGGCCACGACCCGGCCGTCGGTCCTGCGGCGCAGCGGGGGGCGCTGCGGTCCGTCCATCACCCCATCCTGCCCCTGGTCGTCCGGGCGCGGACCCAGGACGTACCCCCGTCCCACCCCGGGACGGCCGGGCGGTGGACCAGGGTCGCCCCAGGGTCGTCCCCCATACCCGCGGCCGCCGCCACGCGCCACGATCGAGCCATGGAACCGACCGACAGCACGAGCACCCCGACCGACCCGACCCCCCCGACGACCGACACCCCTCCGGCGACCGAGCCGCCCCGCGGCCTGCAGCCCTTCTGGGACGCCCTGCGACGCTCCGGCGTCCGGCGGCCGGCCGACGACCGCTGGGTCGGCGGGGTGTGCTCCGGCACCGCCCACCGCCTGGGGATCGACCCCGTGCTGGTCCGGGTCGGGGTCGTCGCCCTCTCCCTGCTCGGCGGCGCGGGGGTGGCGCTCTACGCCGCCGCCCTCGTCCTGCTGCCGGACCACGACGGCCGGATCGAGCTGGAGCGCGCCAGCTACGGCGACCTGACCGGTACGACCGTCGGGGCCGTGGCACTGCTACTGCTGGCCATGGTGGTGCCCGGTCCGTGGGACCTGTGGCGCGGCGGGGCCCTGGTGGACGGCACCGAGCTGGTCTGGGCGCTGCTGGTCGGCACCCTGCTGGTGGTGGCGCTGGCCTACCTGCCCCGGATGCGCGAGGCCGTGGAGCGCGGCACCGCCGGGCTGTCGGGTCCGACGGGCCCGCCCGGCACCACGGCCCCGACGGGTGCGGGCCCGACCGTCTCCGCCGCGGGGCCCGGCCACCCCGACGTCTCGGCGCCGGTGCCGGCGCCGCGGCCCGCGCCCGTCGTCCGCCCCCGGCGACGGGGCCCCGGTCCCCCTGTCGCGTCGGCCGTCACCGGCTCGGCGCTGCTGGCCGGCGGTGCCGTCTGGCTGGCCGCCGACCAGGACCTGCTGCTCGGTCGACCGTGGTTGCTGGCCGCCTGCGCCGCGCTGACCGTGCTCGGGCTGGGCGTCGTGGGGCTCGGCCTGGCCGGTCGCCGCGACGGGTCCGTCGGTGGCGCCGCGTTCGGCGTGCTCGTGCTGACCGCCGCCGTCCTGCTGGTGCCCAGCTGGCGGACCGCCCAGGTGGCCGGCGACGTCACCTGGTCCCCGGTCACGGAGAGGGCCGCGGAACGGGGCGGCTCGCTCGGCGCCGGCGAGGCGGTGCTCGACCTGCGCGGGTTGTCCGACCTTCCACGCGGGGCCGAGGTCGAGGTGCCCGTCCGCGTGGGCTTCGGGTCGCTGGAGGTGCTCGTGCCGGAGGACATGGACGTGGTCGTCGAGGCCGCGACGGCGGTCCGTACCGCGACCAGGGACCCGGACGACAGGAGGTACACCGGCGGCCGGGACGGGCTGATGCTCGCGTGGACCGCAGGTGACCAGGAGGACCCCCAGGTCGTCGTGGACGCCCGCGTGCTCGTCGGCGACGTCACGCTCGTCACGGTGCCGCAGCGATGAGCGCCCCCGACAGCCCCCAGGGCCGTCGCACCCCACCGATCGCCCAGCCCGTCGCACCCCACGTCGGGAACGAGCCCCACGGTCGCGTCTTCGTGGCCCGGACGGAGGACACCATGAGCAGCACGGGACCCGCACCCGCACCCGACGAGCCCGGCAGCCCGGGCCCGACGGAGCCACCCGCCACGGGGTGGGCCGCCCGCCACGACCAGGTGGAGCTGACCGGCCCGGCCGTCGGCACCCTGGCGTGGGGCCTCGTCGTCCTGGCCGTGGCCGGCGTCCTGCTGGTCCGCGAGGTCACCGACCTGACCGTCGACCTGTCCTACGCGCTGCCGCTCGGCATGGTGGCCCTCGGCCTGCTCCTGGTCGTCGGCGCAGTCCTCACGGGCATCCGCCGTCGCTGACCCGGCAGGTCGACCCACCGACGGTCAGAGCATCCCGATGACCGACCCGCCGTAGGCGTAGAGCACCACGAACGCACCGGCCACCGCGGCTGCGACCGCGGGTGCGACCACCCGCGCCACCCGGCCGCGCAGCCGCACCGTCGACGCGACCGCCGTGAGCACCACACGGACCACGACGGAGCCCCACCAGTAGGCCGCCGGGGTCGCCTGGGCGACCACCGTCAACCCGTACACGCCCTCGCCCACGAGAACGCCGGCCAGGGCCGTCAGGCCACCGAGCGCCACGGCCACCAGGACCGGGACCACGCGGGTCCAGGCGTCGGCCCGACCGCTGGACGTGCTGGGGTGGGGCGTCTGGACCTGCATGGGCGCGACGCCAGGTCCGGACCGGGGTCGGCCGCGTCGGACCACGGGACGACCCGACCGGGCCCGAGGTCGCTACGGGTCCACCTGTGGGAGGACGGCGAACCGTCGGGGACGCGGTGCCGAAGGCGCGGGCGAGCGCCGGAGGGTCGGCGGCCAGCACGTCGGCGTCGTACCGGGCGACCGCGGCGACGACGCCCGCCCAGGACCAGGCCCCCAGGGTGAGTCGGCAGCGCCGGGGTCCCAGGGCCTCGAGGAGGCCGTCGTGGGCGAACGGGGCCACCTCGGCCGCGGGCAGCGCCAGCTCGACCGTGCCGGTGCAGGGCCAGGTGTCGGCCCCACCTCCGGAACCCTTGAACACGCCGCTGACGAAGGCACCCGGGTCGCCGCCGGGGACCTCGCGCGGGGTGAAGCGGGGCCCGGTCGGCAGGCGCGGGCTGATGCGGTCGACGCGGAAGGTCCGCCAGTCCTCGCGGTCCAGGTCCCAGGCCAGCAGGTACCAGCGGCCGTGGCGGGCGAGGAGGTGGTACGGCTCGACCCGTCGGGGTGGGGTGGGCGCCGGGTCCGCCGCGGCTGCCGGTACGAGGTCGCCGTCGCCCGTCGAGTGATCGAGGCGCAGGACCTCGCGAGCGCGGACCGCCGCGGTGAGTGCGACGAGGACCGAGGGGTCGACGGCGGGGGCACCGCCCGAGGCGACCGAGGTGACCTGGACGGTGTCGACACGGTGCCGCAGCCGGGCGGGCAGCACCTGGCGCACGGTCGCCAGCGCGCGTACGGCGGCCTCCCCGATGTCGGCGCCGCTGGTGGCGGCGAGCTGCAGCGCGACGGCGAGGGCCACGGCCTGCTCGTCGTCGAACAGCAGCGGCGGGAGCTCGGCGCCGGCGTCCAGGCGGTAGCCGCCGTCGGGTCCCTTGGACGCACGCACGGGGTACCCGAGCTCGCGCAACCGGTCGACGTCCCGGCGGACGGTGCGGGTCGTGACGTCCAGCCGGTCCGCCAGGGTGGCACCGGGCCAGTCACGGCGCGCCTGCAGCAGGGACAGCAGGGTGAGCAGCCGGGCCGACGTCCCGTTCCTCGCGGTCATGGTCGCCATGGTGCTCCAGTAGCGGACACAACCTGTCCTCTTGGCCGGGCAGGGTCGTCCTGTCGCCACCACGAGGGTGGCCGGACCGAGGAGCACGGCATGAGCGTCACCACCACCACCCACCTGAACTTCCGCGGCCAGGCCGCCGAGGCGCTGGAGCTCTACGCCTCGGTGTTCGGCGGGGAGGTCATGGCCTTCACCTACGCCCAGGGCGGGGACGAGCGGGACACCGCCGACGGCGCGGTGGCCGAGCAGGTCAAGTGGGGCCAGGTCAGCGGGCCCGACGGGTTCACGGTCATGGCCTTCGACGTGCCGCCGGGGCGGGCCTACGACGCGGGGACCGACGCGGTGTACGTGTCGGTGCGCGGGGACGACCCCGACGAGATCACGCGCTTCTGGCGGGCCCTGACCGTCGGGGGGACGGTGCGCGCGGACCTCGCGCCGGCCGGCTTCTCCCCGCTGTACGGGATGGTCACCGACCGCTTCGGGGTGACGTGGGTGCTGGACGTGGTCCCGCCCCACGCAGGCTGACCACCGCCCGGGGGCGAGGGAGCAGCACCCCTCGCCCCGTGGCACGCTCGCCCGCGACGTCGACCCGACCGTGGTCGTCGCCGGAGGAGGTCGTGGTGCGGGTGGGGCTGGTCGGGACCGGGTTCTGGGCTACGGAGGTGCACGCCGCGGGCGTCGCCGCCGTCGACGGCGTCGAGCTGGTCGGGGTGTGGGGCCGGGACCCCGACAAGGCGTCCGCCCTGGCGCAGCGGTTCGGCCTGAGGGCCCACGAGGACCCCGCGTCGCTGTTCGCGGACGTCGACGCCGTGACCTTCGCCGTCCCGCCGTCGGTCCAGGCCCCGCTGGCGGTGCAGGCCGCCCGTGCCGGCTGCCACCTGCTGCTGGAGAAGCCGACGGCGCTCACGGTCGAGGAGGCCGACGCGGTGGCGGCGGCCGCGGACGACTCCGGGGTGAGCACGACGGTGTTCTTCACGCTGCGGCACAAGGCCCCGCTGCGGTCGTGGCTGGACGGCCTGGTGGCGCAGGGCGGCTGGACCGGCGCGAGCACCCACTTCGTCGGCCGGATCGCCGGCAGCCCGTTCGACGCCTCGCCCTGGCGGCACGAGCACGGGGCGCTGTGGGACGTCGGGCCGCACGCCCTGTCGCTGCTGGTGCCTGTCCTGGGGCCGGTGACCGGCGTGACGGCGGCCCGTGGGCCCGCCGACACCGTGCACCTGGCGCTGCGCCACGGCGAGCACTCGTCCAGCGTGGCCACGCTCAGCCACACGGTGCCGAAGGCGGCCTCGACGCTGCGCTACGACGTCTACGGCGAGCACGGCTGGGCCTCGGTCCCTGCCGACCACGGCGACGTCGAGGCCGTGGACGCGCTGTCCGACGCCGTCCGCTCCCTGGTGACCGCCGCCGGTGGCGGGCCGGCCCACCCGTGCGACGCGCGCTTCGGCGCCGAGGTCGTGCGGGTGCTGGCTGCCGCCCAGGAGCAGCTGGACCGCTGAGGTCCGTGCGTCCTCAGCGGTAGGAGGAGATCGCCGCGACCAGCAGGTCGAAGAAACGGTCCCGGTCCAGCCCCAGGGCGACGTCGGCGTTGGGCGCCCGGCCGCTGTACCCGCTCAGGTCCGCCACGGTCGCGCCCGAGGTCCAGCGTCCCTCGGTCTCCACGACCAGGTTGGTACGGACCACGTGCACCAGCGACGGGTCGATGACGCGCGCCACCGCCACGGGGTCGTGCAGGGGCGGGTCCGGCATGCCGAAGTGCTCGGCGTAGCGGCCGGCGAAGAACGTCATGAGCTCGACGCAGGTCTGCGAGACCGGGGTGCCGATCCCCCGCAGCCGCTCGAGCACGTCGGGCGTGACGAGCGCCTGGTGGGTGACGTCGAGGCCGACCATGGTGAACGGCACCCCCGACGCCAGCACCTCGTCCGCGGCCTCGGGGTCGTTGGCCGCGTTGGCCTCGGCGAACGGGGTGATGTTGCCGCCGCGGGTCGACCCGCCCATCCAGACGACCTCCCGCACCCGGGCCGCGGCGTCGGGGTGGGCCCGCAGCAGCAGGGCGACGTTCGTCAGCGCGCCCGTGGCCAGCACGGTGACCGGCGTCGGGGCTGCCGTCAGCACGTCGTGCAGCAGCGTCACGGCGTCGCGGGCGTCCGCGGTGACCGTCGGGGGCGGGAGCAGCGGGCCGTCCAGGCCGGACTCGCCGTGGATGTCACCGGCGACTCGCAACGGCCGGGTCAGCGGCCGGTCCGCGCCGCGGGCGACGGGCACGTCGGTGATGCCCGCGAGCGTGCAGACCGCGAGGGTGTTGCGCAGGCACTTGTCGACGGTCTGGTTGCCGTGGACCACGGTCACGGCCCGCAGGTCGAGGCGGGGGTCGGCGTGGGCCAGCAGCAGGGCCAGGGCGTCGTCGTGCCCGGGGTCGCAGTCCAGGACCACGGGCACGGGCGCGGGCGCGGGCGCGGCGGGCAGGTCGGGCAGGTCGGTCAGGTCGGGCACGGCCCCATGGTCGCCGACCTCGTCGGAGAGGGCTACGGCTGGCGCGGCCACCCTGCCCCGCGTCTTGCGTCCCGCCAGTCACCGGGGGTGGTCCCGAACGCCTCCCGGAACCTCCGGCCGAAGTGGCTGGCGTCGGCGAACCCGCAACGCCTGGCCACCCCGCTGATGCTGCGGGGCGGGTCGTGCAGCAGCAGCTGCTTGGCCCGCTCCAGCCGCCGACGGATGATCCACTGGGCCGGGGTCAGCTCGTGGTCCGTCGCCCAGACGTTGTAGAAGTGCCTGACCGAGATGCTGTGGGCCACCGCGACGCTCTCGACGGTCAGGGCCCGATCGGCCAGGCGCGCCTCCATGTGCATCGTGAGCCGGGCCACCATCGTGTCCTGGAGCACGTCGTACCCGCCCTTGGACCCGGCCGCAGTGGTGACCAGGGCCCGGACGAGCGCGCTGGTCGCCTGGCCGGTCAGCAGCCGCGGCTCGGACGGCAGCGACCGGGCCGCTGCGAACAGACCCGCGACGTGGGCCCGGACCAGGTCGTACATCGGGCTGGCGCGCAGCGCGGGCGCCGCGGCGCGGACGGAGTCCACCGAGACCCCGGCCTCGAGGTTGCTGATCACGAGCACGTCGTGCTGGTTGACCGTGGTGTGCGCGACCCGGTAGGGGCGGGTCATGTCGACGCAGTTCAGGTGACCGGCCGGCAGGTCGGTGTCGCGTCCCGCCACCGACACCAGCCCTTGGCCCTGTCGGTGCCAACCGATGGCCAAGCACTCCGGCGCCTCCCGCCGGACGTGCCGCTCCGTCCGCACCACCTGCAGCGGGCTGCCGCCGGTCCGGAGGACGTGGGTGTGCGGGGTCAACGAGACCCGTTCCACGCGGTGGCGCAGGGGCTCGGAGGCCAGCTGCACCCGGCGCGGCGGGTTCTGGTCCTCGTAGAGGCAGTGAAGGGCGTCGCGACGTTCCCTCTCGGGCAGCAGCTCGGTGTCCAGCAGCACCGTCACGTGTCCCCCCGCTCCCGAGCCACCCGCCGGTGTGGGCCCTCGACGGGACCAGCGTCCTCCACGTGGTGCTCCCGGGTCCAGGGCCGGCTGGTCCCGCCGTGAACGGGTCCGGTCCCTGCCTGCACGACCGACCACAGGCGGGTTCCCCCACCAGCCCGGGCGCCGCAGGCTCCGTGGTGCCCGACCGTGCCGGGACCTCCGGCACCCGTGGTCGGCACGACAGAGAGGCCCGAGATGACGAGCACGCGCCCCGTCCTGGAGCCGGCGGCCCAGGAGTTCGCCGACGCCACCGCCGCACCCCCCTTCCTGTTCCAGCTCCCGGTCGAGCAGGGCCGCAGGGACGTCGACGCCGTGCAGGACGGCGACGTCGACGCCCCGGACGTCCGGACCACCGACCTGACGGTGCCCGGTGGCCCGACCGGGCAGGTGTCAGTCCGGGTCTTCCGACCGGTCGCCAGCACCGGCCCGCTGCCCGTCGTGCTCTACACCCACGGCGCCGGCTGGGTGTTCGGCAACGCCCACACGCACGACCGCCTGGTGCGTGAGCTGACGGTGCGCGCAGGAGCCGCCACCGTCTTCGTCAACTACTCGTCGTCCCCCGAGGTGAGGTACCCCGTGGCGATCGAGCAGGTCTACGCGGTGCTGCAGTGGGTGGCCGAGCACGGGCCCGAGCACGACCTCGACGCCGGGCGCGTCGCCGTGGCGGGCGACTCGGTCGGAGGCAACATGACGGCTGCGCTCACCCTGATGGCCAAGCAGCGCGGCGGTCCCAGGATCGTGGCGCAGGTCCTGTACTACCCCGTGACGGACGCGGCGTTCGACACGGACTCCTACCGCCTCTTCGCCGAGGGCTACTGGCTGCGCCGGGACGCCATGCAGTGGTTCTGGGACCAGTACACGACGGACCAGGCGCAACGGTCCGAGATCACCTGCTCACCGCTGCGGGCGTCCCTGGAGCAGCTGTCGGGCCTGCCGCGCGCCCTCGTCGTGGTGGCGGAGGCCGACGTCCTGCGCGACGAGGGCGAGGCGTACGCGGCACGGCTGCGTGCCGCGGGCGTTCCCGTCACCGCCGTCCGCTACCTGGGCTCCGTCCACGACTTCGTGATGGTCAACAGCATGCGCGACACCGCCGCGGCCCGCGCCGCCACCGCCCAGGGCGGGAGCTTCCTGCGCGACGCCCTGCACGACCTCTGACCCGCCAGCAGCAGCCCCCACCGACGAACGGAGACCCACCATGAGCACACCGACAGTCGTCCTGGTCCACGGCGCCTTCGCAGACGCCTCCAGCTTCGCACCCGTCACGCGTTCGCTCCTCGACGACGGCACGGCCGTCCTGGCGGTGGCGGTCCCGGGGCGCAGCCTCCTGGGGGACGCGGCCTACGTCGCCTCGTTCGTCCGTCAGGTCGGGGGGCCCGTCCTGCTCGTCGGGCACTCCTACGGCGGGGCGGTGATCACGGTCGCGGGAGCCGAGGACGCCGTCGTGGGTCTCGTCTACGTCTCCGGGTACGCGCTGGAGGCGGGGGAGAGCCTCGGGGAGCTCCAGGGCGGGTTCCCCGACTCGTCCCTCCCCCCGGCGCTGGTGTACCGCGAGCTCCCCGACGGTGACGGTGGGGACGGTGGGGACGGTGGGGACGGCACCGACGTGTACGTGGCGGTCGACCAGTTCGCGTCGGTGCTGGGTCACGACGTCGACCCCGACCTGGCGGCCGTGCTCGCCGTCTCGCAGCGGCCGTTGGCCGCTGTCGCGTTCTCCGAGGCCGCCCCCCACGCGGCATGGCGCACGACACCGTCCTGGGGCATGGTCTCGACCGCCGACCGCACAATCAACCCCGAGGTGCAGCGACACGGCTACGCACGCGCCGGGATGACGACGGTCGAGGTGGACTCCTCGCACCTGATGATGCTCTCCCACCCCGAGGAGGTCGTCGACGTGATCCGCCGCGCGGTACGTCACACGAGCGACTGACGGACCGGCCCCCGGTGCTGCACGCCGGTTCGGTCGTCCTGCCCCGCTGTCCGACACCTGCGCCACAGTGGGCCCATGACCTCGACGGTGACCCCTCACGAGGTCGGTCTGCTGCGGCTGGTCGCCCAGGGACTCCTCGGCGTCGCCCCCGGGACCGAGGCCCTGGACGTCGTCCGACGACTGACCGCGGTGCAGGCCCAGGCGCTGCCAGGGGCGCTAGTGTCCGTGGCGCTCCGGACGTCGGCCCGGTCGCAGGACGAGGTCGTGGCGGCCCTCGCGGCCGGGACGCTGGTCAGGACCTGGCCCATGCGGGGGACGTTGCACCTGGTCGCGGCCGACGACTTGCGCTGGTTGCTGCGCACGACCGCGGTGCGGACGCTGTCGCGGGACGCACGGCGTCGCGCCGAGCTCGACCTGGACGACGCGACGCTCGACCAGGCGGGTGCCGTGGCCGACGCCGCCCTGGCCGCCACCGGCCCGGAGCCGGTCGGCCTGCGGCGGGAGCAGCTGATGCGCGCGTGGGAGGACGCCGGGATCGTCACCACCGGGCAGCGCGGCTACCACCTGCTGGCCCACCTGGCCCAGACCGGGCTGCTGTGCCTGGGCCCGATGACGACCACCGGACGGTCCGAGCAGCTGTTCGTCCGCGTCGCCGACCACGTCGCCCCGGGCCTGTCCGTGGCCGGGGACGAGGCCCTGGCCGAGCTGGCCCGACGCTTCTTCGTCGGTCACGGGCCGGCGACCGTGCCGGACCTGGTCCGCTGGGCGGGGACCACGGTCGGGCAGGCCCGGGCCGGGCTGGCCGCGGCCCGCGACGCGTTGACCACCGTCGCGGTGGACGGGGTCGAGCACTGGCTGGACCCCGAGGTGCCGGACCGGCTGGCCGCGTGCCGGGCCGAGGCGCAGCAGGTCCTGCTGCTGCCGGGCTTCGACGAGTACCTGCTGGGTTATGCCGACCGCAGCGCGGTCCTCGCACCGGAGCACGCCCGTCGCATCGCCCCCGGCCAGAACGGGGTGTTCCGCCCCACCGTGGTCGACGCGGGCCAGGTGGTCGGCACGTGGGGCCCCACGGGGCCCGGGCGCCGGGACGCCGCGGCGGGGCCCCAGGTCGAGCCGTTCACGGAGATCTCGGCCGAGGTGGCGGCCGCCGTCGTCGCGGCCCACGACCGGCTGCCCTGACCGGGTGACGGCGGCGACCGGCTGCCGTGGTCCCGGCTGCCGTGGTCCCGGCTGCCTCGACCGGCGGCGTCAGCGGCCGGGTGCGTCGACCGGCGACGGGGCTCCGGGCGCCCCGGGTGGCGGCTCCGACCAGCCCCGCGCGGGCGGCGCGCGGCGCACCGCGACGACCGTGACGGCGGCCACCACGACCGCCAGCACGAGGCTGCCGAGCGCCAGTGCGCGGGTGCGGGCCACCAGGGCCTCCCCGACCTCCCGGGCCTGATCCGCCGTGATGCCCGGGTCCTCGTCCACCGGCTCGCCCGTGAGCACCGGGTCGTCCGCGCGCAGGACGAAGGACGGGTCCGACCGCTCGTGGACCACCGTGATGGTGTCGCCGACCTGCGGCAGCGGCGGGCTGGTCCCGTCCTGCTCACCCAGGTCCACGACCGACACCTCGCGCCCACCCCCGGTGTCGAACGCGACGTCGACCGAGGCCCAGCCGTAGTCGACCTCCTGGTCGCCGTCGACGTCCAGCACCTCGGCCTCCACCGTGACGGGGTCGATGAAGAAGGCGCTCCCCGACTCGTCGACCGGCACGAACCACCCGTCCGCGCGCCCCTGCGCGGCGCCGACCGCCGCCACCAGCCCCGATACCGCCGCGACCAGCAGCAGGACCAGCACGGCGACCGCACCGGCAGCAGCCCGGCTCGAACGTGGCACGGCCGCCTCCTCCGTCGTCGCGCGTCACCCGGCGGCGGTCCGACCCACCGACCACCCCGTCTGCCCGAGCGTAGGGCTCGCCTAGGCTCCACGGGTGCGAGTCGGCGTGGTCATCCTCCCGCAGCAGCGCTGGGTCGACGCGGCCCCGATGTGGCGGCGGGTGGAGGACCTGGGCTTCGACCACGCCTGGACCTACGACCACCTGTCGTGGCGGACCCTGCGCGACGAGCCCTGGTACGCGACCGTGCCCACCCTGGTGGCCGCGGCCACCGTCACCTCCCGGATCGGGCTGGGCACCTGGGTGGCCAGCCCCAACTTCCGCCATCCGGTGCCGTTCGCCAAGGAGCTGATGAGCCTGGACGACATCAGCGGCAGCCGGTTCGTCCTGGGCGTCGGGTCCGGGGGCTCCGGGGCGGACGCCACCGTGCTGGGCGAGGCGCCGCTGCCGCTGCGGGCCCGGACGGCGCGCTTCGCCGAGTTCGTGGAGCTGCTGGACCACCTGCTGCGCGAGACGTCGACCACGTGGCGGGGCGAGCACTACGCCGCCGACGACGCCCGCATGCTGCCCGGGGGCCCGAGCCGTCCCCGGCTGCCGTTCGTGGTCGCCGCGAACGGCCCGCGGGGCATGGCGCTGGCCGCGCGGTTCGGGCAGGGCTGGGCCACCACGGGCCCGGCCGGGGGTGAACCGGTCGAGCGGTGGTGGGAAGGCGTGGCGGAGGCGTCGGTCCGGTTCGGGGAGACGCTGGAGGCCGCGGGCCGGGCCCCCGACGACGTCCGCCGCTACCTGAGCGTCGACGCCGGCGACTACGCGCTGGCCTCGCTGGACCACTTCCTGGGGACGGTCGAGCGGGCCGCTGCGCTGGGCTTCACCGACGTCGTCACCCACTGGCCCCGGGCGCGCGGCGTCTACGCCGGCGACGAGTCGGTGCTCGACGCGGTCGCCGCGCGGCTGCCGTCGCTGCGGGACTGAGCGGCTCGGACCGACGGTCGTGGGTCCGCGACGCGCTCGCCGCCGCGGCAGACCCTCCCGCCGGGCCACCACCCCGTCGTAGGTTCTGGCCATGCCCGCCACGCCCGCCGCTCCCGCCTTCGTCAACGGCCAACCGGTGGGCGTGCTGCCGGACGTGCTCCCCGAGGTGCGGCGCGGCACCCCGCTGCGCATCACGGAGGTCGGGGAGGCGGTGCTGGCCCGACCGTGCCGTGCCGTCGGCCGACCCGACCGGTCCCGCTGGGCCGGTGTCGTGGACGACATGTTCGCCACCATGTGGGTCGCCGAGGGGGTCGGGCTCGCGGCCAACCAGGTCGACCTCGACGTCCAGCTGTTCGTCTACGACCTGACCGACGAGCAGGGGACCCGCCATGTGGGGCACGTCTTCGACCCGACGGTGCAGGTGATGGGCGCCTTCGGCGGGCTCGACGAGAGCCTGGAGGGGTGCCTGTCGGTGCCCGGGCCGTCCGCGGCCCTCGCCCGCCCGGCCTGGGTCCGGGTGCGTGGTCTCGACCTGGACGCCCGCCCCGTGGTCGTGGAGGCGCGGGGGTTCCTGGCCCGGTGCCTGCAGCACGAGGCGCAGCACCTGGCCGGGACCCTGTTCGTCGACCTGCTGGACGAGGACGTCCGGCACCAGGTGCTGGCCCGGTCCCGTCGCCGGCGCGACGAGGTGGTGCGCGCCCGCGAGGCCAGGGCGGAACGACGGCCGCGCGAGGTCTGAGCGGACCGAGCAGCCCCGCTCGCCCTGCGTTCAGCCCAGGACGGTCAGGACCCGCGGCCCGTCCTCGGTGATGGCGATGGTGTGCTCGGTGTGCGCGCCGGGCGACCCGTCGGCGACGCGCAGGGTCCAGCCGTCCGGGTCCACCACCAGCTCGTCGGAGGTGGCGGACCACCACGGCTCCAGGCAGAGCGCCAGACCGGGCCGCAGCACCATGCCCCGTCCGGGACGACCGGAGTTCGGCACGTGCGGGTCCTCGTGCATCGTGCGCCCGATCCCGTGCCCGCCGAAGTCGCCGCTGACCGGGTAGCCGTGCTCGGCCGCGACCGCCCCGATGGCCGAGGCCACGTCGCCCATCCGGGCGCCCGGGACCGCGGCGGCGATGCCTGCCTGCAGCGCGGTCCGGGTCGACTCGACCAGGCGCGTGTCCTCCGGCCGTCCCTGCCCGACGACGACCGTCGTGGCCGCGTCGGCCGCCCAGCCGTCGATCGAGACGGCGAAGTCCAGGGTCAGCAGGGCCCCGTCGGCCAGCACCTGGTCGTGCGGCATGCCGTGCAGCACCGCGTCGTCCACCGACAGGCAGATCACGTTGCGGAACGGCCCGCGACCGAACGACGGCGAGTAGTCCCAGTAGCAGGACACGGCGCCCCGCTCCTCGACCATCCGACGGGCCCGGTGCTCCAGGTCCATCAGGTTGACCCCGGGCTCGGCGGCCGCGGACAGGTCCGCGAGGACCTCGGCCACGAACCGGCCGGTCACGGCCATCTTCTCGATCTCGGACGGCGTCTTGATCTCAACCACGAGGACCATCATCCCGCAGCGGTCCACCCGGTACGAAAACGCCCGCACTCCCGGGAAGGCAGACCCTGGCGTCGGCGTTGTAGATTGTGCAAGGCTTCACAAGCACCCGAGCAGAGTCGCTCCGACCGCCACCATCGCGGCCGGGAGCACCCCCGGCTCGGAAGGAATGACATGGCCACGACCACCGGCTCCAGCACTGCCACCAGCACCCGTCACCGCGTCGTCGTCGTCGGCTCCGGCTTCGGCGGGTTGTTCGCCGTAAAGAAGCTCAAGCGGGCCGACGTCGACGTCACCCTGGTCTCGCGGACCGTCCACCACCTGTTCCAGCCCCTGCTCTACCAGGTGGCCACCGGCATCCTGTCCGAGGGCGAGATCGCCCCGGCCACCCGCGAGATCCTGCGCGACCAGGGCAACGCCCGGGTGCTGCTCGGTGACGTGCTGGACGTCGACCCCGAGGCCCGCACCGTGACCTTCGCCGGCGAGGGGACCACCACCACGCTGCCCTACGACAGCCTGGTCGTCGCCGCCGGCGCCGGTCAGTCCTACTTCGGCAACGGGCACTTCGCCGAGTTCGCCCCCGGCATGAAGACCGTCGACGACGCCCTCGAGCTGCGCGGTCGCATCTTCACCGCGTTCGAGCGCGCCGAGCTGGCCACGACCACCGAGGAGCAGGCCCGCGCGCTGACCTTCGTGGTCGTCGGCGCCGGCCCCACCGGGGTCGAGATGGCCGGGCAGATCGCCGAGCTCGCCCACCGCACCCTGCGCGGGGAGTTCCGCAGCATCGCCCCGTCCACCAGCCGGATCGTGCTGCTCGACGCCGCGGACCGCGTGCTGCCGTCCTTCCACGAGAGCCTGTCGACCGACACCCAGGACCGGCTCCGTCGGATGGGCGTGGACGCTCGGCTCAACACCCGCGTGACCGACGTCGACGCGAGCGGTCTGACCGTCCTGACCAAGGACGGCACCGAGCGGCGCATCGACGCCGAGACCACCATGTGGGCCGCCGGGGTCGAGGGCAACCCGCTGGGGCGACTGGTGGCCGAGCGGACCGGGGCGCAGACCGACCGCTCCGGCCGGGTCCTCGTCGAGCCCGACACCAGCGTTCCCGGCCACCCCGAGATCTTCGTCGTGGGTGACCTGATGAGCCTGGACCGCCTGCCGGGCGTCGCCCAGGTCGCCATCCAGTCCGGCCAGCACGCGGCCCGCACCATCGTCGCGCGCGTCGAGGGCAAGGCCGAGCCGGGTGCGTTCCACTACAAGGACAAGGGCTCGATGGCGACCATCAGCCGCTTCGCCGCGGTCACCGAGATCGGCCGCATCCGGCTGACCGGGTTCGTCGCCTGGGTGGCGTGGCTGTTCATCCACCTGCTCTACCTGATCGGGTTCAAGAACCGCGTCACCACCCTGCTGCACTGGGCCATCAGCTTCGTCGGCCGTGGCCGCACCCAGCGGGCCGTCACCAAGCAGCAGATCGTGGCCCGCACGGTCATCGACCGCGAGGAGAGGCGAGCGGGCGAGGACCGCGAGCACGACGCGGCGGGGACCACCACCGCCTGACCCGGGCCCCCGTCGACCCCTCGCCGATGAGTCCGGCGAGGCGGGGGCGTCTCACAGGGCATGACGACGACCAGCCGCCCGCAGGCGCTCACCCCCACGAACTCGGGCTACGCCGACGTGAACGGCCTCCACCTGTACTACGAGACCTACGGCCGGGGCGCCCCGCTGGTGCTGGTTCACGGCGGCATGCTCAGCATCGACCTCGACTTCGCCACGCTGATCCCGGGCCTGGCCCGGACCCGCACCGTGATCGGCGTCGAGCTGCAGGGCCACGGCCGCACCGCCGACGTCGACCGTGACCTGTCCTACGCCAACCACGCCGCGGACGTGGTCGCGCTGCTCGACCACCTGGGCCACGAGCGGGCGACCGTCCTCGGGCACAGCCTGGGGGGCGGGACCGCGATCGAGCTGGCGGTCCGGCACCCCGACCGGGTGGACGCGGTGGTCCCGGTGTCGGCCAGCGTGCGCCCGGACGGCCTGCACCTCGACCTGTCCGACCCGGCCACCTACGAGACGTCGCCGATCATGCCGACCGCCGACGACTTCGCGGTCATGAAGCGGGAGTACGAGCGGCTGTCCCCGCACCCCGAACGCTTAGACGCCTTCATGGCCCGGATGAACGAGGCCGACCTGTTCTCCGGCTGGAGCGACGACGAGCTGGCCGGCATCCGGTGCCCCGTGCTGCTGGTCCAGGGCGACCGGGACTTCACCACGGTCGCGCACGCCGCGCTGATGCTCGACCTGGTCCCCGGCGCCGAGCTGGCGGTGCTGCCCGGCACGACCCACATGGACGTGACCCGCCGACCCGACCTGCTGCTGCCGGTGCTGGCTCGCTTCCTGGGTGACGGCTGAGGCCGGACGGACGCCGCCGCGTCAGCCGCGGCCCCGACCGCACCGGGTGAAGTCGACCTCCGCCTGATCGCCCCGCGCCACCTCGACCGAGGTGACCTCCAGGACCCGCCGGCCGGGACGGTTGGCGCAGGAGACCGTCCAGTCGTCGCTGATCAGCGCGCTGACGAACTCGGCGGGCCGGACCGAGGCGTTCACGTGCCAGACGAAGGTCCCGTCGGGGCCGACGGTGATCGACGACTCGTTGGTGGTCTCGAACGTGCGGATGGGGGCCTGCGAGCCGTCGGGGTTCAGCGGCGGCGCCGTGTACATCGTGAACTCGTTGCTGATGGTCAGCTCCGCACCGGCCGGCGCGGTCCCGGTGATGACCGAGTGGCCGGTGCGGTCGGCCGTGGCCTCCATGGCGCGCAGGTAGGTCTCGCGGTGCTGGTCCCACTCCTCGACCACGCCGGCGTACGGCGGGTGGAAGCCTCCCTCGCCGAGGTCGAGCTCCGGCGTGAACGCGAACGCCCCGGTGGAGTAGAACGCGTACTGCTCGGCCACGCCGCTGCCGTTGTAGTAGATCTCGTCCCACGGCCCGGGCTGGTAGCTCGGGGGCTCGGCGAGGCGCTCCGCCAGGGACTGGTACGGCGCCTCGTCCACCGGGTCGGGCTCGTTGACGTCGGCCGGCACGCGCAGGATCCGCTCGTCCGGCGTGTGGTTGTTGATGGCCACCGTGATCTGGCGCGAGGACACGAGCTCGCGCATGTTCTGGATCTCGGGCTCGGAGAACGGGGCCTCGCCGCGGTAGTTGGACCGGGTCGGGTTCCAGCTGGCGCCCACGCTGCCCCAGTACGAGCCGTAGTTGCGGTTGAGGTCGACCCCCAGGTCGAAGTTGTCGGGGTCGGCGCACTCGTTGGGCCCGGGGACCTCGCCCGGCGTGACGCGGCAGTTCTTGCGCTTGAACTCCTGGATCAAGCTCCGGGAGATGTTGTAGCCGTCAGGGTTCACGACAGGGACGAAAACGACCCGGACCTCGTCGAGCAGGTCGGTGACCCTGGGGTCGACGCCGTCGCTCTGCAGCAGCTCCCAGGCCAGCTCCATCGTGTAGTCGACCGTGGGCCACTCGCGGGCGTGGTGCACCCCGCTCATGAGCATCTCGGCCTTGCCGTCCTCCACGGCGACGTCGTGGGTGATCTCCAGGCCCCAGATGGTGGCTCCCATCAGGCTGCGGTGGGGCAGCTCGAACAACCGGACCCGCTCCGGGTAGGTCGCCGCCAGGTACGCCATCTCCTGGTTCACCTCGGGCAGCGTCCGGTAGGACACGCGGCCGCTGGGCAGGCTCGAGGCTGCTGCCACGACGACGTCATCGGCCGCGGGCGGCAGCAGCATGGGGTCCACCTCACCGGCGGGGGGCAGCGTGTCGTCGGCGTCCGCCAGGGCCTCGGCCCGGGCCGCGGCGCCGGGGAGCCGGGACTGGGCCCGCTCCTCCACCGCACGGGCGCGGGCGTTGCGACCCGCCAGGTCGGCGACCACGAGGTCCGTCGACAGGCCCGCGGCGTCGAGGGCGTCGAGCTCGTCGGCGCCGTACGCGACGACGGTTGAGCTGGGGGACCCCAGGTGCTCGACGTCGAGGTCCAGCTCGTCGAGGGCGTCCCGGTCGGCCGCGGTCGGGGTGCTCACCTCCACCAGTGAGACGGCGTCGTCCGCGACGGCGGCGACCTCGCCCGACGTCCCTCGTGCGAACCCGCTCGCGGTGGCGACGGACGTCGAGGCGAGGAGACCGCTCACGAGGAGGACGGACAGGACCCGGGACGGGCGGGGCGGGCGGGTGCGGGGCTCCGACATCGGCGGGGACCTCTCGGGTGCGTGGTTCGCGGGTTGGCGTTCGCGTCGACCACTGGTGCCACCGACGCTGCGAACGTAGGACGCGGGTGGGTCAGGACTGTGACAGAGGGATTCCCTTCTTGTTTCACGGCATCTGACAACCCGCCCGTCCGGCTGCGCCGATCCCACACCCACTGTCTGTTTTGCACTTACCGCAACGAGGTTTGCCATCCGCCCGACGCGGGTCGCATCGTGGGCTCAGCGGCTCCCGACCCCCGGGGTCCACGGCACACGGAGGTACCTCGAATGAGCACGCAACCGTCGGAGGACACCCTGACCGACCGGCACCACGACGTCGTCGTGATCGGTGGCGGCGCGGCCGGCCTGAGCGGCGCCCTGACCCTGTCGCGCGCGGGCCGCTCGGTCGTGGTCGTCGACTCCGGCCGGCCGCGCAACGCCCCGGCCGACGCGGTCCACAACTACCTCGGCCGCGAGGGCACGGCCCCGGCGGACCTGCTGGCCCGGGGCCGGGCCGAGGTGGCCGGATACGGCGGGCGGGTCGTCGACGGCCTCGTCACGACCGTCCGCGCCACCGTGCGCGCCACCGACGAGGAGCCCACCGGCTTCGAGGTCCACCTGGCCGACGGCCGGGTGCTGACCTCCCGGCGGCTGCTGGTCACCACGGGCCTGGTCGACGAGCTGCCCGCCGTCCCCGGACTGGCCGAACGCTGGGGCCACGACGTGCTGCACTGCCCGTTCTGCCACGGCCACGAGGTGCGCGGGCAGGCCGTCGGCGTGCTGGCCACCGGGCCGCTGTCGGTCCACCAGGCCCTGATGTGGCGCGGCTGGACCGACGACGTGACGTTGTTCCTCAACGGCGCGCTCGAGCCGGACGAGCAGCAGTGGGAGCAGCTGGCCGCCCGTGACGTCGCCGTGGTCGACGAGGCCGTCACCGAGGTGCTCGTCACGGACGACCGGTTGTCGGGGGTGCGCCTGGCCGACGGCCGCGTGGTCCCGCGGCAGGTCCTGGTGACCGGCACCGGGCTCACCGCCCGGGCGTCCTTCCTCGACGAGCTCGGCCTGGGCAGCGAGGACATGGAGATGCTCGGCGCCGTCGTCGCCCGCCGGGTCCCGTCCGGCCCGACGGGGTCGACCACGGTGCCGGGGGTGTGGGTGGCGGGCAACGTCACCGAGCCGATGGCGCAGGTCATCGTCGCCGCGGCCGCGGGTCTGACGGCCGGGGCCGCCATCACCGGCGACCTGCTGGCCGAAGAGACCGCGACCGCCGTCAGGACCCGGCAGGGGGCTCTTCAGAACTCTCGGTGACGCTCGCGGCGGGGCTCACGGTGGTGGTCTCGGTGGTGCCGGCCCGCAGCGGCAGCCGGACCTGGAACCGGGTGTCGCCGGGCTCGCTCACCAGACGCAGGTCGCCGCCGTGGCGGTTGACGACGATCCGGAACGAGATGTCCAGGCCCAGGCCCGTCCCCTCCCCGATCGCCTTGGTCGTGAAGAACGGCTCGAAGATGCGGCGCCGGAGCTCCGGCGGCACCCCGGGCCCGGTGTCGCCGACCTCGACGAGCAGGCTGTCGCCGTCCCGGGCGGTGCGCAGCGTCAGCTTCCCCGACCCGGCCATCGCGCCCGCGGCGTTGTCGATCAGGTTGGTCCACACCTGGTTGATCTCGCCGGGGAACCCGGGTATCGCCGGCAGGGAGCGGTCGAAGTCGGTGACCACCTGGAGCCCCTGCAGCTTGCGGCCCAGCATGACCAGGGTGGCGTCGAGGCCGTCGTGCACGTCGAAGGTCTGCTGCGAGGAGCGGTCCATCTGCGAGTACTGCTTGGCCGCTCCGACCAGGGACGACACCCGAGAGGTGGCGTCCTCGATCTCGGCCATCAGCTGTTCGGTCTCCAAGGAGTAGACGATCCAGCGCAGCCCCGACTCCAGCAGGTGGGCCGGCACCCGGTCGGCCAGACCGTCCAGCCACTCCGTGCGGATGCTGGCCGCGACCAGCGGCGGGGCCAGGTCGAAGGGCCGCTTGACGTCGCGCTCGGTCATCCAGTCGACCAGCTCGTCCTCGGCGTCGCTCGCGGCGAGCGCCCCCAGCCTGGGCCCGGTGCCGGTGTGGGCGAGGGCGTCGTCCTGCAGACCGGCCAGCGCCGTCAGCACCTTGGGCTCGATGGTGGCGTCGGCCAGCATGGCGAGCTTGTGGTGCATGGCCCGCACCCGCTCGCGCAGCGCGGACGTCGCGCGCACCGCGGCGGCCGCCGGGTTGTTGAGCTCGTGGGTCAGCCCGGCGGTCAACGACCCCAGCGCCAGCAGCCGCTCGCGCTGCCCGACGACCTCGTTGCTGGCGCGCATCCCCAGGAACAGCCCCTCCAGCAGGTGCATCGCCATCGGGAACCACTCGCGCACGATCGCCGCGAAGGCCTCGCCGGGCAGCGAGAAGAACCGGCAGTCGGTCACGGCGGTGAACGTCGCGGAGTAGTACTTGGCCTCACCGGGCTGCACGTAGGCCTGGACCGCGCCGCCGTAGGAGCCGACGTGGTCGGTGCGGGTCACCTCGACCTCGTCGCCGCGGACGAGCCGGGTCATGGCGATCGTCCCGGACATGAGCACGTAGAAGCACTCCGCGGGCTCGCCCTCGCGGAACACGGTCTGCCCCGCCGAGAGCTCCGCGACCGCACCCATCTCGCGCAGGAAGATCAGCTGGTCCTCCTCGAGCGCCTCGAACAGGAACAGGCCGCGCAGCTCGTCCAGGGTCAGGTCGGCGGTCATGACTGCTCCAGGTAGCGGTGGGCGAGGGTGACGGCCATCGCGCCCTCGCCGACGGCGGAGGCCACGCGCTTGACCGACGCGGCCCGGACGTCGCCGGCGACGAACACCCCCGGGACGGACGACTCCAGGTAGAACGGGTCACGCGGCTCGTGCCAGCCGGCCGGCCGGTCCCCGTCGACGAGCAGGTCCGGGCCGGTCAGCACGAACCCCTTCTCGTCCCGGGCCACCACGCCGTCGAGCCAGTCGGTCCGGGGTGCGGCCCCGATGAACACGAACAGGTGACCCGCCTCGACCCGCTCGGTGGCCCCGGTGAGCCGGTGCCGCAGCGTCAGCGCCTCCAGGTGGTCCTCGCCGTGGGCCTCGGCCACCTCGGTGCAGGTCCGGACGTCCAGGTTGTCGATGGACTCGACCTGCTCGATCAGGTAGCTGGACATCGACGTGGTCAGCGTGTCCCCGCGCACGAGGATGGTCACCTGCCGCGCGAACCGGGTGAAGAACACGGCGGCCTGGCCGGCGCTGTTGGCCCCGCCGACCACGAACACGTGCTGGTCCAGGCAGGCGTCGGCCTCGGTGGCGGCACTGCCGTAGTAGACACCGCGCCCGATCAGGTCGTCGACGCCCGCCGCGGGCAGCCGCCGGTACTGCACGCCCGTGGACAGCAGGACCGACCGGGCCGACACCGACGTGCCGTCGGAGAAGTGGACGCGGCGGGTGGGCCCGTCGACCGCCAGACCCGCCACGGGGCGGGCCGTGAGGACCTCGGCGCCGAACCGGACGGCCTGACGCCGGGCGCGGTCCGCCAGCTGCCCCCCGGACACCCCGTCGGGGAAGCCCAGGTAGTTCTCGATGCGCGACGACTGGCCCGCCTGCCCGCCCGTGGCGCTGGAGTCGACCAGGACCGTGCGCAGCCCCTCCGACGCCCCGTACACCGCTGCGCCCAGGCCCGCGGGCCCGCCGCCGACGATGAGCAGGTCGTAGAAGTCCTCCGCCGGTGTCGTCGACAGCCCCGCCACGGCGGCGACGGTGGCCAGGTCCGGGGTGATGTGCACCTGGCCGTCGGCGCTGACGAGCATCGGCACCGCGCGGGCGTCGCAGTCGGCTGCCTCGAGCAGGCGCAGGCCCTCGGGCTCGTCGGCGGGCACCCACCGGTACGGCGCGGAGTTGCGGGCCAGGAAGTCCCGGATCTCGTGGCTGGCCTGCGACCAGCGGTGCCCCACCAGGCGCAGGCCGTCCGCGACCGGGTCGGGCGAGGACGCCCAGGTCTCCAGCAGCTGGTCGACCACCGGGTAGAGCTTCTCCTCCGTCGGGTCCCAGGGCTTGAGCAGGTAGTGGTCGACGTCGACCACGTTGATGGCCTGGATGGCGGCGTCGGTGTCGGCGTAGGCGGTCAGCAGCGCCCGGCGGGCCCGCGGGACCAGGTCCATCGCCTGCTCGAGGAACTGGATCCCGTCCATGTCGGGCATGCGGTAGTCCGCGAGCAGCGCGGCGACCGGCGTGCCCCGCAGCTGCAGCTCGCGCAACGCCTCCAGGGCGGCCTCACCGCTCTCGGCCCGCACCACGCGGTAGCGCTCGGAGTAGCGGCGCCGCAGGTCGCGGGCGACCGCGCGCGACACCGAGGGGTCGTCGTCGACGGTGAGCAGGACGGGCAGGGCCTCCGACGCCGGGCTCACCGCTCCGCCATCGCCTGGTCCACGAAGCACCAGCGCCAGGTCTCACCGGGCTCGAACGAGCGGACGACCGGGTGGTCGGTGGCGCGGTGGTGGGCAGTGGCGTGCTTGTTGGGCGAGGAGTCGCAGCAGCCCACGTGCCCGCAGGTCAGGCACAGCCGCAGGTGCACCCAGCGGCTACCGGTGGCCAGGCACTCCTGGCAGCCCTCCGGCGTGACCGGCGCCGGCGCCGCGGTCGAGGTGTCGTCGAGGTGCGCGCACGTGCTCATGGTCCTCCCCAGGACGGCTGACGGCGCCGCCCTGACCCAGGACGGCCCGAGGAGATCCTCACCTCCGCGGGGCCGCGGGCGCCAGGGGTCGGGGCAACCGGTTCACCGAGGGCGGACACGCGCGGCTGTCGGACGCGCGGCCTACGGTCCCCGGATGGCTGAGGGACCGGGCCCCTGACCGAGGCCGACCTGCGCGTCCACGCCGCGACGGCCGACCGGTTCGACGACGTCGCCCTGCTGCTGCGGCCGGGCAACCCCGACGCGCCGGCCTGCTGGTGCCTGGCCTACCGGCTGCCGTCCTCGCAGCTCAACGCCCTCACCGCCGCGGAGCGCCCGGAGCTGGTGCGGCGGTTGTGCGGCGAGGACCCGCCACCCGGGCTCGTCGCGTACCTGGCCGACGAGCCCGTGGGCTGGTGCAACGTCGGACCCCGGACCCGGCTGGCCCGGCTGGCCCGGTCCCGGACCATCCCCCACGTCGACGACCGCGACGACGTCTGGAGCGTCGTCTGCTTCGTGGTGCGCGCCGGCTACCGACGTCGCGGCGTCGCCTCGGCCCTGCTGCGCGCGGCGCTCGAGCACGCCCGCAGCCACGGGGCCGGGGTGCTCCAGGGCTACCCCCGTGGACCCCGCCGGGGGCGCGGCTCAGCACGGCCCTGCTGTTCGTGGGGACCACCGGGTTGTTCGAGCGCGAGGGCTTCCACCGCGTCACCGAGACCGCGTCGACGTCGGCGGGGCGTCCCCGCTGGCTGGTGCGACGGGAGCTGTCCTGACTCCGAGGACCTGGCCGCGCCGGGCCCGTGCCGCGGGACGCGAGGGCGCGCGGTCGCGCGCCTGTCGAGGCGGGCAGGCACATGTGTACGGTGCGGGGACGCGGTGGTCAGGAGGCGGTGATGGGACGCAGCACGGGGTCGGTCCCCTCCCGCCGTCGCGGCCGCCGAGGCACGATCCGCCCCTACCGGCGCTCCGACGACCCCGGACTGGCCCAGGTGTGCCTGCGGACCGCGGCCGACGGCCAGGACGCGAGCGACGACCACGCCGAGCCCGACCTGCCCGGCGCCGTGTACGCCGTCCCGTACGTGCGGTTCGAGCCGGACCTCTGCCTGGTCGTCGACGACGGCACGCGCGAGGGTCGGGTCGCGGGGTACGTGCTGGGCACCAGCGACACCGTGGCCTTCGAGCAGTGGTGCGACCGGGCGTGGTGGCCGGAGGCCCGCCGCCGGTTCCCGGTGGACCGGCAGGCGCCCGGGTCGGCCGACGAGCGGCTCGCCCGGCTCGTCCAGCAGGGCGTGAGCACCCCCCGGTCGATCACCGACCGCTACCCCGCGCACCTGCACGTCGACCTGCTGCCGTCGGTGCAGGGCGACGGCTGGGGCCGGCGACTGCTCGAGCGGTTCTTCGTCGCCGCGGCCGGCGCCGGGGCCGGCGGGGTGCACCTGGGGGTGAGCACGAGCAACGAGCGCGCGATCGCCTTCTACGCGCGGCTGGGCTTCCACCTGGTCGAGCGGACGGACGAGGCGCTGGTCCTGGGTCGCCCGTTGCCCTGACGGCGACGCGGGCGTACCGCCCGGCGACACGACTGGGCCCCCAGACGGCTGTTGACCGTCGTGGGGGCCTGTCGTGTCGCTGGTCGGTCCGGCGGGTGGTGCCGCTCAGGCGTCCATCGCGTCGGCGATGCGGTCCTGGGCGGCGGCCTCGTCACGACGGGACTGCCGGCGCAGGGTGCGCGCCAGGCCCCGGCGGGCCCACACGTCCGTGGGGTCGAGCTCGACGAGGGTGGTGAAGGCCGCCTCGGCCTTGGTCAGCTGGGCGGAGTCGAAGCAGGCGCGGGCCAGGTCCGTGTGGACGGCGCGGTCCGTGGGCGCGAGGGCGGCGGCGTGGCTGAGCATGCCGGCCGCGGTCGTCGGGTCACCGGCGGCGAGGAACATCCTGCCCCTGGTGACGACGTCGTAGAGGTCGGTCTGGGTTGTCATGCCGCTCTCAACGCGCAGGTCAGGGGGTCTGTTCCCGACAGGTTGAGCAGTGGGCGCTCAACCTGGGACCGGGCCGACGTCAGGTCCGCAGCACCCCGCGGCTGAGGACGATCGCGGACTTGGTGCGGACCACCGCGGGGTCGGCGCCGATCCGCTCCAGCACCCGTTCGAAGTCGTGGACGCTGGTGGCCCGGACGTGCACGAGCGCATCGGCCTCGCCCGAGATCGTCGCGGCCGACACCACCTGCGGGTGGCGTGCCGCCACGGCCATGACGGCGGCCGGGGTCGTGCTGGGGGCGCACCACAGCTCGACGTAGGCCTCGGTGGTCCAGCCCAGCGCCTCCGGGTCCACGACGGCCGAGAATCCCGTGATGACCCCGGCGTCGAGCATCCGGTCCACCCGCCGCTTGACCGCCGAGGCCGACAGCCCGACCTGGCCCCCGACGGTGGCGAACGACGCCCGGCCGTCGTCCCGCAGCAGGGCCAGGATCCGCTCGTCGATGTCGTCCAGGCGCATCACGCAATGATGCACCCGTCATGTCCGATCACACGCAACGATCGTGCGCGACAACGCATGATCACCCTCTGACCGCTGCGCCCGTGCGCCCGTACCGTCATGACGTGACCGCTGTGCTCCCCGGGGAGCGACTCGCCCCCGAGCCCCTGCCCGGTGACCGCGTCGCGGTCCGCCGGACGTTCCTGATGTGCCGCCCCGTCCACTTCGCGGTGGAGTACGCCATCAACGCCTGGATGACCCCGGGCGTCGAGGTCGACACCGACCTGGCCGTCCGGCAGTGGGAGGGCCTGCGCGACACCTACCGCGACCTGGGACACACCGTCCACGAGCTCGACCCCGTCCCCGGCCTGCCCGACATGGTCTTCGCGGCCAACGGCGCCTTCGTCGTCGACGGCGTCGCGGTCGGCGCGCGGTTCGCCCACCCCGAGCGCGCCGGCGAGGCCCCGGCCCACGCGGCGTGGCTGCGGGCCCACGGCTTCGGCGAGGTGCTCCCCACCCAGGACGTCCACGAGGGCGAGGGCGACCTGGCCGTCGTCGGCGACCTGGTCCTGGCCGGGACCGGGTTCCGTACCCAGCGCGGCGCGCACGCCGAGATCCAGGAGCGGACCGGCCGCCCCGTCATCGGCCTGGACCTGGTCGACCCGCGGTTCTACCACCTGGACACCGCGCTGTTCCCGCTCGACGACACCACGGTCGCGTGGTTCCCGGGCGCGTTCTCGCCGGGCTCGCGCGCGGTGATGCGCCGGCTGTTCCCCGACTCGGTCGAGGCGAGCGAGGAGGACGCGCTGGTGCTGGGGCTCAACTCGGTGAGCGACGGCCTGCACGTCGTGGTGCCGGCGGCCGCGACCGGGCTGGCCGCCCAGCTGGCGGAGCGGGGTTTCGTGCCGGTCCCGGTCGAGCTGGGCGAGCTGCTCAAGGGCGGCGGGGGCCCCAAGTGCTGCACCTCGGAGCTGCGTCGCTAGGCCTGGGCCGCATCAGCCCCGATCAGCCCGGCGGGGGCCGCCCTCGACCGCGACGCCGCGGACGACCCCGCGTCATCAGCGCGATGACGACGGCGGCGCCGCCGTAGAGGAGGACGGCCGGCACCCACCGACCGTCGACGAGCGCGACCTCCCCGACGACCGCCAGGCCCAGGGCGGTGCACGCCAGCAGGACCGCCAGCAGCACGCCGACCGCGCTCCGGACCCGCCCGCGTGACCGTCCAGGAGCCGACGACCCGGTGGTGGACGCAGGACCGAGCTCCCGGTCGAGGGTCCGGGGCCAGTCGCCGTCGGCCAGCCCTGCGGCGACCAGGGCGTCCCGCCAGTCCAGCCGGGCCAGCTCGAGCCGGGCGTCGACCTCGGCCCGGTCGCCGCGGGCCGTGAGGACCAGGGCCGCCTGGAGCCGGTCGGGGTCGAGTCCCGACCCTCCGGCCAGCTCCTCGGGCACCTGCTGCAGGTCGGCCAGCACCTCGTCGGCGACCGGGTCGCCGAAGTCCCGACGGACCCGGGCCGCGAGACGGGGCGAGGGGGTGGCCACCCGCGCATCATCGCGGACGGCCACCCCCTCGCCCTGGTGAGGAGCCAGCTGCCGGGTCGTCGGGCCCCTGCTCCCGACGACCCGGCAGCGGGTGGGTCAGGCGATCTCGCGGCGCAGCAGCCGCAGCCAGCCCAGCGCGAACGGGATACCGGCCCAGATCGCGGTGGTGGTCCCCACGCGGGCCCACTGACCGGCGTCCAGCAGGCCCGAGGTGTTCGGGGTCGTGAGCGGGCCGGTCGCCGTGGTCAGGTCGATCCAGCCGCCGACGTCCTGCAGCGACGGCACGATCAGCAGCACCGGCGCCAGGATGCTGGGCAGCAGCAGGTAGGACACGACCCCCAGGGGCGTGTTCTGGGCGAGCAGGCCGAAGCCGACCCCGACCAGGACGAAGATGAGCTGCGCCACGAGCAGCTGGCCGAGGGCGGCCCACTCGACGGCCCACGACGTGTCGGGCTCGAGCGCCGTGGCGAGACCGGTGGCGGCGACCGACAGCAGCAGCGCGACCACCGAGCCCAGGACCGCCAGGACCAGCGCGGCCACGGTCTTGCTCAGCACGAACCGGGCCCGGGATGGGACCAGGGCGAACGTGGTCAGGGTCGTCCGCTGGGAGAACTCCCCGCTCACCAGCAGCACGCCGAGCACCGGCAGCAGGATGGACAGCGGGAGCGCGGCGTACACCGCGAAGGTGGTCAGCGACCACTCCGCCTCCGGGAAGAAGCCGAGGCCCAGCGCGAGGGCACCGACCATCAGGGCGGCGAGGACGCCGAGCAGGACCCGCCCGGTGACGGTGTCGACGGACTTGCGGAGCTCGACGGCGACCAGCGTCCCGAAGCTGGGCCCCTTGATCTCCAGCGGGGCCAGGTCGACCGCGGGGTCGGGGTTGAGGGCGGTGCTCATCGGTGCGCTCCTTCGGTGCGGGTGGGGCCAGGGCTGGTGGGGTCGGGGCTGGTGGGGTCGGTGAGCCGGAAGAAGTACTCCTCCAGGTCGTCCTGGCCGTCCAGCAGCTCGGCCGTCGGGCCGGCGGCGACGATCTGGCCGCCCCCGATGACGACGAGGCGGTCGGCGACGGCCGCCACCTCGCCCAGCAGGTGCGAGGACAGCAGCACCGTGCCGCCGCCGTCGGCGAACTGCCGGACCAGTCCCCGCATCCAGCGGATGCCCTGCGGGTCGAGGCCGTTGGCGGGCTCGTCCAGGACCAGGACGTCGGGGTCGCCGAGCAACGCGTAGGCCAGGCCCAGCCGCTGCCGCATGCCGAGGGAGTACTTGCCGACGCGCTTGCGGGACGCAGGACCGGCGAGGCCGACCAGCTCGAGCAGCTCGTCGGCGCGGGTCGTCGGCACGCCCAGGACCTGCGCGCCCAGGCGCAGGGTCTCGCGGCCCGTGCGGCCGGCGTGCTGGGCCGACGCGTCGAGCATCACGCCCACCACCCGTCCCGGGTTGGGCAGTCGGCGGAACGGCACGCCCGCGACGGTCGCGGTGCCGGAGTCGGCCGGGCTCAGGCCGACCAGCATGCGCATCGTGGTGGACTTGCCGGCGCCGTTCGGCCCGAGGAACCCCGTCACTGTGCCGGGAGGGCAGGTGAAGGACACGTCGGACACCACGGTCGTCGACCCGAACGTCTTGGTCAGGTTGCTCACTTCGATCATGGGTCGAGCCTGGCGGGCCCGGCCCGGCCCCGGCAGCGGCCGTGGGTATGCCGCCACGGTCCGAAGGTCGACGTCCTGGGCGGGGACCGTCGACCTTCGGCGGTGCCGCCCGGCGCGGTCCGGACCTAGCCTGGCCGGGTGAGCACAGCGACACGGTCGACGGCCGTCGACGTGTGGACCGACCCTGCCGGTCGGGTCCGCGCCCGCCGCAGCCGGCGCGACTGGGTCGTCGACTCCGTCGCCTTCGTCCTGGCGGTGCTGTCGGGCGTTCTCGCCGTCGTCGTGGCCGCGACCCCGGTCGAGGGCGCCGGTGTCGTCCCCTACACCCCGCTCACGATGGGCCTGGACGTCGCCCTGGGCCTGCTGGCCTGCGTGTCGCTGTGGTGGCGCCGCCGCTACCCCGTCGCGCTGGCCCTGGTCATGACCGTGCTGTCGGTCGTCGCCACGTCCGCCATCGGCGCCGTCCTGATCCTGATCTTCACCGTCGCCCTGCACCGACGGTGGGTGTGGAGCGTCCCGGTCGCGCTGTTCAACCTGGTCGCCTCCGTCGTCTACTGGCTGGCCTGGACCGACGGCAGCCTGGGCTGGGTCCTGTTCCTGACGTCCATGGTGGCGGGTACGGCCATGCTCGCGGCGGTCGTCGCCCTGGGCATGTTCGTGCGCGCCCGTCGGCAGCTGGTGGCCTCGCTGCGCGAGCGGGCCGAGCGCGCCGAGGCCGAGCAGGCCCGCTCGGCCCAGGCGGCCCGCCTCGGCGAGCGCACCCGGATCGCGCGGGAGATGCACGACGTCCTCGCCCACCGGATCTCGCTGGTCAGCATGCACGCGGGCGCCCTGGAGTTCCGGCCCGACGCCGAACCCGACGAGGTCGCCGTGGCCGCGGGGATCATCCGGCACAACGCCCACCTGGCCCTGGAGGACCTGCGCGAGGTGATCGGCGTCCTCCGCTCGGACCCCGGTCTGCCCGACGCCAGCGACACCGACTCCGGGTCGCGCCCCCAGCCGTCGCTCGAGGCGCTGGACGCGTTGCTCGCGGAGACCCGGGTGACCGGCACCACCGTCCAGAGCCACGTCGACCTGCCCGACGGCACCTCCGGCCTGACGCTGACGACGAGCCGCACGGCCTACCGGGTCCTGCAGGAGGGCCTGACCAACGCCCGCAAGCACGGTCGAGGCGGGGTGGTGCGCGTCCGGGTCACGGGTCGGCCCGGTGACGGCGTCGTCGTGGAGGTCAGCAACGCGCTGCGTCCGGCGCACGGTGCGCCCGGGGCCGGCGCGGGCCCGGGCGGGCAGGTGCCCGGGGGTGGTCGCGGGCTGGTCGGCCTGGCCGAGCGGACCATGCTGGCCGACGGTCGGATGGAGCACGGGGTCGAGGGGGACGCGTTCATGCTGAGGGTGTGGCTGCCGTGGGAGTGACGTCGGGTGACGGCGACGGCACCGGACCGGACGTGACCGGTGACGTCGTGCGGGTCCTGGTCGTCGACGACGACCCGTTGGTGCGCAGCGCCCTGTCGTTCGTGCTGCGCGGCGCCGCCGGGGTCGAGCTGGTGGGCGAGGCGACCGACGGTGACGAGGTGCCCGACGCCGTGGCCCGCTCGCGACCCGACGTGGTGCTGATGGACATCCGGATGCCGCGCGTCGACGGTCTGGCCGCCACGGCCGCGCTGAGACGGCTCCCCGGGGCGCCCGAGGTCGTCGTCCTGACGACGTTCGACGCGGACGAGCAGGTGGTGCGGGCGGTCCGCGCCGGGGCGGGCGGGTTCCTGCTGAAGGACACGCCCCCGGCCGACATCGTCGACGCCGTGCGCCGGGTCGCGGCCGGCGAGGCCGTGCTGTCGCCCACGGTCACGCGCGGGCTGCTGCGGCACGTCTCGGCCCTGGACGCCGTCGAGCCGGCCGACGAGCGGCAGCGCACGGCCCGGCAGGCCCTGGCGGCCCTGACCGACCGCGAGCGCGAGGTCGCTGTGGCCGTCGCGCAGGGGCTGCCCAACGCGCAGATCGCCGAGGCGCTGTACATGAGCCCGGCCACGGTCAAGGCGTACGTGTCGCGCCTGCTGGCCCGGCTCGACCTGGACAACCGCGTCCAGGTCGCGCTGCTGGTCCACGACGCCGGGGCGCAGCGATGACGCGGGTCGCCCTGCTGCCGCGCGGCATCAACCTGGGCGCCCGCAACAAGGTGTCCATGCCCGTGCTGCGGGAGGCCCTGGCCGAGACCGGGTTCACGGGGGTGCAGACCTACCTGGCCAGCGGCAACGTGGTCGTCGACCTCGAGGGCGACGACCCGGACACCGTGGCCGAACGGTTCCGGGCCCTGGTGGCCGACCGGTTCGGCGTCGACACCCCCTGCCTGGCGCGGTTGCGCGACGAGGTGGACGCGACCGTGGCCGCCGACCCGCTCGGCGGCTTCCCCGGGGTGGCCGACGACCCGTCCCGGCACTCGGTGACCTTCTGCTCCGCCCCGCCCGACCTGGCCGGCCTCGCCACGCTCGACGCGGCCGCCTACCTGCCCGAGCGGTTCGCCGTCGTCGGCCGCGACATCCACCTGTGGCACCCCGACGGCACCCGCAACGCCCGGTTGCCGCTGGCCGTCGGCCGGTTCGTGGCCGGGGTCGTGTCGGCCCGCAACTGGCGCACGGTGCTGGCCCTGCAGCGCATGCTCACCCCCGAGGCCCCATGAGGTACGTGGTGCTGGGCATCGGGGCCGTGGGCGGGACGATCGCCGTCCGGCTCGCCGCGGCCGGGCACGAGGTGGCCGCCCTGGCCCGGGGCGAGCACGCGGCCCGCGTCCGACAGGACGGGCTGCGCCTGGACGCCCCCGACGGGCCGGTCGTCGCACGCCTGGACGTCGCCGGCACGCCCGGGGGGTTGCGGCTGCGCCCGGACGACGTGCTCGTGCTGGCCACCAAGAGCCAGCACACCGTCGAGGTCCTGGACGCCCTGCCGCCGCAGGCCCGCGACCTGCCGCTGCTGTGCGCCCAGAACGGCGTGTCCAACGAGCGGGAGGCGCTGCGCCGGCACGACCGGGTGCACGGCGTGTGCGTCGTGCTGCCCGCCCTGCACACCGAACCCGGCCGCGTCGCGGTGTTCAGCACACCCAGCGCGGTGCTCGAGGTCGGCCGCTGGCCCGGCGGGCACGACCAGGTGGACGCGGTGGTGGCGCGGGAGTGGACCGCGGCGGGGCTGCTCACCCGGGTCCGGGACGACGTCCCCGCGTACAAGCACCGCAAGCTGCTCACCAACCTGGGCAACGCGCTCGAGGCGCTGGTCGGCGCGGACCTGGACGACGAGGCCCGGGCCGTGGCCGCCGAGCTGCTGCGACGCGCGCCCGACGAGGGCGAGCAGGCGCTCGCCGCCGCGGGGGTCACCGTGCTGGACCAGGCCCGCTGGGAGGCCGACGTGATGGCGCGGCTGCGGGTCGTCGCGGTGCCCGACGTCAGCCGGGGCGGGGGCTCGACCTGGCAGAGCCTGGTCCGCGGGGCCGGCAGCGTGGAGGCGGACCACCTGAACGGCCAGGTCGTCCTGCTGGCGCGGCTGCTCGGGCGACGCGCGCCGGTCAACGAGACGCTGCGTCGCGCCGTGGTCGACGCGGCCCGGGACGGACGGCCCCCTGGGTCCCGGACGCCGGCGTCGCTGCTGGTCGAGGTGGAGCGGGCCGCCCGCTGACGTCGGGCCGACCTGACGTCAGGCCCGGCGGGTGCCCGGGCATGACGCAGGCCCGGTGTACGCACCCACCGGGCCTGCGTCTCCCCTCCCACGGGACGAACGGGGCTCCGCCCCCCGTCCGTCCGGCGGTCAGCTGATGTAGCCGGTGAACAGCAGCCGGTTGGGCGAGCCGTTGGCGCCGGACACGACGTTGGTGGTGCTGTTGCCGACCAGCGAGCTGGTCACCGCGGCCGGGGAGGCCGACGGGTTGCGCTGCAGGAACAGCGCCGCGGCGCCGGCCACGTGCGGCGACGCCATCGAGGTGCCGCTGATGGTCCGGGTCTGCGTGGTCGACTGGTACCAGGCCGAGGTGATGCTCGACCCGGGGGCGAAGATGTCGACGCAGCTGCCGTAGTTGGAGAAGCTCGACCGGGCGTCGGTGCTGGTCGTGCTGGCCACCGTGATGGCGTTGGCCGCCCGGGCCGGGGACACGTTGCAGGCGTTCTGGTTCTCGTTGCCGGCCGCCACCACCATGGTCACGCCCGCGCTGACGGCCCGCTGGACCGCGGCGTCGGTCGCGGTCGACGCGCCGCCACCCAGGCTCATGTTGGCCACCGACGGGCCGCTGGCGTTGGCCGCGACCCAGTCGATGCCGGCGATGACGCCGGAGTTGCTGCCCGAGCCCGTGCAGCCCAGCACGCGCACGGGGATGACCGTCGCCCCCTTGGCCACGCCGTAGGTGGTGCCCGCGACGGTGCCGGCCACGTGCGTGCCGTGGCCGTTGCAGTCGCTGGTCCCGCGGCCGTCGTTGATCGCGGTCGCGCCGACGCCCATCCGGCCCGTGAACTCCCGGTGGGTGGCGAGCACGCCGGTGTCGATGATGTAGGTGTCGACCCCGGCACCCGTGGGGCCGTAGGTGTACGTGCGGTTCAGCGGGCGGTTGCGCTGGTCGATCCGGTCCAGCCCCCAGGTCGCGTTGCTCTGGGTCGCGGACACCGACACGGTCTGGTCGGCCTCCACGTAGGCCACGGCCGGGTCCTTGCGCACCGCGACCAGCTCGGAGTCGGTGAGCTCCGCGGCGTAGCCCGCGATGGTGGCGCCGTAGGTGTACGTGACGTCGCCGCCGACCGCCTCGGCACGGGCGACGGCCTTGGCCAGGCTGCTCCCGGCGCGGGCGTGGGCCGAGCCCTGTCGCAGGTCGGCCGTGCCCCTCGCCGCGGACGCCTTCGTCGCGGTCGCGGGGGCCTGGTCGAGGACGACGACGTAGCGGCCGTCGATGGCCTCGGCGGTGTCGGCCAGGCGCAGCGGGGCGAGGTCGTCACCCTCCGCGGCCTGGGCGACGCCGCCCAGCGAGGTGATGACGAGGCTCGCCATCCCGATCGCGGCGGCCGCTCGCAGGGGGGCGCGGCGCGACGCGGGGCGGGGGGTGTGGTCCATGGACAGCTCCTCGGGTGTGGTCCGACGTCGGGCGGTACCCGACGAACCGGACGCTACATCGGAGTCATGACAGATGTAAGACCTTGTCCAGATCTGATGTCATCACGGCTGTGACAGACCCGCCCCGAGACGCCGGACCAGCGGCACGGATACTGTCGCCGCACCGTGACCCACCAGGGTCCGGGCTGCCTGGGGGGACCGATGTCGCGCAACCTGGTCGACCAGCCGACGCTGCTCCTGCTGTTCCTGGTCGTCATCCCGTTCGTCCTGTTCGTGTCCGCGCTGGTGGACATCCTGCGACGCCAGGGCATCGACGGCGTGACGCGCCTCATCTGGGTGCTCGTCGTCCTGGTCCTCCCGCTGGTGGGAGCCGTCCTGTGGTTCGTGCTCCGCTCCCGGTTCGGCACCGCACCCGCCCCGACGGGATGAGGCCCAGGGTCTCCGGCGTTGTCGGCTGGTGGCACCCACCGGTGCCGCGCCCAGACCGCGAGGAGATCCACAAGTGACGACGTCCCTGCTCAGCCCGGTCCGCCTGGGTGCCTTCGACCTGCCCAACCGGTTCGTCATGGCCCCGCTCACCCGCACCCGCACGGGAGAGGCCCGCGTGCCCGGGGAGCTGAACGCCGAGTACTACCGCCAGCGCGCCGGCGCCGGTCTGATCGTCTCCGAGGCGGCCGCCATCACCCCCGAGGCCGTCGGCTACAAGTGGACCCCAGGCCTGTGGAACGACGACCAGGTCGCCGGCTGGCGCACCGTCACCGACGCCGTGCACGCCGAGAGCGGCCGCATCGTCGCCCAGCTGGGGCACGTCGGGCGCATCAGCCACAGCTCCTTCCACGACGGGCAGCCGCCAGTGTCGTCCACCGACCGCCCGGCCGAGGGCGCCAAGTCGTTCACCGCCGACGGCTACGAGGCCACGTCCACGCCCCGCGCGCTGCGGACGGACGAGCTGCCCCGCCTGGTCGAGGACTACCGCCGCGCCACCGTCAACGCCATGACGGCCGGCTTCGACGGGGTCGAGGTGCACGCCGCCAACGGCTACCTGCTCGAGCAGTTCCTCGCCCAGGGCGTCAACGACCGGACCGACTCCTACGGCGGCAGCGTCGTCAACCGGGCCCGCCTGACCCTCGAGGTCGTCGACGCGGTGGTCCAGGCCGTGGGCGACGCGTCGCGCGTCGGCATCCGGCTCTCCCTCGGCAACGGCACGGCCGGCACCACCGACCCCGACACGGGCGGCGTGCTGTCCTACCTGGGGGCGGAGCTGGACCGCCGCGGCCTGGCCTACGTGCACTACATCGAGCCCGTCGTCGACGGTGAGCGCCAGGTCGGGCTGACCGAGACGCTGCGTCGCGCGTGGACGGGCCCGCTCGTGCTGGCTCAGGGGTTCACACCCGAGACCGCCGAGGCCGCGGTGAGCGACGGCCGCGCCGACGCCGTCGCGTTCGGCCGGGCGTTCATCAGCAACCCCGACCTGCCGGAGCGCCACCGGGTCGGGGCCGACCTGGCCGAGGCCGACTCGTCGACGTTCTACGGCGAGGGCCCCGGGGGCTACACGGACTACCCGGCCCTGCGCGACGCCGCCTGACCCGCGCCGCCTGAGTCACCCGGGAGGGACGGGGTCGCCGACCGTCGCACCGCGCGCCGGCAGCGACCCCGCCCCTCTTTTGCCATCCCGTGGTTTGTACCGATACGTTGATACGACGTTCGATACAAACGTGAGGGAGACACCATGACACCGCTCGTGCTGGCCGTCGCGGCCACCGTCGTCGCCGCCGTCGTCCTGGCCTGGACCTGGGTCCCGGCCGGGGGCCGGTCCCTGCTGCGGGGCACAGCCCGTCGCGCGGACCTGGCCCTCCCCGTCCACCACCGCGAGCAGGTCGTCCGTCGGCTGCAGGAACGGACCACCGCCGCCACGGCGGGGCTGCTGCTGGGGTTCTGGGTGGCCGTCGCCGTCCTGCCACCGGACCCCGCACCCGGCGACGACCTCGCGGTCCCCGTCGCGTTCCCCCTGCCCATGGGGGCCGGGTTCGTCGGCATGGCGCTCGCCGCCGCCGCCTACGCGGTCGTGACCGCCCGCCGCACCCCGACCTCCGACGCGCCTCGAGTGGCCCGCACCCGCGACGTCGGTGTCGGCGACTACGTCAACGGCATCGAGCGGTGGGGGACCGCGGTCACCTGCGTGGTCCCTGCGGCGATCGGCCTTCTGCTCGCCGTCCTGATGGCCGACCCCACCGCCACGTCGGTCGACCCGCTCAGGCTCGGCCTGCTGGCGCTGGTGCCGCCCGCGCTGCTCGTGCTCTCGCTCGCGGCCGCCGGGGTGGTGCTCGATGCTCGCCGGACCGTGTCCAGCCCGGAGGAGCTCGCCTGGGACGACGCCCTGCGCTCCCAGGCCCTGCGCGACATCGTCAGCATGCCGATGTACGCCGGCCTGATCGCCACGTTGTGGCTGGGCCTCGAGGTGGCCCGCGCGATCCCCGACGAGCGCCTCGCGATCGGGGCGGCCGGGCTGTGGGTCCTGGTCGCACTGGGCACGATGCTGGTCCTGCTCGTCGTGGTGCTGGCCAGCCGACCCGCCCGGCACTTCCGGCTCAGGCTCTGGCCCGTCCCGCAGACCCACGCGCGTGCCGGGGCCCACCGGTGATGCTCCACGTCGACCCCCGGTCCGCCGTCCCGCCCTACGAGCAGGTACGCAGCCAGGTGGCCGACCAGGTGGCGGCCGGGCAGCTCCGCCCCGGGGACCGGTTGCCACCGGTCCGCCGCCTCGCCGGGGACCTGGGTCTGGCCTCGGGGACCGTCGCCCGCGCCTACCGCGAGCTGGAGGCGGCCGGTGTCGTCGTCACCCGGGGACGCAACGGCACCGTGGTCGCCGCCACCGGTGACCTGACCCGCCAGCGGGCGCAGGAGGCCACGCTGGTCTACCTGGCGTCGTTGCGCCGGCTGGGTCTGGGCGCGGACGACGCGGTCCGGCTGCTGGGCGAGGTCGGGGAGGGTCAGCCCCGCCCCGTCTGACCCGCGCCCTCCGTGCCGACCGTGCCCACCGTGTCGACGGAGCGGCCGCGCCGCAGCAGCCGGTCGGCGCCGTGGGCGACCGCGGCGAGGCCGACGAACAGCACCGCCACCACGGCGCAGTTGAGCAGCACCTGCGCCCAGCCCAGCTCGTCGACGTCGACGAACGGGTACGGCCAGAACCCTCCCACCAGCGGCCCACGGACCAGGGTGAACGCGAGCCACAGCAGGGGGAACACGACGCTGAGCAGCACCACGCGCCAGCCGGTCCACCCGCGCGGGCCGAACAGCACCCAGCCGAGCAGCGCCAGCAGGGGGACCACGGTGTGGACGAGCTGGTCGCCCAGCAGGGCCCACCCGCTCAGCTCCGTCAGACCGGCCAGGACCGCGTGGTAGACCACGGCCGTCACCGACATCGCGACCAGGGCCGTCAGCCGCAGCACCCGGCGGACCGTCGTGTCGCGGTCGGGGTCCAGCCCGGTGAGCAGGGCCGACACCGCCACCAGCAGGTTGGACTGGATGGTGAAGAAGGCGAACACGTTGAGCGCCCGGTGGAGGGGCTCGTCGAAGAACCCCTGGTCGTTCGAGCTCGCCGAGGCGACCTGCACCACCAGGGCGAGCAGGACCACGGCGGCGGTGACGAGGAACCAGGTCCGGGCCAGGGGACGGTTCCGCACGGGGGCGATCACCCGCGCACGTTCGCACACGAGGGGGGCGACGACAACGGCCGCCGGGGACGTGACCTGCGCGCCGGGGCCGTGACCACCTCCCCCGCTCCCGGCGCGGGACCGGTCAGTGGTCCGGGTGCGACGTCGCCCCGGGGAACAGCGACGCCGCCTCGTCCGCCTCGCTGCTGCCCGCCGTACCCGTGGCCCCGGCCTCGTGGGAGGCGTCGTGGACGTCGCCGGGCTCACCGCCGGGCTCGACCACCACCAGCTGCCCCATCATCCCCTGGTCGTGGTGGGCGAGAAGGTGGCAGTGGTAGAGGAACGGGGCGTCCGGATCGGGCTGCGCGTCGTGGCGCACGCCGAGCCGGGCTGCCGCCCCGGGCGGCAGCAGGACCGTGTCCTTCCAGCCGGCCAGGTGCGGCGGCGGCGGGGAGCCCGCCAGCTCGGCGACGACGAACGACGTCCCGTGCAGGTGGAAGTTGTGGGGCATCCCGTCCTGGTTGCGGACTACCCACTCCTCGGTGGTCCCGGTCTCGGCGACCTCGTCGACACGGGACATGTCCATCCGGGCGCCGTTGATCTGGTTGCCGTCGGCCAGGTCGAAGGTCCGGGTGACCGTGGCGTCCTCGAGGTCCACGTCAGGTTCCCGGGCCAGCGCGGTCGGTGTCCGGGGACGCGGTTCGAGCCGGTCCGCCGCCCGCAGCTCCAGCACGTCGAACCGGTCACCCGCGCCCGACATCCGCACCATGATCCCCGCGACGCCCAGGTCCGGCGGTCGGCTCCGCAGCACGACGCGCTCGCCCTCCTCGACGCGGACCACGACCTCGGCGCGCTCGCCCGGCGACAGCATCACCGACCCGGTCCGCACCGGGGCCGGCAGCAGCCCGCCGTCGGTGGCGACCAGGTCCATCGGGCGGCCGTCGTCGAGCACGAAGTCGTAGACCCGCGCAGCGGAGGCGTTGAGCAGGCGCAGCCGGACGGCCTCGGTCGTCACGTCCAGGAACGGGCCGACCGTGCCGTTGACCAGCAGCTGGTCACCGAGCGGGCCCGTCACGTCCAGGAACCCGCTGCCCCGCTCGATCGAGCCGTCACCGGCCAGCGTCACGTCCTGGACCATCACCGGCACGTCGTCCACGCCGTAGTCGTCCGGCAGCCCGGGCGGGGCCGAGGCCGGGTCGTCGACCAGGAACATGCCGTAGACCCCGCGCCGGACGTGGTCGGCCGTCGAGCCGTGGGCGTGCGGGTGGTACCAACCGGAGGCGGCCGGCTGGTCGACGAGCCAGGACGGCGACCAGGACCGGCCCGGCCCGATCAACCGGTGCGGTCCCCCGTCCGAGGCGGCAGGCACGTGCAGGCCGTGCCAGTGCAGCGTGGACGTCTCGGGCAGGTCGTTGCGCACGTCGACCCGGACGCGCTCGCCGCGCTGCACCCGCAGCGTGGGGGCCAGGTGGGCGCCGTCGACCCCCCAGGTCTCGACCTCCCCCCGGCCGGTCAGGTCGGTCCGGCCGGTCTGCATCGTCAGGTCGAACACCCGGGTCCCGTCCTCGACGGTCGCCGGGGCGAGCGTCGGGACCCGCAGCGGCCGGTCGAAGTCCACGGCGCCGACGGTGTCGGTGCGTCCGGTCCACCACAGCGCGACCGCACCCACGAGCGCGATGAGCACCGGCACGGTCACGGCGACCACGACGGCCACCACGACGGCAGCACGACCACGGCGTGGGGGCGGCGGGGGTGGCGTGGTGCCGTGGGGGGCCTGGACGGGCGGGGAGGTCATGACCGTCAGCCTCCGCGTCGCCGACGCGGCGGGGAATGGGGTCCGCGCCCCGACGGGGCGGGGGTTTGCCCCCGCGTCCGACCACGGACAACCCGACACCTGACACGATGCCCCCGTGGCACTGGGCAACCAACGAGGCGAGTGGGACGACTACGAGTGGTTCCGCCTCGCGGACCTGCCCGCGCCCCGATCCCGTCGGGCCGCGGTCGCCGTCGTCGAGGAGGACGACGCCACCGCCGGCGTCCTCGGTGAGGCGTTGACCGGCTGGGTCCGCTCCAACCCGGTCTGGCACGACGGGGCGGGCGACCGGGTGCTGCTGGTCGACCTGGACAACCTTCGCGCCGGAGCGGTCCGCTGGCGGGCCCGGATGGAGCTCGTGGTCGCGCTGGCCCGCACGGCCGACCACGTCGTCATCTCCGGCCAGCACGCGGCCGTGGACCGCGGCCTGCCGCACCTGGCCGAGTTCGGGGCGGTGGCGCAACCGGTGCCGGACGGCGCCGACCTGGCCGACTTCGTGCTGCTCGAGGGCGCGCAGGCCGTGACGGCCCGCAGCCGCCAGGTCGTGGTGCTGAGCAACGACGGGATCTTCGCCGAGCTGGCCGACCGGGGCCCGGTCACGGTGCTCAGCCCTGGGGCGAGCGCGCTGAGCGACCGGCTGTTCGACGCCGCCAAGGTGGTCATCGACCTGATGACCCTGGAGCGCCGGCTCGCCCCGGCGTAACCTCGGACCATGACGGCCACCGCCGGCACCACCCGTCCCACCCCGCCGCTGCGCGTCCTGCTCGGGCACGTGCTCCGTCGCCACCGCACCGGTCAGCGCCGCACCCTGGCCGACGTGGCCCGGGACGCGCAGGTGTCGACGCAGTACCTGTCGGAGCTGGAGCGGGGTCGCAAGGAGGCCAGCTCCGAGGTGCTGGCCGCGCTGTGCCGGTCGCTGCACCTGGACCTGGCCGACCTGCTGGGAGAGGTCCGCGACGACATGCTGGTGCTCCGCAGCTCGACGACCGTGGCGGGGGCCCGCGTGGTGGCGATCTCGTCGCACCCGCGGGTCACCGGCGCGAGGCCGGCGTCCCAGCCGGAGCTCCGCGCCGCCTGAGGGGTCTCAGCCCAGCCGGCGCGGCGCGAACCCGGGCTGCACCCGGTCCGACGGGCCGACCGTGGCGCCGGGCATCCCCTCGGCGCCGCTGACCACGTGGTCGACGAACCCGTAGTCCTCCGCCTCTTGCGCGGTGAACCAGCGGTCGCGGTCGGAGTCCCGCAGGATCTCCTCCAGCGTCCGCCCGGTGTGGAAGGCGATCCGGTCGGCCGTCACCGCCCGGGTGTGCCGCAGGTTCTCGGTCTGGACGGCGACGTCGTCGGCGGTGCCGCCGATGCCGCCCGACGGCTGGTGCATGAGGACCCGGGCGTGCGGGAGCGCGTACCGCTTGCCCGGGGCGCCCGCGCAGAGCAGGAACTGCCCCGTCGACGCGGCCAGTCCCATGACGACGGTCGCGACGTCGTTGGGGACGAACTGCATGGTGTCGTAGACCGCCATGCCGGCCGTGACGGAGCCGCCGGGGGAGTTGAGGTACAGGTGGATGTCGCGGTCGGGGTCGTCGGCGGACAGCAGGAGGAGCTGCGCGCAGACGGCGTTGGCGGTGGCGTCGTCGACCTGGGTGCCGAGCACGACGATGCGCTCGCGCAGCAGGCGTTCCACGACGGGGTCGGGGGCGAGGGTCGCTGTCATGGCACGACGGTGCTGGAATCGGCGCGTCCAGGTCAGGCGGTTCTGCTGTCGGCGGCTCTGCCCGCAGCAGTGTGCACCATACCTGCACGCCATACACCAACCAGGTGTAGCCTCGGGTTGTGAGTCGGACGAACATCGACCTCGACGACGCCAAGCTCGACATCGTGATGCGCCGCTACGGCGTGCGGACAAAGACCGAGGCCGTGGACCTGGCCCTGTCCCACCTGGCCGGTGTGCCGCTGACCGTGGACGAGGCGCTGGGGATGCACGGCTCGCACTCGATGGACCACGTGCCGCGCGAGGACGCCGTGGTGGTCGACACCCCGTGATCCTGGTCGACACCTCGGCCTGGGTGGAGTTCGACCGGGGTACCGGGTCGCCCGTCGACCGGCGGTTGCAGCGGGCCATGCACGAGCAGGACGCGACCGTGTGCGAGCCCGTGCTGATGGAGGTGCTGGCCGGGGCCCGCGACGAGGTGCGGGCGACCCGGCTGCGCAGCCTGCTGACCTCGTTCCAGTGGCTGCCGACCCAGCCGGTCGCCGACTTCGAGGGGGCCGCCCGCGTCTACCGTCAGTGCCGTCGTGCGGGCGTCACCCCGCGCGGTCTCGTCGACTGCCTCGTGGTGACGATGGCGCTGCGCTCCGGCGCGAGGTTGCTGGCGGCCGACGCGGACTTCGTGCGGATGGCCCGCGTCGTGCCATTGCGACTGGCCGAGCTGGACTGAGCCCCGCCCGGTAGAGCCCGCCTCAGCGCTGGGGCATCTCGTCCGCGGCGACCGCGTCTCGGGAGCCCATGGGCTGCTCGGGACCCTTGGTGGTGTCGCGGGCGGTCTGCTTCTCGGTCTCGGCGTTGATCTCCGCACCCAGCAGGATGATGTAGGCGGTCAGGTACAGCCACAGCATGAGGATCGCGACCCCCGCGATCGCGCCGTAGGTCTCGCCGTAGCTGCCGAAGTTCGACACGTACAGGCTGAACGCGATGCTGCCGAGCAGCCAGAGCACGGTGGCCACGACGGCGCCCAGGCTGGCCCAGCGCAGCTTGGGGTCGTCGCGGTCGGGGGCGAAGCGGTAGACGACGGCGAGCGCGGCGGCGACCAGCACGACGAGCAGCACCCAGCGAGCCACCTGCGCGAGCACCGTCCCGACGACGCCCAGGCCGAGCCCGTCGAGCACGGGCGGGACCACGGCGACCAGGCCGACGGACACGATCAGGAACACGATCGCACCGATGGTGAGGGCGAGCGCCAGGGCGCGGAGCTTCACGAAGCCGCGGGACTCCTCCTCGTCGTAGGCAACGTTGACGGCCTTCACGAGGTTGGCGGTCCCGCCCGAGGCGGACCACAGCGCCAGCAGGACCGAGATGACCAGGGCGAGGCCGAGCCCGGAGTCCTGGCTGGCGACGCTCTCCATCTGGGCGGTGATGATCTCGGCGGCCTCGCTGGGCAGGCCCTCGGTGAGGCTCTCCGCCTGCGCCGACGCGTCGTCGGTCCCGACCACGAGCCCCCACACGCTGATCAGGGCGATCATCGCCGGGAACAGCGCGAGGAAGGCGAAGAACGCGACGCCGCCGGCCAGCATGGGCACGTTGTCGGCCTTGGCCTCGACCCAGGCCCGCTTGACGACCTGCTTCCACCCGGCGGCGGGGATCTCGCTGGGCCGGTCGGCGTCACCGCCGGGGAGGTCGGCCGCGCGGCGGTCGGTGGTCGTGGAGGTGTCGCGGCTCATGCAGGGTCGGTACCCGCGTCGTGCCCCGTCATGCGGCCGCGGCGGGGTCCGGACGGCAGGCTGGCCCCGTGGGAGCGGGCCGGCACGACGTGGTCGCGGGCGCGCTCGTCCGCGACGGTCGGGTGCTGCTGGGCCACCGCCACCCCTTGCGCCGTTGGTACCCGGACGTCTGGGACCTGCCCGGCGGCCACGTCGAGGCGGGCGAGTCCGCCCCGGACGCCCTCCGCCGCGAGCTGCACGAGGAGGTCGGCGTCGTGGCCGACGTCACCGGTCCGCCGCTCTGGTCCGTCCTCGACGAGGACATGGGTCTGCGGGTGTGGCTCGTGACCGGCTGGCGGGGCGTCCCGCGTCTGATGGACCCCACGGAGCACGACGACCTGGGCTGGTTCACCCTGGCCGAGGCACTGGCCCTCGACCTGGCCGACCCCCGCTACGAGGGGCTGCTGACGCTCCTGCTCGGGTCGTGACCGCGTTCTGTGCCGACGGGCACAGAACCGGGAGGACATCCGCAGCAGGCTCCCGCCCGGGAGGTGGCGCTAATGTTCTTCTGATCAGTGCGAGTGGTCGTGGGGCCAGCCCGACCCGTTGTGCATCACCCGGTCGGCGCGGCGGCGACCGGGACCGGGACGCACGTCCGGGCCGGTGCCGAACCGCCACGGTGACGTGTAGGCCAGGGCGAGGTTGTTGCACGGGTGGCCGACCGGACCGGGCTGCTCGTTGGGCCGCGTCGGGTCTGCGACCCGAAGCACCACCCAGTCGCCGTCGGCCGCGTCCAGGGGCACGGCGAACCGCAGCAGCCGGTCGTCCCGGCCGCCCGGCATCCGGACGTCCTCCACGTGCACGACCTCGGGCACGTCGGTCCCGGGTCGCAGCACCTGGACCTGGACCGGGGTCCCGGCGAACGCGTCCCCGCGGTCCAGGTCGACCACGAAGCGGACCGGCGCCCCCGGTCGGGTCCGCTCGAGCCGACCGCCCATCTGCACCCCGTTCGCGGTGGCGTCGAGGCGCAGCCCGCGCAGGTTGGTCGCGAAGAACCGCCGGGCCTGCATGGCCTCCCGCACACCGGCCCGGGTCAGCTCGCGGACGTACAGACCGGCCCGGCCCTTGCCGTCGGGCTCGCCCCAGTCGGTGCCGTGCTCGTCGGTGACGCCGAGCAGCCCGACGTCCCAGCCGGCGTTCAGGCATGCGGTCAGCGGCGACGGGAACCCGGCGGCGAACTCCTTGAAGAGGTAGTCCTCCCTCCGGTTCATGATCTCCATGCTGACGATGCGTTCCCGGACCCGGTCGTCGAGGGCGAAGTCGTCGAAGACCAGGGGCTCGCGGTTGGGGTGGTTGAAGCCGGCGATCCCGTCGGACCCGCCACCGACGCCCTGGGCGGCCGGGTCCGCGAGCAGCCAGTCGTACAGGCTCTCCATGCCCCGGTCACGGCTGGCCCGCACGCCGGCCACCACGGCCGCGACCTGCACCGGGCTGAGACCGAGCTGCGCCAGCGCACCGGCCAGCAGGGGTACCGACAGGCCGATGCCGACCAGCTGCGCCTCCGTGATCCCGTCGGTGAGCAGCGCGTCGATCCAGCGGCTCGTGAACCACACGTTCATGTGACCCAGCGCCGGGCTGGACCACTCGAACCCCGACACGGCCGTGAACGACCCCGGCACGTCGTGCGCGTCGGCCAGACCACGGGTGTTCTGGAACCCCGCCTCGTCCAGGCCCAGCAACGACCGGCACTCGTCGGTCCCGCCCGGGGCGGGCGGCGGGAACAGGGCGCACGCGTCCCCGGGCACGGAGTAGGCGGCCACGCTGTGGTCGGTCAGCGCAGCGACGTCCAGACCCGCGTCACGCATGGACCCGTAGGCCTCCTCGGGCAGGCCGGCGGCGTCGGACTGCAGCGAGTGGTTGTGCAGGTCCGCGTGGACGAGGCGGGTGCCCCGGGTGACCCGCGACCCCCTCGACGTCTCGAACTCCGCCCGCGGACCCAGCGGGGCGGCGAGCGCGTGGGCCGGGGCGGCGGCCACCAGCGCGGAGGCGGCGACCCCACCGTGCAGGACGGTGCGTCGGGACGGGGCGAGGCTCATGGCGGTTCCTCCGGTCGAGGGGCGGGCGGCCGGGGGGTGCGGCCACGCGCATGCTCGCCGCCGCAGGTGTACGCCGGACCAGCACCGGGTGACCGGAGTGTGTCGACCGCTACAGACGCCTCGGGCGGGGAGGGCCACGCTGACCCCACAACCGTCGTGACCGGTGGGGGCGGCCGCGACCGTATGCAGGAGGTCGGCCCATGGACCCGCTCGCCCACGTCCCCGGTGCTGGTGCCCCACCGCTGGTCGGGCACTCGTTGCAGTTCCTGCGCGACTGCCACCGGCTGATGGACTCCCGCCGGGCCCGCTACGGGGACGTGTTCCGGACCGAGCTGCTCGGCCGCACGGTCGTCGTGTTCCTCACCCCGCAGGCCACGCGGGAGATCTACCTGGACCCCGACCAGGTGATGTCCAGCGAGGGCGGCTGGTCGACGAGCATCGGCCCGCTGTTCCGCCGCGGGCTGATGCTCCGGGACTTCGACGACCACCACGTGCACCGCCAGGTGATGAGGCAGGCCTTCAGCCGCGCGGCCATCAGCGGCTACGTGGCGGCGATCCACACCATCACCGACCGGCACCTGGACGCGCTGCCCGCGGGCGACTTCGACGTGTACCTGCTGATGAAGCGCCTGACCCTGGACATCGCGGCCGAGGTGTTCGTCGGCGCGTCGCTCGGGCAGCAGGCCGGAACGGTCAGCTACGCCTTCGTCGACGCCATGGCGGCCGCGCTGACCCCGTTCCGGGTCCGCGTCCCCGGCACCGCGTTCCACCGCGGGATGAAGGGCCGGGAGTCGTTGCAGCGGGTCTTCCGCGACCTGGTCGTCCGGCGTCGGCGGGAGGAGCCGCGCCCCGACCTGCTGTCACGGCTGTCCCACGCGACCACGGAGTCCGGGGCCGTGCTGGAGGTCGACGAGGTCGTCGACCACATGATCTTCCTGATGCTCGCCGCGCACGACACGACCACGTCGACGCTGTCGGTGCTGCTCTGGCAGCTCGCCCTGCACCCGGACTGGCAGGACCGGGTCGGGCAGGAGGTACGGGCGCTGGGTGGGGAACCGGTGACGCTGGCCAACCACGCGTCGCTGGTGCAGACCACGCTGGCTATGCAGGAGTCGCTGCGGCTCAGCCCGCCCGTCCCGTTCTCACCCCGGGTCGCCACCCGCGACGTCGTGGTCGACGGCGTCCCGATCCCGGCCGGTGTGGCCCTGACGCCCGCGAGCATGACCCTGCACCGCCACCCCGACTGGTGGACCGACCCGCTGAGGTTCGACCCCGACCGGTTCGCCCCCGGGCGGGCCGAGCACACGCAGCACTCGCACCTGTTCGTCCCCTTCGGGGGCGGCGCCCACCTGTGCATCGGCAACCACGTGGCCGAGCTCGTCGTCAAGACGGTCGTGGCCCGGTTGCTGGCGCACCGGCGCCTCGTCGCCGACCCCGGCGCCGGCGTGGTGATGCAGCCGGTGCCGATCCCCCGCCCCCGGGGACCCATGCTGCTGACGGTCACCTGACCGGGGACGCGGCGGTCTCAGCGCGAGCCGGCCGCCGACCCGACAAGCCCGCGCGCGTACCGGCGCTGCAGCATCGGGACCACAGGTCCCGCCAGCGCGGACCACCACCGGGCGGGCCGGCTGAACGCCACCACCACGAAGGTCACGGAGCCGTCTGCCTCGCGACGGACGGCGAACGCCTCCTCGCCGACGAACGGGTGTCCTGGCAGCGTGCCGTAGCCGAACGCGACCAGGTCCAGTTCCTGGACCACCCAGACGACCCGGCACGGCGCACTCACCGCGAACGGCGGGGGGCCGAGCCGGCTGGTCACGGTCGCGCCGGGCGCGACCGGCCCGTCGGCCTGCAGCCGGGCACCGGAGTCGCGGTGGACCTGCCAGCCGAGCAGCCGGCGTCCGACCCGGTCCAGGTCGGTGCCGACGGGGAGCCGCCCCGTGAGCAGCAGGTGGCGGTAGCCGGCGGGGAGGGCCCGGTCCGGTCCCGCACCCCCGACCACGGCCGCCCGCGTCGCGCTGACCTCGTCGTAGGTCAGGTCGTCGTTCACAGCTGCTCCTGCCCCCGACGGACGGCCGACCACGCCAGCACCCCGCAGACCCCGAAGCCGACGGCGTTGCCGACGCCGTGGGTGAGCACCATCCAGTCGATGGACAGGTGCGGCAGCCCGGTGGCGCGCCCCACCGCCCAGCTCAGGGCCAGCAGCATCGTCACCGGCAGCAGCGCGACGGACGCGACCAGACCACGGCGCGGCCAGGTCCGCGTCACCTGCGACCGGACCCGGGTCAGCACCAGGACCCCGACGGCCCACATGCCCGTCGTCAGAACCACCGTGCCGAGCAGCTCCACCCAGGACCCGACGAAGTGGCCGACCGCGACCAGAGCGGTGCCGGCCGGCACGCACCACGCCCCGAGCCGGGCCCCGGCCGAGCCGGTCACGTGTCGGTGGACCAGGGCCGCGACCAGGGCGGCCACGAACCCCGCGTAGTGCAGGTGAGGGCTGGTCAGCGCCAGGATCCCCAGGCCGAAGCCGAACAGCTCCACCCCGGCCCGCTCAGCGACCAGGGCGACGGCCGCCACGACGGGGCTGCACAGCGCCGCGGCCACCGCCACCTCGCCCGCGAGACGGCCCGCCCCCCAAGCCGCGCCGGCCCGGACCTCGCGGACCACCCGGACGACCCGGGCCACCGCGCAGCCGACCAACGCGGCCGTGGCGACCAGGTACACCGCGGCCAGGCCGCCGGCGAACGGCCCGCGGGGCAGCCACAGGGGCACGGCGCAGGCCAGGCCCAGCACGGGCCACACCCGCGCCAGCGGCCCCAGACCCGGGGCGTCGACCAGCCGGAGCCCGAGCGGCAGCAGGACGACCGCGCCGAGACCGACCACGAGGGCCACGACCACCTCGGCCGCGCTCACGGCCGGACCTCGTGGACCAGGGTCAGCACGTCGTCGACGGTGGAGCGGAGCACCGGCAGCCGCGACAGGCGGACCAGCCGCGCCACCAGCGGGACGAGCCCGTCGACCAGGCGGTGGGTCCGCGCGCTGCCCTCGCTGTCGTCGTAGACCCAGAACAGCGTGACGCCCAGCCACATCAGCCACAGCAGCTCAGGCAGCTCGGCGCCGGCCGGGGTGCGGACTGCCGGGCGGGCGCCCTCGACCACGTCGACGAACAGCGACACGGAGGTCTCGCGCGCCTCCCGGGAGGCCTGGCTGAACGGGCTGGCCGCGTCGCCCGGCTTGATGGCCACCGAGACGAACCCGGCACCGAACGACCGGTACGGCGCCATGACACCGAGGCCCGCGTGCAGCACGCCCCGCAGGCGCTGCTCGAGCGTGCCACCCAGCGGCAGCCGCTCGGCGACGGCCGTGCGGTGGTCGACCTGCACCCGCCGGTACAGCTCCTGCACCAGGTGGTCCTTGGACGGGAAGTAGTAGTAAGCGTTGCCGACGGCCAGGCCCGCCTCGGAGGCGATCAGCCTCATCGTCGTGGCCTCGTACCCCCGCTCGGCGAACAGCCGCAACGCGGTGTCCACCACCAGCCTGCGGGTGTCGTCCGACCTGGCCATGTCGCCTCCTCGAGTTGAACGCGTTCAGAATTGAACGTGTTCAAGATACACCCACCGAGCAGGAGGAGTCCCTGTGCCAGGGTTGCCGGGTGCACCAGACCGACGCCTCCGGCCCCGTCCGCACCCGTGAGCGCGTGCTCGCGCCCGACCTGGCCCGGGGTCTCGCGCTGCTCGGCATCGCGCTGGCCAACTGCGTCGTCTACATCTCGGGCCGGGAGCTCGGCCCGCTGGTGCGACCGGTCGACGGGTCGACCGCCGACCGGGTCGTCGACACGGTCGTGGGGCTGTTCGTCGACAACCGCGCGTTCCCGATGTTCACGATGCTCTTCGCCTACGGGTTCGTCATGATCCTTCGCCGTCAGGCCGCCGCCGGGGTGCCGTGGCCGCAGGCCCGCAGCCTGCTGCTCAGGCGTTCTGCGTGGCTCGCGGCGTTCGGGGCGGCGCACATGCTGCTGCTGTTCTTCGGCGACATCCTGCTGAGCTACGGGATCCTCGGGCTCGCCCTGGTGTTCGCGCTGCGCTGGAGCGACCGGGTGCTCACGCTGGTCGGCTGGGCGACCCTCGTCGTCTTCGTGGGTCTGGGGGCGCTGGACGGGCTGGGCGGCATGCTGTCGTCGTTCGGGGGCCAACCCACCGCCGACACGTTCCTCGGGGGTCTGCTGCTGCGGCTGGTCACCCTGTTCAGCACGCTGGTCGGGGCTCCCATGTACGTCCTGGCCTTTGCGCCCCCGGCCGTCATCGGCGTCCTGCTGGCGCGGCGCGGGGTCCTGGAGAACCCCGCCGAGCACCTGCCGCTGCTGCGTCGGCTCTCCGCCCTGCTGGTGGTCAGCGTCCTCGGGGCGCTGCCCCTGGTCCTGATGGCGACCCAGGTGATCGGGTACGGCTGGGTCACCTCGGCGCTGGCCGGCATGCTGCACGGCGGCACGGGTCTGCTGGGCGCGGTCGCGTTCGTCGGACTGGTCGGGTGGTTCGTCGGTGCGCGTCACCAGCGCGCGGCCCGTTCTGGCACCACTGTGCCCGCGCGGCCCGGCGGGGTCGTCGGCGCCCTCGCCGCGGTGGGCGAGCGGTCGCTGACCTGCTACCTGCTGCAGTCGGTGCTGCTGGTGCCGCTGCTGTCCCCGTGGGCGCTGGGCCTCGGTGACGGTGCGGGCACGGCGCTGGTCTCCGCGGTGGCGGTCGGCGTGTACCTCGTGACGCTGCTGGTCGCCGTCGGCCTGGACAAGGCCGGCAAGCCCGGTCCGGCGGAGCTGCTGCTCCGTCGGCTGGTGTACCGCTCAGCACGTCCGGAGGCGGCCGCGCCCCCGCAGGTGGCCCCGCTCTGAGGCCCCACGCGGGGGTGCCTCAACGCACGAAGCGGGCAGAAGGTTTCACTTCTGAGGGCCCGGGTATCTCCAGTTCGGCCCCAGGGCCACCCCGCCGTCCCGCTGCGGCCGGGGACATCTCAGCAAGGAGACGCACATGGGCATCATCGGTTGGATCATCCTCGGCCTCATCGCCGGCCTCATCGCCAAGGCGATCATGCCCGGCAAGGACCCGGGTGGCATCATCGTCACGATCATCATCGGCATCGTCGGTGCCCTGCTCGGTGGCTTCCTGGCCTCGGCCATCTTCGGCGTCTCCGTCAACGACGGCTTCTTCGACCTCAGCACCTGGATCGCCGCCATCGTCGGCGCGCTGATCCTCCTCTTCATCTACCGTCTCGTCACCGGCCGCAAGACCCGCGCCTGACCGACGTACCTCGAAGCCCCGGCGACCTCACGGTTGCCGGGGCTTCGTCGTGCCCGGGCTAGCCCGAGTCGCGCAAGGAGGCGAGCACCTTCTCGACCCGACGGGTTCGGGTCTGCGGTGTGCGCGCCCCCTCGACCTGCACGACGTGGTTCCTGCGTCTTGACGGGGCCAGCGCGTCGAACCGGCCCCGGAGCCCGGGTTCCTGCGCGAGAGCCGCCGCCAGGTCGTCGGGGACCGGGACCTCTCGAGGCCCTGTCTCGCGGGCGAGCGTCACCTCGACGTCCTGACCTGCTTCGATCCCGGCCAGGCGACGGTTCTCGGTGCTCATGCCCAGCAGCGTCCGACCGCCCATGACGGCTGTGGTGCTGGACCAGGTGTGGCCGGACACCGTGACCACGACCGGGACCCGACGACCACCGCCCAGGGCGTCGAGCACGTGGTCGGGCACCTCGATGCCGGCCTTGGTGCCACCGGAGCTGAGCACCGTCGTCGTGAACGTGACCGTCGCTGCCGCCTCGTCGCCCATCAGTCGTCTCCTCAGCCGTGCGCCATGTCCCCGAAGCGTGAGTAGTGGCCCTGGAACACCACGGTGATGGTGTCGGTGGGCCCGTTGCGGTGCTTGGCGATGATGAAGTCGGCCTCGCCCGGACGGTTGTCCTTGTCGTAGGCGTCCTCGCGGTGCAGCAGCATGATCATGTCTGCGTCCTGCTCGATGGCGCCGGACTCACGCAGGTCGGACATCTGCGGCTTCTTGTCCGTCCGCTGCTCCGGGCCACGGTTCAGCTGCGAGATCGCGATGACGGGGACCTCGAGCTCCTTGGCCAGCAGCTTGAGCGCGCGGGAGAACTCGCTGACCTCTTGCTGGCGGGACTCCACGCGCTTGCCCGAGCTCATCAGCTGCAGGTAGTCGAGCACGACCAGCTTGAGGTCGGTCTGCTGCTTGAGCCGGCGGCACTTGGCCCTGATCTCCGGCATGGTCATGTTGGGCGAGTCGTCGATGAACAGCGGCGCGTCGTTGGTCTGGCCCAGGACCCGCGCGATCTTCTGCCAGTCGTTGTCCTGCAGCTTGCCCGTGCGCAGCGCCTGCAGCTTGATGCCGGCCTCGGCCGAGATGAGACGGGTCGAGATCTCCGACCGGCTCATCTCCAACGAGAAGATCACCGTGGACATGTTGTTGTGGATGGCCGCGGAACGGGCGATGTCCAGACCCACGGTGGAGTTGTGGGTCGGGACCATGGACCGCGTCGCCAGGTAGAGGTGGTCGTCGTTGTCGACCTGCACGCAACGGACCGGCACGCTGTCTACTGGGCGGACCTGCACGACGTACCTGCGACGGAGCCGCGGGGTGCCCTCCCCGCGGCGCTCCTTGTGGACCAGCTGCTTGCGCATGAGGTGGAAGACGTCGTCGGCGGTGGTGAAGTTGACGATCCAGCAGGTGGAGGACGCCTCGCTCCGTCCCTTCACCCGCCGCGTCGTCACACCGCAGCGGTAGCCCAGGCCGACCACCAGCTCGCGGAAGGACTCCGCCAGGCGCGGGTCGGTGACGGCGAACTGAACACTGCCCGTGTTGGTCACCGTGCCGTCGGAGTCGAGCAGCCCGGCCAGCAGGGCGCGCCGCTGCGTCTCGTTCGCACGCAGGTACGCCGGCGGCACGTGCTTGTCCCCCAGGACGCCGATCCGACGCAGCAGGGCAGTGAAGGAGCCGTGGTCAGCGTGGCAGGCGGCGCAGCGGCGAAGGCCGGAGGAGGCCCCACCGCAGTCGGGGCACGTCGCGGCGGACAGCGCCTTGTCTGCCGGTACCCGACCACCGCAGGACCGTCCGCAGGTGCGTACCTGCGAGGTGCGGGGGACGAAGGCCGCGCCGCAGACGGCGCACGACCGCTCGGTCGGGGCGGCCTCCTCGGTCAGCCGGACGGTGTAGCCCATCCGGCCCGACGGCCGAAGGCGCAGTCCCGCACCCTCGAGACGCATGACGATCTCCGGGTCCGCGGTGGTGATGCGAGCCCCCGCTGTGTGCCCGTCCCCGAGCCATACCCCCAGCACGTACGGGTCGATGGGCAGGTCCGCCAGCGGCAGGTCCAGGGCAGCGGCCGTGTCCACCGAGTGATTGGCCCGAACGGCCCCGACGGGGTGGTTCAGGGTCCGGGCGATCTCCTCCGTGGTCCGCACGGCGGGCGACCCGTTGCCCCGGCGGGACGCACGGGTGTCGGTCCGCCACTGGTGCAGTGCGTCGGCGATCACGGTGGTCCCGTCGTCGAAGACGACCTCGTAGCAGGGGCGGTCCGTCATCACCTCGGTGGCGGCGACGACCCTGGTGGGCCGGCCGTCGGCGTCCAGCAGGTCGTCCCCGACCCGGACCTGACCCATCGTGGTCCAGCCCGTCGGCGTGGGCAGGGCGGTGTCGAGCGCGAGGGCCTTGCCCATAGCCGGCCGAGCGGCGATGACGATCATCTGACCGGGGTGCAGGCCGTTGGTCAGCTGGTCGAGCTCACGGAACCCGGTGGGCACCCCGTTCATGCCCTCGGGGCGGGCCTCCATCTCCTCCAGCTCGGTGACGGTGTCCTGCATGACCTCCGACAGCGGTCGGTAGTCGTCGCGGGCCTGGCGGTCGGTGACGGAGTAGACCTCGGCCTGGGCCAGGTTGACGATCTCGTCGACGTCACCGCCCTCCCCGGCGTAGCCGAGGGTGGCGATCTTGGTACCGGCCTCGACCAGGCGGCGGAGGATGGCCTTGTCGCGCACGATGCGCGCGTAGTACGCGGCGCTGGCCGCCGTGGGCACCGTGGCGACGAGCGTGTGGAGGTAGGGCGCGCCGCCGACCCGGTTGAGCTCGCCGCGGCGACCCAGGACGTCGGCCACCGTCACGGGGTCGGCCGGCTCGCCGCGCCCGAACAGGTCGAGGACGGCGTCGTAGATCATCTCGTGGGCCGGCCGGTAGAAGTCGGCGCCCTTGAGGTTCTCGCTGACGTCGGCCACCGCGTCCTTGGACAGCAGCATGGCGCCGAGGGCGCACTGCTCGGCGAGGACGTCCTGCGGGGGCATCCGCTCGAACCCGCTGGGTCCGCCCTGCTGGGCCAGACCCCTCCCCGACAGCTCGAGATCGGTCGACGACTCCGCGATGCTCAACGCTCCACCCACTCCCTGGCCTGCACCCGGAGCGGTTCCCGGGTGAGTACCGAGGTGTAGCGAGGACCCCGGACAGAGCCGGACGCTAGGCCCCGGAGGGCCGACACGCCAAGCCCGCCGACGACGGTTGTCCACAGGTCCTATGGACAGCGTGGGGACAGACTCCCGACGATCATGAGCAACCGCAGGACACGCTGTCCACCCCTGTGGACGCCGCTGTGGACGACTCGCCCGGGATACCTGCCGTCTCGCCGATCGGACCGGCTCTGACCTGCAGGGATACCCTTCTCGGGGCTGTGGAGAACAACTCGTGGAGGGTTACCGCTCGATGAACACGTCCGATCGACCAGATGTCCACCGGAAGGGCGCCTTCGCCGGCAGCCCGACGCCGGGCGCCCCACGTCAGGGCTCTCTCGCCGTTGTCCACAGGGTTGTCCACATTGTTGACAGTGAAAGTTGATGACGGTCCACCGTCGAGCGGGTGACCGGTGAGGCGGCCGGACACCCAGGCCCGCGAGATCCTGGCCCTGGCCGTCCCGGCCCTGGGCGCCCTGGTCGTCGAGCCGTTGTTCCTGCTCACGGACACCGCCATCGTCGGCGCCCTGGGCACCGACAGCCTGGCCGGTCTCGGCCTCGCCTCAGCGGTCCTCTCGACCTTGGTCGGTCTCTTCGTCGTCCTCGCCTACGGGACGACCGCGTCGGTGGCCCGGCGGCTGGGCGCCGGCGACCGGGCCGGTGCGATCGGGGTGGGGGTGGACGGGACCTGGCTGGCCCTGGCGGTGGGCCTGGTGGTGGCCGTGGTGGGGGCCGCGTCGGCCCCGACGGTGGCGACGGTGTTCGGGGCGGCCCCCGGGGCGACGGACGAGGCCGCCGTCTACCTGGGCATCTCGTTCCTGGGGATCCCGGCCATGCTCGTCGTGCTGGCCGCCACGGGCGTCCTGCGGGGGCTCCAGGACACCCGCACCCCCCTCGTGGTGGCCACGGTCGGTTTCACGTGCAACGCGGTGCTGTCCTACGTGCTGACCCACGGTCCGGGCCCGCTGCCGGCGTTCGGCATCGCGGGCTCCGCTTGGGGGACGGTCACGGCCCAGCTGCTGATGGCGACCTGGCTCGTCGCCCTGGTCGTGCGTGGGGCCCGGCGGTACGAGGTCCCGCTGCGTCCCCACGGCCACGGGATCAGGCTCGCCGCGGTCGCCGGGGTGCCGCTGCTGCTGCGGACGGTCACGCTCCGGCTCGCGCTCCTGGCCACCACCTGGGTGGCGGCCGGCACGGGCGGGGAGTCGCTGGCCGCCCACCAGGTGGTGTTCACGGTGTGGACGTTCGGGTCCTTCGCCCTGGACGCGCTGGCCATCGCCGCGCAGGCGCTGACCGGACGAAACCTGGGCGCCGGTGACGCCGCAGGCGCCCGGGCCACCACCCGCCGGATGGTGCGCTGGGGGCTCGGCGGCGGGGTGGTGTTCGGGGGCCTGCTGGCCGTGGGGTCGCCGTGGCTGCCCATGCTCTTCTCGGACGACGCCACCGTCCGGGGCGCCATCACGGCCGGGCTGCTGGTCGTCAGCCTCACCGCGCCGCTGGCCGGCTACGTGTTCGTCTTGGACGGCGTCCTGATCGGCGCCGGGGACGGCCGGTACCTCGCCGTCGCCGGGCTCTGGGCCCTGCTCGGCTACCTGCCGCTGGTGGCCGTGGTCCCGCTGGCCGGGCTGACGGGCACCACGGGTCTGGTGGTGCTGTGGTTCGCCTTCGCCGGTGGGTTCATGGCGGCCAGGGCCATCACCCTGGGGCTGCGGGAGCGCTCGGGGCGGTGGCTGGTGCTCGGGGCGGCCTGAGGCCTGTCCTGTCGGGGTCGGTCGGCCGGCCGCCACACCCCGGTTCGTGCCCCACCGAGGGGACGGATGCACGTCTTCTTGGGCCAGGTCACCCCTGACAGCCGACGGGCGGCCCCGGATCTCTCCGGGACCGCCCGTCGGGCGTGCGCGTGGTGCGGGTGGTGCTGGACCGGGTCAGGCCGCGACGACGTCCACGTCGATCGAGGCGGTGACGTCGGTGTGGAGCTTGACGGTGACCGTGTAGGTCCCCAGCGACTTGATGGGCTGGGGGATGATCACCTTGCGGCGGTCGATGGACGGACCGCCGGAGGCGACGAGCGCCTCGGCGATGTCGCCCGGGGTGATGGCGCCGAACAGACGACCCGAGTCTCCGGCGCGAGCCGTGAGGGTGACGGGACGCTGCTGGAGGGTGGCGCGGACCTGCTGCGCCTCCTCGATCGTCGCGATCTCGCGGGCCTTGCGGGCCGTGCGGATCGACGTGACCTGCGCCTCGACGCCCTTGGTCCACGGGGTGGCCAGACGACGGGGGAGCAGGAAGTTACGGCCGTAGCCGTCCTTGACGTCGATCACGTCGCCGGGCTCGCCGAGCCCGGTGACCTCCTGGGTGAGGATCAGCTTCATGTGAGTTCCTCTCCTCAGCGGCCGGCGCTGGAGTAGGGCAGCAGGGCCATCTCGCGAGCGTTCTTGATCGCCTGGGCGATCTGACGCTGCTGCTGGACGGTCACCCCGGTGACCCGGCGGGCGCGGATCTTGCCCCGGTCGGAGATGAACTTCCGCAGCAGGGCGGTGTCCTTGTAGTCGATGTACTCGACCCCGGCGGTCTTGAGGGGGTTGAGCTTCTTCTTGGGCTTGCGCAGCACCGGCTTCTTGGCGGCAGCCACGGTGTCTCCTCTACGTCAGGTGCCGTGCGGCCAGCTGGCCGTACGGACGGGTGTCACGAACGGATGAACGAGGTCCAGGACCTCAGAAGGGCGGCTCGTCGTCGCCGCCGGAGTAACCACCAGCGGCCGGGCCGGTCGCCCACGGGTCGGCGTAACCGCCCTGGTTGCCGCCCTGGCCCCCACCGGCAGGTGCGGCCGCGGGAGCGTTGGACCAGCCACCGCCCTGACCACCCTGCTGCTGCGGCGCGGACTGGCCGCCGCCGAAACCGCCGCCACCACCGGGACCGGAACGCTGCGTCCGGTTGACCTTGGCGGTCGCGTACCGCAGCGAGGGGCCGATCTCGTCGGCCTCCAGCTCGATGACGGTGCGGTTCTCGCCCTCCTTGGTCTGGTACGAGCGCGACTTCATGCGCCCGGTGACCACGACCCTGGTGCCCTTGGTGAGGGACTCCGCGACGTTCTCGGCCGCCTCGCGCCAGATCGAGCAGCGCATGAACAGCGTCTCGCCGTCCTTCCACTCGTTGGACTGGCGGTCGAACGTCCGAGGGGTGCTGGCGACGGTGAAGTTGGCGACCGCCGAACCGGACGGCGTGAACCGCAGCTCCGGGTCACCGGTCAGGTTGCCGACCAGCGTGATGATGGTCTCTCCGGCCATGTCAGCTCCTCAGCTCAGCGCGAGTCGGGGCGGATGAGCTTCGTCCGCACGACCGACTCGTTGAGGTTGAGCTGACGGTCCAGCTCGAGAGCCGGCGCGGGCTCGGTGGACATGGTGACCACCGCGTAGATGCCCTCGTTCTTCTTGTTGATCGGGTACGCCATGCGGCGGCGACCCCAGATGTCGATGTTGTCCACCGTGCCGCCGTTGTCCTTGATGACGGTCAGGTAGCGCTCGAGGCTCGGGGCGACTGTGCGCTCCTCGAGGTCCGAGTCCAGGATGATCATGAGTTCGTACTGACGCATCGTGCTAACCCACCTCCTGTGGTCTGTCGGCCACGGTCGGTCCGTGGCAGGAGGGTTGTACGTCGGTGCCGGCTGGTGGCCCATCGGGGGCCGGGCAGGCACAGTCGACGAGGGTACCGCGCCTCAGGTGAACCGGACGACGACGCGGTCCTCCGCCCCCCACAGCGGGCCGGCGGCCGGGTCCTGGCCGTCCCCGTCGACCCTCACCTCGTCGATGTCCGGGTGACGGCCGAGCTGCCAGGCCTGCCAGCCGAGCCAGGCCATCGCCGCCAGCCGACCGAGCATCAGGACGGCGTAGTACCCGGCGGGCAGTGCCCGGTTGGCCTCGCTCAGACCGACCAGGTACTGCCAGACCGCCACGACGTAGAGCGCCTCGGCCGCCCACCACCACAGGTGCTCGCGCCAGCGGGGAAGGGCCAGGGCCACCCACGGCAGCAGCCACAGCGACGCCTGCACCGGGACCGTCTTGGACACCAGGAACGTGCCGACCAGGAGCAGCAGGACCAGGACGGGCAGCCGGGGGGCCCGCGGCGCGGACAGGGCCCACACCGAGACCACGACCAGCACCACCACGGTCAGCACCGCCGACACGACCGAGGACTGCGGCCCCGTGAGGGCCTGGACCCCGCTGACCTGCTCGTCGGCCAGCAGCCGGGGCACCAGCAGCCACGAGCCGTAGCCCGGCTCCGACGCCCACCAGGTGCGGGCCGGCGCCGTCCAGGCCTGGGGTGAGAGCAGCGCCATCGGCAGGTTGACCGCGGCCCAGGTGAACGCCGCGGCCGACCCGGCCACCGCGACCTCGCGGGCCCGACCACCGCGGACGGCGAGCAGCACCAGGGCCAGGGCCACCAGGACGACGTGGACCCGGGCCGCCACGGCCAGACCCAGCACGACGCCCGCCAGCAGCGGGCGCCCGCGCGCCCACACGGCGACGGCCAGGACCCCCAGCGCCACACCCATCAGGTCGAAGGACACCAGACCGGACAGCACCACCACCGGGCTGGGGGCCAGCAGGGTGGCGTCCCACGGCCGGCGGCCGGACAACGACGCCACCGCGAGCACGGCCACGACCAGGGACCCGGCGGCCACCACCGCGAACAGGTCGAAGTAGACCCGCGGTCCGGCGTCGACCACGACGTCCGCACCGCCGGTGAGCAGCTCCGACACCCCCTGCAACGGACCCACGAGCACGGCCAGCAGGGCCGCGACGTAGGCGGTCAGGGCCGGCTGGGCCAGCCCGTCCGGCGCGGCGGCGTCCAGGCCGAGCAGGGAGCCGGGCGAACCGCCCAGCGTGCCGTACAGCACGGCGACGTCGGAGTAGCAGGTGTGCACGAACTGCCCGGGCGTGGTCCAGCCCTGGGCGCGGCAGTGCTGCGAGCGGAGCACCGCCAGCAGGGTGGTCGCCAGGGCGACCAGCACCAGGACCCGGGCCGGGCTCCACCACGGGTGACCGGGGACGGCGACGCGACGACCCGCCGGGCCCCCCAGGACGGGGCTGGCCCAGCGGGCGAACCGGTCCTGCCTGGTGGGGGCGACCACGCCGGGAGGGCTCACGGCACGGGACGCCCGGAGCCGGGCTCTACCGCCCTGCCCGCGTCGGCCCCGGCGTCCGCGTCCTCGCCCTGGCCCGGATCAGGCGCCGGCTGCTCCTCGCCGTCCCCCGGTGGCGGTGGCTCCTCCTCCGTCTCCGTCTCCGTCGGGGTCGGGGTGGGGTCCGGCTCGGGCTCCGGGTCGGGCTCCGGCGCGACCGTCGGCTCCGGTTCCGGCGCCGGCTCCTCGGTGGTCTCGGTCGGCGTCGGGGTCGGGTCCGGCTCGGGCTCCGCGGTCACGGTCACCACGGGGGGCTCCGGCTCGGGCTCCGGGTCCTGCTCCTGCTGCTCCTGCTGCGGCTCCGGGGAGCGCTCACGGGGCTCCATGTCCACCCGGTCCGGGAACTCCAGCACCTCTTCGCCCTCGAGGGCACCGGCCATGATGGCCGTCCAGATGCGGGCGGGGTAGGACCCGCCGGTGACGGTGCGGGTGCCCGGGATCTCGATGGTCTCGGCCTCGCCGTCCTCGCCGGTCTGGTAGAGCGCGACGGCCGACACCAGCTGCGGGGTGTAGCCGATGAACCAGGCCGAGCGGGCGTCGCTGCTGGTGCCGGTCTTGCCGGCGACGGGCCGGTCCAGGGCCCGCGCCTCTCGACCGGAGCCCTGCTCGACGACCTGGGTCATCGCGTAGGTGGCGTTCGCCATGACGTCGGGGTCGACGACCTCCGTACCGGCCGTGTCGGGCTCGAACAGCACCGAGCCGTTGGGGGCGGTGACCGAGGCGACGACGTGCCACTCGCGGCGCACACCCTGCGCGGCGAAGGTCGAGAACGCCTGCGCCTGGTCGATGACGCGCGGCGACGACGCCCCGAGCACGTTGGACACGAAGTCCTCCAGCCCGACGGTGTTGTCGGGGAGGCCCGCCCGGACCGCGACGTCGCGCGTGGCCTCGGGACCGACCTCCTCGTTGAGCTCGACGTAGGCGGTGTTGACCGAGTTGGCCGTGGCCTCCACCAGGTCGACGGTCCCGTAGTTCGTGCCGCCGAAGTTCCGGACCGGGGTGTCGCCGTAGCTGTCGAAGTAGCGGCCGCTGTTGCCGTTGAAGGTCTCCGTCAGCGGGATGCCCGCCTCCAGCGCCGCCACCAGCGTGTAGGGCTTGAAGGTCGACCCCGCCTCGGCGATGCCGGCCGTCACGGAGTTCTGCTGCTCGGTGAGGTCCTCACCGGCGTACATGCCGCGCACGGCCCCGGTCGTCGGGTCGATGGACACCGCACCCACGCGCAGGCCGGGGGACAGGGGCTCGCCGTCGGTGTCGTCCTCGTCGGGCATCTCCTCGGCCACGCCCGCCTCGACCGCGTCCTGGACGGCCGGGTCGTAGGTGGTGACGACCTGCAGGCCGCCGGTGTCGATGTCCACGTCGTCGTACCCGAGCTCGACGAGCTCCTGGCGCGCGGTCTGCAGCAGGTACCCCCTGGGGCCGGCGTACAGGTCACCGACCTCGGTCTCGACCGTCTCGGGCAGCACCATCGCGTCGACCTCGGCCTGCGTCGCAGCACCGGTCACCACGAGACCGTCGAGGACGTAGTCGAACCGCTCCTGCGCGGCCTCGGGGTCCACGGCCGGGTCGTAGCGGTTGGGCGCCGGCAGCAGTCCCGCCAGCACCGCGGCCTGCTCGGTCGTCAGGTCGGCGGCGTCGACGCCGAAGTAGTTCTGCGACGCGGCCTGGATGCCGTACGAGCCCCGGCCGAAGAACACCGTGTTGAGGTAGTCGGTGAGGATCTGGTCCTTGTCCAGGCGGCGCTCGACCTTGAGGGAGATGAGGATCTCGGTCACCTTGCGCTCGACCGTCTGGTCGGAGGTCAGGAAGTAGTTCTTGACGTACTGCTGGGTGATGGTCGACCCACCACCGGCCGGCTCGCCCGTGACGATGCCCCAGGCCGCCCGGGTGATACCGGTCGGGCTGATGCCCGGGTTCTCGTAGAAGGTCCGGTCCTCGGCCGCGACCACGGCCTCCCGGATCGTGTCGTTGATGTCCGCCGACTCCACGATGGTGCGGTCCTGGGCGGCGAAGCGGCCCAGCTCGGTCTCGCCGTCGGCGTAGTAGATGGTGGTGGTCTGGGCGAACGCGGCGTCGTTGGGGTCCGGGATCTCGGTGCGGACGTAGGCGAAGGCGGCGACCGCGACCCCGGCCAGCACGAGGACGAGGGCGGTCACGCCCAGCACCTGGAGCGTGCGCCTCAGCCAGCGGCGCCCGCCCTTGCGGGGAGCCTTGCCGTTGGGGCCCTTGCCGCCAGGGCCCTTGCCGCCGGGGCCCTTGCCGCCAGGGCCCTTGCCGCCAGGACCCTTGCCGCCAGGACCCTTGCCGTTGGGGCCCTTGGCACCAGGACCCGAGGGTCCGGCCCCGGAGCCGGCGGTGGGGAACGGCGAGGCCTCGCCGCGGGCCGTGGACGCAGCCCCGACGGACCCGGTCGGCCGGACAGCGGGGCGCGCACGCCGCCCTGCGCCAGGCTGGGAGGAGTCGGGGAAGACGGGGCGATCGGGTCCAGACATCGCCGACCAGTATGACCTCGCGGAGTTGGCGCTCGTGACGACGAGCACCTACTGTGCAGCGGTACGACGTATCGAACCGATACATCGAGACGTCATCCCCCCACCTCACGGGGACGAGCGCACGACCACCACAGCCCAGGACGGAGCCCGGTGCCCCGACGTACCGACGTCATCGAGCTTGCCGTCCTCGGCGTCCTCGAGGACGCCCCGATGCACGGCTACCACCTGCGCAAGCACGTGACCGCCCTGCTCGGCCCGTGGCGCGCCGCGCTGAGCTTCGGCACCCTCTACCCCACGCTGCGCCGGCTCCAGGCGGGCGGCTACGTCCGCTCCGAGGGGACCCAGGTGGCCTCGACCACCAAGGTCGTCTACCAGGTGACCGAGAGCGGCCGGGCCCGGTTCCGGGAGCTGCTGGCGCATCCGGGGGCGGCCCTGTCGGACGACGACGCGTTCGGGGTCCGCTTCGCGTTCTTCGCCCGGCTGACGCCGACCGAGCGGGTGCGGGTGCTGGAGCAGCGCCGCGCCCGGCTGCTGGACCGGCTCGAGCACGCGCAGGGACGCGGCTGCGCGGACCCCGCGGAGTCCCGGGACCCCTACCGCCGGGCCTGGGCGCAGCGCGGCGTGGCCTCGGTCGAGGCCGAGCTGCACTGGACCGACGCCCGCCTGGCCGCCGAGCGGTCCGGCGTGGACAGCCCTTCCACGGGTTAGCACCCACCACGAGCCGCACGACCAGCACCCCGGAACGACCAGCCCCTGAACCGCACCAGCACGTGCACCATCCCCACGACCGGACCGTCCGGTCACGAACAGGAGACAACGCATGGGTTCCATCCGTCTCGCCGTCGTCGGCGTCGGCAACTGCGCCGCCTCGCTCGTCCAGGGCGTCCACTACTACGCGGACGCCACGCCGGACACCGAGGTCCCCGGCCTGATGCACGTCGAGTTCGGCGACTACCACGTGCGCGACATCGAGTTCGTCGCCGCCTTCGACGTCGACGCCAAGAAGGTCGGGTTCGACCTGTCCGAGGCCATCGGAGCCAGCGAGAACAACACCATCACCATCTGCGACGTGCCTCCGCTCGGTGTCACGGTCCAGCGCGGCCCGACCCTGGACGGTCTGGGCAAGTACTACCGGGAGACCATCGAGGAGTCCGACGCCGAGGCGGTCGACGTGGTCGCCGCCCTGCGCGCCGCGAAGGCCGACGTCCTGGTCTGCTACCTGCCCGTCGGGTCCGAGGACGCCGCCAAGTTCTACGCCCAGTGCGCCATCGACGCCGGGGTCGCCTTCGTCAACGCGCTGCCCGTGTTCATCGCCTCCGACCCCGAGTGGGCCGCCAAGTTCACCGAGGCGGGCGTCCCCATCGTCGGCGACGACATCAAGAGCCAGGTCGGCGCCACCATCACCCACCGGGTGCTGGCGCGGCTGTTCCAGGAGCGCGGTGTGGTCCTGGACCGGACCTACCAGCTCAACGTCGGCGGCAACATGGACTTCAAGAACATGCTCGAGCGGGACCGGCTGTACTCCAAGAAGGTCTCCAAGACGCAGGCCGTCACCAGCAACGTCGACCACGACCTGGGGGCGCGCAACGTCCACATCGGGCCGAGCGACTACGTCCAGTGGCTCGACGACCGCAAGTGGGCCTACGTCCGGCTCGAGGGGCGCGCGTTCGGCGACGTCCCCTTGAACCTGGAGTACAAGCTCGAGGTCTGGGACAGCCCCAACTCCGCGGGCGTCATCATCGACGCCGTCCGCGCCGCCAAGATCGCCGCCGACCGCGGCCAGGGCGGCCCCGTCATCGCCGCCAGCACGTACTTCATGAAGTCCCCGCCCGAGCAGAACCCCGACGACATCGGGCGCACCATGCTCGAGGCGTTCATCCGCGGCGAGTGACACCTCCGGCCGGCCGGGAGCCCAGCACGGGCTCCCGGCTGTCCCGGGTCTACCGGCACTCCCTGACCCGGTTCCTGGCGTTCAGCGCCGTCGGGCTGACCTTCGACCTGACGGTCCTGGCCCTGCTGGACGCGTTCACGCCGCTGCCCTACCAGGCCAGCGTGACCATCGCGTTCGTCCTGACCTACGCGCTGAACTTCATGCTCAACCGCTGGTTCGCCTTCGACGCCGCGCACGGCCGCGTCGCCGGACAGCTGGGCCGGTTCCTGCCCCAGGTGACGGCCGACTACCTGCTCGTGGTCTTCGGCGTGACCTTGCTGGTCGAGCTGGGCCTGCCGCTGCTGCCGGCCCGGGTGCTGTCGGCGTTCACCAACGCCGTCCTCAACTACTGCGCCTACCGCTGGTGGACGTTCCGCGACGGCGGGGCCGGTGGCGGTGTGCCCGGCCGCGGTCACGAGGGCGACGGGGAGCACGACCGGGAGCAGCAGCGGACGAGCCCCGCATGAGCCGGGCGGCCCGTACCGGGGGCTTCACCGAGGTCCTGCGCTCCTCGCCCTACCGACGGCTGCTGTCGGTCCGCCTCGCGAGCCAGCTCGGCGACGGCACGTTCCAGGCCGGGCTGGCCAGCTTCGTCCTGTTCAACCCCACCGAGGCGCCGACGGCGCCGCTGGTGGCCGGGGCGCTGTCGGTGGCCGTGCTGCCGTTCACCGTCGTCGGCCCGTTCGCGGGCGTGCTCCTGGACCGCTGGTCCCGCCAGCGGGTGCTGCTGGTCAGCAACCTGGTGCGGGTGGCCCTGGTCGCCCTGGTCGCCGGCGTGGTGCTGGCCGGCGACGGCCGGCTCGACGGCGGGGTGCTGGTCGCCCTGTACGTGCTGGTGCTGGCGACGCTCACGGTCAACCGGTTCCTGCTGGCCGGGTTGGGCGCGTCCCTGCCCAAGACCGTCGAGGCCCGGCTGCTGGTGCCCGCCAACGCGATCACCCCCACCCTCGGGACGGGCGCGTTCGGCACCGGGTTCGGCCTGGGCCTGCTGCTGCGGCTGCTGGCGGGACCGGGCCCCGGCACCGACGCGGGGATCCTCCTGCTGGCCGGGGCGCTGTTCCTGACCGCGGCCCTGCTGGCCCTGCGGATAGGCCACCGGGCCCTGGGCCCGGACGAACGGACGGCCGCGAGCACCGCGCAGGCGGTCGCCGCCGTCCTGCACGGCCTGCGCGAGGGGGCGGTGCACGTGTGGCGGCGCCCGGCCGCCCGCAACGCCATCGGCGTGATCGGGGCGCACCGGTTCGCCTTCGGGCTGTCGACCATCGCCACGTTCCTGCTGGCCCGCGGCTACCTGTCCGACGACGTCGACGTGGGCCTGGGCATCCTCGGGCTGGCCGGGGGGGCGGCCGCGGTCGGCGCCCTGCTGGCCGCGGCGCTGACCCCCACCCTGACCCGGCGGCTGGGGTCGCTGCCGCCCCGCCGCAGGCTGGGCCTCAGCGGCCTGGACGCCTGGGTGGCCACGGCGCTCCTCGTGGCCTTCGCCGTCGAGGCGCTCTACACGATGGGCGTGGCCGTCTGGTCCCTCACGGCCGGCGCGCTCGTGCTCGGCCTGTGCGGGCAGGTGGTGAAGATCGCGGCGGACACCCACGTCCAGACCGCGGTGCTGGAGTCGGTACGGGGTCGGGCGTTCGCCTTCTACGACGTGGTGTTCAACGCCGCGTTCATCCTCGCGGCCGCGCTGGGAGCCCTGATCATCCCCGACGACGGGTACTCGCGGCCCCTCTACGCGTTCATCGCGGCTCTGTACCTGGCCACCGGGCTGACCTACCTCCGTGCGTCCCGCCGCGGCACGAGCGAGCCCGACGCGGCGCCCCGTCCCGCGACCCGCCGCGGCTGACCCCGACGGCCTGCGTCCGTCCGGACCGGCCCCTGCCGTGTATCGGCACGCTGTCGCCGCTCCTCCTGCTCGTGCGCCCGCCAGGAGCGCGGGCCGTGACCGAGGAGTCGCTCATGCACAGCCGGAGGACCGCACCACGGAACGCGTCCCGCGCCCGCCCCGTGGCGGCGCTGGTGCTCGTCCTGCCCCTCCTGCTCGTCCTGGTGGCCGGGTGCGGCACGGGTGCGGACGACAGCTCGCGGGGCGCGGACGCCACGGGCACCGCGGCCCAGGACCAGGGAGGCTCCGGTGGTGGCGCCGGTGGTGGTCTGGGGGCACCTGACGGCGGCGGCGTGGCGCTCGGCGCCCCGGTCCGGGTCCCCCGCATCAGCCAGGGCAGCGGTGCCCCGGTGGACGGGGTCCTCGCCTCGCTCGAGAACGGCTTCGAAGAGGCGTGCGGCGGCGCTCTCTGCGTCGACCTGGTCGTCGCCCCGGACACCGACGACCCGGCCGCCCAGGACCTGGAGGACTGCTACTTCGTGCGCACCGACCCGGCCGCGGAGACGGAGGTGGGACGGGGGACCACCGTCCGGGTGCTGACGGGGACCCTGCCCTGCACCGAGGGAGGCGACGGACCCGACCCGAGCGACCAGACCGACCCGACCGATGAGGGCGACGAGGGCGACGAGGGCGACGAGGGCGACGAGGGCGACGAGGGCGACGAGGGTGGGGGGACCGAGGAGGACGGCGGGGGCAGCGCCCCCACCGACGAGGGCAGCGGTGCCGACGGCTGACCCGGACGCCCCCGGCGGCCACGAGCTCGGCCGGGTGGCGGGGTTCGTCCGTCAGGTTGTCGCCCCGACCACGGCCCTCACCGCGCTGCTGCTGTACTTCGGCTGGGCCCGCACCAACGAGCTGCTGGACCACTTCGGGGTCAGCGCGACCGTGCTGGGGCTCACGAGCTCGGACTACCTGATCAGCAGCGTGGACGGCGTCTTCGTCCCGCTCACCGTCCTGGCCGTCGTCACGGTCGTCCTGGTCTGGACGCGCGCCCTGCTGCCCGCCGCCACGCGCTCGGCCGGGGACGTCGTGTCCCGACCACGGGTCCGCGCCGTCCTGCTGGGGCTGGGCGCGGTCCTGGCCGTGGTGGGCCTGACCGCGGTGGCCTCGCCCTACCTGCAGGGTCGGCTGCTGTGGACGGCCCCGTTGCTGCTGGTCGCGGGCGTCCTGCTGGTGGCCTGGACGGTCCACCGTCGCCCCGACGGGCGCCCTGCGGCCGCTCGGTCGACCGCGGAGTGGGCCGCCGTGTCCGCCCTGGTCGCGATCGGCGCGTTCTGGTTCGCGACCGACTACGCCGCGGCCGTCGGCCAGACCAGGGCCCGGCAGATCGTCGCGGCGCTGCCCGGGGAGCCGGCGGTCACGGTCTTCGCCCAGCAGAGCCTGCCGACCGTCGGTGGCGGGGTCGAGGAGCGCCGGTGCGCGCCCGGGGGCGACTACGTAGCGCGCTACGACGGGTTCCGGCTGCTGCTGCAGTCGGGCGAGCACTACCTGCTCGTCCCCGCCGGGTGGACCCCGTCGGAGGGTGCGGCCGTGCTCCTGCCGCGGTCGGAGACCACCCTGCTCCAGTTCTCGCGGCGACCCCTGGTCCCGCCGGTCACCGGCTGCTGAGAGGTCCGTCGATCAGGTCGACGACTCCGGCTGCTCGGCCCACCAGCGCCGCAGCTCCGCCTCGGCGGCAGCGGGGTCCAGCGGACCGGTGTCCATGCGCACCGACAGCATGTGCCTGTAGGCCCGCCCGACCACCGGTCCCGGCGCCAGGGCGAGCAGCGCCATGATCGCCGTCCCGTCCAGGTCGGGCCGTACCGCCTGCAGCTGCTCCTGCTCCTGGATGACGTCGATGCGTCGCTCCAGGTCGTCGTAGGCCAGCCGCAGCCGCTGCGCCTTGCGCGCGTTGCGGGTGGTGGAGTCCGACCGGGTCAGCCGGTGCAGCCGCGACAGCAGCGGGCCGGCGTCGGTGACGTACCGGCGCACCGCGGAGTCGGTCCAGGCCCCCTCGCCGTAGCCGTGGAACCGCAGGTGGAGCTCGACCAGGCGGGACACGTCCTTGACGGTCTGCTTGTCGAACCGCAGCGCCTTGAGCCGCTTGGACGTCAGCTTGGCCCCGACCACCTCGTGGTGGTGGAAGCTGACCCCGCCGCCGGCCTCGAACCGCCGCGTCGCCGGCTTGCCGACGTCGTGCATCAGCGCGGCCAGCCGCAGCACCAGGTCCGGGCCCGGGACGTCTGCGTCGGGGTCGCGGTGGTCGTCCTCCAGGGCGATCGCCTGCTCCAGGACGGTGAGGGTGTGCTCGTACACGTCCTTGTGGCGGTGGTGCTCGTCGACCTCCAGCCGCAGCGCGGGCAGCTCGGGCAGGACGTGGTCGGCCAGGCCGGTGTCCACCAGCAACCGCAGACCCGCCCGCGGGTCCCGGCCCAGCAGGAGCTTGACCAGCTCGTCACGCACCCGCTCCGCGGACACGATCGAGATCTTGTCGGCCATGTCGACCATCGCCGCCCGGGCCGCGTCGTCCGGGGCCATGGCCAGCTGGGACGCGAAGCGCGCGGCCCTCATCATCCGCAGCGGGTCGTCGCCGAAGCTGCGGGCGGGGGTGCCGGGGGTCCGGAGCCGACGCGCGACCAGGTCGTCCGTCCCGCCGAACGGGTCGACGAACTGCAGCTCCGGCAGGCGCACGGCCATGGCGTTGACGGTGAAGTCCCGGCGCTCCAGGTCCTCCTCCAGCGAGCGGCCGAACACGACCACGGGCTTGCGGGTCTCGCCGTCGTAGGCGTCGGTCCGGTAGGTCGTGATCTCGACGACCTGCTCGCCCTTGCGGGCACCGATCGTGCCGAAGTCGCGACCCATGTCCCAGGTCGCGTCCGCCCACCCCGCGAGCGCGGCCTCGATCTGCTCCGGACGCGCGTCGGTGGTGAAGTCCAGGTCCGGCGACACCCGGCCCAGGAACGCGTCGCGGACCGGACCGCCCACCAGTGCGAGCTCGTGCCCGGCGTCGACGAAGCGGCGACCGAGCTCGTCGGTCAGCGGGGCGAGCCCCGACAGCGCCTTGGTGGCGCGGCGCAGGGCGGCGGAACGGTCTTCGGGCACGACGGTCAAGGGTGCCACGGCCACGGAGGTGCTCGCCGTACCCTGGTGCGATGACCCCGCCCCCCACCAGGACCGAGGTGTCCTCCGGTGGGCTGGTGGTGGACATGGCGTCCGACCCGATGCGGGTCGCGGTCATCTGCCGCCGCAACCGGTCTGGCCGCCTCGAGTGGTGCCTGCCCAAGGGCCACCTCGAGGGCGTCGAGACGCCTGAGGAGGCCGCCGTCCGCGAGATCGCCGAGGAGACCGGGATCGACGGCCGGGTCCTGGACTCGTTGGGGGCGATCGACTACTGGTTCTTCGCCGACGGCCACCGCATCCACAAGACCGTGCACCTGTTCCTGCTCCAGGCCACGGGCGGTCGCATCACGGTCGAGAACGACCCCGACCAGGAGGCGATCGACGCGGCCTGGGTCGGTCTGGACGTGCTCGAGGAGCGGCTGGCGTTCCCCAACGAGCGCAAGGCCGTGCGGGCCGCGCTCGCGCTGCTGGACCGCACCGACGACCGCCGCGCGGACGGCAGCGGGTGACCTCCACGAGCGCGGACGCCGTCGCTCCCCGCCAGGGGCTGGCGCGCGCGACCGCCGTCATGGCGGCCGGGACGTTGGTCTCGCGCCTGCTGGGGCTCGTCAGCCGGGCCATCCTGGCGGCGCTGCTGGGCACGGCGGCGATCAACCTGGCCGCCAACTCCTTCGACGTGGCCAACAAGCTGCCCAACCTGATCTACGCCCTGGTCGCCGGCGGCGCGCTCAACGCCGTCCTGGTGCCCCAGATCGTGCGGGCGGACCGGGACGGGCCGCGGGGCCGGGAGTTCCTGGACCGGCTGTTCACCATGGCCACGGCGGGCCTGCTGCTGCTGACGGTGCTGCTCACCCTGCTCGCCGCGCCGCTGGTCAGCCTCTACACCGGCGGCGGTTGGGCCGCGCCGGAGTTCGACCTGGCCGTGCTGTTCGCCCTCTGGTGCCTGCCGCAGCTGTTCTTCTACGGCGTCTACACGCTGTTCGGGCAGCTGCTCAACGCCCGCGGGTCGTTCGGGCCCTACATGTGGGCGCCGGTGGTCAACAACGTGGTCGCCATCACCGGGCTGCTGCTCTTCTGGGGCCTGTTCGGGCCCCAGGACACCAGCGACCCCCGGTCGTGGACCCCGACGATGATCGCCCTGCTCGCCGGGTCGGCGACCCTGGGCGTGGCCGCGCAGGCCGCGGTGCTCGTCTGGCCGTTGCGCCGGATCGGCTTCTCGTGGCGGCCCCGCTGGGGGCTGCGGGGCGTCGGCTTCCGCACCGCGGGGGTCGTGGCCGCCTGGACGTTCGCCGGGATCGTCGTCAGCCAGCTGGTGTTCGTGCTGGTGTCGCGGGTCGGCGCGGGTGCGCTGGCGGAGACCAGGGGCACCGCCGAGGCGGCGGTGACGGCGTCCAACGCCGCCTGGACGTTCGCGTTCCTGCTCTACATGCTGCCGCACGGCCTGCTCGCGGTCAGCCTGGTCACGGCCGTGTTCACCCGGGTCAGCGGCGCGGCGCAGGCGGGCGACACCGACGGGGTGGCCCGCACCACCCGGTCGATGATGCGGGTCCTGCTCGTCGGCATGACCCTGCCCGCCGCCGGTCTGGTGGTGCTGGGCCCGGAGATCACGGCGCTGCTGTTCCAGCAGCTCGACGACCAGGCGTACGTGGTGGGCACCGTCATCGTCGCCATGGCGCTGGGGCTGCCGTTCTTCAGCGTGCTCTACCTGGTGCGGCGCGTGTTCTACGCCTACGAGGACGGGCGGACGCCGTTCGTCATCACGCTGGCCACGGCCGGGGTGTGGGCCGCGGGGACGATCGCCTCCCCGCTGGTCCTGCCGCCGACCCTGTGGGTGGCGGGCGTCGCGGCGTCGATGAGCCTGGGCGAGGTCGCCGGCCTGGTCGCGGCCGTCTGGCTGCTGCACCGGCGGATCGGCGGCCTCGGCGTCCGGGGCTTCCTGTGGGTCCTGCTCCGCCTCGCGCTGGTGCTGGCCGTCGTCGGTCCGCTCTCGGTCCGGGCCGCGGACGCGGTCGGGGGGACCGGCAGCCGGGTCGAGGCGCTGCTCAGCCTGGTCGTGGGCGGGTCCGTGCTGGTCGTCGGCTACCTGGCCGGGACCCGCCTGCTGCGGGTGGGAGAGACCACCGAGCTCATCCGCACCCTGACGTCGCGGTTCCGCCGAGCGGGTGGCAGGGCCTCAAGCACCCCCTGAACCCCGCCGACGTCCGGAAGATGCAGAACCCCCGGGCGCTCCGCCCCCACGGTGCCGGTGACGCCGGTGACGTCGTGGTCGGCTGGCTGGTCAAGCTCGTCGCGGTGTTCTCGGTCGTCGGCGTGCTGGCCTTCGACGGCGTGTCCGTCGGCGCCGCCGAGCTCGCGGTCACCGACACCGCCGTCGCCGCGGCCCGGGCCGCCGGTCTGGAGCTCGGGTCCGGTGCCACGGCCCAGCAGGCGTACGACGCCGCCCAGTCGGCCGCCTCGGAGGACGACGGCCTCAACGAGGTCCCGGTCGAGGACTTCGTGGTCGCCGCGGACATGAGCGTGAGCCTGCTGGTGCGCCGCACCGCGCCGACCATGGTGCTGCACCACATCCCCGGCAGCGACGCCTGGCTGGTCGCCGAGGCCACCGCCAGCCACACCGCAGGATGAGCCGCCCGGTGCTGAAGGAGCCGCCGCACCAGCCGCTGGTCGAGCCGCGGACGACAGTGACGACGGTGCCGATGACGGTGCCGATGACGGTGCCGATGACGGTGCTGGCGACGCTGCTGGCCTGCGTGCTGGTCCTGCTGACCGGGCTGCCGGCCCAGGCCGCCGCGACCGAGCCACCGCGCAGCGCCGACGACCTGCGGTCGCAGGTGGCCGACCTGACGGCAGAGGTCGAGGCCCTGGAGGTCGCCGTCGAGGTCGCCGCCGAGGACTGGAACACCGTCCGCGCGGACCTGGACGCGCTGCTGCTGCGTGAGGTGGACGCCCAGGTGAGCCTGGACGACGCCGGCCGCGAGCTGCAGGCCGACCAGGGGGCCGCCACCCGGCGGATCCGGGCCCTGTACCGCAGCGGCGGGACGATGGAGCTGGCCTGGACCGCGCTGCACGGGGCCGGGTTCGCGGACGCGGCGACGACCTACCGGACCGCCCGCGTGGTGCTGGACTCCGACGCCGTCGCTGTCGAGCGGGCTGGACGCGACGTCGACGCCGCCGTGGCGACCTCGACCGAGGTCCAGCAGCTGCGCCGCGAGCGGATGGCCCTGGAGACCGAGGCCGAGCAGCTGCGTCGCGACACCGAGACCGCCCTGGCCGCCCGCGAGGCCTTGCTGGCCGGCACGGACCAGGAGCTGGTCGAGGCGGTCGAGCGCGAACGGCAGGAGGCGGAGCGCGAGGCCGTGGCCTACGCGCTGGCCCAGGCGGAGGCCCGGGCGCGCGAGGCCGCCCGGTCCGCGGCCGACCAGGATGCGTCCACCACGTCGGCCGGTGCCGTGGCCGGTCCCTCCGGCGGCACGGTCCCCGCGGGGTTCGTGGGCGGCGACGTCGACCAGGGCGCGGTCGTCGAGGCCGCGGTCGCCGCCGCACCCAACGAGACGGCCGCGGCCGCCATCCGGTCGGCTGCGACCAGGCTGGGCCTGCCCTACGTCTGGGGGGCCACCGGACCGGGGACCTTCGACTGCTCCGGGCTGACCATGTGGTCCTACCGCCAGGCCGGGCTCTCGATCCCCCGCACCTCCCGGCAGCAGTACGCCGGGCTGCCGAAGGTCGGTGTGGACGAGCTGCTCCCCGGCGACCTGGTGTTCTACGCCAACGGGTCCGCGCCCTCCTCGATCCACCACGTCGCGATGTACCTGGGCGACGGGCTCATGATCCAGGCCCCGAGAAAGGGCGACGTGGTGAAGATCAGCGCCGTGTGGCGCAAGCCGATCTACGGCGCGGTCCGGCCGACGGACTGACCGAGCCTCGGCACCGCTCGCTTCGCCCTACAGTGGTCCGACGGCGGTGCCGGCGTCGTCTCGACGGTCGCGGTGCTGCCACTCGTGCGAGCGACGGACCTGTGATGGAGGCGGCTGGTGGACCGGATCGGACCGGGGACGCTCCTGGCTGGCCGCTACCGCCTGGCCGAACGCGTCCAGGGCGACGGGGCCGGGTCCTCCTGGCGTGCCGAGGACGCCACGCTGGAGCGGCCGGTCGCGGTAACGGTGCTGGCCGCCGACCACGCCCGGGTGCAGAGCACGCTGGACGCCGCCCGCCGGGCCGCCCTGGTCGACGACCCGCGCCTGCAGCGCGTGCTCGGGGTCGGACTCGAGGGCAGCAGCGGCTACGTGGTGCTGGAGTGGGTGACCGGGCAGGACGCGGCCGCACTGGCCGGCAAGGTGTCCGAGCAGGAGGCCGTCCGAGTCGTCACCGAGGCCGCCGAGGCGCTGCGCACGGCCGCCACCCGGTCGCTGCACCACGGCCGGCTGTCGCCCCGGCACGTGGTCCGGGCCTCGGACGGGTCCGTGCGCGTCCTGGGCACCGCGATCGACGTGGCGGCGGCCGGCCAGGCCACGCCGGCCGCGGCGGCCCGTCCCGAGGCGCGCGACGTCCGTGACCTGGCGGCGGTGCTCTACGCCCTGCTGTCCGGTCGTTGGCCCTTCGGCGCCGTCGAGGGGCTCGAGGCCGCGCCCACCGAGAAGGGTCGACCGGTCCCTGTCGGCCAGCTGCGTGACGACGTCAGCGCCCCGCTCGGACGTCTGCTGGAGGACACCCTCGCCGGTGGCGGGGCCGACACCCTGGGCGCCCTGCTCGACCAGCTGCACGGCACCCGCGTCGCCCTGCAGGCTCCCGCGCCGACGGCGGCCGCGTCGGCGACGCCGCGCGCCACGGGGGCCGGTGCCGCCGCAGGGGCTGCCGGTGGGACCGCCGGTCCTGGTGCGGGTGCTGCTGCTGGGGCCACCGCTGCTGCTGGGGCCACCGCTGGGGCTGGGGCCGGTGCGGGTCCTGGTGCCGCTGCTGGAGCCGGTCGTGACGGCACCACCCCCGCCGGTGACGACACCGACGTCCTGACGCCCGTCCCCGCCGACGCCTCGGGTCAGGCACCCGCCGCGGCGCCTCCCACCGCAGGGCCGGACTTTGCCGCCGGCTCCGACCCGAACCCGGCCGGCAGCGACCACCCGGCCCCACCGCCCGCAGGGGCCGACGGCCCGACGGATGTCGGGTCCGGTGCCGCCACCGGCACAGGTTCGCGAGCCGTCGGGACCGGTTCGGCCGCCGGCGGGATCGGGGCCGCTGCCACCGGAGCCGCTGCCGCCGGAGCCGCCGCCGCCGCCGGAGCCGCCGCCGCGGTCGCCGGCACCGCGGGTGCCACCGGCACCCCGGCCGCCGGCATGTCATCCGGGGGCGCCGCAGCCGGCGCGGCCGTCCCGAGCCGGGCCGCGGCCCGCGCCTCGGCCCGCGACACCGCCGCGCCGCAGACCCCCGCCCCGTCCGGTCCCCGCCCCACGGCCCCGGTGGGCGAGGTGCGTCCCCCCGGCTACCCCACCCAGTCGCGTCCGGGCCCGGTGGCGCCCGCCGTGCAGGAGGACGACGGCTGGGACCTCCTCCCGGTCGAGGACGAGTGGGACCAGCAGTGGGACCCGCAGTACGACGAGGGCTACGAGGCCGCGGACGGAGCCGACTGGCAGGAGCCCCAGCCCTGGGACTCCGAGCCCTACGACCCCGACGCGGCCTGGCCCGGCCCGGCCACGGCCCGCGACGGCACCGTCCCGGTGGTCCCCGCCGGCCGCGGGCCCGGACGCCGTCGCCCCGCCGGGGCGGGCACGGGCGTGGTCGTGGTGCTGCTCATGGGCGCCTTCGTCGTCGCGGGCCTGGTGTGGGCCCTGGACCGGTTCCGGGACGCCGACGACGTCGCCGCCCCCGTCCCGCAGGTGACGGAGACCGTCGAAACCCCGGTCGAGCCCTCCGCCCCGCCCGAGCCGTCCGCCGAGCCGGAACCCACCGAGGGTGTGGTCGAGGTGCTCAGCCCGGCCGGGGTGCAGGCGCTCGACCCGCAGGGCGACGGCGAGGAGAACGACCAGGACGCCCCCCGCGCCATAGACGGCGACCCCGGGTCGGGCTGGACCACGCAGCGCTACAACAGCCAGGACTTCGGCGGTCTCAAGGACGGCCTGGGCCTGGTGTTCGACCTGGGCGAGCCCCGCGTGGTCACGCAGGTGCTGCTGGACGCACCCGGTGACGACGGCACCTTCGAGATCCGCACGGCCACCGGTCCCGGTTTCGACGGCTCGACGGTCGTGGCCACGGGCGAGACGGGGGACGGCACGGCCGAGATCGTCCCCGAGGCCCCCGTGGAGACCCAGTTCGTCCTGGTGTGGTTCACGTCGCTGCCCGAGGTCGACGGCGACTGGCGGGGTGTCGTCAACGAGCTGCAGGTGGAGGTCCAGTGACCAGCGGGCCCGGAGGCGGCGCCGGGGCCAGCGACGCGGGCCTGCTCGACGCCCACCTGGCCGGTGACCCGGACGCCTTCGGTGAGCTGGTGCGCCGCCACCGCGACGTGCTGTGGGCCGTGGCGCTGCGGACGACGGGCAACCCATCCGACGCCGAGGACGCGCTGCAGGAGGCCCTGATCTCTGCGCTGCGCTCGGTCGAACGGTTCGAGCGCCGCTCCGCGGTGAGGACGTGGCTGTACCGGATCGTGGTCAACGCGTCGCTGGACCGGCTCCGCCGCAACGCCGCCCGGCCGAGCACCTCGCTGGAGGGTCACGACCCCGTCCACCCCGTCGACGACGCCGCACGGGTGGCCGACCGCCTGGACGTGATGTCCGCGCTCCAGCAGCTCAGCCCGGGTCAGCGTGCGGCCGTCGTGCTCGTGCACGTCGAGGGCATGTCGGTCGCCGAGGCCGCCGAGGTCCTCGACCTCCCCGAGGGCACCGTCAAGTCACGCTGCTCGCGCGGTCGGGCCCAGCTGGCGCAGCTGCTGGGCTCGGGGAACCCCGACGGACCGCCGGACGTCGAAGACACGGACGGCACCGGACCGGGGACCACGACGAGCAGAAGGGCGGGTGAGCCCGCATGAACGACGACTGGGTGGCACGCCTGCTCGCGGAGGCCGAGCGCCCGGCGATGCCGGAGGACGTGGCGGAGCGGCTGGAGCTGGGCCTGCGGCGACACCTGTCGGCCGACGCCGGGACGACGACCCCGGGGGCCGAGCCGGCCGGGACGGGCGGCGGCCCGACCCCGACCGAGGTGACCTCCGGCGGTGTCGCACCCGACCAGGACCTCCCCGACGGGACGGGGTCCGACGGGACCTCGTCCGGTCGGCCGACGGTCGACCGGGCGACGACCCCCGACGGCTCGTCCGCAGCACCCAGCACCGGCACCACCAGCACCGGTTCCGCCAGCACCGGGTGGTCCTCCGGCTCGCCGGTACCGGCCGACTCGCCCGACGGTCCTGGCGTCGGGACCCCCGTGCCCGCGCGGTCCTCGGGGACCCGTGACGACACACCGGCCCCGGGCGCCGTCCCGGCCCCCGCGGTCGTGCCACCCGCGGCCGGCGCGGGTGCCGGCGCCGCCCCGTTGCGCGCCGGCGCCGACGGTGACGACCCGACCCGCACGGCGGACGACGGACCGGACGGAACGGCGGTGTCCCGGACCCGGGAGGGGCGCAGCTTCGGCACCCCCCGGCGGGAGCAGCGGGCCGACGACCAGGGCGAGCGCCGTCGGCGCCTCCTCACGCGCTGGGTGCCGGTGGCGGCTAGCTTGCTCGTGCTGGGCGCAGCCGGTGCCGTCACGGTCAGCTTCCTCAGCGGCGGTGACGACACCACGGCCGACACGGCGCAGGAGGTCGCGGCCGCCGACGTGGCCGAGTCGGTGGCGCCGCGCTCCCTGGTGGCCACGGGCACCGAGTACACGACGGCCGACGTGCCGACCTTCGAGCAGCAGGTGCGCGACCTGGTGGCCCTGGCCGCCGCGGGCACGGAAGGTGCGAGCGCGTCGGCGCAGGAGGACTCCTCGGCGGGTGCCGGGGCCGCCGCGGCCGACCCCAGCGCCCCCGCTGCGTCCGCGCCCGCCCAGGCGGACCCGGCCGCCGCGCGCGCGTCCGCGGCCGACAACCCGCTCGCGGACGCCGAGGCGCTGCGCGAGTGCGTCGAGACCGTCACCGACGGCACCGACGAGGACGCGGCGGCCGTCGACCTGGCCCTGGTGGACGGCGTCGAGTCCACCGTGGTGGTGGTCCCGGACCCCGCCGGCGCGAACCTGTTCGTCTACGTCGTCGGTCCTGACTGCACCGGCCTGGACAGCCAGTTCCAGTTCTTCACCGTCGCACCGTGACCGGGAGCCCGACCGGGACCCCGACCGGAACAACGTCGGCCGCCGCCCTGTTGACGGGAACGGACCACACGAGGAGGACATGTTCATGAGCTCCACCCCCACGCCCGACGGCGTCCGCCAGGTCGTCATCGTCGGATCCGGACCGGCGGGCTACACCGCCGCCATCTACGCCGCTCGTGCCGAGCTGTCGCCGTTGGTCTACGAGTCCTCCGTCGAGGCCGGCGGGGCGTTGATGAACACCACCGACGTGGAGAACTACCCCGGCTTCCCCACCGGAGTCATGGGCCCGGACCTGATGGACCAGCTGCGCGCGCAGGCGGAGCGCTTCGGCGCCGAGCTGGTGACCGACGACATCGTCGAGATGCGCCTCGACCAGGACGTCAAGGAGCTCGTCACGGGCTCCGGCGAGACCGTCCGTGCGCTGACGGTCATCCTGGCCACCGGCAGTGCCTACCGGAAGATCGGTGCCCCCAACGAGGACCGGCTGTCCGGACGCGGTGTCAGCTGGTGCGCCACCTGCGACGGCTTCTTCTTCAAGGAGAAGGACATCGTCGTGGTCGGCGGCGGCGACTCCGCCGTCGAGGAGGCCACCTTCCTCACCCGTTTCGCCCGCACCGTGACTCTGGTGCACCGGCGCGACGAGCTGCGCGCCAGCAAGATCATGCAGCGCCGGGCTTTCGAGGACCCCAAGATGCGGTTCCGCTGGAACAGCGAGGTCGTCGACGTCCTGGGCGAGAGCTCCGTCACCGGGGTGCGGCTGCGGGACACCGTGACCGGCGAGGAGTCCGAGCTGGAGACCAACGGCCTGTTCGTCGCCATCGGTCACGACCCCCGCACCGACCTGGTCAAGGACCAGGTCGCGCTGGACGAGAACGGGTTCATCAAGGTGGACGGCCGGTCCGGCCGCACGTCGCTGCCCGGTGTCTTCGCGGCGGGCGACGTGCTGGACCACGAGTACATGCAGGCCATCACGGCCGCCGGTTCCGGCTGCGCGGCCGCACTGGACGCCGAGCGCTTCCTGGCCGCCCTGTCGGACACCGACGACACCATGGAGGCCGCCGCCGAGGCGTTCCCCGAGGCCACCGAGGAGCACCCGACGCCGAGCCTGGCCACAGTCGACTGACGCACCGCACGCACGTCCACGCACCGCCCCACCCGACCGACCACTGACCACAGAAACGGGAGATCTCTCCATGGCCACCACTGCCACGACCGACGCCGACTTCGACAAGGACGTCCTGCAGTCCGACAAGCCGGTCCTCGTCGACTTCTGGGCTCCCTGGTGCGGGCCGTGCCGCCAGGTCGGCCCCATCCTGGAGGAGCTGTCCGAGCAGTACGCGGACAAGATCACGGTCGTCAAGGTGAACACGGACGAGAACCCCCGCACGGCGGCCGCCTACGGCGTCGTGAGCATCCCGACGCTCAACGTCTACAAGAACGGCGAGCTGGTCAAGAGCCTGGTCGGCGCGCACCCCAAGCCCCGTCTGGTGAAGGAGCTCGAGGACTACATCGGCTGAGCACCGCGCCGAGCCGCACGACCGCGCACATGATCCACCGCCGAAGCCGTCCCGCCCTCCGGGTGGGGCGGCTTCGTGGTGCCGGGCCCGTGACAGACTCGGGCTCGGCCGAGCGGTCGTGTGGAGGGTGTGTGCCGTGACAGGAACCAGGCTCGACCGCTGGCACTCGTCGTACAGCCGGCGGGCCGCGGGCATGACCGCGTCGGAGATCCGGGCCCTGTTCGCGGTCGCCAGCCGCCCGGAGGTCGTCAGCCTCGCGGGCGGGATGCCGACCCTGGACGCGCTGCCGTTGCCGGAGATCTCCGAGATCGTGCGCCGGTGCGCGGTCGAGCAGACCGCCGTCGCCCTCCAGTACGGCTCTGGGCAAGGCGACGTACTTGCGCGGGAGCAGATCGTGGACGTCATGACCACGGTCGGGACCGTCTGCGACCCCGACGACGTGGTGGTCACGACGGGGTCACAGCACGCCCTGGACCTGCTGGTCCGGATCCTGGTCGACCCGGGTGACGTCGTCCTGGTGGAGTCCCCCAGCTACGTGGGGGCGCTGGGGGTGCTGCGCAGCTACGAGGCCGACATCCGTCACGTGGACACCGACGGCGAGGGTGCGGTGCCCGACTCGGTGGCCGAGCACGTGCGGGCGGCGCGGGCCGAGGGTCGGGCCGTGAAGGCGGTCTACCTCGTGCCGCACCACCACAACCCCAGTGGTGCCACCACCAGCCTGGAGCGTCGGCGGGCGCTGGTGGAGCAGTGCCGGAGGGACGGCGTGCTCATCATCGAGGACGACCCGTACGCGCTGCTCGGCTTCGACGCCGAGCCGCTGCCCTCGATGCGGTCGCTGGACCCCGAGGGTGTCGTCTACCTGGGGTCCTTCTCGAAGACCTTCGCCCCCGGGCTGCGCGTCGGCTGGGCGGTCGCGCCGCCCGCCATCAAGGCCAAGCTGGTGCTGGCGGCCGAGGCGTCCGTGCTGTGCCCGTCGATGTTCTCGCAGCGGGTGGTGGCCACCTACCTGGCCAGCAGCGACTGGCGCGCCCACGTCAAGATGCTGCGCGGCGTCTACCGGGAGCGACGCGACGCGCTGCTCGGGGCCCTGGAGCAGCAGCTGCCGGATGCGACCTTCACCCGACCGGACGGCGGCTTCTTCACCTGGGTCCGGCTGCCGGGTGACCTCGACGCCAGCGCGATGCTCCCGCGCGCCGTCGCCGCGCGGGTCGCCTACGTCCCGGGGACGGCGTTCCACGCGGACGGCCGGGGGGCGCAGCACGTGCGGCTCTCGTTCTGCTTCCCGACGCCCGAACGGATCGTCGAGGGGGTCCGTCGCCTGGCCGGTGTGGTGACCGCCGAGCAGGAGCTGCACCGGACCTTCGGGGCCTCGCTCGGCAGTGCCGCCACGACGCCGCAGGGGGACTACGCCCGTCCAGCCTCGGACACGGCATGAGCGCGCCGGTCACGGCCAGGCGCGACCGTCCGGCGTCCAGCGCCGCGGTGCAGCCCGGGGACTCCCGGACGCCGGGCGACCTGGACGTGCTCGTACTGGCGGGCGGGCTGTCCGCGGAGCGCGAGGTGTCGCTCGCGTCGGGCCGGCGGGTCGTGGCCGCGCTGCACGAGGCGGGCGTCCACTGCGAAGCCGTCGACGTAGGGGCCGACCTCCTCGACGTGCTGGAGCGTCGCCGGCCTGACGTCGTGTGGCCCGTGCTGCACGGCGCCGGCGGGGAGGACGGCTCTCTGGCCCAGGTGCTGGAGCTGGTCGGGGTCCCCGTCGTCGGCTCCGCCGCCGCCCCCTCCCGAACGGCGTGGGACAAGACGACCGCGGCGATCGTGGTCCAGCGGGCGGGGATCCGCGTGCCCCGGTCGGTGACCCTGACCCACACGGTCCTGCGGGACCTCGGCGCGGCCGGGATCCTGCCGCACATCGGTCGGCTGCTGCCGGGTCCGGTCGTGGTCAAGCCGGTGCACGGCGGTTCCGCACTCGGTGTCGGGGTGGTCCGGCACGAGAACGAGCTCGCCCGGGCGATGATGGCCGCCCTGGGTCACGACACCTCCTGCCGTGTGGAGCAGCTCGTCGCGGGGGTCGAGGTGGCCGTCGCCGTGGTCGACGACGGCGGCGGACCGCGCGCCCTGCCTCCGGTGGAGATCGCCCCAGACTCCGGGTCCTACGACTACGAGGCGCGGTACACGCCCGGCGCCACCGAGTTCCACTGCCCCGCCCGGCTCCCGGCCGACGTCCTGGCCCGGGTGCAGGCGGACTCGGTCACCGTGCACCATGAGCTGGGCCTGTCGCGCCTGAGCCGCAGCGACTGGATCGTGGATGGCGAGGGGCAACCCTGGTTCCTTGAGGTGAACACCTCACCCGGGATGACAGGGACCAGCCTCCTGCCACAGGCAGTCGTGGCCGCCGGGGAGTCGCTGCCCGCGCTCTACGAGGCCCTGGCGTTGGCCTCGGTCCGAACGCGCGCCCCCAGCTGAGCGCGGTCGAGCCTGGATCGCCTGCGTGCAAGGTGCGACCGTCAGCTCCCGGCAGGTACCGCCGCCGCAGGCGGGATCGGAGTGCACCCGCAGGGTTTCACGTGAAACCGCCGCAACCGGAGGCAAGTTGACTCCCGTCACCCCACCAATCCGTGCCAGACGGCGAAGAGCGGCTGCGGTGCCTGAGCCGACGACCAGGCGACCAGCGCCACCACCGTGAGGGCCACGACGACTGCGACCCGGGTCGGGGCGTCCGCACGCCGGCGGAGCGCGAGGTCAGCGACGAACCACGTCGACGCCAGCACGATCGCCGCAACAGCGACGACCCTCAGGTGGAGTCCGGGTGCACAGCTCGTGGCGGAAGGCCAGATCGCGGGACAGAACCACGGATCGGGGGTCTCCAGCAGCAGCTCCACGGACGGCAGCGCCGCCAGAACCATGCCGACCGAGGCGGCGAGCACGATCGCCGCCTGAAGTCGCCGGCCGACCCCGTGCGTCTGAGGGGCTGAGGTCGACGGCGGCATCCCTTCACCGTACGAGGTTGGTCACCGGTCAGTCGACGGGAAGCGCCTAGGTGGCCCGGACCATGGCCCAGTGGTCTGCGCTGCCGACGCCCAGTCCGCCTCCGCAACGCAACCGCTACCAGCGGCATCTCGGTTCTGGAGGCCCCGATCGGGGCGCCTCGGCGGCGATCTGTGTGTGACGGCAGCCCATGAGCGCGATCCTGGCTCCGCCTTCGTGACGTTTCACGTGAAACCGACCACCACAGGTCCGTGAGGCCGCCCTGCGCGGGCAGGACGATCTCCGCGTGAGAAGTGCAGTCGTCCTGGCGACAGCCTGCGGTCAGACAGCTACCGGCCCACTCCATCCCCGGCGGGCGCGTACGTTGATCGGACCGGACGACGCACCCTTCGCCCAGGCTCGCGACTCGATGGCCCGGCGGAGCGGTTTCACGTGGAACGTCAGCCGACGACGCGCGTGAGGGCGTTGTCGTGGTCGAGGGCCTCCGACCCGCTGGCCCTCAACCGGACTGTGCCTGCGGAACGGCCGGGAGCCCGTGCTCGGCCAACCCAGGACCACGCGAGCCCTGCAGGTCCTCCGTCAGACTTCGCGGTCGACGGGCACGGAGGGCGCGGGCTCCACCGCCCACGCGGGATCGTCTCCTCGGGCCGGCGCCGACGAGACACCGGCCTCCCCTTGATTCCCGGACCTCGCTACGCCAGGTCCTCCGGGGTCCATCACCGCGAGGATCCGATCCAGGTCGTCGACCGACGCGAACTCCACCGTCAACCGACCGCGCGTCTTGCCCAGCGCAACCTTGACCCGGGTGTCCAACCGGTCGGACAGGCGAGAGGCGACGTCGTCGAGCAGCGGCAGGTGACGTCCCGCCCTGGGGGCAGGCTGTCGGGTGGGCCGGGGTCCACGTGAGGCGACGATCTCCTCGACAGCCCGTACCGACAGTCCCTCGGTGACGATCCGGTGGGCCAGCTTCTCGGCCTCGGACGCGTCGTCCAGGGCGAGCAGCGCCCGGGCGTGACCGGCTGACAACACGCCCGCCGCCACCCGACGTTGGACCACCGGGGGGAGCTTGAGCAGACGGATCGTGTTGGAGATCTGGGGACGTGAACGGCCGATGCGTCGTGACAGCTCGTCCTGCGTGCACCCGAAGTCCTCGAGAAGCTGCTGGTAGGCCGCCGCCTCCTCCAAGGGGTTCAGCTCGGCTCGGTGCAGGTTCTCCAGGAGGGCGTCACGCAGCATGACATCGTCGTCCGTCGCCCGGATGATCGCTGGGACCGTGAGCAGCCCGGCCTGCGTGCTGGCCCGCCACCGACGCTCGCCCATGATCAGCTCGTAACGCGCGCCATCCGTGTCCGGCTCTGGGAGCGGACGGACGACCACAGGCTGCAGCACGCCGATCTCGCGCACGCTGTGCACCAGCTCGCTCATGGCGTCCTGCTCGAACACCTGGCGCGGCTGACGGCTGTTGGCCCTGATCTGCGTGACGGGAAGCTCGGCGAAGTGGGCTCCAGGCACGTCCACCAGGTCGTCGTCGGCGCGCGTCGCCGATGCCTCGGCCCGTTCGGCGTGGTCGGCAGCACTCCCGACGTCCTGGGTGGCCTCCAGTGCCAGGGCCGAGCCGACGTCCGCGGCAGCTGCCTCCTCGGACTCACTGTCCTCAGGCGTTTCACGTGAAACAGGGGCAGGGCGGCCACCGGGGCCTTGGGGGAAGAAGACATCAACCGGTCGCTGACGACCCCACGGACCGTCAGGCGGCGGTGTCTGGGTCGCGGGGGGGATGAGCGCACCTATCCCTCGGCCAAGTCCGCGTCGCTTCTCACTCATGTCCCGGGGCTCCTCGGTTGGCGATCTCCTGGGCGGCCTCGAGGTACGAGAGAGCGCCGCTGGACGTCGGGTCGTACGTCATGACGGTCTGCAGATGGCTCGGAGCCTCACTGACGCGGACCGAGCGGGGGATGCTGGCACTCAGCACCTTGGGTCCGAACACCTCGCGCACCTGCGCGGCCACATCAGCCGCGAGTCGGGTGCGCCCGTCGAACATGGTGAGCAGCACCGTGCTCACCTCCAGGTCCGGGTTGAGGTTCTGCTTCACGAGCTCCACCGTCCGCATCAGCTGTGTGACCCCCTCCAGGGCGTAGTACTCGCACTGGATCGGGATGAACACCTCGCGGGCCGCGACCAGCGTGTTCAACGTCAGCAGTCCCAGGCTGGGCGGGCTGTCGATGATGACGTAGTGAGGGGGCTCGTCGGCCTCGGCGACGAACCGGTCGATGGCCCGCCGTAGCCGGTACTCACGAGCGACGACAGGCACGAGCTCGATCTCTGCGCCCGACAGGTCGAGCGTGGCGGGGGCGCAGGTCACCCCCGGGACATCGGCACATTCCTGGACGACGTCAGCCAGAGCCATCTCGTCCATCAGGACGTCGTAGATGCCGGCCACGTCTCCGTGGTGCTCGACCCCGAGGGCTGTGCTGGCGTTCCCCTGAGGGTCCGCGTCGACGACGAGCACTCGCAACCCACCCTGAGCCAGGGCGGCGGCGATGTTGACCGCCGTCGTGGTCTTGCCCACCCCACCCTTCTGGTTGGCCACCGTGAGGATCCGTGTGGTCTCGGGACGATCGAACACTCGCCCGTGCAGACGAAGGCGCCGCCGGGCGTCCGACGCGAGCTCTTGAGCCAAGGGTGTCTCGTCGTCAGTGGTCGGAAGGGCCGAGGCGACGGCGTCGCGCCACTCGTCACCACCCTCAGCAGGCTCGACGGACTCTGGCTCCGTTTCACGTGAAACGGGAGCGGACATGTCATGCACCTCAGCCGGGTCAAGTTGGTCGTTCAGGCCTACAAGGGGACGCGAAGCGGGCTGCTGTGGACCTCCACCCCCCTCTGGCGGCGCCCCATCGTCGCCACGCGCACTCGCTGCGCTCAGGGCCGCTACCTCCTCTGACGTGACGGGCGCGCTGCTGCCAGTCGAGCCGGAGCTCTGCTCACGCAGCCCGTCGGCCCTCGTCGTTTCACGTGAAACCGTGCTGGCAAGCGGGCGTCCCAGGTCATCGGTGGTCCGCCGGGACCGAGCTCGCGCAACCTGGTTGCTCGGCGCCGTGTCACGTGAAACAGCGACGGACAGGTCCTCCAGACGGCCGACGGGAAGGGCCTCAGCCAGCGCGCCGCGCAACGACGACCGTCGTCTCTTCTGCAGAAACCCCACTCCCGCATCGTGCCACGTCGAGGCCGGCCACCCTCCACCTCGAGGCCTGGGCGTGGACGGCCGCGACCTCTCCCACAGCCTGCTCACCTTTCAGTGCGAGCACGAGTCCCCCTGGTCTGACGAGCGGGACGCACATGGGAAGTAGCCGCTCCAACGGCGCCACCGCGCGGGCGGTCACGACGTCGACCTGACGCGCGCCGATGACGGCTACCTTGCCGCGGGTTACGGTTACCTGCTGCTCCAGGCCGAGCTCGGCCAGCACCTCCACCAACCACGTGGTCCGACGCAGCAGCGGCTCGACCAGCTCGACGGTGATGTCGGGGCGAGCCAGCGCCAGCGGTATGCCGGGCAGACCGGCCCCGCTGCCCACGTCGACGACAGAGGCCCCCTGGGGGACGAGCTCCTGCACCACGGCGGAGTTGAGCAGGTGCCGCTCCCACAGCCGGTCGCCCTCGCGGGGACCGATCAGGCCACGCTCGGTCCCGGAGCCGGCGAGCAGCGACACGTACCGCTCGGCGAGAGGAAGACGGTCGCCGAACAGCTGTGCCGCCGCTACGGGAGCGGCCATCACGCTCAGGCCGGGTGGATGACGACGAAGCGTCGAGGCTCGACACCGTCGGAGTCGCTGCGGAGCCCGGCGTCGGCCACGGCGTCGTGAACGGCCTTGCGCTGGTAGGCAGGCATCGGCTCGAGCTCGATGCTCTCGCCCTGGCTCCGCACCCGCTCGATGGCCTCCTTGGCGATCGCGGCGGCGGTCGTCCGTCGCCCTTCGCGCCAGCCCGCGATGTCGAGCAGCAGCCGGCTGCGCTCACCGGTGCGGGCCTGGGCCGCCAGCCGAGTCAGCTCCTGCAAGGCGTCCAGCACCTCGCCGTCCGACCCGATGAGCACAGCCAGACCGTCGGCGTCGTCCTTGTCCGCCAGGACGGCGACGCTGGCGCGCCCGTTCTCGACGAAGATGTCGATGTCACCGTCCAGGTCGGCGATGTCCAAGAGCTCCTCGAGGTAGTCGGCGGCGGCGTCCCCCTCCTGGTCCAGGAGCTTATGCTTGTTGGACGGCTCGGGACCGTCGGAGCGCTCACGCGTCGTCGCGCGGCTCTCCGGCGTCTCGTCCCCGGTGACGACCGCCTCGGGAGCAGCGGCGCCTGCGGTGCTGTCAGCCGTGGTGTCCACGGTGCCTCCTACGAACGCCCTGGTGGGCGGTGCCTGGCCGTCGGGATCGATCGGCGTTGTCGGTGCCCGTCTCGACGAGGTGCGCGGCCGGCCGGGGGACGGGTGCCCCGGTCGGCCGTGGTCTCAGGCGGGGCCTGTGCGGGTGGTGCGCTTGCTCTTGGGCTTGCGCTTGGGCTGCTGACGCACCACCGGCGGGGGCGGGGCGATGACCTGCGGCTCCGGCTTGCCGAGGATCTCGTGGACAGGCTTACCGGTCTTCTCCGACTTACGCTCGGCCTTCTTGAGGCGGCGCGCCTCCAGCTCCTTCTCGGCGGGCGAGCCGGGGGCCGGCAGGGAACGGATGACGATGGACTGCTGCACGGCGGAGTACAGGTTGGTCACGCACCAGTAGATGAGGACACCGATGGGGAACGCGACGCCCGACACCGCGAACACGACCGGAAGGATGTAGAGGAGCATCTTCTGCTGCTTGAAGAACGGGCTGTCCAGGGCGGCCTGGCTCATGTTCTTGGTCATCAGCATGCGCTGCACGTAGAACTGCGAGGCCGACATGATGATCACCAGCAGGGCCGCGAGCACGTAGGTGCCCGGCCCGGTGGGGTCGAGGAACGTCGCCGACAGCTGCGAGCCGAAGATGCGGGCGGCCCGGGCCTCCTCGACGAGGGCGTCGGTGAAGGGACCGATGCCGTCGCCCGAGCGGATGCCGTTGAGCACCCGGAACAGCGCGAAGAAGATCGGCATCTGCAGCAGGATCGGCAGGCACGAGGCGAACGGATTCGTCTTGGAGCTCTTGTAGAGCTCCATCGTCTCCTTGGTCATCGCCTCGCGGGAGGCCTGGTCCGTCTTGCCCTTGTACTTGTCCTGGACCTTCTTGAGCTCCGGCTGGATGATCTGCATCTGCCGTGACGCCTTGATCTGCCGTACGAACAGCGGGATCAGGGCCGTACGGATGACGAGCACCAGGGCGACGATCGACAGCACCCAGGTGAGGCCCCCGTCCGAGGGCAGCCCGAGTGCCGTCAGCAGGTCGTGGGCCCTCACCATGATCCAGGCGACCACCCACTCCAGCGGGAAGAGCAGGCTCGCGAAGAAATCGCCCATGCGGTCCGGGTCCTCCTCAGGACGTCGTGGTGCGGTCGTGCTTGGTCACGTGCGAGTGCGCGTGCGCGGTCCTTCGAGCACGACGCTCCGGTACCGGGTCCCAGCCCCCGTCGTTCCAGGGGTGGCACCTCAGCAGCCGTCGCGCCGTGAGCCAGCTTCCGTGCACCACCCCGTACCGGCGGACCGCCGTCACAGCGTACGACGAGCAGGAGGGCGCGAACCGACACACGGGCCCCAGCAGCGGGGACAGGGTCAGCTGGTAGATGCGCAGCAGCAGCACCACGGCCTCGCGGGGCAGGTGCCACACCAGCCGCCCCACCCGGCCCGTGGTCCAGGGACCTGCCGGTCGCTGCTCAGGAGCGCTCATCGTCGAGCACCCCCAGACGCCGCAGCGCGCTGCGCAGCTGTCGACCGAGCTCGGGCTGGTCCGTCGTCGCGCTCGCGGGCAGCAGGCGCAGGACCAGGTCGACGTCGTCGGTCAGGACCCCGGACCCCACGAGGTCGTTGAGATGGGCCTGGAGCCGACGCCGGGTCCGGTTGCGGACCACGGCGTTGCCGACGGCCCGGGGGGCGACGAACGCGATCCGGGGGCCGGACGCCCCGGCAAGCAGCCGCTCCTGGTCGGGCGCGTGGTCCCGGGCCAGGCCATGGACGACCAGCCCGCCGCTGCGCGCGCGACTGCCCCGGCGGACCGCGGCGGTGATGTCCGCGCCGCGCCGCAGCCGGCGCTCAGCCGGCAGAGCCACGGCACCGACGACAGCACCCCTGCGCCGATGCCGCCGAGGGGCGCATCCGAGCAGGGGTGCTGGGGTCGTGGTCAGGTCGACGCGATCGCCGACCGTTCAGGCCGAGAGCTCGCTGCGGCCCTTGGCGCGGCGGGCAGCGAGGATCGCGCGGCCAGCTCGGGTCGACATGCGGGCCCGGAAGCCATGGGTGCGGGCACGCCGCCGGTTGCTGGGCTGGAAAGTACGCTTGCTCACTGGAACCTCTCACCGATCCTCGGGGACTGCGCTCCACCCGCGGAGACCCGGGGCAGACAACCACACAAAGGTACGTGACCTGCGACGACGGGGTCAAACCCGCAGGTCGGTCGGATCGCAGGGTAGCGGCTGGGCCAGGGTGCGCGCGGCCCTCGCCCAACCCTTGTGGATCCGCTCCCGAGGATGGCTGCGCTGCCACGAGCAACCGTCTACAGTCGCAGAGCGCCGGCGACGAAGGGGTGAGGCGCGCGGGAAGGGCCGGTTGGAGATCAGCCCGACGCCGACCAGGCGACTTGCGAGTCGAGCGCCGGGGTCGATACGTTCCGTGCGCTTCTCGACCGTCGTGATCCACACCTGTGGACAGAGGTGTGGACGAACGACGAGGCGGAGGAAGCCAGTGACAGACGCAGGACCGGCTTCGCCCTCGGAGACGCTCGCCGCCACGTGGGCCGCCAGCATCCAGGCGATGCCGTCCGACCTGTCACCGCTGCACCGGGGCCAGCTCCGCTCCGCCCGGCTCATCGCCCTCGACGGCGACACCGCGCAGGTGGCCGTCGCGTCCTCCTTCGACCGCCAGCTCATCGAGACCAAGCTGCTCGACACCGTCGTCGACGCGCTCAGTGCCACCACCGGCTCCTCCTGGCGCCTCGCCGTCGTCGTCGACCCGCGCCTGGGGGCGCTTGACGGGGAGCACGTGCTGCACGTGGACCAGCACGTGGTCGACCTGACCGGCCGAGACGACGACATGGACCACGACGACCCGGACCTGGACGCCATGCGCGGCCGCCACGCGGACCGCCGCAACGGCCTGCGCGGCGTACCGACCCGGCGCCGCACGCTGGCGGAGGAGGCAGAGGCCCGGCTGAACCCGCGCTACGTCTTCGAGACGTTCGTCATCGGGGCCTCGAACCGGTTCGCCCACGCCGCCGCGGTCGCCGTGGCGGAGGCGCCGGCCAAGGCGTACAACCCGCTGTTCGTCTACGGCGACTCCGGGCTGGGCAAGACCCACCTGCTGCACGCCATCGGGCACTACGTCCAGAGCCTGTACGGCGGGATGCGGGTGCGGTACGTGAACTCCGAGGAGTTCACCAACGACTTCATCAACTCCATCCGCGACGACCGGGCCGCGGCCTTCCACAGCCGCTACCGCGAGGTCGACGTGCTGCTCATCGACGACATCCAGTTCCTGCAGAACAAGGTGCAGACGCAGGAGGAGTTCTTCCACACCTTCAACGCGCTGCACAACGCCAACAAGCAGGTCGTCATCACCAGCGACGTCCCGCCCAAGCAGCTGCAGGGCTTCGAGGACCGGATGCGCAGCCGCTTCGAGTGGGGCCTGCTCACCGACGTGCAGCCGCCCGACCTCGAGACCCGCATCGCGATCCTGCGCAAGAAGGCGATCGTCGACTCCCTCAACGTCCCCGACGAGATCATGGAGTACATCGCCAGCCGGATCTCCACGAACATCCGCGAGCTCGAGGGTGCCCTGATCCGCGTGACGGCCTTCGCGAGCCTGCACCGACAGCCCCTGACGACCCAGCTCGCCGACGTCGTCCTCAAGGACCTGATCCCCATGGCGGACCAGCCGGCCATCACGGCGCCGCAGATCATGGCGGAGACGGCGACGTTCTTCGGGGTGACGGTCGAGGACCTGCACGGCAGCTCCCGGTCCCGTGTGCTCGTCAACGCCCGCCAGATCGCCATGTACCTGTGCCGGGAGCTCACGGAGCTGTCCCTGCCCAAGATCGGTCAGGCCTTCGGCGGGCGCGACCACACCACGGTCATGCACGCCGAGCGCAAGATCCGCGGCCTGATGAGCGAGCGGATGGCCGTCTACAACCAGGTCACCGAGCTCACCAGCCGGCTCAAGCGCCAGTCCAGCAACCGCTGACCCGCTCCCTCCCGTCCCGGGGGAGGACTCTGTCCACAGCACTGTCCACAGGCTGTGCGAACGTCCGGTGACCGAGGGCGCACCCTCGGTGGCGTCATCGGTGGCGTCATCCGTGGCGCCAGCCGTGGTCCGGACCACCAGCGCGACCAGCACGGCAGGTTGTCCACACAACCTGTGGACAACATGTGTACGACGGGCGCTCCCTGTGAGGTCGACCCCCGTCGAGGACCTCCGTGAACCACAGCCCTCCCCGGACCCCGTCCCCCGTCCACACCACGACGCCCACCTCGTCCCGTCCGTCCCCAGCCCGTCCACCGGTCGCGTGCGTCGTCCTCGACATGTCGTTCGCTGGTGGCGGCGGCGTGGCGTGGCGGCAGAAGTGGTTCGTCCACAGGATCCACAGGGCCTATGACGATGACTACAACACTCTTCATGGAGACGACGGCCCGACGCACACCACTGTGGACGGCCGAGAGGTGCTGCACCGAGGTCGGTGCTTCCGACTAGTCTCGGCAGTCCGCACCACCCTTAGACCGAGGTCCCAGCAGATCTGACCCAGATCTGTCCCAGCTCTGACTCGTGCAGCGCTGCACATCCGACGCGCCCCTGGAGGCTCCGTGCGACTGCAGATCGACCGTGACGTGCTCGCGGAGGCCGTCGCCTGGACGACACGGGTCCTCCCGGCCCGCCCCCCGGTCCCCGTCCTGACGGGTGTCCTGCTGGTCGCCGTCCCCGACGGGCTGCAGCTGTCGGCGTTCGACTACGAGGTGTCGGCGCGGATGACCGCCACTGCGCAGGTGCAGGAGGAGGGCCGGGTCCTGGTCCAGGGCCGGCTGCTCGCGGACATCGCGCGCACCCTGCCCAGCAAGCCCGTGACCCTGTTCCTGGACGGGCACAAGCTGCGCGTCGAGGCCGGCAGCAGCCGGTTCGCACTCCCGCTGATGCCGGTCGACGAGTACCCGCAGCTGCCGCCGCCGCCCGAGCGTGTCGGCACCGTCAAGGGCGAGGTCTTCGCGGCCGCCGTGAACCAGGTGGCCATCGCCGCCGCCCGTGACGAGACGCCGCCGGTGCTGACCGCGGTCCGCGTCGAGATCGACGGCACCTCGCTCAGCCTCGTCGCCACCGACCGGTACCGGCTGGCGCTGCGCGAGGTCGAGTGGCACACCGACGACACCAGCGGCGAGCGGGCGTTCCTGGTCCGCGCCCGCACCCTCACCGAGATCGCCAAGAGCCTGGGCAGCGGCACCGACGTCGAGATCGGCCTGTCCGCCGGCCCGGGTGAGCTGCTGGGCGTGTCGGCCGGTGGCCGCCGCACGACCGTCCCGCTGATGGACGGCGCCTACCCGCCGGTCCGCCGGCTCTTCCCCGAGTCCTCCGACACCACGGTCGTGGTCGAGACGGCGATGCTGGTCGACGGCGTGCGCCGGATGGCCCTGATCGGCGACCGCGCCCCCGTGCGACTGACGGTGACCGAGAACGAGATCGTGCTGGACGCCGGGACGGGCGAGGACGCGCAGGCCAGCGACGCCCTCGCGGTCGAGGCCGTCGACGGTCCCGGCCTGTCGATCGGGTTCAACACCGCCTACCTGATCGACGGCCTGGGGGCCACGGGCGCCAAGTACGTCCGTCTGGCCTTCACCCAGCCGTCCAAGCCCGTGCTGCTGTCCGGGCACGACAAGCCGGACGCGTCGGACTCCCGTGGCTACACGTACCTGCTCATGCCAACGCGGGTGGCCGGTCGCGCCGACGGCTGAGGCGCGCGAGCCTGGACCGACGTACGACGACGACCGACGACGAGCGACAGGAGCTGCATCGTGCACATCGGCCTGGTGGGTCTCGGCAAGATGGGTGGCAACATGCGGACGCGGCTGCGGGCCGCGGGCATCGAGGTCACGGGTTACGCGCCCGACCCGTCGACCACGGACGTCGACAGCCTCGCCGCCATGGTCGCGGCGATCCCCGCGCCGCGGATCGTCTGGGTGATGGTGCCCAGCGGTGACGTCACCCGTGGCACGGTCGACGAGCTGCGCGAGCTGCTCGAGGACGGTGACCTGGTCATCGAGGGCGGCAACTCGCGGTTCGTCGACGACCGCGTCCACGCCCACGAGCTCGGTGACACGGGCATCAGCTACCTGGACGTCGGCGTGTCCGGCGGCGTCTGGGGCGTCACCGAGGGCTACGGGCTCATGGTCGGCGGCGACCCCGCCGACGTCGAGCGAGCCATGCCGGTCTTCGACGCGCTGCGGCCGGAGGGCCCACGCGAGGAGGGCTTCTCCCACGCGGGCCCGGTGGGCGCCGGTCACTACGCGAAGATGGTCCACAACGGGGTCGAGTACGCGATCATGCAGGCCTTCGCGGAGGGCTACGAGCTGCTCGAGGCCAGCGACGCGGTCGACGACGTCCCGGCGATCTTCGAGGGCTGGCGCCGCGGCACGGTGGTCCGGTCCTGGCTGCTCGACCTGATGGTCGCGGCCCTGCAGGACGACCCCAAGCTGGACAAGGTCAGCGGGTACGCCGAGGACTCCGGCGAGGGCCGCTGGACCGTGATGGAGGGCATCGAGAACGCCGTGCCCACGCCGACCATCGCCGCCGCGCTGTACGCACGCTTCGTGTCCCGGCAGGAGGACAGCCCCGCCATGAAGGCGATCGCGGCGCTGCGCAACCAGTTCGGCGGCCACGCCGTGCGCAAGGCCAGCGCCCACGAGCCCACGGGCCCGGCGTGAACCCGTGCACGTCGAGCACCTGTCGCTGACGGACTTCCGCTCCTACCCGGTCGCCGAGGTCGCCCTCGGTCCGGGGGTCACCACGCTGGTCGGTGACAACGGCCAGGGCAAGACCAACGTGGTCGAGGCGTTGGCCTACCTGGCCACCCTGGGCAGTCACCGCGTCGCGACCGACGCGGCCCTGGTGCGGTCCGGGGCCGAGCGCGCGGTGGTGCGCGGCCGCCTCCGGCGGGGCGGGCGGGCGGCGCTGCTGGAGCTGGAGATCACCCCGGGCAAGGCTAACCGGGCGCGGGTCAACAAGTCCCCGACGCGCCCCCGTGAGGTCCTCGGGCTGCTGCGGACCGTCGTCTTCGCCCCGGAGGACCTCGCGGTCGTGAAGGGCGAGCCGGACCAGCGCCGGCGGTTCGTCGACGACCTGCTGGTCGCGCTGAGCCCGCGCTTCGCCGGCATCCGGTCGGACTACGAGCGGATCGTCCGGCAGCGCAGCACCCTGCTCAAGAACGGTCGCGGGCTGCGAGGGGAAGCCCGCGACGGCCTGCTGGCCAGCCTCGAGGTGTGGGACAGCCACCTGGCCCAGACCGGGGCGGACCTGCTCCACGCCCGGTTGAGGACGCTGGAGCAGCTGAGCCCCTACGCCGAGCAGGCCTACGCCGACGTGTCGGGGGTGGCAGGCGCGCTCACCACCGCCTACCGGGCCCGAGGCCTGCACCCCGGCGTCCGGTCCACCGACACCTCGTCGCTGCCCGTGCCGCCCACGGACCGCGAGCAGCTGCGCGACATGCTGCTGGAGGCCGTCCAGCAGGCCCGCGGCGCCGAGCTCGACCGCGGCACGACCTTGGTCGGGCCGCACCGCGACGACGTCGACCTGGTGGTCAACGGTCTGCCGGCCCGCGGGTACGCCAGCCACGGCGAGTCGTGGTCGACCGCGCTCGCGCTGCGCGTGGGCTCGTTCGACCTGCTGCGCGACACCGGCGGCGACGACGGCGAGCCCGTGCTGGTCCTCGACGACGTGTTCGCCGAGCTGGACGCCCGCCGGCGCCGTCACCTGGCGGCCCGGGCGCTCGCGGCCGAGCAGGTCGTCGTCACCGCCGCCGTGGCCGAGGACGTGCCCGCGGAGCTGGTCGGCCGGGTCCTCGAGGTCCGCCGCGACCAGGCGACGGGGATCAGCACCATCGAGCAGGTTGGGGGCCCCGACGACGCGTCGGTCCAGGACGCGGTCGAACGGCTGCCCGAGACCTTGCCGCAGGGTCTGCCCGGTCTCGCGTCGGTGGAGGTGCCCGAGCCGGGCGCGGACGACGGGCCCGAGTCGTCGCGGCCCGACGGGCGTGCGGCGGGATCGGGATGACCACGCGGGATCGCGACCCGGGTGAGACGGGTGAGCTCCGTGGCGAGGGTGGTTCGGAGCCGAGGGACACGGCCGAGCCCGACGCCGTCGCCCTGGCCTGGCAACGTGCGCTGGCCGCTGCCCGCGCCCGCGGGCTGCGTCCCGGCATGCCCGGTGGTGCGCTCGGCGGCCGGGCCCGCACGGCCGGACGCTGGCGGGCCGGTCAGGAGGTCACGCTGTCCGGGCCGGGCAAGGACGGCCGTGACCCTGCCGGCATCGGCGACGTGACCGGCAGCCTGGTCGCCGCGGCGGGCTGGACCGACGCCGTGGCCGTGGGCGGGGTGATGGGCCGCTGGCCCGAGGTCGTCGGCCCCGAGGTGTCCGAGCACTGCGTCCCGACCGGCTTCCGTGACGGCACCCTGACCGTGCGGGCCGCGACCACGGCCTGGGCGACCCAGCTGCGCCTGCTCGTCCCGGACGTCCGCCGCCGCCTGGACCAGGTCGTCGGCGAGGGCGTGGTCACCCACATCGAGGTCCTGGCCCCCGACGCCCCCTCGTGGAAGCGGGGTCGGCTGAGTGTCCGCGGCCGCGGCGCCCGCGACACCTACGGCTGACCCGATCCCGGCTGCTCCCGAGCCCATCCGTGTACCGACCAGCGACACAACTCGCGGTCCAGACGGTCAAGCCCGTCGAAGGGCCCCTTCTGTGTCGCTGGCCGGTACGAGACCCACCGACCGCGCCGACCCGCGCCGACCGCCGACCCGGCCGACCCGGCCCCAACCCCGCCTTACCCGACCCCCACGACCACGGCGCCACCACGGTCGCCGAGCCCGTCGTCGGGGGTCCCCACGCGCACGGGGGTCTCGCGGTCGAGAGAGCCCGTGCAGGGCCGCAGAACGCGGATCACCGGTGTGGACGGTCGGGCTGAGCGCCTCTCCCGAGGTAGACTAGGAGGGTTGTCCGCCATCTGAGGAGCCTTGCCGCGTGACCGATGGGAACCCGACTTCCGAGTCCTCCCCCAGCACACCCGACACCAGTCCTACCGGCACCAGCGCCCCCGATGGCGAGGACACCCCCGCCGCTGCTCCCGACCAGGCTGCCGTGGGTTCCGCGTCCGGGTACGACGCCAGCAACATCTCGGTCCTCGAGGGGCTCGAGGCCGTCCGCAAGCGTCCCGGCATGTACATCGGGTCCACCGGTCCGCGGGGCCTGCACCACCTGGTCTACGAGGTGGTGGACAACTCCGTCGACGAGGCGCTGGCCGGGTACTGCGACTCGATCGAGATCACGTTGCTGGACAACGGCGGCGTCCGGGTGGTCGACGACGGCCGCGGCATCCCGGTCGACATGCACCCGGTCGAGAAGAAGCCGGCGCTGGAGGTCGTGCTGACCGTCCTGCACGCGGGCGGCAAGTTCGGCGGCGGCGGCTACGCGGTGTCGGGCGGCCTGCACGGCGTCGGCGTCAGCGTCGTCAACGCGCTGTCCAAGAAGCTCGACGTCGAGGTCCGTCGCCAGGGCTACCACTGGCGCATGTCGTTCGTCGACGGTGTGCCCACCGGGCCGTTGGAGCGGGGCGAGCCCACGGACACCACCGGCACGTCGGTGACGTTCTGGGCCAGCGAGGAGACCTTCGAGACCGTCGAGTACGACGCCGAGACCCTCCGCAGCCGGTTCCAGCAGATGGCATTCCTCAACAAGGGCCTCGAGCTGACGATCGTCGACGAGCGCACCGCGCACGTGACCGACGGCGAGGACGTCGTCGACGACGGCGACCGGGGCGACGCGACCCGCGAGATGCGGACGACGTACAAGTACGACGGCGGACTGGTCGACTACGTCAAGCACCTCAACTCGTCCAAGAAGAGCGACCCCGTCCACGACGAGATCCTCAGCTTCGAGTCCGAGGCCGAGGACAAGCACATCAGCGTCGAGATCGCGATGCAGTGGACGATGGCGTACAGCGAGTCGGTCCACACCTACGCCAACACGATCAACACCCACGAGGGCGGCACGCACGAAGAGGGCTTCCGCGCCGCCCTGACCTCGTTGGTGGGCCGGTACGCGCGTGACAACAACATGCTCAAGAAGGACGAGCAGATCACGGGCGACGACATCCGCGAGGGCCTGACCGCCGTCATCAGCGTCAAGCTGGCCGAGCCGCAGTTCGAGGGCCAGACCAAGACCAAGCTGGGCAACACCGAGGCCAAGAGCTACGTGCAGAAGGTCCTTGGCGACGAGCTCGGCAACTGGTTCGCCGCCCACCCCAAGGAAGCCCGCAACATCATCCGCAAGGCCCAGCAGGCCGCCGCGGCCCGCGTCGCCGCCCGTCGGGCCCGCGAGGCCACGCGCCGCACGGGCCTGCTGGAGTCCAAGTCCATGCCCGGCAAGCTCAAGGACTGCCAGTCCAACGACCCGGCGCGCTGCGAGATCTACATCGTCGAGGGCGACTCGGCCGGCGGCTCGGCGATCGACGGCCGCGACCCCGAGACCCAGGCGATCCTGCCGCTGCGCGGCAAGATCCTCAACGTCGAGAAGGCCCGCCTGGACCGGGCGCTGGGCAGCGAGGCCATCCAGGCCCTGATCACGGCGCTGGGCGCCGGCGTGGGCGAGGACTTCGACGTCGACAAGGTCAGGTACCACAAGATCGTCCTGATGGCCGATGCGGACGTCGACGGCCAGCACATCCGGACCCTGCTGCTCACGCTGTTGTTCCGCTACATGCGCGGCCTGATCGAGGCCGGGTTCGTCTTCCTGGCGCAGCCGCCGCTGTACCGGATCAAGTGGACCAACGCCGAGCACGAGTACGTGTTCTCCGACCGCGAGCGCGAGGCGCTCGTCCAGGCCGGCACCTCCTCGGGCAAGCGACTGCCCAAGGACCAGGCGATCCAGCGCTACAAGGGCCTCGGCGAGATGAACTACGAGGAGCTGTGGGACACGACCATGAACCCGGCCACCCGCACCCTGCTGCGCGTCACGCTCGATGACGCCGCGGCCGCCGACGCCATGTTCGGCGTCCTCATGGGCGACGACGTCGAGTCCCGCCGCTCCTTCATCCAGCGCAACGCCAAGGACGTCCGCTTCCTCGACATCTGAGGCAGGCACCCGGGGCGCAGCCCCACGTCCGACGGTCGACAGCCACACCCTGACGGAGGCACCTCAGCGTGACCGACACCACCGACATCCCGCCCGGCGACCACATCGAGCCGGTCGACATCCAGGCGGAGATGCAGAGCTCCTACCTGGCGTACGCCATGAGCGTCATCGTCAGCCGGGCGCTGCCGGACGTCCGGGACGGGCTCAAGCCCGTCCACCGCCGCGTGCTGTACGCCATGTACGACGGCGGCTACCGGCCGGACCGGCAGCACTCCAAGTGCACCCGCGTCGTCGGCGACGTCATGGGGCAGTACCACCCGCACTCGGACACGGCGATCTACGACACCATGGTGCGTCTGGTCCAGCACTGGGTGATGCGGTACCCGCTGATCGACGGGCAGGGCAACTTCGGCAGCCGCGGCAATCAGGGCGCCGCCGCCCCGCGGTCCACCGAGTGCCGGCTGCAGACCATCGCGATGGAGATGGTCCGCGACAGCGGCGAGGAGACCGTCGACTTCGGCGAGAACTACGACGGCCGCACCCAGGAGCCCCTGGTCCTGCCGTCACGGTTCCCGAACCTGCTGGTCAACGGCTCGGCCGGTATCGCGGTCGGGATGGCGACCAACATCCCGCCGCACAACCTGCGCGAGGTCTCCGCCGCGGTGCAGTACGCGCTGGACCACCCGGACTCCTCCGGCCCGGAGCTGCTGGACGCCCTGATGGAGCGCGTCCACGGCCCGGACTTCCCCACCCACGGCGTGATCATGGGAAGGCAGGGGATCGAGGACACGTACCGCACCGGCCGCGGGTCGATCACCATGCGGGCCGTCGTCGAGGTCGAGGAGATCCAGGGCCGGACCTGCCTGGTCGTGTCCGAGCTGCCGTACCAGGTCAACCCCGACAACCTCGCCGAGAAGATCGCCGAGATGGTCAAGGACGGCAAGCTGTCCGGCATCGCCGACATCCGCGACGAGTCGTCCGGGCGTACCGGGCAGCGCCTGGTCATCGTGCTGCGTCGCGACGCCGTGGCCAAGGTCGTCCTCAACAACCTCTACAAGCACACCCAGCTGCAGTACAACTTCAGCGCCAACATGCTGGCCCTGGTGGACGGTGTGCCGCGCACGCTCAGCCTGGACGGGTTCATCACCCACTGGATCGCCCACCAGCTCGAGGTCATCCAGCGTCGCACCGCCTACCGGCTGCGGCAGGCCAAGGAGCGCCAGCACCTGCTCATCGGCTACCTCAAGGCGCTCGAGAACCTCGACGACGTCATCGCGCTGATCCGTCGCTCGGCCACGGTCGAGGACGCCCGCAACGGGTTGATGGAGCTGCTGGAGATCGACGAGGTCCAGGCGCGCGCCATCCTGGCCATGCAGCTGCGGCAGCTGGCGTCGCTGGAGCGGCAGAAGATCGCCGACGAGTACGCCGAGCTCACGGCCCAGATCACCGACTACGAGGACATCCTCGCCACGCCGACCCGGCAGCGGCAGATCGTGTCGACCGAGCTGCAGACCATCGTCGACAAGTACGGCGACGACCGGCGCTCGGTGATCGTCCCCTCCGCCGGCGAGGTGTCGATGGAGGACCTCATCCCCGAGGAGGAGGTCGTCGTCACCATCACCCGGGGCGGCTACGCCAAGCGCACCCGTGCCGACTCCTACCGTGCCCAGCGCCGCGGTGGCCGCGGGATCCGCGGGGCGGCCCTGCGCGGGGACGACGTGGTGGAGCACTTCTTCACCACCAGCACCCACCACTGGCTGCTGTTCTTCACCAACCTGGGTCGGGTCTACCGGGCCAAGGCCTACGAGCTGCCCGAGGGCGCCCGGGACGCCAAGGGCCAGCACGTGGCCAACCTGCTCGCGTTCCAGCCCGACGAGCGGATCGCCCAGGTCGTCGACCTGTCCGACTACGAGGAGATGCCGTACCTGGTCCTGGCCACCCGTCAGGGACTGGTCAAGAAGTCCCGGCTGACCGACTACGACTCGCCCCGCTCCGGCGGGCTGATCGCGGTCAAGCTCCGCGACGGCGACGAGCTGGTGGCGGCGCGGCTGGTCGACTCCGGCGACGACCTGCTGCTGGTGTCGCGCAAGGGCATGAGCATCCGGTTCACCGCCGACGACGAGCAGCTGCGCCCGATGGGTCGCGACACCTCCGGGGTGACCGGGATGCGGTTCCGCTCCGACGACGACCTGCTCAACGCCTCCGTCGTGCCGGCCGGGTCCACCGGTGACGTGATCGTGGTCACCGAGAACGGCTACACCAAGCGGACGCCCGTCAGCGACTACCGGGTGCAGGGTCGCAACGGGTACGGCATCAAGGTGGCCAAGGCCAGCGACGAGCGCGGTGACCTGGTCGCGTCCCTGATCGCCGGCGACGGCGACGAGATGATGGTGATCATGGCGTCCGGCCGGGTGATGCGCAGCCGCGTCGCCGACATCCGGTCCAGCGGTCGGGATACCTACGGGGTCATCCTGACCAAGCCGGGCAAGGACGACGCCGTGATCGGGGCCGCGCTGAACAGCGAGGTCAGGATCGACGACGAGGCGGAGACGGCGCCCTCCGGACCGACGGCCGACGGTGTCGCGACAGGGGGCGACCCGGTGGCGAACTCGGGCGAAGTGCCCGCCGCCGCGGATGACGGGGTACCGTCGTCCGATGACGAGCCTGATGGCTCGACCCGCGAGGTAACGGGAGGTGACGGGTGAGCACGACCGAGTCTGGTCCCAACTCGCCCACCGCGGTGGGGTCCCGTCCGAGCGGTGCCGAGGCACCGTCGGGCGCACGTACGCAGTCCGAGCGTCCCCGGCAGGCTGACAGCCCGCGGGGGACAGCACCCGTCCGCACCACGACGGCACCGCCCCAGCCCGGGCAGGCACGTCCTGGTGGACCGCAGCGTAGGGCGACCGGCACGCAGCCCCGGCAGGGTCAGCCCCTGCGCACGGGTGAGCGGCCGACCCAGCCCGGGCAGCCGGTCCGGGGTGGCCAGCCACGCCCCGGGCAGCCGGGAGCGGGTCAGCCGGGTCAGCCCGGTGCGGGGCAGGTGCGCCCAGGTCAGCCCGGCGCCGGTCAGCCTCGTGCGGGTCAGCCTCGTGCGGGTCAGCCCCGTCCGGGGCAGCCCCGTCCCGGTCAGCCGCGTCCCGGAGTCCGTCCGGGCCCGGCTGCGGTCCGTCGTGGCCCGCGCAAGGCGCGTCTGTCGCTGGCCCGGCTCGACCCGTGGTCGGTGCTCAAGCTGTCGTTCCTGCTGTCCGTGGCGCTGGGCATCATCGGCGTCGTCGTGACCGCCGTGGTGTGGAACGTCATCGACGGCATGGGCGTGTTCACCGACGTCAACGACATCGTGGGTCAGGTGCAGGGCGACGCCCTGTTCGACATCTACGCCTACGTCGGCTTCGAGCGGATGCTGTCGCTGTCGGTCGTCATCTCGGTCGCCAACGTGGTCATCCTCACTGCGCTGGCCACCCTGTTCGCCTTCGTCTACAACATCAGCTCCGGGCTCGTCGGCGGTCTGCACGTCACCCTCACCGACGAGTGAGCCGCTGATTTCGGCGAGGGTGCCCACCTCGGGTACCCTCGGCAGGTGCGCGAGCGCACGGGCCTATAGCTCAGTCGGTCAGAGCGCTTCCCTGATAAGGAAGAGGTCGGTGGTTCAAGTCCACCTAGGCCCACCCACCCGTACGAGTGCCATGCCGGTCCCGGCGCCTGCCAGCAGGTCCCGGTGACCGGCTTCTCGCGTTCGCTCCCCGACGGCGCACGCCTCGTTGCGGCGGCGGTGCTGGTGGTCCTGCTGGGCGGGTGCTCGGCCTCCGGTGGGGCGGGTGCCGACGGTGACGCATCCGTCCCCTCCGTGACCGGCGCCCCGCCGTCCGTGGCTGCGCCCACGGGACCGGTCCTGGGGCCACCGACGGTCGGGACCGGTGGGGTGGGAGACGCGCCGTCCGGCCCGGCCACGGGACCGTCGACCGATCCGTCCGCGGCTCCTCCCCAGGCGACCGCGGAGGCGTCGCGGCCCGTGCTCGGCGGCGGACCCCCCGACCCCGGGGCCACGCCCGCGCCGGGATGGCTGGGGACCCGTGTCCTCGGCCCGGCCGGCGGTGGGCCCGTCGACCCTCAGGTCACGCCGCCGGAGCTGCTGGACCGCCGGATCGTCACGGTCGACGTGCTGCCGCCGCCGGCGGACGAGCAGTTCACCTCGTCGGTCCGCGACGTCCCCGACGACGTGCTGGCCCGCTCCACCTGGGAGCCCGCGTGCCCGGTCGACGCGGGCGACCTGCGCTACGTCACGGTGTCGTTCTGGGGGTTCGACGGGCGGCCCCACACCGGCGAGGTCCTGCTGCACCGCGACGCCGTGGACGCCGTCGTGGCTGCCTTCGCCGCCATGCACGCCGACCGGTTCCCGCTGGAGGAGGTCCGGGTCGTCGCCCGCGAGGAGCTGGACCTCGCACCCACCGGGGACGGCAACGTCACCTCTGCGTTCGTGTGCCGACCGACCACCGGTGGCAGCGGCTGGTCCGAGCACGCCTACGGCCGGGCGCTGGACGTGAACCCGTTCCACAACCCGTACGACCGTGGCACCGGCGACGAGCGGGTCGTCATCCCCGAGCTCGCGACGGCGTACACCGACCGGGACCGCAGGCTGCCGGGCATGCTCCACCCCGACTCGGCCGCGGTTCGGGCCTTCGCGGCCCAGGGCTGGACCTGGGGCGGGGACTACCGTTCGCTCGCGGACTGGCAGCACTTCTCGGCGACGGGCGACTGAGCGGGCCCGGGCCGGTCCGTGACCGGCGCGTCGCCCCGTCCGTCCGGCTGCTCTACAGTTGGCACGCACGTCGTCCGCCCGCGATCGAGGAGTTGCCCGTGAAGCGAGTCCTCGTCCTGGCGTTCGCAGGTCTCGCGGCCTTCGCCGCGTGGCGCAGGTGGACGGACCGTCGGCACGAGGCCCAGCTGTGGGCCGAGGCGACCGACCCGGTCTGACCGCAGCACCTGTTCGACCCGGACGGCTCCGGGGGCGTGGCGCAATTGGTAGCGCACCTGCTTTGCAAGCAGGGGGTTAGGGGTTCGAGTCCCCTCGCCTCCACTCAGGCCGGAGGCCCTCTCGTCTCGCCGCGAAGGGTCTCCGGCCTGTTCTACGCCCGGACTGCGGCCCAGAGCTCCATGTCGACCCGCCGTCCGCCGATCTCCTGGTGGCTGCGCAGCACGCCTTCGCGTGCGTAGCCGGCGGCACCGGCCGTCCGCAGGGACGCCGTGTTCCACGGCTCGATGTAGAGCTCGATGCGGTGCAGCTCGGGCAGCGACCACGCGAAGCCGGTGAGCGCCACCAGCGCCTGGGCGGCCAGGCCCCGGCCGCGCGCAGACGGGGCCACGCTGTAGCCGGCGGCAGCACGCCCCTGGGCGAGGGCGGCGAGGGACAGGCCCGCCACCCCGGTCGCGTCGTCCGTCGTCCGTTCGACGATGCCAAACGTGTACCCCGCCCCGGTGATGGCCCGCTCGTGCTGCCGGGTGATCCAGGCCAGGGCGCCGTCGTCGTCGGTGCCCGGCGGGAGCGAGCCGATGGTCGGCACGTAGGGGTCGGTGGACAGGTCGCGCAGCATCGCGACGTCCCCCGTCTGTAGCTCCCTCAGCCGCACGTTCCCGTGCTCGGGGCCCGGATCGGGCAGCACGAGAGGCAGGCTCACCACCGGACCACCGTCCCGCCGGGCGGATCGCAATGGAGGCACGTGCACCGGGTGGAGGGGCGCGGCGACCCCTGCCGCGACCGTCCGGTCCAGGGGCTCAGCCGTCGCTGCCGGCTGAGGTGCGGGCCGCCTCGTCGCGGCGGGCGTCCGTCGCGGCTCGGGTGGCTCCGGTACGTGTCACGGGTGTCCTCCAACGGGCGCCTTCGCCCACAGGTGCCGGGGCACCGTCGCCCCTGACCCGACGGAACTCCGCCGTGGGTTTTATTCAACCCCTGCTGTTATTGCGGGTCAAGTCGGCGGCCGGACCTGGCCCGGCTGGGTCAGCACGCCGCTGCGGACCAGGGACAGCGCGCCTTGCAGGGCGGAGTCGTCGCCGTGGCGGGCAGCCAGCACCTCGGGCCCGCCGGGAAGGCCGGCCGAGCCGAGCCCGTCGTCGCCCTCGGCGAGCAGCAGGTGCTTCATGCGCGCCAGGTAGCCACCGAGCACGACCACCTCGGGCTGCAGCAGGACGCAGATGTTGACCAGGGACAGCCGCAACCACGCGGCGCTGCCGGCAGCGGCCCGGACGACCCGCTCGTCCTCGTCGGCCAGGCGGCGGAACAGCTCCGTGAGGGCGGCCGGCGACCCGTCGGACCCGGCCCGGGCGGCCAGTCCCGCCTCCTGAAGGAGAACGTCCGGACCCGCGACGGTCACCAGGCAGCCGCGCTTGCCGCAGCTGCAGGGTTGCCCGCCGGGCACGGTCACCACGTGGCCGGGCTGGAACGCGAACGCACTGGCCCCGCGCAGCAGCTGACCTTCGACGACGACGCCCCCGCCGATACCGGTGTCGGCCTTGAGGTAGACGAGGTGCTGGACGGGACGCCCGGTGGCGCGGCGGTGGGCGACGGCCTCGGCGTGCGTGGCGGTCTGCGCGTCGTTGAGCACCAGCACCTGCTCCGGCGGCTCCGCCAGCCGTTCGGTGAGCAGGGCCGCGAGGTCCACGTCGTGCCAGCCGAAGTCGGTCGACCACGCGACGTGGCCAGTCAGCGGGTCGACGGGGGCGGGGGCCAGCACCGCGAGCGCGGCCGGGCGGGCGCCGGTGGCCGTCAGCGCGGCGAGCCCGCGATCGGTCGGGCCGGCGAGGACGTCGGCCAACGCCCCGGGGTCGCCCACCGGCGTGGTCACGGCCCGCAGGTCCTCGTGCAGGACGCGCCCGGCCAGGTCGGTGCCGACCACCCGCACCTGGCCCATCAGGAACTGCACGACGAGGAAGCCGAGGTCGGTCCCGTCGATCTCGACGATCTCCACCGGGCGGCCTCGTCGGGGCGGGCCGGTGTCCTCGACCGGGGCGACCGACCGGACCAGGCGGGCGTCCCGCAGCTCCTGGACCAGGGAGGAGACGGCTCCGGACACCAGCCCGGTCTGCGCGGCCAGCTCGGCTCGGCTGGCCCGCCCGACCAGGTCCAGGTGGGACATCACGGACGCGAGGTTGTGCGCGCGCACGTCCTCGCTTCGCGCCGCCCCCCTCACGTGGTCCACGCCCCGATCGTGACACGGCAGCGGACCGCCGTTGCCCGATTCGTCCACAGGCCCACACGAAATGGCCCCTGCGTATCAGCGGCGCTGCAGGAGTACCCACTGCTCCTGCACGAGTCCGAACCCCAGCCGCTGCAGGTTGCGCGACGACGTGGACCCCACCGACGCGGTCACGCCGACCAGGTCGCAGGCGGCGTCCCGGGCGAGCTGCAGCCGGTGCCGCAGCAGGGCCGTCTGCACGCCCCGGCCACGCGCCTCCGTGAGGGTGGCGGCCGCCCCCAGCCAGGCGCTCCGGCCCACGACGGTGAGCGACCCGCACCCGACCACGCGTCCGTCCAGCCGGGCCAGCAGCTGGGTGGTGCCGCCGGACCGCCGGTCGGCGGCCATGAACTCCACCGCCGTCGCGGGGTCGTCCTGGCCGTCCGCCATGACCTCCGCGGCCTCCGCGGACTGTTCCTCGTCGGTCACCGTCGTGACCTCGACGTCATCGTCGACGCGACCACCAGGGCCCGCGGCCGCACCCACGTGGACGTCGGTCAGGTCCCGGGCCAGGACCGAGCGGCACCAGGCAGGAGCGAAACCCGCGGCGGTGAGGGCCTGGACCGTGGTCGTCGGCGCCCAGGACGACAGCTGCACCGCCGGCACCAGGCCGCGCTCGAGGAACCACGCCCCCAGCTCGGCCACGGAGCCGACCGACAGCTCGTCCAGGCTCACCCCCACGGCCCGGTTCACGTAGCGCCGAGGGCCGGTGGCGACCAGCAGGCCGCGACCCCACGTCAGCGCCGACGGCACCGGGTCCACGGCCGTCACGGCCAGCGACTCCACCAGCCGGGCCACCGTCTCGACCTCGACGGACTCCAGCCGCTCGACCAGGTCACGGGTGAGCAGCACCAGCCGACGCTAGCCGTCGTGCGCGGGCTCGGCCGGTTCCGGACCTGCCGAAGGCCCCACGATCGACCGAGGGCGCCCCCGCCGCAGCGGGAGCGCCCTCGTCAGGTGGTGCGGGTCCTCAGGTCAGGACTTGTTCTCGTCCTTGCCGTCGTCGGTGACCGAGTGCTCGCCCGCAGCGATGTCGGCGATGTCGGTCTCGGGACGCTGCTCGTCCTCGTCCTCGTCGTCCGACTTCTCCGTGTCGTCGTCCGACCCGCCCTCGGTCGCGGGGGTGACCGGGGTGGAGGTCGGCTGGACCGGGGCGGGCGGGTAGGTCGGGTACGGCTGCGCCCACGGGTCGGTGGCGTCGTCCTGCTTGCGCAGCAGGAACGCGATCGCCCCGCCGATGGCCGCGGTGATGCCGAGGAAGACCAGGAGCTTGCGGCCCTTGCGGCCCTTCGTCTTCTTGGTGGTGGCCACGGCGTCGCCCTTGAGGACGTGCACGGCGCCCGAGCCACGCTCACCGGCCGTGGCGCTCGCAGCGGCGGCCGCGGCTGCGGCCGTACCCACCGTGTCGACGACCTTGGGCAGCCAGCCGTCCACGATGGTGTCGCGAGCGGAGTCGACCGCCGGGGCGATCTTGCCGGCCGCGGCCTCGACCTTGGGGGCCGCGTACTGGACGGTCGCGTCCTTGGCGTGGCGCAGCCGGGGCTCGGCCCAGTCGGCGGCGTGCTTCACCCTGGGCTCGGCCCAGTCGTTGGCGGTCTTCACCTTGGGCTCGGCCCAGTCGCGCGCGTTCTTGACCTTGGGCTCCGCCCACTCGCGGGCGGAGTCGATCCGCAGCTTGGCGGCAGCCTTCTCGGCCGCTACGGCCTCGCCGGCGCTGGCGACCGCACGCTCGGCGGCCTGGTTGGCCTTCTTCTCGGCCTTGCGCGCCTTCGTCGTCGTCCTCGACATGGTTCCTCCCGAGGTCGTTGTGGTTCACAGGACACCGTGCCCCGCGGGCCATCCTGCCGTGATCAGGCCGCGGACGCACGGGCGCGTCACGCCTGAGACACTGAGTTCATGCTTGCGACCCAGACCGCGACCATCACAACCACCAAGGGCGACATCCGCGTGGAGCTGTACGGCAACCACGCGCCCAAGACGGTGGCCAACTTCACCGGCCTCGCCACGGGCGAGAAGGAGTGGACGGACCCGACCACGGGCGCCACCCGCAAGGACCCGTTCTTCGACGGGCTGGCCTTCCACCGCGTCATCGCCGGCTTCATGGTGCAGGGCGGGTGCCCGCTCGGCACCGGCACCGGCGGCCCGGGCTACACCTTCGACGACGAGATCCACCCCGAGCTGTCCTTCGGCGAGCCGTACCTGCTGGCCATGGCCAACGCCGGCAAGCGTGGCGGCCAGGGCACCAACGGCTCGCAGTTCTTCGTCACCGTCGTGCCGACCCCGCACCTGCAGGGCAAGCACACCATCTTCGGCAAGGTCGCGGACGCCGAGTCGCAGGCCGTCGTGGACGCCATCGCCGCGGCGCCCACCGACAACCGCGACCGTCCCCGCGAGGACATCTCCATCAGCGGTGTCGAGCTCTCCTGACCACCCTGGGGCGGGGGGGGGCGCGCGCGCCGCCGCCCCGCGCGGGGGGGGCCCGGGGGCGGCGGCGGGGGGGGCCCCCCCCCCCCGCCCCGGGGCGGCCCGGGCGGGGGGCCGGCCGGCGCGGGCCCG
>JBBSQH010000004.1:0-119025 GCA_038258055.1 Actinomycetales bacterium
CGCCGAGCCGCAGCCGGCGAACGCCAGCGCGCCACCACCCAGGCTGAGCGTCAGCAGCAGCTGCCGGCGCCCCAGCAGGGTGCTCACGTCGAAGCGCAGCCCCTGGTCGACCACCTCCTCGTCGGGCTTGGCGAGGGGGCGGCCCTCGTAGGTGGGCACGACGTGGGGGCTGGGGTTCACGGCGGTCTCCTGGTTCGTCCCGGCTCTGACCCGCACGACGTCGGCGGACCTGCCTGTGCCTGTGCTGTGCCCGAGCGGTGCGGTGGTTGTGGGCTCCGGCCTCAGTCGACGACCCGGCCGCCCTCCAGCCGGACGACGGCGTCGGCGACCTCGAGCACCCGCTCGTCGTGCGTGGCCACCAGCACGCAGGTGCCGGCGTCGGTGGCCCCGCGCAGGGCCGCCAGCACCCGCTCGACGTTGGCGTCGTCCTGGTGCCCCGTCGGCTCGTCGAGCACCGCGACGTCGGGGACCACGCCGAGCGCCCGGGCCAGCGCGGTCCGCTGCTGCTCGCCCAGCGACGTGTCCTTGGCCGCCCGGCCGGCCAGCGCGGTCAGCGCGAGGCCCTCGAGCAGGCCCTCGGGTACCCGGCGACCGGCCAGCCGGCACGGCCAGGCGACGTTCTCCGCCACGGACAGCTCGGGGACCAGGGCGAGCCGCTGGGGCAGCAGCGACACGACCGACCAGGGCGGGGCCGGGTGCGCGGGGCGGCCGAGCACCTGCACGCGGCCGGCCGTGGGGGCGCTCACCCCGGCGACGAGGTGGCACAGCGTCGACTTGCCGGAGCCCGACCGTCCGGCGACCACGACGAGGGTGCCGCGGGCGGCCGTCATCGACACCTCCGTCAGCACCGTGACCCCGCCGGCCAGGTGGGTGACGTCACGGACCTCGACGCTCATGACCGGTCCACCGGTGGCCGCAGGACGACCTCGTCGTCACGCACCTCGAGCCGGGCCCGCCCGTCGGGGAACAGGGCCAGCGCCTCGGGCGGCAGCTGGAGCCGGCCGGTGGAGTCGAGCACGGCCTCGGCACCGTCGCCGGCGCGGGCGTCGGTCGACAGCACCCCGTGGCGCAGCAGCAGCACCCGGTCGGACCGGGACGTCACCCGGGCGTCGTGGGTGGACACCACCACGCAGGCGCCCGCGGCCGCGCTGCGGCGCAGCAGGGCCAGGACCAGCGCCGCGGCCTCGTCGTCCAGCTCGGCCGTGGGCTCGTCGGCCACCAGGACCGGCGGGTCGCCGACCGCGGCCAGGGCGACCGCCAGGCGCTGCTGCTCACCGCCCGACAACTGCGCCGGGCGCGAGCGGCGCCGACGCCGAAGTCCGACCTCGTCCAGGACGCCACGGACGTCGGCGTCGACCCCGCGCAGGTGGGCGACCTGCACCACGTGCTCGGCCGCGCTCAGGTGCGGCAGCAGGGCGTGCGTCGCCCGCTGCGGGACCCACGCCACCAGCCGGCGCCGCCAGCGGCGCCGGGCACCGGTGCTCCCGGGCACCGTGGGCTCCCCCGCGAGCCAGACCTGCCCGCCGTCAGGCACCTCGCGCAGCGCGAGCACCTGCAGCAGGCTGGACTTGCCGCTGCCGGACGGACCGACGACGCAGGAGACCGTCCCGGCCGCGAACCGTGCGTCCACGCCGCGCAGGGCGTGCGTCTCCCCCGCCGCCGAGCGGTAGAACCGGGTGACCGCGTCGCAGCGGACGCCGTCGTCGGGGCCGGTCGCAGCGCCGTCCGGGTCGCCGCCCCCGCTCACGCCGGTCTGCTCAGTCGAGACCACGGAGCACCTCCTCCTCCGCCCGCTGCCGGGAACCGGCCCAGGCGACCGCGGCCCCGACGCCCAGGGCCAGCACCACCGCCGCGAGCACGGGCGGCAGCACCTGCGGCGCGACCAGCAGCACCCCGGAGACGTCGACGGGGGGCACCACTGTCGGCTCGGGCTCGACCAGGCGCGGCAGCAGGGGCAGGGTCGCCGCCCAGCCCAGCAGGCCCAGGACCAGCCCGGCCCCGACCAGCAACCCGGCCTCCGCGAGCAGCAGCCGCCGCGGCCCGCCCGAACCGAGCCCCATCCGGGCCAGGACCAGGTCGCCGGCCCGGGACCGCGCGGCCGCACGGTCCACCGACAACGCCAGGGCGAGCACGGCCATGAGGAGCACCAGGGCGGTGAGGGCCAGCAGGTACGGGGCCACCAGGGCCACCGCCACGAAGGCCGGCCGGACCAGGGCGGACTCGAGGGTCCGGGTCCGTCTCTCGTCGGTCAGCGTGCTCTCGTCCACCCCGCGACCGCGCAGGTCCGCCTGGACGTCGGACAGCGGTCGCGAGGACCACAGCTCGACGGACTCCACGTCCAGGTTGGGGATCTCCAGCGCGGTGCCCGTGGCGAAGCGGGGATCGCCGTTGGGCAGGCGCGGCAGGAACGACCCCGTCGCCGCCACCACCCCGGTGCGCAGGTCGGGGTCCAGCCCGGGGAAGGCCGGCACCACCCCGACGACCTCGACCGGCACCTGGGCGTTCGTGGCCGTGACCGTCGTGGTCCCACCCACGCGCCGCCCGACCGGGTCGCCCACCAGCAGGACGGGCGCCGCGCCGGGGGCGACCGCGCCGAGGGGGACGCCCTCGGCCGGGTCAGGCGTCGGCGGGCAGTCCGGCGGGTCCGGCGCCCCGGGCTCGGGCTCGTCGGCGCCGAACAGGGCCTCCCGGGGCGAGGCCGACGGGCACAGGGGCGCGGCGAGGGCATCGGCCCCGGCGAGCACCGCCAAGGCGTCGCGGCCCCGCTCCAGGGGACCACCCTCGCTGCCCCAGGACGCGACGTCGGCGATGGTCGTCAGGTCCACGGCGACGACGTCGACCACCGAGCCGCCGGGCAGGCGCCCCGACCCGCGGTAGACCACACTGTCGCCCTCGCTGACGTCGGCGTCGACCGGCCATCCCGTGAACGGCAACGACGGGTCCAGCTGCCGGGCCAGGTCCACCTCGACCAGGACCTCGGCGCCGGCGATGACCGCGGCCTTGTCCTGAACCGAGCGCTCGACGAGCGCGCCACCGGCCAGCACGTGCACGGCCATCCCGAACGCCGCGGCGAGCGCGGTCACCACGAGCAGCCGCTCGGCCCCACCGGACGCCAGCCGTCGCCGCAGCACCAGCCGGCCGACCGCGCCGGCGCTCAACGGTCCCCCGTCGGCCGTCAGCCCGTCGTCGGTCGGGCCCGCACGGCGCCCGGCGGCGATCAGGCGCAGCGCGCTGGCCCCGACGGCGCCGACCGCCGCGCAGACCAGGACGGGCACCGCGAGGTCCAGCCCCCGCGCCCCGCCCGCGGGTGCGGCGACGAGCCCGACGACGGCCGCGACCGCGGCCACGACCAGGACGGGTCGCCAGGGCACGGAGACGCTGCGGCGCTCGTGGCGGGCCCCGGAGCGGGCCGCCGCGGCCGCGGTCAGCAGCATCACGAGCCCGTGCACGACCACCCCCGCCAGCAGGACCACGGCGGCCTGCTCGACGGCGCGCCGCACCGCCCAGCCCTCGACGGGCACGCCCGTCAGCAGGTCCGCCCCGGCCACGGATACCGGCAGGGCGAGGGCCAGGCCGAGCACGGCGGCGGGCACCACCTCGACGACCCCCAGGGCCGCGACCGCCGGGGGGCGCACCCCCAGCCCGGCCAGCAGCTCCAGCTCCCGGGAACGACGGGCCGCGGTGAGCACGGAGACCGCGGCGAGGACGGCCAGCGACAGCCCGATGGCGCCCAGCACCGGGGCCCGGGCCTCGGCGGCGGTCCGGCGGGCGATGTCGTCGGCCTGCCCGGCCAGCCCGCCGATCCCGCTGACCACGGTGGTGACGACCTCGTCCTCGAACCCCCGCAGCCCGTCCCGGGCCACGCCCTGCTGCAGCTCGGCCACCCCGGCCGCGGTCGCCCCCAGCTGGTCGCGCGTCGGGCGGGCCGGTCGCAGCCCGGCGTCCACGTTCCACAGCAGGACGTCGCCGGAGGCCCGGGCCACGTCGACTACGTCGGCCGGCGTGCCCACGACCAGCGCCACCGAGCCGCCGCCGCCCACGTCCCCGGGCAGCCGCCCCGAGCGGGTGGTCCAGAACGAGGCGTCCGGCACGTCGTCCGGGGTGGAGCCGTCCGTCGACACCCGGTAGGTCCCGGCCAGCGCCGCCTGCGTCACCTGCTCCGGCTCGGCCCCGGCGCTGGGCGCCAGCCCGAAGTCCACGGTGTCGCCGGGCACCAGGTCGAGCGCGGCCGCCAGCTCCTCCGGCAGCCACAGCCCGGGCCCGCCTCCGGCGGCTGCCCCGTCGACGCGTGCACCCCCCGTCAGCACGGCCGCCGGGTCGTCCACGGCGACCAGCCGGGCGGGCACCCGGGTCGACCCCCCGGTCACGAAGGACTCGTACCGGACCTCCTGCCCGCCGTCCAGCTCGTCACGGAACGAGACCCCGAGCAGCTGCGGGGACCCCAGGCCGGGGATCTCGTCCACCTGCTCCAGCAGCCGGTCGAGCTGTGGACCGGGTGCGGGGGCCGCCCCCACGCGCAGGTCGGGGGCGAGTCGTAGGGCCGCACCCTCCGGGACCGCGTCCAGGACCCTGGCCGTCGCCGCGGTGCGCCACCCGGCGACGGACAGCACGTCCGTCGCCCCGGCGACCGCCGCCAGGACGAACGCCCCGACGAGCACGACCGACCACGCCCCCTGGGTCAGCCCCCGGAGCGGGGCTCGGCGCCACAGCGGGCCGGGTCCGGTCACCGGCGGCACTCTGCCATGCCGACGGATGCCGTGGGAGCGTTCCCACGCCACCGCGGCCTCAGCGGGGCGCCAGCAGCCGGTCCACGGTCTCCAGCAGCATGTCGCCCTGCCCGTGCGCGGTGAACCAGTCGTCGCCCGCGAGCCGAGCGACGAAGCCGTCCAGGACGAGGGCGAGCCAGGCCGCGAGCTCGGCCGCCGACCGGTCCTGCCGCACCTGCCCGCCCGACCGGGCCCGGTCGACCCAGCGCTCGAGCCCGTCCTGCTGCACCTGCTCGTCCCGCGCGAGCGCCGCAGCCACGGCCGGCTCCGTCATGACCGCACCCACCGCCCGGACGAAGCCCGCCAGGCGGGGGTCCGCCAGCTCGTCGACCGACCGGCGGACCCAGTCACGCAGGACCGCCAACGGGTCGTCACGGCCGTCCTGCGCGGCGAACCAGGCCCGGGTCTCCTCCGTGCCCTCGGCCAGGACGCCGAGCAGGACGTCGGCCTTGGTCGGGAAGTAGTGGAAGAAGGTGCCCGAGCCGATCCCCGCCGTGCGGCAGATCGAGGCGGTCGTGGCCCCCACGTACCCGTCGGCGGCGAAGCGCGTGACGGCGGCGTCGATGATCTGCAGCCGCCGCGCCGCGTACCGCTCCGGGTCGACCGTGCGCGCCACCGGTACCTCCTCGACCTTTTAATAGAGTGACTGCTCTGGTATTTTCGCACACATGGCCGACCTCGAGCGGTGGTCGTTGGAGCACGACGGCCGCACCCACGTGGTGCTGGTGGAGCCGTCGGGCTGGGGGCGACGGCTGACGTGGACCCGCGACGGCGAGCTGCTGGCCGAGAAGAGGACCAGCGACGAGAAGGTCCAGGTGTCACCGGGGCCGCACGCCCCGGCGGACGCCGGCGCACTCGCGCTCCGCTTCGGCTGGGTGGGACCCGCACGTCGGGTGACGCTGTTCGAGGCCTCGGGCGACCTGGACGCATCGGCGCGGGCGCTGGTCGGGGTGGGTGGAGCGGACCTGCGACCCGAGCCCGGCTCCCCCGCGGCGCGACGGCAGGCGTGGATCCTGGCCCACCCCCGCCTGCACACCGCCCGGCAGACGCTGGTCGCCGTCGCCGTGGTGGTGGTCCCGATCCTGCTTGCCTCGTTTCTGGCCCGGTTCGCCTTCAGCCTGCCCTGGCCGGACTGGGACCTGCCCCGCATCCCGTGGCCGCAGGTCCCCTGGCCCGACATCCCCTGGCCCGACATCCCCTGGCCCGACATCCCCTGGCCGCAGGTCCCGTGGCCGGACGTGTCGGTGCCGTGGTGGGTCGAGGAGGCCCTCTCGTACGCGCGGTACGTCGTCCCCGTCCTGATCGCCTTCGTGCTGGCGCGGCGGGAGATCCGTCGTCACCGGTCGTCGCAGCCGCAGTCGGCCCGACCCGCCGAACCGGGGACGACCGGGGACGACGACTGCCGGACGGGGTGACGCTCACCGACCGGGCAGCTCCGTCTCCGGCACCGGGTCGGTGACCACCGGGCGCCGGCTGCGGCTGCGGCTGCGCCCGATGGACTACGCCGCCCTCGGCGCCGTGATGGACAGCACCGCGCCGATGGGCCCCGCCGACCTCAGCACCCGGCTGGGCATCTCGACCGGCTCGACGACCGAGCTCGTCGACCGGCTCCAGCGCGACGGCCACGTCCAGCGGCACCCCCACCCGGACGACCGCCGCCGCGTGGCGCTCCGGGCCAGCGACGCCTCCACCGGTCGGCTCATCGGCGAGCTCGCACCACTCTTCGCCGAGCTCGACCGGTTGGCGGACGACCTCGACCCGGCGCAGCGCGAGACCGTGGTCCGGTTCCTGCGCGTGGCGGCCGCCCGGATGGACCGCTACGTCCCCGACACCGACGAGACGTCGCCCACCTGAGGAGGGGCTCCTCCCGGTCGGTCAGACCTCGCGGCGCCCCGCGGTCAGCGCACCGGGGTTGTCCCCGGTGTTCACCGTCAGGCTCGGCTCCAGCAGGAGCACCTCGGCCCCCTCGGCCGACACCGGCTGGTGCGACACCCCGCGAGGGACGACGTAGAGCTGGCCCGGCCCCAGCACCACGTCGCCGTCGTCGAGCCGGATGGTCAGGGACCCGCTGAGCACCAGGAACAGCTCGTCGGTGTCGGGGTGGCTGTGACGCGTGAACTCCCCGTGGGTCCGGACGGCGCGGACGTCGTAGTCGTTCATGACGGCGACCGTCCGGGGCGCCCACGGCTCGGAGAAGGTGGCGAAGGCGGCGGCCAGGTCCACGACGTCGGTCATGACCGCCATCCTCCGTCGCCCCGGCCGCGGGCGCCAGGTCCGACGAGCCCGTCAGGCGGGTGCCGCCACCATCGGGCGGCCCGTCTCCAGCAGCGTCTTCAGCCCCGACAGGATCGTGACCCAGCCGTGCTCGAGCTGCGCCGCCGCCGGGGTGTCCGGCAGCCCGGGCCACCGCGGTCGCCCTCACCACCGACGACGCGGTGCGCGCCCACCTGACCGGTCGGTGACCGGCCGGGTGGGCGCGCGCCCGCTCCCCCCTTAGGCGGGCGGCAGGTCGTCGTCCAGGACCGTCAACCAGCCGAAGCCGTCGCCGACCACCGCGCCGACGGGCGAGGACAGCGTCACCTTGTAGCGCAGCGAGTCCGTGTTGTCGGTGGTGTTGCCGACCAGCGGCACCTGCACCTGCGCCGACGTCGCGCCGGCCGGGATGGTGAGCACCGACGCCCCGAGCGGGACCTGACCCGCGTTGGACGACCCGCTGGCCGCCGTCTGCACGTTGACCGTGGCGTCCGTCAGCAGCGGCTCGTCGAACGTGACGGCCATGGTGGCCGTGCCGGGACCGTCGCCCTCGGTCACCGTGGTGTCCACGATGCTCAGCTGGGCCAGGTCCGTGGGTCCGCCGCGACCGACGGTCGGGGTGTCGAAGGCGATGTCCGACAGGTACACCCCACCGGTGGGCGTGGCGGGCCGGACGCTGACGCTGCGCACGTCGGTGAGGGTGACGCCCCGCAGCGAGGCCGTCGGCACCCGGACGGTCCGCAGCCAGGTCTTGCCCAGCAGGTTGCGGCCGTTGTTGGTGTTGGTGGACGCCGGGAACGGGTCCAGGGCCGGGCCCAGGTCCGCCACCGACACCGTGGCCGACCGGCCACGGCCGTCGGTCACCGTGACGTCCAGGTCGACGTCACCCACGGCGGCCTCGTCCCGGGCGACCCGGAACGTGAGCGCGTCGTAGCGGCGGACGTTGCGCTCGCCCGCGTCGAGCGCGGCGGTGACGACCGGGTCGGTCGACGCCTCGCTCCACTGCAGCCGCAGCACCGGGCTGGTCGGCACCGACGTCGCGAACGTCGCCGGGGTCCAGTGCGGCACCTTGGACGTGGATGAGGTGGACGAGCAGGGCACGTCCCCGGCCGCCACGCGGCTGGCGATGCTGTAGCAGTACGCCCCCAGGTCGAAGCCGGTCACGCTGACGCCCGGCTCCGGACGCTCCAGCGGGGCCACGTCGACGCGACGGGAACCGGCCTGCTGCGCCTGGGCGAACGCCGCGGCGTCACCGACCGACGGCACGGTCGCGTTCGAGCCGTCGAACAACGGCAGGAACTGCGTCTCGCCGCCCTGCACCATCCGGAAGAACCCGGCCATCCAGGCCGTGCCGACAGCGCGCTGCTCGGCTGCGCTCAGCCGCGTGGACGGCACGGCGCCGCCGCAGACCTCGTCGGTCGACGCGGACCAGTCGTCGTTGGCGGGGAAGATCGTCGCCCCGGGCGTCCACTCGGTGTTGAAGAAGTTGTGGTTGGTGCCCATCAGCATCACCGAGGACCTCAGCACGTCGTCGTCGGTGGCGTAGCGGGTGTCGTCGTAGAAGTGCTGGCCCTGCTGGTTGGACACGTCGCCGTCGCAGTAGGGCAGCAGCACGGCCATCGGCACGTCGGGCAGCGTCGGCCGGCCGAAGTCGACCGGCGCCAGCGGGAGCACGGCGCGGATGCCGTAGGGGGCGCTGCGGTCGGCGTTGAGCAGGGCCGCCTCGACGACGCCCTCACCACCCCGGGAGTGACCCATCAGGCCCACGTTGCGCAGGTCGAGCCGGCCGGCCAGCGGGTGACGACCGCCGGGCGTGCCGCGGACCTGGCTCCAGCCCTCCAGCAGGTCCAGGTGCTGCATGACGAGCTCGCCGCGGGCCAGGCCGCCGTTGTCGTCGGTGTTGCCCGCGTCCTTGGCGTTGATGCCGTTGGCGCTGACCGACACGACGACGTAGCCGTGGGTGGTGAGCGCCTCGGCGGTCTCGGTGTACCCCAGGTGGCTGTCGATGGGCAGGAACCCGGTCGCGCAGGGCCAGTTGGTGTTGTTGCTCTGCCGGGTCACGGGGTTGTAGCAGGCGGAGTGGCGCCCGTGCAGGAACACCACGACCGGCCGCGGGCCGCGCGCGCCGACGGGCGCGTAGACGGCGGCGCGCAGCTCGACGGGCAGCGTTCCCGCACCGAGGCCCGACAGCGTGGTGGCCGTGTCGCCCAGGTCGTAGTCGAGCCGCTCGACGCCGTAGGGGCCGGGGGTCGCGGGGTCGGCGGTGAGCACCTCGGCCGACTCGGCGGTGAGCACCTGCGGGGCCTGCGTGGCCGCACGACGCGACGCGACCTCCGTGCCGGGCACGAGCCCGTTCCAGGCCACGTCGACGTCCGCGGCGTCGAGCACCGAGACGTCCGCGGTGTCCAGCGTCAGCGACAGCCCGTCCGGGGACTCCTGCGCCCAGCCCAGCACCTGGCCGTCCACGGCCAGCTCCGGGACGGCGTCGCGCACGGGCAGCGGCTCGTCGAGCTCCAGGGTGACGCGGTAGCCGCCGTCGGGCAGCTCGGCGACGGAGAAGTCGTCACCGGTGGCTCCGGTCGCCGCGGCGGGGGTCGCCGTCAGGGCCGAGACCGCGAGCGCGGTCACGACCAACCCGGCCGGCAGGGACGAGAGGGCGAGGCGCCCGCGCGGGGACGGCGGGCGAGAGGTGGGGGGTCGCACGGTGATTCCTCCTGTGGGCCCGCTGTGCCTCAGCAGTGCCACGCGGACGTTAGGGACGGTGCGTTACGGCGGAGGTCACCGCAGCGCACCGTCGTGTAACGGGTCGTCGGCCCCCGGGCCGGTGCGTGCCGACCTGACCGCGGCGGGCGGGCATGGGTACCGTCGTCCCATGAGCGACACCTCGGACGTCGTGGTCACGGACGCACCCGAGCGCAGCCGGTACGAGGCGCGCGTGGGCGGCGAGCTGGCCGGCTGGTCGGAGTACCACCTGACCCCGGAGATGCTCGTCTTCACCCACACCGAGGTGCAGCCGGCCTTCGAGGGCCGCGGCGTCGGCGGGACCATGGCCCGCTACGCCCTGGACGACGTGCGGTGCCGCGGCCTGCGCGCCCTGGCCGTGTGCCCCTTCGTCCTCGGCTGGATCCGTCGTCACCCCGCCTACGCCGACCTGGAGTACCGCTCACGCACCCGGGCCGACGTCGACTGACGGTCAGCGCTCACCCGGCGCTGATCGGGCGAAACGCACCCCTCACGGGTCAAGTCCCGTGGGGGGTGCGTCGATCGGGGGGTGGGTGTCCGCACACCGGCGGGCCCGGACCACGAGGAGGAACCGTGCCCGACCAGGGGGAGCACCTGCACAACACACCTGGCGTCGACGAGGCCGTCATGGGACTGCTGCACGACCACGTGCCGCTGACGCTGCTCGTGGACCTGGCCGACGCGCCCGCGTCGGAGCAGGTGCTCGTGGAGGAGGGCATGCCCGACGAGCCGTGGTGGGAGAGCACCGAGCACCACGGGGGACGCGAGCACGACAGCCCCGTCCAGGCCTGAGCCGGAACGGATTTCGACCGACCGCCGACCGCTGGTAATCTCTGCGACGCACCGCTAGCTCAATTGGCAGAGCAGCTGACTCTTAATCAGCGGGTTGCCGGTTCAAGTCCGGCGCGGTGCACAGCAGCGCAGGAGGCCGTCCCCCTCGTGGGGCGGCCTCCTGCCGTGCGCGGGCCACCGCCGGTGCCCCCCCCCCCCCCCGAGCATCACCCGTGCAGGGTGAGTCGGGGTGGTAGGGCCAGGTCGGGGGCGGGTCCGGGCCCGCCGCGATGGACAGCGATCCCGGGCCGGGTGACACTCGTTATGTGGGCGCCTGGCGAACGGCCGCGGGGGGCACGACCGCGCCGGCGACCGACGTCCCCCGCACCGACCATCGGACCCTGCTGCACCCGAGGCAGCAGGCACTTCTGTCCGACCTGCCCGCCCACGTCGAGCACGTCGCCGTCGTGGCCCCCACCGGTCACGGCAAGACCGCCCTGCTCGCCCAGCACGTCCGGGCGCTGCGGGCCGCCGGGCGCCCCGCGGCCTGGCTGACGCTGGGCCCGCGGTGCCGCAGCGCGGGACAGCTGTGGGACGAGCTGGCCGCGGCGATGCTCGAGGGCTCGTCCACCGCCGGCGTGCCGTCCCCGCGACCGGGCCAGAGCCACGACCGCGACGCCGCGGCGGTCACGGACGTCCCGGACCTCGACCTGTCCGGCGACGGGTCGCCGCGCGCGCGGTGGCAGCGCCTGGTGGCGGCCGTCGACGACCAGGTCCGCCCCTTCACCCTGGTCCTGGACGAGGCCGGCGAGGTGGTCTCGCCCGAGGTGCTGGACGCCCTGGGCGCGCTGACGGCCGTGCGGTCCGGGGTCCGGGTGGTCTGGGTGGGTCGCCGCGAGCCTCCTGTCGGTCTGCCCGGTCCGCGCCTGGAGGAGCGGGTGCTCGACCTGGGCGCCGCCGACCTCGCCCTGCGTCCCGACGAGGTGCTGCGCGTGCTGGCCCGCAGCCGCCACACCGCGCAGTCGGCGGTGGCGGACGACGAGGTCCGCGACGCCCTGGCCCGCACCCGTGGCTGGCCCGTGGCGGTCGCCCTGCTCGGCCGCCCCGACCAGCTCGCGGACTACGTGGTCGAGGAGGTCCTGGCCGGGCTGGGCGAGGACGAGGTCGAGCTGCTGCGGCGCACCAGCGTGGTCGACGTCCTGCCGGTGGACCTGGCCGTCCGGCTGTCGGACCGGCAGGACGCCGGGTCCGTGCTCCACGCGCTGCAACGGACCACGGGGCTGCTGGAGCGCTCGGCCGGGGAGGAGGGGGCCTACCAGACCCACCCCGTGGTCCGCCAGGTCCTGCTCGAGCAGCTCCACGAACGCGGCTCGGACGCCTGCCACGTCAGCCACGCCGTCGCCTCGCGGTGGTTCGGGGAGACCGGTGACCACTGGGCGGCGGTGGAGCACGCCGCGGCCGCGGAGGACGGCAAGCTGCTGCAGCGGACCCTGCTGACCCACGGGCTGGGGGTGCTGCTGGCGGGACGGGCCGGGCCCCTGCGCGAGCTGCTCCGGGCCCGGTCCGGGCGCAGCCGGACCGCGGTCGAGGTCGTGCACCACGCCCTGGCGGCCCTGGAGGAGGGGGACGTCCCGGCGGCGGACGCGCTCCTGGTCCACGCCCGGGCCCTGCGGCACGGCGGGGGGTGGGCGGGCCGGCTCGAGGACCTTTTCCAGTGCCTGCTCCTGCAGCGCGCCCGTTCGGCGACCGGACCGGTGCCCGGCGAGGTCCTGGCCCTGGTGGCGGCCCTCCGCGACCCGGCCCGCCGCGAGGACCTCGACATCGACGTGGCGCTGCAGGTCATGGTCAGCCTGGCCGGGTTCTCCTCCTACGAGGGCGACCACGACGCCGCGTGCCGGTACCTGGAGCAGGCCCGGTCGCTCGCCGAGCTGTACGGCTACCAGGAGCTCGCGCTGCAGTGCCAGGTCCTGCTGTCGGCGGCGGAGCTGGCGCGCTCGGGCCTCGGCGCCGCCCGTGAGCACGCCCAGCGGGCGGTCGAGCAGGCCACGGCCCGCGGGCGGGGCGAGTCGCCCAAGCTGGCCTTCGCCCACACCGTGATCGCCTGGTCGGCGTACCAGCAGCTCGACGACGAGCTGGCCACGGTGTCGGCCGCACGCGCGGTGGCGGCCCTGGACGCCACCGTCGACCCGTTCACCCGGATCGCGGTGCGCGGTTGCGAGGCCCTGGTCGCCTTCGCCGCCGGTGAGCGCCACCCCGCCCTGCTCCAGCTGCGCGGCCTCGTCTCGGACCTGGAGCCGGGCCGGGCGGACCCGGCGATCGCCGCGCACCTGCTGCCCCGCACGCTGCGGCTGTGCCTGCAGCAGGGTGAGTGGTCCTGGGCGCAGGAGTGCCTGGAGCTGACCGACGCGGTCCTGCCCGGTACGGGTGAGGCCGTCCTGGCCCACGCGCTCTGGGCCCGGGCCCGCCACCGCGAGGACGTCGCGCGCCGGGCCCTGGCCGACGTGTGGCGCCCGGGCACCCGCTGCGAGGTGACCGACACCCGCCTGGAGTTGCAGCTGCTGCGGGCGGTGCTCCTGGGGCAGGTGGACGACCACGGCGGGGCGCACGACAGCCTGGTCCAGGCCCTGCGCACGTCCGAGCCGGACGGCATGGTCCGACCCTTCGCCGACGCCCGGCCCGGGTTGCTGCCGCACCTGGTCGCCGCCGCGGGCCGGGTCGGCGACCTGGAGCCCTGGCGCGCGCACGTCACCGACGTCATCCGGCGACGGAGCACCGTCGCCCCGGGCCCCGACCCCTCCGGTCTCACCCCGCGGGAGATGGCCGTCCTCGTCGACCTGCCGTCCCTGCTGCCGCTGTCGGCGATCGCCGCGCAGCACCACGTCAGCCCCAACACGCTCAAGACCCAGGTCAAGGCCATCTACCGCAAGCTCGAGGTCTCCAGCCGGCACGAGGCGGTCACCGTGGCCCGGCTGCGGGGCCTGCTGCCGTCATGACGGCCCCCACCGGCCGCGGCCCCGCCACGTCCGCCGCCGCCCGTCGAGACCGTCCCCGACCCCGGATCCCCTAGCGTTCCCCCATGTCGTCGGAGCATCTCGACCGTGCCCGCAGCACGGGGGTAGCCGCCTGGGTCTGGTTGGCGGTCGGCGGGGCCGTCACGCTGGCCCTGGGCCTGGTGTCGCTCCTGGCCCCCGGAGCCACCCTGACCGTGCTGGCCGTGGTCCTGAGCCTCTGGCTGATCGCCACGGGGCTGGGCCGGGTCGCGCTCGCGGTGGCGGTCACAACCTGGTCGACCGGTCGGCGCGCGGTCCAGGGCGTCCTCGGGGTGGCACTGGCCGTCGGCGGTCTGGCCGGGCTCCTCGGCCTGTGGAACTCCCTGACCCTGGTCACGCTGGTCGTCGCCATCGGGTTCCTGGTCGCGGGCGCGGCCGACCTCGCCATGGCGGCGACCGGGCCCCGGGGCGTGGGGCGGCTCGCGACCGGGTCGCTCGGCGTCCTGCACCTGGTCGTCGGGCTGGTCTTCCTGCTGCTGCCCGAGGTGGGCCTCTCGGTGCTCGCGGTGCTGGTCGGGGTCGTGCTCGTGGGGCTCGGGCTGGTCCAGCTGGGTGCGGCCGCACTGGTCCGGGCCCTGGTGCGGCAGACCGAGGCCCTGCAGCGTCGGATGGGCGAGGCGGGCCGGCCCGGGCCCGACGACGACGACCCGCGCGTCATCCGGGGCGAGGTCCTCTGATGCGTCGCCTTCTCGGCCGTCGGTCCCGGCGTCCCGGCGCGACCGACGTGGCCGTCACCGCGCCCGCCCCCGGCGGGACGGCGCTGCCCGCCCCGGTGGTGACGCTGCTCGGCCTGGCCGCCGCGGTCGTCGTCCTCGGCGGCATCCGCGCGGCCCAGGGCATCGTCGCGCCGATCCTGCTGGCGTTCGTCCTGGCCATCGCCGTGCACCCGGTGCAGGCGTGGCTGCGCAAGGTCCTCCCCGGCTGGGTGGCGACCACCCTCACCCTCCTGGTCACCTACACCGCCCTGACGGCGTTCGCGGGCGCGCTGGCGCTGTCGGTCCTGCGCTTCGCGGACCAGGTGCCGCAGTACCAGGACGAGCTCAACTCGCTCGTCGACCAGGGCGAGGAGCTGCTGCTGGAGATCGGCGTCGACCAGCAGCAGATCAACGACTTCGTCCAGCGCTTCGACCTCAACCAGATCTTCTCGATCGCCATCGGCCTGATCCAGGGCCTGGCCGGGGTGCTGACCGACCTGGTGTTCATCCTCGCGCTGCTGTTCTTCGTGCTGATCGACGCCGGCAAGGTGCAGGACAAGATGGCCGCCATCAAGGCCGTCCGTCCGCAGGTGGCGACGTCCATGCAGGGCTTCACCCACGGGGTCCGGCAGTACCTGGTGGTCACGGCCGTGTTCGGCGCGGTCGTCGCCGCCCTCGACGTCGTGCTGCTGATGATCCTAGGCGTGCCGCTGCCCCTGCTCTGGGGCCTCCTGGCGTTCCTGGCCAGCTTCGTGCCGACCATCGGGCTGATAGTCGGTCTGGTGCCGCCCGCGATCATCGGCCTGCTCGACGGCGGCCCGCTGACCGGGCTGTACGTCGTCGTCGGCTACCTCGTCATCAACAACACGATCGACAACTTCGTCAAGCCGAAGTTCGTCGGCGACGCCGTCGGGCTCAGCATCACGATGGCGTTCCTGTCGCTGGTCGTGTGGGGGTTCGTGCTCGGCCCGCTGGGAGCGCTGCTGGCCATCCCGGCGTCCCTGCTCGTGCGCGCGGTGCTCACCGACGACGACCCACGCGGCTCCTGGGTCGGCATGCTGGTCAGCGACCGTCCGCCGGAGGGCGAGGAGCTGGAGAGGATCGCGCGCGAGGCCCGGCGGGCCGACGGACTGGGCTGAGCGGCCCCGTCCTCCTCGGGCCGCCGGCGCGGACCTAGGGGAAGGGCCACCCGTTGGGGGCGCAGCCCTGCAGGCCAAGGGTCTGCTGCAGCATGACGGGGGCCGGCTCGCCCTGGACCGGGCAGCGGACGTGGCCGTAACCCAGGTAGTGGCCCAGCTCGTGGTTGACCAGGTACTCCCGGTAGCCCGTCACGTCGTCGCCCCACGCGTTCGCACCCTGGGTCCAGCGGATGGCGTTCAGCGCGACGTCGTCGCCGTTGCGGCAGGAGACCTGCCCGCGGGTGCGCAGGGGCGCGCACAGCCGGTCGGTGGTGTCGGGGCTGGCGATGCGGATGCGCACGTCGGGGTTGGCGTCCGTCCGCTGCAGCGACCACTCCCCCTCCGCGGTCCACGACCGCGGGTCGGCCAGGACGGCGTCGACGACGACGGCGACCTCGGCCGGGTCGACCGGGACGCCGTCCTCGACCTCGACGCTGTAGGTGACCAGGGTCCCCTGCGACCCGACCCGCTCGGTCCCGCCGGGGGCGACGGCGAACGTGCCCTCGCCCGCCTGCGGCACCTCGACCGGGGCCGGCTGCTCGGGCTCGGGTTCCGCGGGCTCGGGTTCGACCTCGGGCTCGGGCTCGGGCTCGACCGGAGCCACGGACGTCGTCGCGTCCTCCGCCCCGGCCGTGCCGGGCGCGACCGGCACGGCACCGGGTGCGGCGCGGGGCGCACCCGACCCGGCCGCCCCGTCGTCGCCGAACAGCTGCGCGCTCAGACCGTCCGCGGCCTCGTCCTCCACGCCCACGGGGGCGGCGGGCTCCCCACCGTCGGACGAGGACGGGACGAGCAGCCACACGAACCACAGCAGCAGCACCACACCGGCGGCCACCAGGGGGCGCAGCCGCACGTCGGGCGGCGAGGTCCGCGCGGCGCGACGGCCCCGGCGGGCGGCCCCATCCGGCTGCGGCCGCCCGTGCCTCACCTGCTGCTCCGTCACCGACACCAGGAGGACCCTACGACGTCTGCGGTCAGGACCGGCGCGGGCGCGCGGCCAGGTGCATGCCACCGCGCGGACGCAGCGTCACCGACGGCACGACGCCGGGGCGCGGTCCCGCGGGGGTGACCGTGCGGTCGCGCAGCAGCTCGGCCAGCACCATCACGGACTCGACCACGGCGAAGTCCCGTCCGATGCACAGCCTGGGTCCCGCACCGAAGGGGATGTAGCCCTCGCGGCGCGACCCGGCGTCGGGGCCCAGCCAGCGGTCGACGTCGAAGCGCAGCGGGTCCGGCCACAGGTCGGCCCGACGGTGGTGCAGCCACGGGGACGTGATGACCAGCGTCCCGGAGGGGATCGGCACCCCGTCCAGCACGTCGTCGGCCAGCGCCCGCCGCGTGATGACCCAGGCGGGCGGGTACAGCCGCAGGCCCTCGTCGACGACGGCCCGGGTCACCGGCAGGGCGGGCAGGTCCTCCCACGTCACCTCGCGGGTGGTGCCGTCGTCGCGCCCCCCGCCCAGCGCGGCGTCGAGCTCGGCGTGGACGCGGTCCACCACGTCGGGCTTCTCGGCCAGCAGCCGCAGCGTCCACGTCAGGCTGGCCGCGACGGTCTCGTGGCCGGCGATGACCAGGGTGACGAGCTCGTCGCGGACCTCGGTGTCGTCCAGGCCCGCGGCCAGCAGCAGGCCCAGCACGTCGGCGCCGCCCGAGCCCGCGGCGCGGCGGGCGTCGACCATGGCCCGGCAGGCCTCGTCCAGGGTGACCCTCGAGCGTGCCAGGCGCCGGGCGGTCGGCGTGGGGACGCCGGGCGGGGCCGTCCAGGGCTGGGTCGCCCGCCGCATCACGACGGCGAGCGCCTCGTGGACCGCGGCCACCAGGTGCCGGCCCTCGGCCGCGCCGCCGTCGACCAGGTCGGCCCCGAAGAGGGTCCGCCCGACCACGTGCAGCGTGGCCCGCATCAGGACGTCGTCGACGTCGACCACCCGGCCCGGGGCGGCGTCCCACTCCTCGCGGACGAAGCGGGCGGCCCGCACCGACTCCGCCGCGACGTGGGACAGGGTGTCGCGGTGGAAGGCCGGCTGCATGACGCGGCGGTGCGAGCGCCAGACCTCGCCGTCGGTGGTCAGCAGCCCCGCGCCGGTGACCAGGGCCAGCGACGTGTACTGGATCGTCGCCTTGCCGTACCCCTTGTGGTTGTCCTGCAGGACGCGCCTGACCCCGGCGGGGCCGTTGACCAGGACGGCGGGCCGGCCGTTGACCGGGAACGGCACGACGTCGCCGTAGCGGGCGGCGGTGCGCTCGAGGAACGGCAGCGCGTTGCGCATGATCGACGGGACGGCCCGGACCATGTCCCAGGGCAACGGCCCGTCGGCGTCCACCTCGGTGAAGCGGGCGTTGCGCCGCGGGGCGGCGGCCCCGACGGAGGGGTCGACGCGGCTCACAGGTACAGGCCGGTCCCGCCGTCGGGGACCCGCGGCGCGGCGACGGCGTGCAGGTCGCGCTCACGCAGCACGACGTAGCTGGCGGCGTGGAGCTCCACCTCGGCCTTGTCCTCGGGGTCGAACAGCACCCGGTCGCCCACCTCGACCTGTCGCACGTGCTGGCCCACGGCGACCACCTCGGCCCAGCCCAGCCGGCGCCCCATCGCCGCCGTGGCGGGGATCACGATCCCGGAGCCGGACCGGCGCTCGGAGTCGGCCTCGGCGCGCACCAGGATGCGGTCGTGCAGCATCCGGATCGGGAGCCGGCCGTCGTCACCGTCGTCGCTGGGGCGGGGTCCGTCGGTCACCAGCCCATGCTCCCAGGTGCCCCCTTGAACGGACCCACCACGTCGTCGGTCACCCAGCCGCCGTAGAACGTGCCCGGCTGGGCCCGCACGACCTCGCCGTCGACGCTCACCTCGTCCACCGCCCCCGGGTACAGCGCGACGTGGTCGACCAGGGCCGCGAACGCGGTCGTCGGGGTCGGGTAGGTCCAGGCGGCCCGGGACGAGACGCGGCCGTCGGGGGACACCACGTCCAGGTAGGACGCCAGGCCCTTCCACTCGCACATCGAGTGGCCGTCGGCGGGGACCAGCACGCCGGGGGCGAACGCGTCGCGGGGCAGGTACCAGGTCGGGGGGTGCGAGGTCTCGCACACGCGGTAGGCCCGGTCCGTGCGGCAGACCTCTCCCCCGAACGTCACGACCACCGTGCGGGCGTCGGCGTGCAGCGAGGGCGGCCGCGGGTAGTCCCAGACGGACTCCTGACCCGGCCCGGGACGCTCGGGGACGACACCGGGCGGCAGCCGGCGGGCCCGGTCCGACCGGTCGCCGGCCGACGTCACCGGGACCGGCGCTTGATCAGGACGACGGCCACCATGAGGGCGACCACGGCCACCCCGATGGCGACGACGCGCTCGTAGAGGACGTCACCGTTCTCGTCGGAGACGGCTCCGCGGGCCCGGGCGACCGCCTCGTCCTTGGCGTCGTGGGCCAGGTTGGCGGGCTTGATGCGCTCGGCGAGCTCGTCGAGCGTGCCCGCGAGGTGCGCCCGACGGGTGCGGATCGCCGCCTCGAGGGCCTCGGGGCTCGAGGGCAGGGCGGCGTCGGGGCCGGAGGAGTCGTTGCTCATGGGGCTCACGGTATCGACGGCGAGGGCCGGGCGCGCCCCCGCGGCACGACCGCGGCCGGGTCGAACCCGACGGGCAGCTCCAGGCGGTGCCTCGCGAGCAGCCCGGGGTCCTGCAGCACCTCCAGCGTGGCGGCGTCGTGGACGATGCGACCGTCGTCGAGGACGACGCTCCGCTCGCACAGCTCCAGGGCGAACGGCAGGTCGTGGGTGACCACGACGACCGTGACCGGCAGGTCGGCCAGGACGTCGAGGAGCTCGCGTCGGCTGGCCGGGTCCAGGTTGCTGGACGGCTCGTCGAGGACCAGCACCTCGCAGTGCATCGCGAGCACCGTGGCCACCGCGACCCGGCGGCGCTGCCCGAAGGACAGGTGGTGCGGGGGGCGGTCCCCCAGCCGGAGCATGCCCACGGCGTCCAGGGCCTCGTCGACCCGGGTCTGCAGCTCGTCACCGCGCAGCCCCAGGTTGGTCGGGCCGAAGGCGACGTCGTCGCGGACCGTGGGCATGAACAGCTGGTCGTCGGGGTCCTGGAACACCAGGCCGACGCGGCGACGGACCTCGCCCAGGGTGGACTTGGACACCTCGACGCCGCCGACCCGCACCGTCCCCACCGCGTTGGACCCGGCGGCCCGGCCCAGGATGCCGTTGAGGTGCAGCAGCAGGGTCGTCTTGCCGGCGCCGTTGGGACCCAGGACCGCGACCCGCTCCTGCCGGCGCACCAGCAGGTCCACCCCGAACAGGGCCTGGTTGCCGTCGGGGTAGGCGAAGGCGACCCCGGCCAGCTCCAGCGCGACGTCGGCCTCCTCGTCCCTGGTGGTCACGGGGCTCACCCTGCCACCACGAGCCAGGCGGTCCGGTCACCGGCCACCACGGCCGTCACCGCGACCGTGGCGACCAGGGCCCAGGCGACGACCACGACGGCCCACTGCCGCGTGGTCGGGCTCGGCGCGGTCAGCTGGGGCATGGTGCCGGTGAACCCGCGGGACACCATCGCCAGGTGGACCCGCTCGCCACGCTCGTAGGAGCGGATGAAGAGGGCCCCGGCCGCCTTGGCCACCACGGGCACGTGGCCCAGGTGCTTGGCCTCGAAGCCGCGCGAGGCCCGGGCCAGCGCCATCCGGCGCATGTCGTCGACGACAACGTCGAGGTAGCGGACCATGAACGACAGAATGGTGACGAACAGCGCCGGCACCCGCAGGCGCTGCAGGCCCACGATCAGGTCCCTCGGCGTGGTGGTGGCCGACAGCAGGATGGCGGCGACGACACCGAGCGTGCCCTTGGCCAGGATGTTGAACCCGCCGAGCAGCCCGTCGACGGACAGCTGCAGGCCCAGCACGTCGACCCGCTCGCCCAGCGCCACGAACGGCAGCAGGACGGCGAACACCAGGAACGGCACCTCGATGACCATGCGGCGCAGCACCAGTCCCGGCCGCAGCCGGGTCGTGGCCAGCAGCCCCACCAGCAGCAGGGCGTAGACGCCGAACGCCCACGCCTGCTCTCGCGGTGTCGCCACCACGGTGAGGACGAACGCGAGCAGGCCGACCAGCTTGACCTCGGCCGGGAGCCGGTGCAGCGGCGTGGCGCCGTGGACGTACAGCCCGTCGGAGACGCTGCGGGAGGAGCCGTGGGTGTGGCCTGCGCCCAACTCAGACCTTCTCGGTGTCGCGGGCGGTCCCGCCCTGGGCCCTGGGCCGGACGGCCCGGGCGATGAGCACCCCGACCGCGAGCGCGATCGCGACCCCGAGGACGCCGGCCAGGCCCGTGGCGAGGATCGGGTTGTCGATCCCGACGACGGCGTAGTCGCCGAACGGGCTGCCCGCCACGACCGAGTCCTCCGCGGTGTCGATGAACCCGACCCGCTCGGCCACGTACTCCAGGCCGTCCGGGTTGGCGGACGCGAAGCTCGAGACCAGGCCGGCCAGGACCAGGCAGACACCGAGGGCGCCCGCGACCCAGCCGACCCCGATGCGCCGGACCCCCTCGGACACCGGGGCGGCCGACACCTCGCGGCTGCTGCCGTCGGCGTCGGTCAGCACCAGGGAGCTGCGGTACCCACGGGTGAGGCGGACCAGGTCGGGCCGGGTCGCGACGACCGCCCCGACCGTGAGACCGGTGATGACGGCCTCGCCTATCCCGATGAGCACGTGCCAGGTGAGCATGAACGCCGCGAGCTGGCCCAGGTCGAGCTCGGCCGCGCCACCGACGGCGTAGAGCCCGACGAACACGAGCGCGGTGGCGGGCACCGACACCAGCGCGCCGATGGCCGCGGCCGGCACGGCGGAGGCGGGACGCTTGGGCAGCACCGCCATCAGGGCCTTGGCGACGGCGTACCCGACGACCACGGTCACGATCCCGATCAGGAACACGTTCGAGCCGAGGGCGGACACGCCGCCGTCGGCGAACAGCAGGGCCTGCAGGGTGACCACGACCGCCAGGCAGATGATCGCCGTCCACGGCCCGACGAGCACCGCGGCGAGCGCGCCGCCCATCAGGTGCCCGGACGTGCCCACGCCGACGGGGAAGTTGAGCATCTGCACCGCGAAGACGAAGGCGGCCACCAGACCGGCCATCGGGGCGGCGGCGGTGGACTCGGCGAGCTCGTCGCGGGCCCGGCGCAGCGACACCGCGACCACCGCCGCGGCGACCACGCCGGTGGCGATGGAGGTGGGTACGTCCAGGAAACCGTCGGGCACGTGCACAGGGGGCTCCTCGTGGTGCGTGGTGGTGCGCGGTTGGCGCGCGGTCGGCGCAGCCCTGATCGTCGCCTCGCCACGGCGAGGGCGCAATGCCAAAATGCAACTGTGTCGCAGCTGACGCCCGGAGACCGGGCCCCCGAGCTCACCCTGCCCGCCCACGACGGCACCACGGTCTCGCTCGCGGACCTGGCCGGCAGCAAGGTCGTCGTCTACTTCTACCCCGCGGCCATGACTCCCGGATGCACCACGCAGGCCTGCGACTTCCGCGACAACCTGGCCTCCCTGCAGCAGGCGGGCTACCGGGTGCTCGGCGTCTCGCCCGACCCCGTGGACACGCTCGCCCGGTTCGCGGAGCAGGAGCAGCTCACCTACCCGCTGCTGAGCGACCCGGGGCGCAGCACCTTGATCGCGTGGGGGGCCTTCGGGGAGAAGAAGCTGTACGGGAAGGTGGTCACCGGGGTGATCCGGTCGACCGTGGTCGTGGACGAGGCCGGCGTGGTCACCCTGGCGCGCTACAACGTCAAGGCCACGGGCCACGTGTCCATGCTGCGCAAGCAGCTGGGCCTCGACACCGCCTGACCGCGCGCCTTATCGACCCGTCTGATCGACCCGTCTGATCGACCCGTCTGATCGACCCGTCTGGTCTGCCGGCGGTCCCGCGGGGCGCTCTGCCAGGCTGACCCCGCAACCGACCGCAGACCTGGGGGACCCGAGATGAGCCAGCCGCCCGACGCACCCGACCCGTACCTGCCCCGGCCCGACGGGCAGGAGCCCTACCCCCAGCAGCCCTACCCGCCGCAGCCCTACCCGCCGCAAGGTGACTGGACCGGCGATCACCCGGACCTGACCGGCCGTCCCACGCAGGGGGCCGTGCGCGCCGACAAGCCGACCCCGGTGGTCCAGCTGGTGCGGACGATGTGGGCCGGCGCGGTCCTGGCCCTCGTGACCGGGGCCTACGGGCTGCTCTCGGTCGAACGCGCCATCAGCGAGGCGATGCCCCAGCTGGAGCGGGACATGGCCCAGACGGGCGTGGACGCGGAGGCCGTGGCCGGGGTCGCGGGCTGGGTCGTCGTGGTGACCCTCGTCGTGTCGACGGTGGTCTCCGTGGGCCTGTGGGTCCTGTTCGCCTGGCTGTTCGGCCGCGGGCAGGCCCGCGTGGTCGGCACGGTGCTGGGCGCGGTCAACGGCGTGGGCTCGCTGTGGGGCTTCTTCCAGCCGCTCGACCTGCTCGAGCTCGTGCTGACCCTCGTGTCGCTGGCGGTCGTCGTCGGCGCCATGGTCCTGCTCTGGCTGCCCGCGACGTCGGCCTGGTTCCGGGCGGTCAAGGCGGCCGACCGCAGCGTGCCCTGGGCCTGAGGCAGCCGCGGGTCCGCGCGTCGGGTCCTACGCTGACGGGGCGCGGGAGTGGTGGAACTGGCAGACACGCAGGACTTAGGATCCTGTGCCCCTGGGCGTGCGGGTTCGAGTCCCGCCTTCCGCACCGGGGCCGTCTGCTGCCCCCGGGGGCTGTCCGGGCGTCGCAGGGGCAGCCGCACACCCGTGTCAGGGGCGGCTGTGTCCGGCCCAGCCCCTAGCGTTGGCGCATGTTCGTCCTCACCGCCGACCAGCGCGGCAGCCGGCAGGGCTCCGACCGCGTCGGGGCGGCCCTGCAGCTGCTGGGCCGGGTGGTGCCGCAGCCGCTGCGCGGCTTCGAGCGCACGGCCGGTGACGAGGTCCAGGGCGTGCTGGCCGACGCCGGGCAGGTGGTGGGGGCCGTCCAGGCCCTCGTCGCCACGGGCCACTGGTCGGTCGGCGTGGGGGTCGGAGGGGTCGAGCAGCCGTTGCCCGCTGTGACCAGGGCCGGCCGCGGGCCGGCGTTCAGCGCCGCCCGCACGGCCGTCGAGGCCGCCAAGGACCGCCACCACCACGCGGCCCTGGTCGCCGAGGGCCTGTCGCCGGAGGCGGCCCTGACCGTCGCCGACGCGGACGCCGTGCTCGCCCTGGCGCTGGCGGTGCAGCTGCGTTGGAGCGAGGAGGCCCGCGAGGCCGTGGCCCTGGTCGCCCGGGGGGCCACCCAGACCGACGCCGCCCGCGAGCTCGGCGTCACCCGCCAGGCCGTGGGGCAACGGCTGGGGGCCGCGCTGTGGCGTCAGCAGTCCCGCGCGACCGAGGTGGTGGTCCGACTGCTCGACCGCGCCGACCGGGCCGACCGCGCCGACCGGGCCGACGGGGCTGACGGGGCTGACCAAGCCGACCGGGCCGACCGGGCCGACCGGGCCGACGGGGCCGGGGGCTGAGCCGTGGTGCTCGAGGTGGTGCTGGCTCTCGTCCTGGTGCTGCTGGCGGTGGGCTGCGTCGTCCTGCTCCCGTTCTCGTTGCGCCCCGGCATCGTCATGGGCCCGCCGTGGTTGGGCGCCATCGTCGTCACCGGGCTGCTGCTGCCGCTGGTGGCCGCGGGGCTCCTGGCGCTGGCCGCCGACCCGCTGACGGGTGCAGGCTCCGTGCTCGCCGTGGCGACGCTGCTGGTCGCGGCCGCCGCGGGGGGCTCACCCATGGCCACCGGGGTGCTCCGGCTGGCGGACCCGGCCGCAGCGCGCGCCGCCGAGGGGGTGGACCTGCACCGCGCCGGCTCCCGGCTCGACGTCCAGGCGCAGGCCCGGCCCGTCGCCGCCACCATGTCGACCCCGGGCCTGCTCCGGGGCGGGTCGACGCTGGGGGTCCTGGAGCGCCTGGCCACGTTCGGCACCCTGGCGGTCGGCAGCCCCGAGGGCATCGCCGTCGTGCTGGCCGTCAAGGGCCTGGGCCGGTTCGGGGAGCTCAAGACCCCGGCCGCGCCCGAGCGGTTCATGATCGGGACGTTCGCCAGCGTGCTCTGGGCCTGCGGCTGCTGGGCCGTGGTGCTGGCCGTCGTCAGCTAGGTGCGGGACCACCGCCCGGGGCCCGGAGCATCGGCGGGACGAGCATGGTCGCGCTGCCGCGGCGGTAGAGCCGGGCGGGCCGTCCGCCGTTGCGGGTGGTGGTGCCGCCGGCCGGTTCGAGGAAACCAGGGACCCCGGTCACCTTGCGGTGGAAGTTCCTCGCGTCGAGCGGGTGGCCCCAGACCGCCTCGTAGACCAGCCGCAGCTCGGCCACGGTGAACGGACGCGGGCAGAAGGACGCCGCCAGCGCCGTGTACTCGAGCTTGCCCCTGGCCCGCTCGACCCCGTCGAGCAGGATCCGGTCGTGGTCGAACGCCAGGTCGACGTCGCACCCCCCGTCGGTGCCCACCTCGTGCCAGCGGGCCTCGGCCGCGTCGCTTCCCGCCACGGGGTCCGGCAGGTCCGGTCCGACCGCCAGGTGCGCGACCGTCACCACCCGTCCCCGCGGGTCCCGGCCCGGGGCGCCGTAGCTCGCCAGCTGCTCCAGGTGGACCGGGAGGTCCACCAGACCGGTCTCCTCGGCCAGCTCCCGCGCGGCCGCGGCCCCCAGGTCCTCCTGCTCGAGGACGAAGCCGCCGGGCAGGGCCCACCGCCCCCAGAAGGGCTCGACGGCCCGGCGGACGAGCAGGACGGACAGCCGTCCCCGGCGCACCGTGAGGACGACCAGGTCGACCGTGACCGCCGCGGGGGGGAGCCTCATGCCCGCACCGTAATCGTCGGGTTGACGAGAAGTCCACCTCTCCCTTATCGTCATGACGACGACAACTCATCTGACCGAGGAGCCCCCGTGGCCGACATCCAGCGCTACCCCTTCTTCCACCACCTGCGCGGCTCGGCGACCGCGCACGTCCGCCACCTGCGGGGTGGCCGGCTGGCGCACGACGGTCGGGGCGAGTCCTTCTGGTACCGCCCGCTGGCCGCCGTCATCAGCGAGGTCCCCGTGGACGACCGCGAGCTGCCCCTCGTCGTCCAGGCCCGCACGGCGGACTTCCAGGCCGTGGCCGTCCAGGCGACCCTGTCCTACCGGGTCACGGACGCGGGGCTCGCGGCCGACCGCATCGACTTCTCGGTCGACCCGGGGACCGGCGCCTGGCGCGGTGACCCCCTCTCGGTGGTGGCGTCCCTGCTCACCGAGATGGCGCAGCAGCAGGCGCTCGACCTGATCGCCGAGCTCCCCCTCGTCCGCGCCCTGACCTCGACGTCGCCGCTGCGCGACCGCATCCAGGAGGGCCTGGCCGCCGACACCCGGTTGCGGGGCACGGGCCTGGCGGTCGTGGGGGTGAGGGTCCTCGCGGTCCGACCGGAGCCGGACGTCGAGCGGGCCCTGCAGACCCCGACCCGCGAGGCGGTGCAGCAGGAGGCGGACCGCGCCCTGTTCCAGCGCCGGGCCGTGGCGGTGGAGAAGGAGCGGGCCATCTCCGAGAACGAGCTGCAGTCCAAGATCGAGCTGGCCGTGCGGGAGGAGCGCCTCGTCGCGCAGCACGGGCAGAACGAGCGCCGCCGGGCCGAGGAGGCCGCCGCGGCCACGGCGGTGAGCACCGCGGCCGAGGCCGACCGCGAGCGCACCCTGGCGGCCTCCCGCTCCGACGCGACCCGGCTGGTGGGTCTGGCCGAGGCCGACGCCGAGGCGGCCCGCCTCGCCGCCTACCGCGACGTGGACACCGGCGTGCTCACGGCGCTGGCGCTGCGCGAGCTGGCGGGCCAGCTGCCCCAGATCGGCACCGTGAGCCTGAGCCCCGACCTCCTCGGCACCGTGCTCGGCGGGCTCGCCTCCCAGCAGGCCGCCGGCGGTCGCTGATGGCACTGGCCCCGCGGGCGGTGCTGGTGCACCGGCGCAGCGAGGACGACGAGCTGCTGGCCCGGCACGCCACGCGGGGGCAGGCGGAGTTCTACCTCCGCACCCGCGGCCGGGACCTGGCCGAGCTCGACGACCGGCACGCGGCGGCCCGGGAGGCGCTGCGGACGGCGGGCGCCGCGGTCCCGACCGACTGGCGACGCGCGACGGTGGAGCGCGAGGACCTGGACCGCTTCCTCTTCGAGCCCGACGACGTGGTCGTGGTCGTGGGGCAGGACGGGCTCGTGGCCAACGCGGCGCGCTACCTGTCGGGCCAGCCGGTGATCGGTGTCGACCCCCACCCCGGCCGCAACGCCGGCGTCCTGGTCCGCCACCTCGCCGAGGAGTGCCGGGGCCTGCTCGCCGCCGTCCGGGCCGGTCGTGCGGCGCTCGAGCACCGCACCACCGTCGAGGCGAGGACGGACGACGGCCAGCGGCTGCTGGCGCTGAACGAGGTGTACGTCGGGCACCCCGGCCACCAGTCCGCCCGGTACCGGCTCGAGGCCCCCGGCGCCGCACCGGAGCACCAGTCGTCCTCGGGTGTCCTCGTCGGCACCGGCACCGGCGCCACCGGCTGGTGCCGGTCGCTGGCGCTCGAGCGGCGCAGCCGGCTCGAGCTGCCCGGGGTGTCGGACCCGGGCCTGGTCTGGTTCACCCGCGAGGCGTGGCCGAGCCCGAGCAGCGGCGCGTCGTGCACCCAGGGCCTGCTGGCCGAGGGCCAGGACCTCCGGCTGAGGGTGGAGACCGACGGGCTGGTGGTGTTCGGGGACGGGATGGAGCACGACCGCCTCGGGCTGGTCTGGGGCCAGGAGGTGACCGTGGCGACGGCGAGCGCCCGGCTCGCCCTGGTCGTCGGCTGAGCGCACGGGCGGGGAGTCGGTCTGTCGCCAGGCGCTCAGCGCGGCGGTCTACCCCTGCACGCGGACCGTGACGACGTCGTAGCCCTGCGAGCCGTTCGGGGCCGGGGCCGCGGGCTCCTCCAGCTGGACGTCGCCGTCGGCGTCGACCGCGCGCACCTCGAGGTCGTGCGTCCCCGGCTCGGCGTCCCACTCCCAGCGCCACTGCCGCCAGGTGCTGGGCGTCCCCGCCTCGGCCAGCTCGGCCGTGGCCCACTCGCCACCGTCGACGCGGACCTGCACCTCGCCGACGCCGACGTCCATCGCCCACGCGACGCCGGCGACGACGGTCGGCCCCGCAGGCACCTCGCCGCCGGGGCGGTCGATCCGGGACGCGATCTTGATCGGCCCCATGGCGGACCAGCCCCGCGGCGTCCAGTAGCCCTGGTCGGCGTCGAAGCGGGTCAGGGTGAGCTCGACCACCCACTTGGTCGCCGACACGTAGCCGTACAGCCCGGGCACCACGAGCCGCGCGGGGAAGCCGTGCTGGGTGAGAAGCGGCTGGCCGTTCATGCCGATGGCCAGCAGCGCCTGCCGGTCGTCGGTCAGCGCCTCGACCGGGGACCCGGCCGTGAACCCGTCGCTGCTGCGGGACAGCAGCATGTCGGCCTCGGGCCGCGGGCGGGCCATGGCCAGCAGGTCGGCGGTCAGGACACCGGACCACAGCGCGTTGCCGACCAGGTCGCCCCCCACCGTGTTCGACACGCACGACAACGTCGCCCACTTCTCCAGCTGCGGCATCGCGAGGACGTCGTCCCAGTCGAGCTCGACCTCCTCCTCGACGAGCCCGTTGATGCGCAGGCTCCAGTCGGCGGTGGTGAGCGAGGGGACGACCAGGGCGGTGTCGATCCGGTAGAAGCGGTCGTTGGCGGTCCGGAACGGCTCGATGCCGTCGACGTCGTCGAAGGTGGCCGAAGCCTGCACGGCCGGCAGGGGGTCGGCCGGGACGGGCAGTGCGACCGCGGCCCGTGACTGCGCGGTCCCCGTCCCGGCGGAGCCGACCGCGCGGGCGCCCAGCCCGACCCCCAGCGCCGCGACGCCTGTGCCGCCCACCAGGACCGCGCGTCGTCCCGGGGCCGCGGTGGCGGGGGCCTCGGGGGTCCCGGCGACCCGCGGGACGAGGACCCGCAGCAGCAGCACCCCGACCACGCCCGCGGTGAACGCCGGCAGCACCCCGAACAGGCCCAGGTCGGGACGGGTCAGCGCCGCCGCCCCGCACGCCACGGCCAGCAGGGCGGTGACGGGCGACCCCCAGCCCGGGCGGCGGCTCTCCAGCACGCCGGCCGTGGCGGCCACCGCGACCGCGACCAGCGCGACCACCGTGAACAGGAACAGCTTGTCGTTGGTGCCGAACACCGCGATGGCGGCGTCCTTGGCCCACGGCGGCGTCAGGTCGACCACGAGGTCGGAGACGGCCAGCACAGGGGTGGACCCGGCGCCGGTGAACACGCCCACGACCTCGGCGGCGGCGATGCCGGCCCCGGCGGCCACCACGCCGGCGGCGCCGGCCCAGGCCCGGGAGGGAGCACGGGTCACGGGGGCCGGGCCGGGTGGGGCCGCTGTCGTCGTCACCGCTCCAGCATGCGCCACGAACGGCCGGACCACGTGCCCGGGGCCGCAGACGTCACCGCTTCGTCACCGGACCACGGCTCGGCGGCAGCGCCGGGACGCCCAGGTGCTCAGACGCCCGACAACGTCCGGACCAGCACGGGCGCCAGCGCGCGCATCGCCTGCCCGCGGTGGCTGATGGCGTCCTTCTCCTGCGCGGTCAGCTCGGCACAGGTGCGCGAGTCGCCGTCCGGGACCAGCACCGGGTCGTAGCCGAAGCCGTTGCGGCCCCGCGGCGCCGCGGTCAGCGTGCCGGTGAGGCGGCCGTGGACCACGACCTCGCGGTCGGCCGGGGCCGCGCCGGGGCGCGGGTCGACGAACGCGGCCGCGCACTCGAACCACGCGGTCCGGTGCGGGTCCGGGACGTCGGCGAGCTGGTCCAGCAGCAGCCGCAGGTTGGCCCCGTCGTCCCCGTGGCTGCCGGCCCAGCGCGCCGAGAACACCCCGGGGGCGCCCCCCAGCACCCGGACGCAGAGCCCCGAGTCGTCGGCCACGGCCGGCAGCCCGGTCGCGGCAGCGACGGCCCGGGCCTTCAGCAGGGCGTTCTCGGCGAACGTCACCCCGGTCTCGGCCACCTCGCCCACCTCGGGCAGCCCCAGCGACACCAGCCGCGACACCGGGGCCACGTCGTCGCCACCGAGGTCGGGCAGCGACGGGCGCAGCAGCCGGACGAGCTCGGTGACCTTGTGCTCGTTGCGCGTGGCGAGCACCAGCCGCGGCGCGCTCACGGCTCGAGCGACCCCGCCTGCAGCTCGGTGAGCCGCGCGCAGCCGGCGAGCGCCAGGTCGAGCAGGCCGTCGAGCTCGGCCCGGTCGAACGGAGCCCCCTCGGCGGTGCCCTGCACCTCGACGAAGCGGCCGTCACCGGTGCAGACCACGTTCATGTCCGTCCCGGCCGTGACGTCCTCCGGGTAGTCCAGGTCGAGCACGGCGCGGCCGTCCACGACGCCGACGCTGATCGCGGACACCGACCCGGTCAGGGCCTGGGCGTTGCGCTTGACGTGGCCCTCGGCCTTGGCCCAGGTGATCGCGTCGGCCAGGGCCACGTAGGCCCCCGTGATGGCAGCCGTGCGGGTGCCGCCGTCGGCCTGCAGCACGTCGCAGTCCAGCTGGATGGTGTTCTCGCCCAGCGCCCTGGTGTCGACGACGGCGCGCAGCGCCCGCCCGATCAGGCGGGAGATCTCGTGGGTGCGCCCGCCGATCCTGCCCTTGACCGACTCGCGGTCGCTGCGGGTGTTGGTGGCCCGCGGCAGCATGGCGTACTCGGCGGTGACCCACCCCTGGCCGGAGCCCTTGCGCCAGCGCGGCACCCCGGGGGTGAAGCTGGCGGTGCACAGCACCCGGGTGCGGCCGAACTCGACGAGCACGCTGCCCTCGGGGTGCTCGCTCCAGCCGCGGGTGAGGCGGACCTCGCGCAGCTGGTCGGGTGCGCGGCCGTCGTGGCGGGCGGGGCTGGTCGGGCTGGCGGGGGTCTGGCCGGATGCAGTCACCGAGCCATCAAAGCAGCCGACCGGCTCGTCACCGGCTGCGCACCTCGTGGACCTGACCCGGGCCGGCCGTCACGACGGTGCCGTCGAACACCTGACGGGCCTCGGTCTCGGCCCTGCCGGGTTCGTTCCAGGCCGGGACGTGGGTGAGCAGGAGCGTGCCGACCCCCGCCCGCGACGCGACCTCACCGGCGCGGCGGCCCGTCAGGTGGATGCCGCGGGCCAGGTCGCGGCCCTCGACGAACGCGGCCTCGCACAGCAGCAGGTCGGCACCGGCCGCGGCGGCGTCCAGACCCTCGCAGGCGTCGGTGTCACCGGAGTAGACCAGGACGTCCTGCCCACCGCTCGGGCCCGACCACACGACCCGCACCGCGTACGCCTCGACGGGGTGCCGCACCAGGAACGGGGTCACCTGCAGCGAGCCGACCGAGACGGTGCGCCCGGCCTCCCACTCGTGCACGTCGAGCTCGGCCGACATCGCGTCGGGCTCGGCCAGGTCGTAGCCGCGAGCCAGCCGAGCGGCCGTGCCCGACGGGCCCCAGACCGGGACCCGGCGACCGGTCGGGCCGTCGGGGTGGTGCTTCTGCAGGACGTAGAGCCCCATCAGGTCCAGGCAGTGGTCCGCGTGCAGGTGCGACAGCAGCACGGCGTCCAGGGCGCGCGGGTCGACGTGACGCTGCAGCGGCCCGATGGACCCGCTGCCCAGGTCGAGCACGGCCCGGGTGGTGCCACCGGCGCCGTCGGGGGCCTCGACCAGGTAGCAGGAGGCCGCGGAGTCGGGGCCGGGGTAGGAGCCCGAGCAGCCGACGACGGTCAGCCTCAGGCCGCTCACCCGTGCGCCTCCAGGGCGTCGGGCAGCTCCACCGCGCCGACGACGGGGCCCAGGAACCGGCCGGCCAGGGCCTGGAACGAGGCGGCGTCGCCCGTGGCGGTGAACCGGTGGACCGGCGGCGGGGCGTCGTCGGGGCGGTGCAGGTCGTGCGAGGCCAGGACCCGGTAGACGTCCTTGGCCGTCTCCTCGGCGCTGGACACCAGCGTGACGTCCTGCCCCATGACGTAGCCGATCACGCCGGTCAGCAGCGGGTAGTGGGTGCAGCCCAGCACCAGGGTGTCGACGCCCGCCTCGCGGACCGGGGCCAGGTACTGCTCGGCCACGGCCAGCAGCTCCGGACCGGACGTCACGCCGTCCTCGACGAACTCGACGAAGCGGGGGCAGGCCCGGGTGGTCAGGTCCAGGTGGACGGCGGCGGCGAAAGCGTCCTCGTAGGCGCGGGAGCTGATGGTGGCCCGGGTGCCGATCACCCCGACCCGACCGCTGCGGGTGGCGGCCACGGCGCGACGGACCGCGGGGGCGATCACCTCGACCACCGGCACGTCGTAGCGCTCCCGGGCGTCGCGCAGCATGGCCGCGCTGGCGGAGTTGCAGGCGATCACCAGCATCTTCACGCCCGACTCGACCAGGGTGTCCAGGCAGTCCAGGGCGAAGCGGCGCACCTCGGCGATCGGCCGGGGTCCGTACGGCGTCCGGGCCGTGTCGCCCAGGTACCGGATCGGCTCGTGCGGCAGCTGGTCCAGGACGGCCCGCGCGACCGTCAACCCACCCACCCCGGAGTCGAAGATCCCGATCGGGGCGTCGAGCTCGTCCAGCACGTGCCGAAGGCTACCCGCGGGGCGGGACACGACCGGTCAGGCGGGCACCAGGCGGGGGTCAGGCCCAGAGCTGCCCGTCGAGCGCCGCCTCGGCCTCGTCCAGGTCGCCGTCGAACGCGCCGGTGGACAGGTACTTCCAGCCGCCGTCGCACACGACGAACGCGATGTCGGCGCGCTCGCCGGCCTGCTCCGCCTGGCGGGCCAGACCCAGCGCGGCGTGCAGGATCGCGCCGCTGGAGACCCCGGCCCATATCCCCTCCACCTGCAGCAGCTCCCGGGTGCGCCGGACGGCGTCGCGGGGCCCGACCGAGAAGCGCCGGTCCAGGACGGTCTCGTCGTACAGCTCGGGGACGAACCCCTCCCCCAGGTTGCGCAGGCCGTACACCAGCTCGCCGTAGCGGGGCTCGGCCGCCACCACCTGCACGTCCGGCACCTTCTCGCGCAGGAACCGCCCGGCCCCCATCAGGGTGCCCGTCGTGCCGAGACCGGCCACGAAGTGGGTGATCTCCGGCAGGTCGGCCAGGAGCTCCGGTCCCGTGGACTCGTAGTGGGCACGGGCGTTCGCCTCGTTGGAGTACTGGTCGAGCATCACCCAGTCGGGGTGCTCCACCGCCAGGGCCCGCGCGACCCGGACCGCCTCGTTCGACCCGCCGACCGCCGAGGAGAACCGGACCTCGGCGCCGTAGAGCCGCAGCAGGTCGACCCGCTCCTTCGACACGTTCTCGGGCACGACGACGACCAGGTGGTACCCGCCCAGGCGCGCCGCGAGGGCCAGCGAGATGCCGGTGTTGCCGCTCGTCGGCTCCAGCAGCGTCGCCCCCGGGCGCAGCCGGCCGTCGCCCTCGGCCGCGCGGACCATCCAGGTGGCGGCCCGGTCCTTGACCGAGCCCGTCGGGTTGCGGTCCTCGAGCTTGGCCCAGACCCGGACCCGCTCACCGGGCAGCAGCCGGGAGAGCCGGACCAGAGGGGTGTCCCCGACGGTGCCGAGGACCGAGTCGACCCGCACGACGGGTCAGCGGTCGCGGGCGCCGCCGGCGACCGCGGGCAGGATCGTCACCTGGTCCCCGTCGGCGACCGGGGTGTCCAGGCCGCCGGTGAACCGGACGTCCTCGTCGTTGACGTAGACGTTGACGAACCGGCGGATGGCCCCCTCGTCGACGACGCGGTCGGCGAGCCCGTCGTGCCGGGAGTCGAGGTCGGCGAGCAGGTCGCGCACCGTCTGGCCCGAGCCCTCGACGAGCTTCTCGCCACCGGTGAGGGGGCGGAGGATCGTGGGGATCCGGACCGTGATGGCCTGGGCGCTCATGCGGTGCTCTCCTCTGGTCGGGCCTGACGGGTGTCCTGGTCTCGCCGGCGCGACGTCCGCCGCGCTCCGCCGTGGGCAACCGGGGGTCGGGGTCCGGGTATTCCGGCCGGCGGACGCACCCGGACGGGCGAACCACCCGAACCGGGACGTTCGTCCCCTGGACAGCGCCCCGGACGGCGAGCAGCCTGGGTGACGTGGGGCAGCCCAGGATCGAGACCTTGACCAGGCCGCAGTGCGTCGCCCTGCTGCGGCAGGCCCAGGTCGGCCGGGTGGCCTTCGTCGACCGGGGGGCGGACCCGGAGGACAGCGCCCCCCACGTCGTCCCGGTGGCGTTCGTCGTGGACGGGGTGGGGGACGACCCCGAGGTGGCCGTCGTGGTGCGGACCACGGTGGGCTCCAGGCTGGGCCGCGCCGCGCCCGACCGGCTGGTGACCTTCGAGGCCGACGAGGTGTGCGCCGGGTCGCGCGAGGGCTGGAGCGTCGTGGTGACCGGTCGCGCGGGCCTGGAGACCGACGAGGTCCGGACCGCCCGTCTGGCCGGGCGGCTGCAGGCGTGGGCCCCAGGGTTCAAGACCCAGTGGCTGCGCATCCCGCTGCAGCAGGTGTCGGGCCGGCGGCTGGTGTCGGTCGCGCGCGTCGTCCAGCTCCCGGACACCCCCGCCCCCCGCTGGCGCGAGCCGCGGGGCTGGGCACCGGCCACCCGCACCGTCGCGGAGTACGCGACCGACTTCGACGGTCGCTGACGCCGCACCGTCCACCGGGCCGGAAGGTGCCTCAGTCGACGACCTCGACCGGCTCCTCGGTGGCCTCGCCGTCGACTATGCGCCAGCTGCGCACCTCGTCCTCGGCGGACCGGGTGGACACGAGCAGGTAGTGCGCCCCGGGCTCCGACGCCAGCGCGATGTCGGTGCGCGAGGGGGCCGCCTCGGTCGCGGTGTGCGAGTGGTAGACCACCACCGGCTCCTCGTCGCGGTCGTCCATCTCGCGGTACAGGGCCAGCAGCTCGGCGGTCTCGAACTCGTAGAACGTGGGCGAGCGGGCCGCGTTGAGCATGGGCACCAGCCGTACGGCGTCGTCGCTGCCGGCGGGCCCGGTGATGACCCCGCAGGCCTCGTCCGGGTGGTCCCGGCGGGCGTGGGCGAGCACGGACTCCAGCAGGTCACGGCGCAGGCGAAGCACGGCCAGAGCCTACGCACACCGGTTCGAGGCCAGTTCCCGTACCCAGATCGAAGCCCTCTGAAACCGATTCATGGGTTGGTCAACTTGCGGGACCTGATTCCTGGGCGTCTCCTGGGAGGGCACGGCGGGCCACGACGGCGTGGACCACCCGCATCCCATGTGCAACCGACAACCCCTGGAGGGACGACGCATGGTTGAAGAACTCAGCCAGGCTCAGTTCGACACGGTCTACAACTTCCTGTCGCTCGTCATCGCCGCTCAGCTGTTCACGGCGCTGTTCCTGCTCCTGAACCTCCGCAAGGTGCTGCCCAAGTACCGGATGGCACTCATCATCTCCGCGACGGTCTGCGGCATCGCGGCGTACCACTACTTCCGGATCTTCGACTCCTTCGGCGACGCCTACGTCACCGACGCGGTAGGCGGCATGGGCGCGTACGTGCTGGCCGAGGGCACCTCGTTCAACGTGGCGTACCGCTACGTCGACTGGCTGCTCACGGTCCCGCTGCTGCTGCTGGAGGCCATCGCCGTCCTGGCCCTGGCCCGCAAGACGCAGACCTCGCTGCTGCTCAAGCTCATCCCCGCCTCGGCGCTGATGATCGCCCTCGGCTACCCGGGCGAGATCAGCACAGACATCGCGACCAAGATGATCTGGGGGGCGCTGTCCACGATCCCGTTCCTCTACATCCTGTACGTGCTGTTTATCGAGCTGGGCCGGGTGCTGGCGGGTGCTCCCAAGGAGGTCGCGGTCACCGTCCGCAACCTGCGGCTGCTGCTCATCGCCACGTGGGGGGTCTACCCGATCGCCTACCTGTTCCCGGTCCTCGGCATCGACGGCGCCGACGCGTTCGTCGCCCGGGAGATCGGCTACTCGGTGGCGGACATCCTGGCCAAGGCGCTGTTCGCCCTGGTCATCTTCCGGATCGCCCGGCTCAAGAGCGCCTACGACGACCCGGACTACGCCGAGGTGAACGACCCGGGCACCCTGATGCTGCTGGAGGAGGTCGACGGGGTGCGACCCACCGGCGTCGCCGACGCCGAGACGGCCCGTAACGGCGAGGCCGAGCGAGCGGTGGGGGCGGCCAAGGGCTGACCCGGCCAGGAGCGACGCACGAGGCCGACCTCTGCGCCGAGGGACCCCGTCCGCGGCCCGGACCGCGGGCGGGGTCTCTCGCTGTCCCGGACCCGACGGGCGGTCCCCTACCGGTCGAGTGCGCGGACCACCATGTCCAGCAGCGCGGACAGGAAGTCGTACACCGCGATCCGGTACGCGCGCAGCGCCTGGTCGGCCGGCTCGTCGGAGTCCAGCCCGCCCTCGGCCAGCTGCTGCTCGTAGGTGTCGAGCTCGGCGTGCAGGTCGTCGTCCTCCCCCACCGCCAGCAGGGTGCCCAGCGCCAGGCGGGCGTCGTTGAGCGCCGTCAGCCACGCGGCGGCCCGTTCCGGGGACACCGCCAGCCCGCCGTCGCGGTCGCGCAGCAGCTCCAGGTCCGTCAGCACCGACTCGATGGCCGACACCTTGTGGGTCCTGACCACGTCGCCGGAGAGCCGACGGAACTCCGCCGAGGCGCCGGGGTCGTCCAGGTAGACGTCGGGCAGCAGCCGGCGGACCACCGGGTCGTCGCGACCGGCCTCGGCCGCGGCGCTGCGACGGGCCGACTCCTCGTCCGCGACGTCCCCCAGGCCCGCGACGATCGCGTCGAACTCGTCGGGTTCCCCCTGCACGCCCGAATCGGCTCCGCCGCCGTCACCCGGCGCGGGGGCGGGCGGCGCCAGCAGGTCCTCGGCCCCGTCGGCCGGCTGGTCGAGCAGCACCGCGCGGGTCTGCTCGAGCGCCTCGGTGACGACGCCGGCGTGGACGACGTCCAGGTCGAAGACGACGTGGCCGTCCCGGCGACGCCGGACCAGGGCGCGGAACCCGGACGCCACGCTCACCCCTCCCGCTGGACGGTCGCCCAGAGGCCGTAGGTGTGCATGGCGGTGACGTCGGTCTCCATCTTCTCGCGGCTGCCGGAGCTCACCACCGAACGTCCGTCGGTGTGGACCTGCATCATGAGCTGCTCCGCCTTCTCGTGGCTGTAGCCGAAGTACGAGCGGAACACGTAGGACACGTAGGACATCAGGTTCACGGGGTCGTTCCAGACCACGGTCTGCCAGGCCCCGGGACTCTGCTCGACCGGCCGGTCGGCCAGCGCCGTGCCGGTGCCGGGGTCCGCGGCGGGCGCGGCCGGCTCCTCCGGCGGGGACTGGGCGAGGCGGGGGTCGGGCACGCCCCCCAGGGTAGGCACGACCGGGCCCCGCCGGGACCACCGATAGCGTGGCCCCGTGACGGCGCTGGCCACGGACCGGTACGAGCTGACGATGCTGAGGGCCGCGCTGGCCGACGGGACCGCGCGCCGGGACTGCGTGTTCGAGGTCTTCGCCCGCCGGTTGCCCGAGGGCCGCCGGTTCGGCCTGGTCTCCGGTCAGTCCCGGGTGGTGGAAGCGCTCACGTCGTTCCGGTTCACCGACGACGACCTGTCGTTCCTGGCCGGGGACGAGGTCGTCGACCAGGACACGCTCGACTGGCTCGCCGGCTACCGGTTCGACGGCGACGTGGACGGCTACGCCGACGGCGAGGTCCACGTCCCCGGGTCGCCCCTGCTCAGCGTGCGAGGGCCGTTCGGCGTGGGCGTGCTGATGGAGACCCTGGTGCTGAGCATCCTCAACCACGACTGCGCGGTCGCGGGCGCGGCTGCGCGGATGGTGGTGGCGGCGGAGGAACGACCGCTGATCGAGATGGGGTCGCGGCGCACCCACGAGGCCGCCGCGGTCGACGCGGCCCGCGCCGCCTACGTCGCCGGCTTCGCGTCCACCAGCAACCTGGCCGCGGGCGCCCGGCACGGGGTGCCGACCGCGGGCACCAGCGCCCACGCGTTCACCCTGCTGCACGACGACGAGCGCAGCGCCTTCGCCTCCCAGGTCGCAGCGCTGGGACCGGGCACGACCCTGCTGGTCGACACCTACGACATCGGCGAGGGGATCCGGACCGCGGTGGAGGTCGCCGGTCCCGACCTGGGCGCGGTCCGCATCGACTCCGGCGACCTGGCCGTCCACGCCCGATTCGCCCGGCGGCTGCTGGACGACCTCGGCGCGACCCGGACGCGCATCGTGGTGTCCGGCGACCTCGACGAGCACGGCATCGCCCGGTTGTCCGGGGCACCGGTGGACGCCCTCGGGGTCGGCACGTCGGTCGTCACCGGCTCGGGGGCGCCGACCGCGGGCCTGGTCTACAAGCTGGTCCAGGTGGACGGCCGACCGGTGGCCAAGCGGTCCTCCGGCAAGGCCACCCCCGGCGGGGCCCACACCGTCGTCCGTCGCCACCGGGCGTCCGGGGTGGCCACCGAGGAGGTGCTGAGCACCACCGACGCCGCGCCCGCCCGCGACGGGGACACCCACCCGTCGGTGCCCCTGCTGCGGGGTGGGGAGCCCACCGAGGAGTCCGCGGACGCGGTGGACCTGGCCGCGGCCCGGCGGCGCTCGGCCGACCGGTTGCGCCGCCTGCCGTGGGAGGGGTTGTCGCTGGCCCCGGGTGACCCGGCGTTCCCGACGACCTACCGTGAACCGGCATGAGCGAGCGCACCGGCCCGACCCCGACCGTGACCTACGACGCCACGACCGCCCTGGTCGTGGTCGACCTGCAGAACGACTTCGCCGACCCGGCCGGCGGGTTGCACGTGGCCGGGGGCCAGGACCTGGCCGGGCTGCTGGCCCCGGAGGTCTCCGCCGCCCGCGACGGCGGTGCGGTCGTGGTGCTCACCCAGGACTGGCACCCGCCGCGCACCCCGCACTTCGACACCGACGGCGGGCCGTGGCCGGTGCACTGCGTGGCGGGCACGTGGGGGGCTGAGCTCGTCGAGGGCCTGGACGTCCGCGACGGCGACCCCGTGATCCGCAAGGGCACCGACGGCCAGGACGGCTACTCCGGCTTCTCCGTCCGGGACCCCGTCACCGGTGACGTGACCCGGACGGCCCTGCAGCGCGAGCTGGACGACCGCGGCGTGCAGCGGGTCGTCGTGACCGGCCTGGCCGGTGACGTGTGCGTGGCCGCGACGGCGCTGGACGCGGTCCGCCTCGGCTACCGGACGGTCGTGCCCGTGGGCCTGACCCGGTTCGTCGAGCTGGCGCCCGGCGACGGCGAGCGCACCCTGCAGCATCTGCGCGAGGCGGGCGTCGAGGTACGGGGCTGACCGGTGCCGGTCCTAGGTGTGCCGGTCCTAGGTGTGCCGGTCCCAGCGGTGCCGGTCCCAGCGGTGCCCGTCAGCCCGCGCGGCCGGTGAGCAGCCAGCGCCGCACCGTGTCCACCCGCTCCTTGACCTGGCCGAGGTCGGCCTCCGGTACGGCCGGACCGCCGCAGGTGCTTCGCAGCTTGGCGTGGACGACCGCGTGCGGGCTGCCCGTGCGCCGGGCGTAGGCGCCGACCAGCGACGACAGCTCCTTGCGCGACGCGGCCCGCGCGCGGTGGTCGGCGACCGGGGCGGCCTCGGCCTGACGGGGGGCGCTGGCCGTCGCGGTCGGGCGTCGCCGCAGCCGCTGGCCGTACTCGTCGGCCTCGCTCAGCCCGGGCAGGGCCAGCAGGGCCTGCTCGCCGTCGGCACCCTCCTCGTCCGCCCACGAGGTGTGGTTGGAGAACTCGTCCCCGTCGTACACGGCCCGGTCGAAGGCGGCGTCGGACTCGATGGCCTCGAACGGCAGCTCGTCGGCGTCGGGGGTCGACCGGGTGGCGTTCGCGGCGGCCAGCTCGGCCTCCTCGGGCGCCCACAGGTCGTCGGCGTCGCCGTTGCGGGGCTTGTCGAGGACGTGGTCCCGCTCGAGCTCGAGGTCGGCGGCGAACCGCAGCAGCTGCGGCACGCTGGGCAGGAAGATCGACGCGGTCTCGCCGCGGCGTCGGGCCCGGACGAACCGGCCGACCGCCTGGGCGAAGAACAGCGGGGTGGCCGTCGTGGTGGCCCAGACCCCGACCGACAGCCGGGGCACGTCCACGCCCTCGCTGACCATCCGCACGGCGACCATCCAGCGCGGTCCGGACGCACCGGCGGCCGAGAACTGCTCGATCCGCCCCGACGCGGTCGGGTCGTCGGACACGACGACCACGGGCGCCTCGCCCGTCATCTCCTCCAGCGTGCCCGCGTAGGCGCGCGCGGACTTCTGGTCGGTCGCGATGACCAGGCCGCCGGCGTCCGGGACGGTGCGGCGCACCTCGCGGAGCCGCTGGTCGGCGGCCTTGAGCACGGCCGGGATCCACTGCCCGCCCGGCGCCAGCGCCGTGCGCAGGGCCTGCGCGGTCAGGTCCTTGGTGAGCGGCTCGCCCAGCCGGGCAGCGACCTCGTCGCCCGCCCGGGTCCGCCAGCGCATGTTGCCGGCGTAGGCCAGGAACAGCACCGGCCGGACCACGCCGTCGGCCAGGGCCTGCGCGTAGCCGTAGGAGTGGTCGGCCCGGGACCGGCGCGACCCGTCGGGCTCGGCGACGTAGGTGACGAACGGGATGGGGTTGGTGTCGGAGCGGAACGGCGTCCCGGTCAGCGCCAGCCGCCGCTCGGCGTCGGCGAACCCGGTGGCCACGCCCTCGCCCCAGCTGCGGGCGTCACCGGCGTGGTGGATCTCGTCCAGCACGACCAGGGTGCGCCTCGACACGCACCGGCCGGCGAACGCGCTCGGCTTCAGGCCGACCTGGGCGTAGGTGACGACGACGCCGTCGTAGCCGGCGGCGTAGGAGGCGTCGGAGTTGCGGAACGTGGGGTCCAGCCGGATGCCCACCCGTGCGGCCGCGTCGGCCCACTGGGTCTTGAGGTGGTCGGTCGGGCACACCACGATCAGCCGCTCGACGGTCCGCCGGGCCAGCAGCTCCGTGGCGATCCGCAGCGCGAACGTCGTCTTGCCGGCGCCGGGGGTGGCCGAGGTCAGGAAGTCGCGCGGGCTCCGGTCCAGGTAGGTCGAGATCGCCTCGTGCTGCCAGGCGCGGAGCGCGCCCGCGGTACCCCAGGCCGCCCGCTCGGGGAACGCGGGCGAGAGGTGTGCGGCAGCGGCGGTGCTGGGGTGCTCAGGTGGGTGGGCGGTCACGCTCAGCCGTCGGAGCCGGAGCCACCGGGCCCCGAACCGCCGCCGGAGCCACCCTGGCCGTCGCCCCCGGAGTCCTTGCCCGGGCGCAGCCCCTCGAAGATCTCCTTGCAGGTCGGGCACACCGGGAACCGCTTGGGGTCGCGGCTGGGTACCCAGACCTTGCCGCACAACGCGGTCAGGGCCTCGCCCGTGACGGCGCTGCTGACGATCTTGTCCTTCTTGACGTAGTGCGCGAACCGCTCGTGGTCGCCCGGCTCCGCGGGCTCGACCACGCGCTCCTGCTCGATGACCGCTGTGCCTGCCGGGGAGGTGCTCGGCTGAGGGCTCGGCGCGGACGGCGGGAGAGGCTCGGACATGCCGACCAGTGTAGGTCGCCGACGGGCCTCCCGGGAGCCCGGACCCCGGGGGGTGGACGGGGTCGGTCCGGCGGTGCGGGCCATCCACCGCGACGCCGGTGACGAACCCCGGGCATGGCTCGTGACCACGACATCGACGCCCTGGTGGACCGCATCGAGGCGGACGGCGCGATCGACCTGGCGAGCGTCGACTTCACCGCCCCGGACCCCCGACGGGTCCGCGAGGAGCTCGGCCCGGCCCTGGACTACTTCGCCCGCATCGAGCGCGAGGTGGAGCGGAACGTCCTGGAGCTGCAGGTCGTCCTGCCCAACGCCGACGACCGGACCCGCCGCTTCGTCCGGGTCTGGGAGATGCAGGAGCTTCCTCACGGCTGGGTGTTCGACCGGATGCAGCAGGAGGTCGGGCTGCCGCCCGCCACGCCCGAGCTCAACCACATCAGCCGCACCATGAAAGTCGCCGGTGTCCTGAGCCACGTCCCGGGGGTGCACGAGGCGCTGCTGTTCCTCTACCTCAGCATCGGCGCCATGCACGAGCGGCTGACCGCCGTCGGCTACGACCGGCTGCGGGACCGGTTGCTCCAGATGGGCATGCCCGGGTTCGCCACCACCGCCGTGGCCCCGATCCGGGCGCAGGAGTCGATGCACTACGCCTACTACCGCAAGGCGGCGCTGGAGCAGCGGGACCGGCTGAGCCGCTGGCAGCTGGAGCTGGCCCGGCTGGTGCGGACGCGGACCTACGTGCCGGTGGGCGCGACCACCCCGGACCGGCAGGCCGACTGCGGCGCCACGGCCGTGGCGCTGGTCGGCGGCGACGACCCGGAGCCGCTCGCGCGACCGGTGCAGCGGGTGGCCCAGGACCTGCTCACCCTGGCCGGTGACGGCCTGACCCTGCCCCCGTTCGTCGCGGCAGCCCTGCGCGACACCGTGGAGCTGCACCGCCGCCGCGAGGCCGCTGCGGCCTGACCCCCTCAGTTGACGTCGGGGTCGGTGCGGAAGGTGGCGACCAGGGCGACCGTGGTGGTCTGGCGGAGCAGGACGTCGCGCCACAGGGTGTCGGTGTCGGCGCGGAAGGCGTCGCCGGCCTCGCTGTCCACGACGAACCAGGCGTCCTCGTCCAGCTCGTCCTCGAGCTGGCCGGCCCCCCAGCCGGAGTGACCGGCGTAGACCCGGAGCCCGGCCGCGGCGGGGGCCACGATCTCCGGCGGCGCGTCCAGGTCCACCACCGCCAGGGAGCCGGTGAGCCGCTTGAGGCCGGGCGGCTCGCTGTCGTCGCCCGGCAGGCGGGCCAGGCCGATGGCGGAGTCGAGGCCGACCGGGCCGCCCTGGAACAGGTGCGGCGGCTCGCTGACGTGGTCCTGCCAGGCCGGCAGCACGTCCCCCACGTCACTGACCAGCGGCCGGTTGAGGACCAGGCCCAGCGAGCCCTCGTCGGAGTGGTTGAGGAGCAGGACGACCGTCTCGCGGAAGTTGGGGTCCACCAGCGACGGGTGCGCGACCAGGAGCGAGCCGGCCCGCGGCCGGGGCGGGGGCGCGGCGGTGAACGGCCCGAACGGCCCGGTCCCGATCACGAGGTCGGCTCACCCCGGGCGGCCTTCTCGACCGCGGCGGCCACGGCCGACGTCGACTCGGTGTTGAACACGCTGGGGACGATGTAGGTCGCGTTGAGCTCGTCGGGGTGGACCGTGTCCGCCAGCGCCCGGGCCGCGGCCAGCAGCATCGTCTCGTCGACCCGGCTGGTACGGGCGTCGATGAGGCCGCGGAACACGCCGGGGAACGCGAGCACGTTGTTGATCTGGTTGGCGAAGTCGCTGCGACCGGTGGCCACGACGGCCGCGTGCTCGCTCGCCTCGCCGGGGTCGACCTCCGGGGTGGGGTTGGCCAGGGCGAACACGATGGCGTCGGGGCCCATAGTCGCGATGTCGGCCCCGGAGAGGATGTTCCCGGCCGACAGCCCCACGAACACCTCGGCGCCGACCAGGGCGTCGCGCAGCGAGCCCTGCTGCCCCCGCGGGTTGGTGTGCTCGGCGGTCCAGGCCAGCTCGGGGGCCAGGCCGGGCCGGTCGGGGTGGATGATGCCGTCCACGTCGACGACCACGACGTCGCGCAGCCCGGCCGCGACCAGCAGCCGCAGCACCGCGGTGCCCGCGGCACCGGCGCCGGACATCACGAGCCGGACGTCACCGATCTGCTTGCCGACCACCTTGAGGGCGTTGGTCAGGGCCGCGACGACGACGATGGCCGTGCCGTGCTGGTCGTCGTGGAACACGGGGATGTCGAGCTCGTCACGCAGCCGGCGCTCGATCTCGAAGCAGCGGGGCGCGGCGATGTCCTCCAGGTTGATGCCCGCGAAGACCGGCGCGATGGCCTTGACCGCGGCGATGATCTCCTCGGTGTCCTGGGTGTCCAGGCAGATCGGGAACGCGTTGATGTCCGCGAACCGCTTGAACAGCACCGCCTTGCCCTCCATCACCGGCAGCGCGGCCAACGGGCCCAGGTTGCCCAGGCCCAGCACCGCGGAGCCGTCGGTGACCACGGCGACCATGTTGCGCTTGATGGTCAGCCGGCGGGCGTCCTCGGGGTTGGCCGCGATGGCCTGGCTCACGCGGCCCACACCGGGGGTGTAGGCCAGCGACAGGTCGTCACGGTTGCGCAGCGGGACCCGGGAGTGGATCTCGAGCTTGCCGCCCAGGTGGGCCAGGAACACCCGGTCGGACACCTTGCCGATCTCGACGCCGTGCAGCCGACGCAGCGCCTCGGTGAGCTCGTCGGCGTGCTGCTCGCCGCGCGTGGCGGCCGTGACGTCGACCTGCAGCCGGTCGCCGCCGGACGCGGTGACGTCCAGGGCGGTGACGATGGCGCCGACCTGCTCCATGCAGGTGGTGAGCTCGCTGACCGCGGTCGGCCGGGCCGGGAGCTCGAGCCGGATCGTCACGGAGTGGGACACGCTCGCTGAGGCCATGGTCCCGATCCTGGCCCGTGCGGCTGGCCCGGTCCACCGCGGCGCGCCCGGTCCGGACCCCACCCACCGGGCGAGCCGGCCCGGCGTGCGCCCCGGGGCGGCTCCCCCTAGCGTTCCGGGACCGGTGGCCACCGGGGCCGCCCGTGATCCTGGAGGTCTTATGTCGGTCCGATCGCTTCGTGCCACCGCCCGCCGCTCCCCCGCCCTCGTCGGCGCCCTGGCCCTGTCGGCGACCCTCGTCCTGGCCGGGTGCGGGGACGACGAGGGCGACGAGGTCGAGCAGGACGTGGAGCAGGGCGTCGACGACGCGGACGAGGAGTTCGACGACGCCGACGAGCAGGTGGACGAGGAGGGCAACGAGATCGAGGGGGAGGTCGAGGAGGAGACCGAGGACTGACCCGGTCGGCCCGGTCCGCTCGGTCGGCCCGGTCGGCCCCGTCCGCCCGGTCGGACTGGTCGCCTCAGCCCTCGCGGGCCAGCAGCAGGTCCACGGCGGCCCGGGTCGGCAGCGACGGGACGGCCCCGTGCACCTGGACGGCCAGGGCACCGGCCGCGCACGCGCGGCGCAGCGCGTCCGGCAACGGCACCCCGAGCGCGGTGGCTGCCACCAGGGCACCGACGAACGCGTCGCCGGCGCCGGTGGTGTCCACCGCGTCGGCCTTCGGGGCCGGGAAGGACCTCGTGGCCCCGTCCCGGCCCACCAGCAGAGCGCCGCGGGCGCCGAGCGTCACGACGACGTCGCGGGCGCGGCCCGCCAGGGCCCGGCCGGCCGCCGTGCAGTCCGGCTCGCAGGCCAGGGTCGCCGCCTCGTGCTCGTTGACAACGAGCAGGTCGACCAGGTCGAGCAACGCGGTCAGGTCCGCGGCCGCCCCCGGGGCGGGTGCGGCGTTGAGGACGACGGTGCGTCCGTGCTCCCGGGCGAGTCCCGCGGCCTCGACCACGGCACCCAGGTCGACCTCGAGCTGGGCGAGCAGAACCGTGGCCCCGCCGACCGCAGCCCGCGCGTCCGCGCCCAGTCCCGACCACCCGGCGTTGGCACCGGGGACGACGACGATCGCGTTCTCGCCGTCCGGGCGCACGGTGACGTGGGCCGCGCCGCTCGCCGAGCCACGGCGACGCGCGACGGCGCCGACGTCCACCCCGGCGTCCTGCAGGGCGGCCAGCAGGACCTCCGCCGCCTCGTCGTCGCCGACGGCCCCCACGAACCCGGTCCGCGCCCCGGCCCTCGCGCAGGCCACGGCCTGGTTCAGGCCCGTGCCGCCGGGGTGCCGGCCGGCCGGCGCCGTGGCCAGGACGGTCTCGCCCGGTTCGGGGATGCGAGGCACGCGCAGGACCAGGTCCAGGTTGGCGCTCCCGATCACGGTCACGTCGAGGCCCATCCCGGGAGTCTGGCACCGGGGTCGCCCGCCACGGGCCGGTCACGCCGGACCGAGCCCGGACACCATGCCGGAACACCATGCCCGAGGTGCTCGTTGCCGATCGACGTGACGCCCACCGGACCGACGACCGTGCACGCGATCCACGAGAACCCCGACTGGTGGCCACCGTTCGCCGCCGCCTTCGAGGCCGAGGGGGTGCCGGTCCAGCAGTGGCTCCTGACGGGCGGGCAGCCGCTCGACCTGACCGGCGAGCCGCCCGAGGGGGTGTTCTGGTCCCGGATGAGCGCCTCGGCCCACACCCGCGGCCACACCCGCTCGGTCGCCCACACCCGCGCCGTGCTCCGGTGGCTGGAGGGCCATGGCCGCAGGGTCGTCAACGGCTCGGCGGTGCTGGAGCTCGAGGTGAGCAAGGTCGCCCAGGACGCAGCCCTTCGCGCGGCCGGGGTCGACACCCCGCAGACCGTGGTGGCCTTCGACCCCGAGCAGGTCGTCGACGGGGCCCGGTCGCTGTTCGACCGAGGCGTCACGTCGGTGGTGACCAAGCACAACCAGGGCGGCAAGGGGCTGGGGGTCCAGCGGTTCGACGACCTGGCCTCGTTGACCGCGCACGTGTCCTCGCCGCGATGGGTCGAGCCCGTGGACGGCGTGGCCCTGGTGCAGGAGTACGTGGCCCCGGCGGAGCCGTTCGTCACCCGGGCCGAGTTCGTCGGCGGGCGGTTCCTGTACGCGCTCGCGGCGTCCACGGCCCAGGGGTTCGAGCTGTGCCCCGCGGACGCCTGCGGGGTGGACGGGGCGCCGCTCTTCCGCCTGCGCGAGGGTCACGTCCCACCCCTGGTGGAGCAGTACGAGGCGTTCCTGGCCGCCACTGGCATCGAGGTCGCCGGCATCGAGTACATCGAGACGGCCGAGGGTCGGGTCGTCACGTACGACGTCAACACCAACACCAACTACAACCCGGACGTCGAGGCCGTGGCCCCCACGAGCGGGCCGCGCGAGATCGCGAGGTACCTCGGCTCGCTGTGACCGCGGGTCCAGGCTCGGCGTCGTCGGGCTCAGAAGAACATCGGGGTCTCCTCCTCGGGCGGTTGGCGTCACCCAGGAGCACCGACGGCCCGCGGCGATACCCGCCCGGGACGCAGAGAGGCCCGGCCCCCGCGAGGGGGACCGGGCCTGCCTGCCGATCAGGAGCGGTTCAGCCGCTCAGGCGAGACCTCAGAAGGAGGGCTGCGTCTGGGGGTTGAAGTCCTCCGCGTACTTGCCGGCCTTGGCGCTGGCCACGCGGCGGTCGCGGACCTCGAACACGTCGAAGCCCTGCTGGATGTCGTTGGAGAAGATGTAGCCGTCGTAGTAGTACGCCGACCAGGAGCCGCCCAGCACCAGCTGGGTGTCGGACAGCGGACCACGGTCGAACCACGCGAACTCGGTCGGGTTGGCCGGGTTCGTGAAGTCGTACAGCGAGATGCCGCCCTGGTACCAGGCCTGCACCATGACGTCGGTGTTGCGGGTGGGGATGAGGGAGCCGTTGTGCGCGACGCAGTTCTCGGTCGAGGCCTGCTCGCGGGGGATCTTGTAGTAGCTGGCGAAGTCGAGGGTGCCCGCCTCGGACAGCTCGAAGATCGCGTTCGCGCCCTTGTTGGGGCCGACGGTCGGGTTGCAGGTCGCGCCGCCGCCGCCGCCGAGCTCGTCGGTGAAGACGACCGAGGTGGCGTCGTTGTTGAACGTGGCCGAGTGCCAGAACGAGAAGTTCTCGGTGTCGGCGACGCGGTCCAGGACCACAGGGGCCACCGGGTCGCTGATGTCCATGATGACGCCCTCGCCCATGCACGCACCGGCCGCGAGGTCCTTCTCGGGGTAGGCGGTGATGTCGTGGCAGCCCTGGGTGCGGGAGATGAGCCCACCGTCCGGGAACAGCACCGGGACGGCGACGACCTCGGCGGCCGTCGGGTCGTCCACGGGCACCTCGATGATGGAGATGGCGTCGTGGGGGGGCTGGCAGCGCGCCACGTTCACGGACGGGCTGTAGGACGAGACGTAGACGTAGACCGTCTCGCCGTCCTCGGTCGGCACCAGGGTGTGGGTGTGCGAGCCGCAGTTGGTCTCGACGGCCTTCAGGTAGACCGGGGCGGCCGGGTTGCTGATGTCGAAGATCCGGATGCCCTCCCAGTAGTCGCCCGAGGCGGACTGGGCGCCGGTGGCGGCACCGCTGTTGCAGGTGTCGTCGGTGCGGCGGGAGTCCACCGACAGGAACATCAGGTCGCCCTGGACGGTGATGTCGTTCTGGGAGCCCGGGCAGACGACCTGCGCGACCTCCTTGGTCTTGCGGGGGTTCTTGATGTCGTAGACCGTGAAGCCGTTGTAGTTGCCGGCGAACGCGTAGTCGCCCTGGAAGGCCAGGTCGCTGTTGTACGAGCCGACCGACTCGAAGGCGCCGCGCTTGGGCAGGTTCTGGAGCAGGCGCATGTTGTCGCTGCTGGCGGTCTCGCCGGAGACGAGGACGTCGTCGGCCGAGGTCGCGGACGCGGGGCCGGCGACGGCGGCGAGGCCGAGGCTCGCCACCATGGCCACGGCCGCGCCGAGCGCCACCGCTCGTGCGCCGCGGAGTCTGTTGACACCTGTCATGGACTGGTGCCTCCTTGTGGGGTGCCGCCAGGCGCAGAGATGCGCGCCGGGCGACGGTCGATCCGGGATCCAAGCAGCCTTGTCGTCACGGCTCGTGACGCCCAGTAAAACCGGGTAACGGATCAATAACGATCCGAACGTTCGGCCCGGGAAAGTTTCGCCGGCGTGACGTCGGCCGCCACCGTCGCCGGCTCTGACGTAGCCTCCAGACGACCACGCCGCGGGCCGACCAGGTCCGGACGGCCACCCGGAGGAGTGCTGTGCCCCACTGGACCACCCCGATGCTCGGCCTCGTCGTCGCGCTGACCCTGACCGGGTGCGCCGCCGAGACGGGGTCCGACGTCGCCCGCCCCGACCCCACCACGACCTTCACCGCCGGCGAGGTGCCCGTCATCGTGCCGGGCGCCCCCGGGGAGTCCGCCGAGGTCATCGACCCGGGTGAGAGCGGGTCGATGGCCAACCCCGGCGCGTACGGCGACGACGAGGTCGTCTTCGTCACCAACCTGGTGCCGCACCACACCCCGGCCCTGGCGATGGCCGAGCTGGCGCCCGGGCGCGCCAAGGACGAGCGGGTGCTCAGCCTGGCCGAGCGCATCACGCTCGGGCAGGGACCCGAGATCGCGACGATGCAGGCCTGGCTCACGGCCCAGGGACTGCCCGAGGCCGACCCCGAGGCCGACCACGACTCCCACGAGGACATGCGCGGCATGGCCACGCCGGAGCAGATGTTCGAGCTCGAGTCCGCCAGCGGGGCCGAGTTCGACCGGCTGTTCCTCGAGCTGATGACCGCCCACCACGAGGGGGCGATCACGATGGCCAGCGAGGCCGCTGGGGCCCAGCACCCGATCGTCGCCGACATGGTCGACGGCACCATCGCCTCACAGGGTGCGGAGATCTCGATCATGCAGGAGCTGCTCGCCGACCTGTGACGGGTTCCTGGACGAGACGAAGGCCCGTCCCCCGGAGGGGACGGGCCTTCGTCGTACAGGGTGGAGGTGGCGGGAATCGAACCCGCGTCCGACGGTGAACGACCAGGACTTCTCCGGGTGCAGCTTGCTGCTGATTTTCTCGGCCCCAGCGATCACGCAAGCAAGTCGCTGACGGGCTCAGTCACGTAGGTGTCGGACCGACCCCCGCGACAAGGGTCGGACCCAGTGGCTCCTTAGTCGACGCCGGTACCCGGGGCAGGAGCATCCCCGGGCCGACGGACCTCTGCTAGTCCCCGCTCAGGCGGCGAGGGAGAAGTCGCTGCGCTTGGAATCGGCAGCTATTAGTTTCACAGGAACGTTTACGAGATGACCTGTGCTTCTCGACCCGCTTCTCCTGGCGCGACAACCGCCGTCGAAACCTGTCACCCCCTGTGGAGTTATCAACCTCTCCAGTGTAGCGACCCCGGCCAGCCTTTTGTTCCGGTGCTGGTGACGGGCCGCCGGCCCAGGGTCCGGCGCCTGCTCAGGACCCGCCCCCCAGCGCCCGCCTCACCTGGGGCAACCGGTCGAGCACCGCACGGACGCGGTGGACCACCCGACCGAGCAGGTGACGGACCGTGGCGCGGGGCCGCAGCAGCGCCCGGGCCGGGAACGGGCTGAGCGACATCGACGCCGCGACCCACTCCGTGCGTCGCGCCACCCGGACGGCGTGCTTGGAGCGGCGGACCGACGGTGCGGCGCGGACGACCTCGGCCGCCAGACCCCGCAGCCGGAACGGGCCGGCGAGGTCCACGATGCGCTGCAGGCGACCCTGGCCGACCTCCCACGGGAAGGTCGCCCAGGACCTGGCCTCCTGGTCGGTGGGCCACTCCCAGAACAGCCCCATCACCGACGTCAGGGCGGTGTGCACGTCCACGTGCAGGTACGGGTTGTCGGCGTCGACGGCCAGGTGGTCGACGTAGGCGTCGACCGTGCGCCACACCAGCGGCAGGCCCCAGGCCTCGACCGCCTCGGCGCGACCCTCGGTGAGGACGGGGCGGACACCGTCCGACGTCACCTCGTAGTCGGTGAGGGTGCCGTGGTCCCCCGAGCAGAAGATCTCGACCAGGGCGAACTGCGCGATGCCGAGGAACTGCCCCTGCGGGCCGAGGCTGGAGGGGAGGTAGGCCGGGCCGCCCACCGGGACGAGGGGGTCCGCCAGCGGGGTGTCGGCGTCCCGTGAGTCGAAGAAGTACGCCTCCCGGTGCTCGCCCCACGGGCTGACGCTGTCGTCCAGGCCGAAGAACAGTCCGCGTGCGAGCTCGGTCCCGCGCTCCTGCTGCAGCTCCAGCAGGACGTCGTGCTGGGTCCCGCGCCAGCCCACGTCGACGAACGCGTGCGGCGTCCCGTCCATCACCCCCTGCTCGTCCAGGTACTGGAGCACGACCTGCTTGTTCCGCTCGGCCGCCGCCGCCAGCGTCCCGTCGGTGTCGATCTGCTCCAGGGTGCGGTTGAGGACGTCGCGGTCCTGCGTGGAGGCCCACACAGCGGGACCGACGCCGGACTCCGAGACGAGCCGCTCCACGACGTCGGGCGCGAGACCGCACCGCTCCAGGATGTCGCGGTTGCTGACGCCGTCGGACGACAGCCCGATGAGGCTGTGCCAGACCTGCGGGTTCCGCGAGGGGCTGGACACCACCCGGTTCCACACCAGGCGGCTGGCGTAGAGGTAGTGCAGCTCGACGTCGATGCCGAGCCGGGGCGCCACGCGCTCCGCGATCCGGAGCAGGACCTGACCGTCACGCGCCACGAAGTACACCTTGCGCAACCGGAGGGCCTGGGCGCGGCGCAGGATCCAGGTGACGAACGAGACCAGCAGCGGCGACATCACGCCGGCGGCCACGTCGACCAGGGCCTGCTCGTGGGCGTCGCCCGGCTGCACGTGCAGCCGCGCCAGCCGGGCCGCGCCGGCCATCGCCGCGGTCAGGCCGTCGGTGGAGTCCCGGTGCCGCTCTAGGGCCCGCTCGTAGCGGTTGGGGTTGGCCACGGGAATCAGGACGCCGGTCGCGCCGACGAGCGCGGCGCCCCGGACGTCGGAGCGGCGGTCGTTGCCGTGGTGCCGGATCGACCGGACGGGCACCCCCTCGGTATCGGCCACGATCTTGAACAGCGACCCGCTGCGCTTGGTCATGCCGTGGGTGTGCGAGACGTAGAGGACGTCGCCCGGCTGCCAGAAGCCGTGCCGGACCAGCTGCTCCTCGATGAAGGCCGCCGGCAGGTACATGTCGCTGATCCAGACGACCCGCCCGCCCCGACGACGGGCCGCCTCGACCAGGGGCACGGCCCCCGGGACCGGCTGGAGCAGCTCGGCCTCGACCGCCATCTCGAGCTCGGCCAGCCGGGCCCGGGAGGCGGGGTCCAGCAGCAGCGACCCGGCCAGCTCGGCGTGGATGTGGGCCAGGTTCGAGCCGCCACGGTGCCACCGCAGCGCGCGGGTCTCCGCCCACACCCGGGCCTTGGTGAAGGCCTGCGGCGAGCAGCTGACCAGGCCCTCCGCGGCGGCCCGGCGCCCGACCACCTCGAAGACCGCCTCCGGTGGGCTGACCGCGCGGACCAGCACCGTCTCGAAGACGTCGAACGTCATCAGCTCGCCCGTCCGGGCGGCCGCCCCGGCCGCGGGTCCGCGGCGCTCGGTGGCGGCCTCGGCGAGCTCGGGTGTCAGGTCCACGTACCGGAGTGTCCCGCACCCCGGGGCGGAGCCGCAGCCGCTTGCACGGTCGCCGACCGGTCGCTCAGGCCTCGCGCCGCTTGACCGCGCTGACGGCCCGCTCGGTCTCGCGCCGGTCCTGACGCTCCCGCAGGGTCTGCCGCTTGTCGTAGGCCTTCTTGCCCTTGGCGACGCCGATCTCGACCTTGGCCTTGCCGTCCTTGAAGTACAGCTGCAGCGGGACGACCGTCAGCCCGGTCCCGGACAGGGCACCCATGAGCTTCTCGATCTCGCGGCGGTGCAGCAGCAGCTTGCGCCGGCGACGGGCCGCGTGGTTGGTCCAGGTGCCCTGGGTGTACTCCGGGATGTGCACGCCCTCGAGCCACACCTCGCCGTCCTCGACGGTGGCGTAGCCGTCCACCAGGGACGCCCGACCGGCACGCAGCGACTTGACCTCGGTCCCCCACAGGACCATGCCGGCCTCGAAGGTGTCCTCGATCGCGTAGTCGTGGCGTGCTTTGCGGTTGGAGGCGACGACGGTGCGCCCCAGCTCTCTGGGCATCGGACCAGTGTGCCCGACGGCGGTCGTCACCTCGACCGGGTCGTGCCGGCACGAGGCGGGCGAGGCCCTGGGGACTCCGCCGACCGCCTCGGCCGGGGAGTCCCCGAGGTCGGCCTAGAGGTAGCCCATCGGGTTGACCGCGGTGCCGTTGCGGCGCGTCTCGAAGTGCAGGTGGCACCCGGTGGACGACCCTGTGGTGCCGATGTAGCCGATGACGTCGCCGCGCTCCACGTTGCCGCTCCGCGGGCCGAACCGGCTCAGGTGGGCGTACGCGGTGGCCAGCGAGTCGCCCCCGACGTTGCCGTGGGCGATGACGACCAGGTTGCCGTAGCCGCCGCCCCAGCCCGCCGACACGATCCGACCGTCGGCCGCCGCCTTGATCGGCGTACCGCACGGGGCCGCGAAGTCCGTACCGGAGTGCAGCTTGCGGTACCCGTGGATCGGGTGGATCCGGTAGCCGAACTGGGAGGAGATCCGCGCGTTCACCGGAGCGGTGAGGTAGTTGCCGGACGACGGCGGCGGCTCCGGGTCCCGCTGCCGCGGCGGGGCCGGGGCGGGCCCCGGGTCGCGCGGCGCCGGACGGTTCTCGCGCTCGGCCCGCTCGCGGTCGCGCTCCAGCTGGGCCACGCGCTCGGCCTCGGCCTCACGCTGACGCTGCGCTTCCGCCTCGCGCTGACGCTCGAGCTCGGCCTGCCGGGCCAGCTCGGCCTGACGCTCGGCCTCGGCGATGGCGGCCAGCTGAGCCTCCAGGGCCGCACTCTCGGCCTCCAGCTCGGCGATCTGCGCCTCGTCGGCGGCCTTGGCCTCCTCGAACTCCGCCACGGCCTGGTCCTCGGCCGACACCAGGGTCTGCAGCTGGGCCTGGGCGTCGCGGGCGGCCTGCTCGGCGGCCTCGGTGAGGAGGACCTGCTCGGCGGCCAGCGCCTTCAGGTCGTCCACGCGGACCCGTTCGGCCTCGAGCCGGGCCTCGGCGTTGCGGATGTCCGACTGCTGCACCCGCAACCGGGACAGCGCCTGCTCCTGGCTGCGACGGGCCACCGCCGCGAAGGACACCATGTCGGCGTACTCCCGGGCGCTCTCGGCCTCGACGAGGATCGTCAGGGGCGTGAAGCCCGACCCCTGGTAGACCTCGCGGGCGACGCCGGCCACGACCTGCTCGGTGGCGTCGGCCTCGCCTGCGCGCTCCTCGAGCTGGAGGCCGGCGGCCACGACCGCGGCCTCGGCCACGGCGAGCTCCTCCGCCAGCTCTGCGTCCCGCTGCCGGGCGGCGGCCGCCTCGGCGTCGGCGGTGGCGACAGCCGCCTCCGCGCCGGGCAGCTGCGCCTGCAGGTCGGCCAGCCGCTGCGACGCCGCGACCAGCTCTCCCGTGACGTGGGCGAGGTCGTCCTGGCTCTGCTCGAGGCCCTGCTGCACCTCGTCCTGGCGCTGCTCGACGTCCTCTCGGTCCGGGCTGGCCGAGGCCGGCAGACCGGTCGGGACCAGGACGGCCAGGCCGAGCAGCACGGCGCTGCCGGTGGCGACCAGGGTGCGCAGCACTGACGACCTCCTCATGGGGCTACGAGCGTTGGCTCCGCACCAGTGGTCGGCACGGATGGTCCTGTTCTACACCCTGAGGTACCGCTCGAGGGTTATCAACGAGGACACGCCCGCCAGAAGGATGCCGACGAGGAGGAGCACGGGGACCACCAGGAGCGCGTCCCCGGTGCCCACCAGCCCCCCGATGTTGAACCGTCCGCCCACGTAGTCCTGGACGAACACCCGGGTGAAGCCCACCAGGAAACCGCTGGCCAGGACGGCTCCGATCGTCGCGGCGAAGATCCCCTCCAGCATGAACGGCAGCTGGATGAAGAACTTGCTCGCCCCGACCAGGCGCATGATCCCGATCTCCCGCCGTCGGTTGAACGCGGCGAGCCGGATCGTGGTGGCGACGAGCAGAGTCGCCGCGATCAGCATGATCCCGGCGAAGAACCAGGCGAACGCGGTGGCGCCGTTCAGGAACCGGAACAGCCCGACGAACAGCTCGCGCTGGTCGTCCACGGACTCCACGCCCAGCTGGCCCTCGAACCGCGACGCCACGGTCGCCGACTGCTCCGGGTCGACCAGCTGGATCCGGTAGGACTCCGGCAGCTGGTCGGCCGTGAGGTTCTCGGTGATCGGCGAGCCCTCGAACTGGACCAGGAAGCGCTCGTAGGCCTGCTCCTTCGACTCGTAGGTGAACTCCTCGATGAGGGGTGCCACCTCGCCGTCGGTCAGCTCGGCCACGATCGCGTCGCGCTGCTCCTGCGTGACCTCGCCGTCGGCGCAGGAGATCGCGGTGCTCTCGGCGCCGCAGAGGAACACCGACACCTGCACCTCGTCGTACAGCAGGCTCCGCAGCTCGTTGACCTGGCGCTGGAACAGCAGTCCGCTGCCCAGGAAGAACAGCGAGACCGCCGTCACGATGATCACCGAGATGGTGATCGACAGGTTGCGCCACAGCCCGACGCCGATCTCGGTCAGGACGAACTGGGCCCTCACGTGGCCGCTCCGTACACGCCGCGTGCCTGGTCCCTGATGATGACGCCCTCCTCGAGCTGGATGACCCGCTTGCGCATCTGGTCGACCATCTCGTCGTCGTGGGTGGCCATCACCACCGTGGTCCCCGTCTTGTTGATGCGGTCCAGCAGCTTCATGATCCCCACGCTCGTGGTGGGGTCCAGGTTCCCGGTCGGCTCGTCGGCGAGCAGGATCGCGGGGCGGTTGACGAACGCACGGGCGATGGCGACGCGCTGCTGCTCCCCGCCGGACAGCTCGTCGGGGCGGCGGTCGGCCTTGCCGTCCAGGCCGACCAGCTGCAGCACCTCGGGCACCGTGCGGTCGATCACGTGCTTGGGCTTGCCGATGACCTGCAGCGCGAAGGCGATGTTCTCGCCCGCGGACTTGTTGGGCAGCAGGCGGAAGTCCTGGAACACCACGCCCATCTGGCGACGGAAGCGCGGCACCTTCCACGAGGCGAGCTTGGCCAGGTCGCGGCCGGCCACGTGCACCGTGCCGGAGTTGGCCTTCTCCTCCTTCAGGCAGAGCCGGAGGAAGCTCGACTTGCCCGAGCCGGACGCACCGACGAGGAACACGAACTCGCCACGGTCGATGTTGACCGTCACGTTGTCCAGCGCAGCACGCTGCTTGGCCTTGTAGACCTTGGTGACGTTGTCGAACCGGATCACGGCACACCCAGGGGTCGGGGACTCAGGACAGCGGCCGACGGGCACGAACCCGCCAGACCGACTGTCGATGGTAAGCCCGGGAGCCGTGCGGGGAGGACCACCGAGCCGGTGCGCCGACGACGGGAGCCCGTCACCGCGGTGGCGATGACGGGCTCCCGGTCGTGCGGGTCAGTGCAGGTCAGGGCGTGTTGCGCCCTGGGTCAGGCTGAGGTCAGGCCTGACGACGACCCCGCGGGGTGTTGCCGCCGAGGGCGACGAGCGCGCCCCCTGCGGCCAGGAGCAGGGCCGCCATGAGCGCGACGGTCCAGGTCTCCGCACCCGTGCGGGCCAGCACCCTGGGCTGCGTGCCCGGGGTGGTCGGGCCGCCGGCCGCGGGGGTGGTGGACCCGGGGGTGGTGGTGACCGCCGGGTCGGTGTCGTCCAGCGTGGTGGTCGTGGCGGACGGCTCCGGGCTGGCCGGCTGCGTCGTGCTGTCCGACGGCTCGGGGCTGGCCGGCTCGGTCGGGGTCGGGGTCGAGGTGACCGTGTCCGACGGCTCCGGGCTGGGCTCCTCGCTGGCGGGGTCCGTGGGGGTGGGCGTCGGGGTGGGCTCGGTCTCGCAGCCGGTGCCACCCATCCAGTTGGCGATCATGTTGCCGTCGCGGGTGATCGGAGCGAAGAACGGTCCGTTCGGGGCCATCTCGTCCCGGTAGACCTTGTCGGTCTTGTACAGGTCGGACTGCGCGTAGCAGTCGCCAGGCTCGACGTCGAGGGTGATGGACGTGTCGTCCGCCGTGATGGTGTCCGTGTCGTGGTCGATGAAGACCTGCTGGCCGGAGGTGACCCAGGTCGGCCCCTGCGCCTCGTAGGAGGCGAGCGAGAAGTCGTAGGAGCAGTCGCCGCGCGAGATGTCGACGCCGTCCTTGAGGGTGACCGTGGCGCGGACCATCATCGAGCTGATGGTGGGGTTGTACGGCCGCTTGATCCACTCGACGCTCAGCGGACGGGTCCAGCTGCTGGTGCTGCCGAGCGACACGAAGCCGCCCTGCCCGTCGGAGGCGAAGTACTCGTAGTCGAACAGCGTGCGGTAGTCGACGCCGTCATCGATGCCGGGGCAGAGGGCGGCGGGAGGGGTGGACGGGTCCCCGGAGGGCTCGACGGTCCCCGGGTCGGACGGCTCGTCGCTCGGGTCCTCGGACGGCTGCTCGCTCGGCTCCTCGGACGGCTCCTCGCTCGGCTCCTCGGACGGCTCCTCGCTCGGCTCCTCGGACGGCTCCTCGCTGGGCTCCTCGGACGGCTCCTCGCTGGGCTCCTCCGAGGGCTCCTCGGTGCCCGGGGCGTTGTTCACCGCGTCGCGGTAGCCGATGTGCGCGATCGCCTCCCCGTCCAGGACGAGACGGCCGGTGCCGGCGGCGACGCCGCGCTGCAGCTCACCGCTGGTGCCCGCTACGCAGAGGTCGACGGTCCAGTCGTCCTCGAGCCGGTGGTTGAGGGAACGCGCGCCCCACGCCAGCTGGCCGAAGTCGTAGCTCTCGTTTCCCCTGGAGCCGTCGACCTGGGTGTAGCCGAGCGACGCGCAGGTCTCGCTGGAGTCCGAGCCGTCGTCACCGCTGGCCACGGCACCCGGCGCGAGGGTCACCACGGACAGACCGGCGATGAGCGCCGTCCCCGTCGTGACACCGATCGCGCGGCGCAGTCGCCGTCCGATGCTGAGCGTTATGTACATTCCGTCGCTTCCGTCCGCTTGAGGTGTGGTTCAGACGGTCACGGACGATCTGTCTGGTGACCCTCCGTGTGTCCCTGCGGCGAAACTACCCCGTTCGGGGTGACTCCAAGCCGTCGAGACCACCCGCTGTGGGCAGAATGGTCCGAACGGCTGATGACAACTGGTGGTCACAGCACCTAGCGCAACATGTTCTGACTCAGCGTAAGCAAATCCGGGTCTCCGGCGTCGGCGGTGACGCTCCGGACGTCAGGCCGGGACGTCCTGCTGACGACGCCAGCGGATGCCCGCGTCCAGGAAGCCCTCGATGTCACCGTCGAAGACCGCGTCGGGGTTGTTCACCTCGTACTCCGTGCGGAGGTCCTTGACCATCTGGTAGGGGTGCAGCACGTAGGAGCGCATCTGGTTGCCCCAGCTGGTGCCGGCGTCGGACTTGAGGGAGTCCAGCTCGGCCTGGCGACGCTGGCGCTCGAGCAGCAGCAGCTTGGCCTGCATGACGCGCATGGCCGACTCCTTGTTCTGCAGCTGCGACTTCTCGTTCTGGCAGGTCACGACCGTGCCGGACGGGATGTGGGTGAGCCGCACCGCGGAGTCGGTGGTGTTGACGCTCTGCCCGCCGGGACCGGACGAGCGGTACACGTCGACGCGCAGGTCCTTCTCCGGGATCTCGATGTGGTCGGTCTCGGCGACGACGGGCAGCACCTCGACCTCGGCGAACGACGTCTGACGGCGGCCCTGGTTGTCGAACGGGCTGATGCGGACCAGCCGGTGCGTGCCCTGCTCGATCGACAGGGTGCCGTAGCCGTAGGGCGCCGTGATCTTGAACGTGCCGGACTTGATGCCGGCCTCCTCGGAGTAGGAGGTGTCGTAGACCGACGTCGGGTAGCCGTGCCGCTCAGCCCAGCGCAGGTACATCCGCATGAGCATCTCGGCGAAGTCGGCGGCGTCGATGCCGCCCGCGCCCGCCCGGATCGTGATGACGGCGTCGCGCGGGTCGTACTCCCCGGTCAGCAGGGTGCGCACCTCGAGCTCGTTGAGCTGGCGGCGCAGCGCGACGAGGTCGTTCTCGGCCTCGGCCCAGCTGTCGGCGTCGTCCTCGCCGCCGGCCAGCTCGACCAGCACCTCGAGGTCGTCGATGCGCGACTCCATCCTCTCCATCCGCTCCAGCTCGGACTGGGAGGCGGACAGGGCGCTGGTGACCTGGGCGGCCGCGTCCGGGTCGTCCCACAGGTCCGGCGCGGAGGCCTGCTCGCTCAGCTCCTCGATCCGGGAGCGAAGCGCAGACATGTCGACCACGGCCAGCACGCCCTCCAGGGTGTTGCGGAGGTCGGCGATCTCGGCGGAGAAGTCTGTTGCAGCCACGTCGGTGCAGGGTACGCGCTCTCACCCGGACGGGCCTGCGCCGACGGCCGGCGGCGGCCCGGGACCACGACCCTCAGGGGCGTTGGAAGGCGCTCGTGGGCAGGTCGCGCTCGCCGTCCCGGATGGCCGCGACGACTCGGTCGGCCACGTCGTCGGCCGCCAGGCCCTCCGGCAGGGCCGGGGCGCTCCCGGCGACGGGTCGGGTGGCCAGGCCGGTCTCGGTGTGGGGCGGGTGGGCGTCGATGACCCGCACCTTGGCGCGCCGCAGCTCCCCCGCGGCCGCGGCGGCCAGCCCCCATGAGGCGGCCTTGCTGGCGGAGTAGGCGGCCATGCCGGCCGTCGGCTTCTCGGCCACCACTCCGCTGATGGTGACCACGAAGGCGTCGCCGTGCTCCCGGGCGGCCTCGGTGAGCGGCCCGTGGGCGGCCCGGAGCAGCCGGAGCGGGGCCAGCGCGTTGATCAGGAAGAGCTCGTCGACGGTGTCGTCGTCGACCTCGTGCAGCGAGCCGAACGCGACGACACCGGCGGCGTGGACGACCCCGGCCAACCCTCCGTGGGCGCTGACGGCGGCCTCCACGGCCCGGGCCGGGCCGTCGGGTGTGGTCAGGTCGACCGACACCGTCGTGGCACCGTCGACGCCGAGGGCGTCCAGGGCCGCGAGGTCGCGGCCCACCAGGGTCAGGCGGGCGCCGGCATCGCCGAGCCGTCGGGCGATGCGGGACCCGAGCCCCCCGGCCGCGCCGGTGACGAGGACGGGCAGACCGGACAGGCTGACGGGTGAGGTGGTGGGCACGACCTACGTTCACACGGCACCAGCGAGGACGCACCCCGGCTCGCGAGGGCCTGCGCCCACGGACGCGGCGTGACAGGGTCGAGGCATGGCAGACGGCAGGGCAGACGGCAGGGCGAAGCTGGAGGTCCTGGACTGGCGGCGGCGGGTCCGGGAGGCCTACGACGCGGTGCGGACCGAGTCCCACGTCACGCTGGCGCACTCGATCTGGAGCAGGCGACGCGACGAGCTGTTCGCCACCCACCCGGCCTCGCCGCTGACCGCCGAGGCGAAGAAGGGCTTCCGGGGGCTGCCGGTGGCGCCCTACGACCCCGACTTCCGGTTCGAGGTCGAGGTCGAGCCGGCCGAGCCGCACCGGATGGAGGTGCCGACCGGGACGGACGGCGTGGTGCCGTTCGACCGGGTCGGGGTGGTCCACCTGCCGGGGCTGGGGAGCCTGGACGTGTGGTGGCTGGCCACCTACGGCGGGGGCCTGTTCCTGCCCGTGCGGGACGGCCTGGCCGGCCGCGAGGGCGGCACGTTCGGTGGTGGCCGCTACGTCCTGGACACCGTCAAGGGCGCTGACCTGGGCGGCTCCGACGGCGGCGCCCGACTGGTCGTCGACCTGAACTTCGCCTACAACCCCTCGTGCGCCTACGACGCCGCGTGGGCCTGCCCGCTCGCCCCCGCCGGCAACATGGTCGACGCCGAGGTACCGGTCGGCGAGCTCGTGCCGCCCCCGCTCTGATCACCGGGCCCGGCCCGGTCAGGGATCGGCCTGGCTCACCGCGCTCGCGGTGACCCGCAGCGGCACGCCCGCCCCGTAGCGACCGGCCACGGCGTCCGGCAGGAGCGGCAGGGACCGCGCGGTGAGCACCACCACGGCCGTCGTGCCGTCCGTGGTCCCGGTCGACCCCACGTCCACCGACAGGTCGGTGAACCGTGAGGGCGCGTCCAGGCGCAGCAGGTAGGCCGTGACGGAGTCGCGGACCGAGTCGTCGGTCACCGGCACCGCGTCGATGCCCTCGGCGCGCTCGGTGGCCTCGAAGTAGGCCGGCTCGTCGAGCGCGTCGGCCGCGTCCAGGGCGGCCCCGTCCGCCAGGGCGAGCAGCCGCTTGCGGTCCAGGTGCACCGCCGACGCCGCGACCACGACGAGCACCAGGAGGATCGCGATCAGGCCGTAGACCAGGGCGAGCAGGAGCACCTGGCCGGAGTCGTCTCCCCCGCGGGGTCGGCGCGGGGCACGGTGGCCCGTGACGTCCGCCGTCACGGGCCGACCCCGAACTCGTCGACGACCTGGGTGTGGGTCGCGCTGACGGGCACGACGAGGGGGACCGCACGCGACACGACCGCCGGCACCGCCGGCAGGGGCACGTCCACCGCGACGGTGACCGTGACGTCGCCGCCAGGCGTGAGGCACGGCTGGGCGCTGCAGCGGACCTGGACGGCCTCCGACGGGTCGGCCGCGATGCCCTGGTCGCGCAGGGCCCAGCCGACGGCCGCCACCACGCGCTGACGCGACTGCTCCTCGTCCGTCCCGGTCACGACGATGCGGGCCGCCTCACGGGCGGCGCTCTCGGTGGCGAAGGCGGCGGCCTGGACCCCGGCCACCGCAACCACCAGGTAGACCACCGGGACCAGCATGAGCACGCCGATGGTGACGAACTCCACGACCGCGCTGCCACCGTCGCGCGAGGCCGTGACCGCGGCGACCCGGCGCCGCGCCGCCGCGGCCGGGCCCCGGGCCGCGCTCACGGCAGCGCCTTCTCGTCTACCGCGTGGCCGTCGACCTCAAGCGTCCGCGGCCCCACCAGACCGATCACGGGCAGCGGTGCCCGCACCGTCACCACCACGGTCTGCACCCCGTCCAGCGTCTGCGTACCGGCCGTCACGTCACCGGCGAGGTCGTCGGTGAGCGCGGACGATATGAGCTGTCGCGTCCGCACCACGGCGTCCTCGGGACCGCGTCCCACCAGGGCGCCATGACGTGCTCCCTCGCCGGCGGAGTCCACCAGGGTGTTCCGGACGTGCAGCGACAGCGCCAGCTGCAGCACGCCCACGAACATCAGCGTGAGGAGCGCGGAGACCAGGACGAAGTCGACGGCCGCCGAGCCGCGGGTCCCGGCACCCGTCAGGGACCCTCGACGACCGAGTCCATGGAGTCGGTGAAGATCTGCGTCAGCCGGTCGCCAGCCACCGCCCACAGCGCGATCACCAGGCCTGCCGTCATCAGGGTGACGAGCACCCAGCCGGGCACGTCCCCGCGGTCGCCGCGCATCGTCTGCAGCCGCGCGGCCGCCCACCTGACCGGTGTCGTGTTCATCGCTACTCCCCCGTCCCCCGTCGTGGCCGGTGCCCGACGGTCCACCACTCGTCCCGCGCATTGTGGCCTGGATCGCCCCCGCGCGGCAGCCCTCGTCATCAGACCTGTGGACGAGGCTCCTCGGACCCGTCACAGCTGGAGGTCCAGCGAGACGAGGCCGGGGTACACGGCGAACAGGACCGTCACGGGCAGGACGAGGAACACGACCGGGACCATCATCGCGATCTCCTTCTTGCCCCCGCTCTCCATCAGGCGGCGTCTCCCCAGCTCCCGGACGTCCTGGGCCTGCGAGCGCAGCACCTCCGCCAGCGGGGTCCCGCGCTCCACCGCCACGGCGACCCCGTCGACGAAGCGCGCGAGGGGCGGGAGGCTCGTCCTTGCCGCCAGGCCCTCCAGGGCCTGCACGAGGCTCGCCCCCGCGCGGGCGGTGGCGAGCGTGCGCCGGAGCTCGACCGACAGCTCGCCCCGGCAGGTCCGCGCGACCCGCTCCAGCGCACCCACGGCACCCTCGCCCGCCCCCACGCTGAGCGCCAGCAGCTCCGCGACGGTGGGGAACTCCTGCATCATCCGCTCCTCGCGGGCACTCACCTGCTGCGAGAGGTACTGGTCACGACCCAGGACGCCCACCAGCCCGCCGATGACGACCACGGCCACCATGGGCAGCACCGCGGGCCCCCGGGTCAGCCCGATGACCGCGGCCGCGACGGCGCCGGCGGCGACACCCAGCACCCCCCAGACGACCTGCTCGGCCCGGAACTGCTCCAGGGTGGTGCCGGTCCCGGACTGCTCGAGGCGACGGCGCACCGTGCCCGGTCCGCCGGAGATGCGTTCGGCCCAGCGGACCAGGTCGGCCATCACCGGTGCGAGCAACCGCTCCAGGGTGCCGAACCTGGCCCGGCGCCCGGGCAGGTCCTGCAGCAACCGGGACCTCCGCGTGTCGCGCAGGTAGGGCTCCAGCCGGTCGGCCAGGTCCACCTGTCGCCACCAGGGCACCGACACCACCACCAGGAGCAGGCCCGCCCCGGCCAGCCCGCCCAGGACGGCCCCCAGGACGACGTCGCTCACCGCAGCACCCGCTGCTCCTGGGGCAGGCGCCCGATCCGCAGCATCAGGCGGTACGCCACCACCGAGGCCGCCCCACCGATCGCGAGGACGACGACGCCGGCGGGCTCGTTGTACGGCGCGACCGCGCCCTCGCGTGTCGCGAGGATCCCCAGCACCACCCAGGGCGCCGCGACCGCCAGGCGCGCTGCGCTGACGGTCCACGACTGCCGTGCCTCGAGCTCGCCCCGGGTCCGCGCGTCCTCCCGCAGGAAGGTGGACAGCGTGCGCAGCAGCCGTCCCAGGTCCGACCCGCCGACCTCACGTGTGATGCGCAGGGACTCCACCAGCCGGTCGGCCACCGGGTCGGCCAACCGGTCCTTCAACCGCGACAACGAGTCAGCGAAGCGCCCGGTGGCGCGGTAGTCCTCGGCGAACTCCGAGAACGCGGGTCGCAGCTGCTCGGGCCCCCGCTCACCGAGCTGGCCGAGGGCCTCCGGCAGCGACAGCCCGGCCCTGACGCCGGAGGCCAGGTTGTCCACCACCTCCGGCCACACCTCGCGCAGGTCGGCCCGACGCCGTCCGGCCCGGTAGCGGACCAGGGCCAGCGGCCCCCAGGCCGCCATGAGAGCGAAGCACAGGGCGATCCACGGGGCCGCGCTGAGGAGGTACACCACCCCGAAGACCCCCACCCCGGCGCCGGCGCACAGGGCGAGCAGCGACCGGACGCTGACCGAGCGCACCCCCGCCTGCACCAGCGCGTCCTCCAGGCCGGTCGTCCATCGACGTACGGCGGGCCGGGGCTCGGTGTCGGGCACCCAGCAGGACCACCAGATGCAGAACGCGCCCAGCCCGGCGACCAGGCCCAGGGCCAGGCCCTCCCCCGTGCTCACCCCTGCGCCAGCAGCTCGGCCACATCGAAGCCCGCCCGCCGGAATCGCTCCTCGTGAGGCGGGTACCCACCCGCGGCGACCAGGACCTCGTCCGGGCCCTGGCGGAACACCGTGGCCGTCTCGACGACGCCGTCCTCGACGCGGCCCGGCACCGCGAGCACCTCACGCACCCGGCGGCGGCCGTCACCGGCCAGCTCGACGTGCACGACCAGGTCGATCGAGCTGGCCACGGTCGGCACGACGAAGCTCGCGCTGACGTTCTCGCCGGCCAGAAGGGGCAGGGTGCACATCTTGGTGACCGCCTCCCGGGCGCTGTTGGCGTGCACCGTGCACATGCCCGGCAAGCCAAATAACGTCTGCGCACACTTAGAGTCAGCCAGTCTCGCCCTGAGGCCTGCCCTTCGCTCATCCCACCAGGTGAGACGACTCGCGGACGAGTTTCGGTCCGCTACCGGGAGCGCCGTTGCGCTCACCGCACCACCGGACCCGACGCCGGAGCGGTCTGCCGCTGATCGGAACATGGCAGGTCAGGGCCGGTTTTCGGTCTCTGCGCGGAGGGTCTGGACGCGCCTAGCGTCTGCTTCACGCACCTACGACGAGCAGACGGAGCACCCCTCATGAACGTGACCATCGACCACCAGCTCACCATCACCGAGGTCGGCGACACCGGCCTCCTCCTCAGCGTCTGCAGCTGCGGTGACAGCGTCACCGGGCCCTGGTTCATGACCGCGGACTGGGGTGACCTGCACCTCGGTCGAGTCACCGACGACCACCTCGTCGCGCTGGTGACGGCATGAGCGACCCCGAACTGCAGGCGCTGCTGAAGACCTGGCAGCGGCGGATGCGCGCCGAGGGCTTCACCGCGGCCACGGTTCGCACCCGCCTGACCGTCGTGAACGTGCTCGGGCACGCGGGGATGGACCCCGTGACGGCGTCGTCCGACGACCTGCAGTCGTGGCTCGCCGACCTCAACTCCGGCTGGACGCGGCGCACCTACTCCGTCTCCGCCCGGGCCTGGTTCGACCACCTCGTCCGCGAGGGAGCCCGGCCAGACCACCCGCTCGATGGGCTGAGGCCGCCGAAGACGCCCAGGAGGCATCCGCGACCGATCAGCGACGACGACCTGGCGACGGTCCTGGCCGCCGCGACCGGCAACGTCCGGGCGTTCGTGATCCTGGGGGCGTTCGCGGGGTTGCGGGTGTCGGAGATCGCCCGCGTCCGCGGGCAGGCGGTGACCCCGCAGGGCATACGCGTCCTGGGCAAGGGAGGCACAGACCTGCTGGTGCCGACGCACCCCCTCGTGTGGGAGCTCGCACAGTCCTACCCACGCACGGGGTGGTGGTTCCCGAACCCGACCAGGTCGGAGCCCATCAGGCCCGGGTGGGTGAGCATCTCGCTGGCACGGCTCATGAAATCGCAGGACGTCGACGCAACAGCGCACCAGCTGCGGCACTCCTTCGCCACGCGGCTCCTGCACGCTGGCGCGGACATTCGCGTCGTCCAGGACGCCATGCGGCACGGGTCGCTGGCGACGACCGCGGGGTACCTGGCCGTCGAGCCCGCCGCCCTGGCGTCTGCAGTGCAGGGCCTCACGGTGCCCGGGCAGCCGGCGCCCGGTCTGCGGCTCGTGCGGGGCGTGTCGTGAGCGAGCTCGCGGTCTGCTCGCTGTGCAGCATGTCGTCGCGGCAGATGGTCCTCGACGACGAGGCCGGCGCCGCCTGGCGGTGCCTCAACCGGGTCGCCTGCTACCGGCGGGTCCGGCAGGCCGCCCGCCGCGGCGACGAGATCACCCTCCCCACCGCCTGGCGTCAGCCGCTCACCGACTGGACCGCGTACATGCGGGCCGCTGGGCAGCCCGAGACGACCATCTACGTCCGCGTCTACCACCTGCGGCAGGTCGCCCGGTCCTTCCCCGACTCCCGCGAGCTGCAGGCGACGCACCTCCTCGCGTGGCTGGCGCGCCGGGACTGGAAGCCGAACACCCGCCGCGCGAACCGGTCCAGCCTGCGGGCGTTCTACCGGTGGGCTGTCGAGGCCGGCGTCGTCGACACTGACCCCACCCGCCTCCTGCCGCCCGTCCACTCCCCCCGCCTGCTCCCCCGCCCCATCCCGGACGAGGACCTGCGTGAGGCCCTGCACCGAGCGGACGCCCGCACGTCCCTCATGCTGTCCCTGGCCGCGTTCGCGGGGCTCCGCCGGGCTGAGGTCGCGGCAGTGCACCGTTCCGACCTGACGTGGCCAGACGCTCGCCGTTCATGCCTCCCGGGCCCGTCAGTCGCCCGGATTTCGCTTGGATCGCCAGTCCGAGGTCCCCCACGCGGTCGGCGAGCTTCCCCGCACCGGAGAACCGACTCTCGGGGACACAGTCGCGAAACCGACGAACCGCTGGCAGGACACCGATCACGAGCTCGAAGCACTCAGCGGCGACGGCGCGAACCTCGAGATCGAACTGGTGTCGTCGTTCGTGGCGTGTCTGCGCGAAGAACGCCCACACGGTGACAGCGCCGGTGAGGACGCCGCCCACGAGAGCTCCCAACAGGGCCGCGCCAGCCTCGCCCCAATCCACTTCCTGTGCGTCCCTTCAACCCGCTGTGTCGTGCGTGAGGATGACGTCCAGGCCGTTGTCCGGGTGGTAGGTCCAGGAGGCCGCGTAGTCGCCCCAATCGGCGTCCTGCATGCCGTCCAGGGCGCGGGTGCGGTCCATGCGGCTGATGACGTGATCGGGGACGTCGACGGCGCCCAGGATGCACGCGACCTGGTCGACGGATGGGCCGCTTCCAATCACGTCGTCGCTGCCCTCCATGTCGATGGTCATGCTGGTGCCCCCGTCGCCGACCTGTACGCCAGGCTCGCCCAGGGCGCAGCTCTGGGCCGCGGCCTCAAGTGGCGGCGTAGGTGGCTCGGCTGTTGCCGTGGCCTCAGCCTCGCTGGCAGCACTCGAGGAGCACCCGCTCAGGATGACGAGTAGGCCGGCGGCGGCCAGGACGATGCTCGCGGTGCGGCTCATGGGGTGCTCCCTCGCTCGCGTGCCATGGTCGCGCCGCCCCACCTGCTGTGTCCGACGAACGGGTGAACCCGTCACATCCGCGGCGGCTCGAAGCTGGCCCGGGCTGACGCCTGGGCCAGCATCTTGATCTGGGCCTCGGCCTTGTCCTCGAGCTGCTGCAGCAGCTCGACGGTGACGCCCTCGGGCTTGACGATGGCGTCAGCCAGCATGTGCAGGGTGATGTCGTGCTTGTCGGTGACGCCGGCCGCCGCGCACTCGTTCATGACGCGTTCCCGGGCCTTGTCCGAACGGCTCTCGACGGAGAAGGTCATGGCCGACGCCGCGAACCGCTGGGCGACGTCGACGAGCAGCTCCTGCACTTGCTCGGGCGTCTCGTCACCGTCGGCCAGGTCGGCGGCTGGGATGGCCTGCGCGACCGTCAGGCGGGCCCGCAGGCCGTCGATGTCGCCGAGCAGGTGCGCGTCCCGGTAGAGGGTTACGGACCGACGGGCCGGGCGCATGCTCGCGAACCAGTCGTCGAGGTCGACGGGCTTCGCAGGGGTGGCCTTGCGCCTGGTGGTGCTGGTCATGGGGTGGTCTCCTGTCGATGGGGGCGTGGGTGGGTCCGTCAGTGCACGAGGACGGGCTCGGGGGCGGTGAACGAGCAGCACCCGGCGAACGTGGTCCCGCTGCCACAGGGGCACGCCTCGTTGGCGATCTGAGCGAGGCAGCAGTCGACGTACCGGGAGCCGCTTCCGCAGTCACAAGCGGCGGCCTGGGCGGCCGGGTGGAGGGTGCCGGCGTACATGCGGGCGGTCTCCTCGGGGCCGTCGTCGTAGGTGTGCACGACCCGGGAGGAGACCCCGCCAGCCGTGACTGCGGTGTGCACGACGTCACCGGACACGACGGTCTTGAACCCGCTGTACAGCGGCGCCATGGCCCGCTCCTCACGGACGTCCCGCGCCAGCTGCACCCACTCCTCGACGGACGTCGGCGGAGTGGGAGTCGGCAGGCTGCGGAGCTGGTCGACGGGGGTCGCGTCGTCGAAGTTGGCCCGGAAGTGCTTGGCGAGCCGCTCGAGCTCGACGGGCCCGGGACGAACGGTGAGGGGGGACGGCATGACGTACAGGCCGTGCAAGGTCATGCGGGTCCACTTCTGGTCCGACGCGAACCCGTAGGCCCGGTAGCGGCGTTCCCGGGCGCTGTACCCGATGAGGAACACGGTGGAGTTGGCGAGCTCGGTGGTGGTGCCCTCAGCGCGGTTTGTGTCCTGCACCTGCTGGTCGAGGGCGGCCCACGTGCTGCGGAGGTCGGCGCGGGCTTGACGGGCCAGGTCGTCGAAGTCGCGGGCGGTCGCGGCGAGGGCCGCGACCCGGTCGCGCCAGAGTCGACCGAACGTGCCGGACCCCTGCGTGACGACGACCCCACCGGGGCCGGGCAGGGGGGCGATCTTCGGGTCGCTGGCGACGCGGCGGTTGCCGCGGCTGTAGGAGCCGGTGTCGGTGATGACGTCGGCGCGGTCGGCCTGGGCGTGGAACGCGATGAGGGTCATGCGGCGGCACTCCTGGCGGTCGTGGTGAGGGGGTAGGCGACGCGGGCACGTCGCAGCGGGAGCAGGGCCTCGCCGGCGGTCTCCGGCTCGGCGAACGTGCGCCACGTCCCTGCCGGGGCGATGTGCGCGAGGTGGCTCTCCAGGACGCCGCCGTCGGCCAGGTACGTATCGGTCGGCCCGGTGCGCCGGCGGCCCAGGCTCACCTTCGGGCGGCCCAGGGAGTCCAGCAGGGGATTCACGCCCTCGGCCAGGGCGATGCCGTACTGGGCGGCGATCCGCTCGACCTCGTCCACACCGATGCCGAGCTCCTCGGCGATGGCCTCTGCGGTGTTGTTCGCACCCCGCCGGGCGGACTCCTCCATCACCCGCAGGCCGGTGTCGAGCTCGGCGGCCGACCCCGCGGTGCCGCGCTCGGTGGCCGCGATCATCGCGTCCGCGCCAGCGTTGAACTCGGCTGTCTCCGCGGCGGCGAACTCCGCCGCCAGGGCGACGCCTTCCTCGCCCTTGGCAATGAGCTCGCGGGCGACGTCCGCCCGTCCGCGCCGGGTGATCTCGAGGATGTTCGCCTCGAACGCGTCCTGCTCGACGATCCGCTGCAGCTGCCGCTCGGTGTACTCGTCCATGGAGACCCCGACGTCGGTGACGTAGTCCTCCCAGGAGTCGGACGCGTCCTCGGTGCTGTCCGCGGTCGCCTGCGCGGACGCCTGCTCGGCTGCCGTCTTCTCGTCCAGCAGGCCGGTGTAGACGGCCAGCGGCTCGACGAACGCGTCGCGGGTGCCCGCGAGGGACTCGTGCCACGAGTCGATGGCCTCCGTCGCGGCGTCGACCTGCTCCTGGGTCTGACCGGTGACGTCCCCCAGTAGCCGGACGTACCCGGTCGCGGAGTCGGACGCGTCACCCACCCCGGCGATGCCGGCCGCGAACGCCTGCTGCTCGACAGCGGCCTCGGCGGAGAGGATGCCGAACGCCTCCGTCTGCCCAGACAACCCAAACAGAGCCGCCCGAGCGTCGTCGGTGACCCGGGAGGAGCCCTCGACGCCGGCGCTGTAGTCGGCCCACTGGCTGCGGGCGTCGTCGAGGCGGCTGCCCTGCGTGTACAAGATGCCGTTCAGGCGGTCGGCGATGATGGCGGTGTTCTCACCGTCGAAAGCGTTGCCCTGCAGCGCCCGCGACCAGTCGCCGGCCTTCTGCGTGCCCTCGACCTGTGAGTCCTTCGCCCGCCTGGTCGCGTCGGCGACCTTCGCCATGGCGTCGGCCTCACCAAGCGCGGCGTCCGTCACGACCTGCTGGGACAGGCCCAGCTGCCGGCCCAGCTCGTAGGCGTCCTCGTCGACGAGCACCTTCGCGGCCACCTCACGGGTGGCCCGGGACACGGCCCCGGTGGTCTGGTCGAGGCTGGCCGCGTACTCGTCGACGGCCTGCTTCTGGTCGAGCCACTGACTCGTGGCCGCGGCACCCACGACGGTGAGGACGGCGATGGCCGGGCCCATGCGACCAGCGGCCCCAGCCGCGGCGCTGAGGCCGGCCGCGGCTCTTGCGCCGGCCGGACCCATGAGGGCCAGTGACGCGTTCGCGGCGAGGATCTTGGGCGTCGCGAGGAAGAACGCACCACCCGCGAGGCCGACGGCGCCCGTGATGGCCCCGGCCGTGAGCAGGCTCGACTGGATCCCGTCGTCGAGCGAGCTGAACTCGTTGACCAGGGTGGTGAGGTCCTGCGTGACGTCTCGCAGGGGTCCGGACCCTGCCTCACCGAGGCCGATGAGGGCGGTCTCCATCGACCCACGGAGTATCTGGACGTCGCCCGACAGGTTGTCCAGGCGGGTCGCGGCGACCTCGGCGGCGTACCCGGACTCTGACACTGCCGCGGTCCACTCGGACACCGCGCTCGAACCGCCGTTGTAGAGCGACGTCGCGGCACCGAGGGCCTCGTTGCCGAAGATCGTCGCCAGGGCGGCGCCACGGGTCTGCTGGTCGAGGCCGCCCATCTTGTCGGCCAGGACGCCAGCGGTGGCCTCCATGCCGATGAAGTTGCCCTGAGCGTCGAAGACGTTGATGCCCAGGTCGGACATCGTCCCGGCGGCCTTTTCCGACGGGTTCTGGAGCGAAACCAGCATCGACCGCAGCGCGGTACCGGCCTTCTCGCCCACGATGCCCGCGTTCGCGAACAGACCGAGGACGCCCGTGGTCTCCTCGACGGACAGGCCGAGGGCCGCCGCCGGGACGCCGGCGTAGGACAAGGCCAGGCCGAGGTCCTGGACGGAGCCCTGCGCCTTGTTCGCGCCCGCAGCAAGAGCGTCTGCGACCTTGCCGACCTCGTTGCCCTCCAGGTTGAACTGGACCATCGTGCTAGCCGCGATCTCCGCAGCGTCCGCGACCTCCAACTCGCCCGCGGCGGCCAGGGCCAAGGACCCAGACAGGCCGCCACCCATGATGTCCGCGGTCGAGACGCCAGCCTTCGCCAGCTGCTCGATCCCGCCGGCAGCCTCGCTCGCGCTGTACGCGGTGTCCTGGCCGGCCTTGATCGCGGCAGCCCCCAGACCCTCCATCTCCTTCTCGCTGGCCAGGGTCGCGGCCTGCACGGCCGACATCTGCTTGTCGAAGTCCGCGAACGTCTTCACCGCGGCGCCGACACCCACGCCGGCGGCGACCCCAAAGCCCAGCAGGACCTTGCCGGTTTCAGTCCACGCTTGCTCGTTCTTCTTCGCGTGCTGTGCGAGACGCCCCATGGCAGTGTCGGCGCGCTTCACAGACTGCTCAGATGCGGGGCCGAGCGCCTTGGCCATCTTCTCGGCCTCGAGCATCTTGGCCCTGAAGTCGCTCACGTCCGCCATGAGGCGGACGGTGACGCTGCGCTCGGTCATGAGCGGGCACACTCCTTCGCCACGGCTTCGACCCGCCGCAGTCGAGCCCCGTGCTGGCTGCCCGCGTACCGGACCTCGTCCAACACCGCTCCCACAGCAGCCGAGAGGACGTCGACGGCCTCGCCGTCGTGGGCCTGAGCAGCGCGCCGACCGAAGCTCACCCAGGTCTTCGCCAGGGCCTGCTTCTCGGCGAGCGACAGGCCCGCGGCGGACCGGACGACGTGGACCAGGGCCTGCTGCAGCTCCTCCGGCAGCGCGTACAGCTGCTCGGCGGGGGTGGTTCCGGCCGCGGGCACGCAACCCGGCACCGCACGAGTGCCCCAGGAGTCAGTCATCACCCCTGCGGTGCTTTCCGTGCCCGCGGCCGAGCTCATGACGGCGCCTGCGCGAGCGCCTCGTCGAGGTTCCGCAGCCGCTCCCGCTCCTGCTCCAGCAGGCGGGGGATGTTGTCCGGGAAGCGGCCCGTCTCGTACTCCACGACGCCGCTCTCCAGCTCGGCGATCCGCGCCACGACCTTCTCGCGCTCCAGTCGGTTCCGGTGCGCGGCCTGAGCCTGCCGCTCCACGCTGGCTAGGTACGCCGGCGCCGGCACGACCGCGGTCGGCCCCCACACGGTGTCCGGGTAGGCGGGCACGGCCGGCTGCTCACCCGCGAGGAGGGACCGCAGAGCGTTCAGCGGCTGCTCCATACCCTCCAGCGCCCTCTCCAGGGGCAGGCGGTGACGCGTGATGGTCTGCGGGCCGTACCTGAGCGAGTCCAGGACCTCCGCCAGCACGTAGTCCCTACCGGTGTGCGCCTTGAGCTGCTCCACCAGCCGCACCGTCTTCGCGTCGAAGTCCGCGAGTGCCTTGCGGGCCGCAGCGACCGCCGGCTCTCGGCTGTCCGCGTCTGCGGCGATGAACGCCCGCTCGGCGACCGTGACCCGCTGCCGGGCGCTCACCGTGGCCCGCTCCGCGACGTCGATCCGGTCCCGCAGCTCGCCCATGGCCCGCGGCAGTCGCAGGGCGGCGTCCGGGTCGTCCAGGACGTCGTCACCGGCACGACGCTGCAGGTCCGCAAGCTCGGCCTGCGCGCTGCCCTGCTCCGCCTCCCAGCGGGCCAGGAGCTCACGGGCCTTACCGACCTCGGCGCGGGCCTTCTCGACCGGCGTCTTGTTGATGAGTCCCATCGGGGCTACCTCCACTGCTTGGGGATGTCGGTGCGCTGGTTGCTGCGGAACGCCTCACGGACCCGCTCGCGGGTCAGGGGCCGCAGGCGGTACGTGTCGGCGTCGCGGCCCGTCAGGGCGGCCTGAATGACGCTGGCCGACTCCACGGCGCACATCAGGGGACGCGGCGCGCGCCGGTCTGTGAACGCGTCGCGCACCGCTTCGTCCAGGGCCCTTGTCTCAGCCTCGGTGGCCACGACGACCGGACGCGCGGGCGGCCGAGGGGACCTGGCCGCCTCACTCGCCTGGAAGACGTCGAGCACCCGGTTGGCCTCGGCGATGCGGACCGGGTTGGTCTCCCGGCCGAACGTCGCGGCGTTGATGACGTCGAGGGCCTCGTCGACCGTCAGCGTCGGGACCGGCGTCGGGGCCCGACCGAACGTCCGAGCGATCTGCGCGTCGAGGTCCGCCTCGCTGACCGGTCGCCTGAGGCGTCCCGCGTCGCGCGCGGACTCCAGCAGCTGCAGCACCCGACCACCACGTCCCGCACGCGTCACGTAGTCCACGGACTCCGCTGCCACCAACTCCGTCACGGTGTTCACGCCCTCGCGGGCCTCCACCTGCCCCTGAGCGCGGATCGACACCCCGACGTGCGGGGCCATCTCGGCGAGCAGCTCGCGGTACGGGCCGAAGACCTGGACCTCAGCGACCAGGGCGGACCCCGTCCACCGGGCGTCCTCGGTGAGGACGCCGACGAGGTCACGGACCGAGCGCTCCGGACGGTCGAACCGCTCCGACTCCGTCGGGTGGTCCAGGTACTGCGGGCAGTCCTTCGCGAACACCTTCGCGCGACCCGCCTCCTGCAGGGTGGCCGCCGGGTAGAACCCGCTGCTGCCTTGGCCCGGGGTGATCAGCTGCAGCAGCATCCGCCCCGACCCGCCCGGTTTGGGCGTCGATCCGGTGCGGGTCGTCTCGACCAGCGTCCTGCGTGTCATGCGCTCCTCCGAGCCTCGAGCAGGTCCGTCACGGACTCGCGTTCGACGAGCCACGACCGACCCACCCGCCGGGCGCGCAGGTCCCCGCAGCGGATCAGCTGCGTCACCCGCTGCGGGGTGCGACCCAGCAGGCCGGCGGCCTGATCCGTCGTGATCTCCATGACAACCGACTCTGCCCCCGCTTCCGCCGACACCACTTCCGCGTTGCCGCCATCGGAAACGCCTTCACGGGCCGCCCACTCCGTGAACTGCCGGTGGGCCTCACGCAACTGCGCCAGGTCCACCCGGAGGATCTGCGCAAGGTCCGAGCGGCCCTGACGCTCATACACCTCGAGCATCCGGACGAGCACCCGGTCAGCCTCGAGGTGCTGCCACAGCCGCGCAGACGTGAACGGGTGCAGCGCTGCCCTGAGCAATGGCCGCCGGGGCTCCGGCACCCCACTCACCCCATCCCCCGGACGTACGCCATCGGGTCGTCCTCGTCGTCCCACACCAGGTCATCCATGTCGACCCACACCGGGTCCGGCGCCGGCGCCACCTCGTCCGAGATCAGCGGCAGCACCGCCAACGCCAGCGACATCGCCAGGTCGTCATGCCCGGCCCGCTCCGGCACCGCGATCCGCAGCAGCCCCGTGTCCGTCATCGCGTACTCCAGCGCCCCCAGCTGCTTGAGCAGCCCCGGATGCCGCGGCAGCCGCAGCCGGCCCTGCTGCAGCAGCAGCCGGATGAACCCGAACGCGTCCTCCTTGAGCCGCGCCGTCGTCGTCACCGGCACCACCACGTCCACCCGGGCACCCGCCTGCCACAACGCCTTCGACAGCGACCCCGTCGGAGCCATGCCCACCCCGTTCTCCTCCGACGACAACCGCAGGAACGCGAACCCCCGCGACAGGTCCACCAGCCGATCGATCCACCCGTCGAACCCCAGGTCGAACCGCTCCTCCACGAACGGCACCCACCACACCCGCCGACCCCGCCCATCCGGCTCAGCACGGCCCGCGACCACCGTCAACGCGTGCGCGTCGCGCCGGCCACCCCAGTCGACGCCACCGACGACCCCGCCCAACCTCGCAGCCGCCTCGGGGTCCACGACCGGGTCAATGAGGACCAGGTCGTCGTCGACCGCCGCCGTGAGCTCCTCGCTGCGGAAGTACGCCCCCGCCTCGTCCACGAACTCCGCCAAGTACTCCCGAGCGAAGTACAGCGGCGACGACCGGCCCTTGATGTCCTCCAGCAGCTGCTCGTCCACCAGCGGTGACACCGTCGACGGCCAATGCCACGACCGCAGCCGCCCGTCCGGGGCGTCCATGCCCTGCCGCCACAGCACCCGGAAGAAGTGATCCGCCCCACCCCACGGCGTCGAGCAGATCAGCACCCGCGACCCCGGCCGAGCCAGGATCGTCGGCTCGGCGGCCTCCCACAACGCCTGCTGGATGAACCCCGCCTCGTCCAAGATCAACAGGTCCGCCTCCGCCGACCGCACCTGCCCCATCGACGCCGGCACACACTCGATCAACGACCCGCTCGACAGCGTCAGCCGCGACGTCGACTCATCCGCCACCGACCCCCGCAGCAACGGCGCCGCAGCAGCCATCCCCGCGATGTCCGCGAACATCCGCTTGGCCGCCGTCTCCGTCGCCGACACGATCAGCACCCGCGACCGCGGCACCGCGAACGCCTGATGCAACGCCAGCACCCCGAACACCCGCGTCTTGCCAGCACGGCGCCCCGCGCACAGCACCCGGTAGCGGGCCGACGACGCCACCACCTCGAGCTGGTGCGGCCACAACGGCTCACCCACCAGCAGGTCCGCGAACACCGCCGGGTCACGCTGCGCCCGCTCGAAGTCCCGTGCCGACAGGCTCATGACGTCCCCTCTCCCTCGAGCACGCCCGACACGTCCACGCCCTGCTCCCTCAATCGATGTATCTCCGCCATCACCCGCGCCGTGTCCACCGCGCCGGCCGCCCGGTCACGGCCCAGTCGGGCCGCCGACAGCGGGTCCAGGCCCAGCCGGGTCCGCTGCGTCGTCGCCCGGGACTCCGCCCGATGCAGCAGCAGATACGCGGACCGCACCCGCTCCAGCTCAAGGTCCCCGACCCCGTCACCCGTCGCCTCCGCCGCCTTCGACAAGTACTCCGTCAGCAGCTGCGCCTGCGCCTCAGCACGGGCCCACGCCCACAACGCCAGCCGATACCGCGGCGCGTGCGCCGCCGACGCCTCCGGATCCGCAAGGACCTGATCGACCAGCTCACGCGCCAACGGGTCCACCTTCCGCGGCGAGTACGCCCCGTGCTGGACCGACAACTCGTGCCCCGGCTGGAACGGAGGCCGCTGCCCCTCGAACGCCAGCACCCAACCCTCAGGCCGTTCCGCCGCGGTCACGCGGCACCACCCGCCACACTCAGAGCGTGGGCACCTACGACGCCGAGTCCATCCGGCCGGACCTGAACGGCACGACCTGCACCATCGCGGACTGTGGTGACGTGGCCGACACCATCGGCGTCGCCACGCTCAGGCTGCCCGTCATCGTGGGCCACCCCGGCGACGAGCTGGTGCTCGAGGTGCTGCTCTGCACCCACCACGCCCACCTGTTGCGCATGGGCGTCGACGCCTGCGCGTTCGACTCCCGCCTGGACTGAGTCAGGCCAGAGCGCGGGCGTCCTGGGACTCGGCGACGGCCTTGACGCTGCTCGCGTACCAGGTCGCCCCGCCGCGGGCCGTGGGGACACCGTCAGCGGTGAGCGCCTCGGCGATGGCCCGGAACGTCCGACCAGCCGCACGCTCGCCCACGATGCGCCGCAGCACCTCGTCCGCGAGGACACGGGGACGACCGAGCCGGACGCCGTCGGCCCGCTTGGCCGCGAGGGCGTCCTTGGTGCGCTGTCCGATGAGACGACGCTCGTACTGCGCCGTGGACAGGATGACGTTGGCGACCATCTCGCCGGCCGGGGTCGTGGTGTCGAGGCCGAAGTCGAGGGCGACCAGCGACCAGCCCGTGGTGCGGGCGCGGTCCATGACCTGCGCGCCCTGGGCGACGGACCGGGACAGCCGGTCGAGCTTGGCCACGACGAGGACGTCGGCCTCGCCGCGGTCGAGGCGGGCGAGGGCGTCGCGGAGGCCTGCGCGGTCGAGCGTGGCGCTGCTGGCGCCGGCGTCCTCGCCGACGACCTCGAGCAGCTCCCATCCGCGGCGGGCGACCTCGGCGTCGATGGCTGCGCGCTGGGCTGCGAGGCCGGCGCCGGACGCGTGCTGCTCGTCGGTGCTGACGCGGACGTAGCCGATGACGCGTGCCGGCTGGTGTGCGGGGCGGGGGGCCATGAGCAGAACTGTACAGCAAAGGGTCGGTTACCGTACAGACCTGAGAGCGTCAGCCCCGACCAGCAGACCGAGCGCAACCTCCAGCCCGTCAGCCAGGTCCCCCGCCTCGACCGCAGCAGCGATCCGCTCCAGCTGCTCGGCCGCCTCGACCCGGTCCCGCTTCGCCATGACCCCATCCTCTCCTCGTCGTCGAACCTCACGTGCGCGGCATTCCCGCACATCGCCACATTGAGCCGACCCGACTCAGGAACGCTGCTCGGTCGCATGGTCGCTGTGACCTTCCTAGGGGTGGTTGGGGTGGTTGTAGCCACCCCTGGGGTGTGATCGGACGGCGGGCCAGCGTGCAAACCTGCAGGTAGAGAAGAAGGAGGGGGACTCGCAGGCGTAGTGGCACTGGGGTAGGGGTGGTTTGAGCCACCCCAGCCACCCCTGGCGGGGGTCACTGGTCGGCCTCGCGGAGGCGGAGGACGACGTAGCCCTCGCGTGCGCCTTCGGTGATGTCGAGGCGGCCGGCGGTGCTGAGGGCTTCGAGGACCTCGGGGAGGTAGTCGCGTTGGGCGGTGGACAGGGCCTTGAGGACCGTGGCTTGGCCGGCGGTGCCGTCGTTGCGTTGCAGGATGCGGATGACGCTGGCGCTGGTCTTGCGCATGAGCTCGGTGTGGACGACCTCGTCGGAGGCGAGGCGGCGGCGGCCTTCGGCTCGGCCGCGTTGTTCGGATTGGGCTGCGGCCTGGGCGGCGAGGTCGCTGGTGATCTCGCCGCGGACGGTGTCGGAGACGTCGAGGAGGGCGAGGGCGAGGTGCCAGTCGTCGGGGGTGACATCGCGTCGGCCGTGGAGGATGGCGAACGCGGCGGCGGTCTTGAGGGCGACGAGGGTGCGGTGGCCGTCGAGGGGGTCGACGTCGACCTGGCCGCGGAGTCGGGCGAGGCGTTCGGTGCGGACGTGCTGGACGACGGCGGGTGGGAGGCCGACGGGGCCGCGGTCGACGATGCCGGTGGGGGCACGCCAAGGGAGACGGCCGGGCCAGTCGGGGGTGTCGTCGGGGGCGTGGGGGTCGTTGGTGGGGACCCAGAGGAGCCGGCCGGTGGTGCCGCCTACGGCCTCGCCGTCGAAGAGCCAGCTGGCGCGGCCGGGTTGGACGCCGAGGATGAGGCAGGCGCGGTAGGTGTGGGCCTGGACGGTGAGGTTGCGGTCGGGGTCGGCGGTCGTGGAGCCGACGTCCTCACCGGACCAGGCCTGCCGGAGGGTGGACAGGATGGTGGAGCCTTGGCGACCGGCGCCCTTGGCTGCGAGTGCGTCGACTTCGGCGACCTCGAAGAACCGGCGCGCCTCGTACAGCTCGGGGCCGCCGGGGGTCTCCTTGGTGCCCTTGGTGCGGCGCATGAACGCGTGGACGAAGCCTTCGCCGGTGCCGATCTGCATGGCGGGGCGGCCGCCTGCGGTGCTCGAGGCGAGGAGGTCGCGGGCGGCGCCGGAGGCGGAGCCCTTCCCGGCTGAGGTGCGGCCGGACAGTGCGACGAACAGGTTGAGGGAGGCGCGTCCACCGACGATCGGGGGGAGCTGCAGTCCCGGGCCGATGTCGGCGACGACGCGCGCGAGGACGCACCCGAGGACGGCGAACGGTGACGCCAGGCGGGACTGGGCGGCCTGCCGGACCTGCGTGAGCACGGGGGTGGCGTCCCAGGGGAAGCCTGCCGGTGCGTCGGGGTCGAGCTCGTCGTCGGTGGGCTGCGGGTAGTCCTGGCCGTACAGGCCCGCTGGGAGGGGGGCGCTTCTGACGGTCCACGGGTCGTCGTAGGCCGCGGTCATCCGGTGGTCACCAGCTGGTGGCGTTCGCGGATCTCCCGCTCGGCCTGACGCCAGGACCATGCCGCCTGGGCTCGGATCTGCGCCGCGGTGCGGGCGGGGGTCGTGTACACGTCTCGCCGTGCGCGGACGCCGAGGACGCCGACAGCGGCGAGGACGTGCTCACGCATGATGGCCCACTGGGCGGCGTCCTCGGCGTCGATGTCGGCCCTGGCCTTGGTGTACCCGTCGGCGTGGCCGGCGGTGTACCCGGCGGCCTGCATGCCGATGCTGATGCCGTCCTGGACGCCCTGGTCGTAGACGAGCCAGTCGGTGTCGATGCCGGTCATGCGGGTGCACCGGTGGTGTCGGCGCCGGTGAGGGCGGCGCGTGCGGCGTCGCGGGCCCGCTGGCGGTGGATGGCGCGCCAGGCGGCGTCCCAGGTCTCGCGGCGGAGCTCCTGGGCGGCGAGGGCCGCGGCTCGGAGTTGGTCATGCTGCTGGGTGCGGGTGGGCGGCCGGTGGCTGTCGAGGAGGCACCGCTCGGGGAGGTAGGTGACGTTCCCGCGGCTGGTCAGGCTGCTCGTGCGTGCCTGCTGCGTCTGGGGGGTGGGTCGTGTCACGATGACCTGGTCGGTGGCGACTGACTCTGTGGCGGCCCTTTCTTGGCTGGAGGGGCCGCTTCGTCGTCCCGGGGGTCCGTTCATGCCGCGCCGGCCTGGCTGACGGTGGGGCGGAGCAGCCCGGCGAGGCGGTCCCGCTGCTCAGCGGTTAGGGGTGGGGCTTCGGCGACGACGCGCTCGATGTGGGCGGCGAGCTTCGCTGCGCGGAGCTCGCGTCGCGCCTCGACGAGGTCGTGGTCGTCCGCTGGACGGAACCGGGACAGGGCGGCGACTCGGCCGCGTTCTGTGAAGGTCTGGGACATCGGGTGTCTCCCGGGGCAGGCCGCTTACGCGCCAGCCGCCCCCGATGAGAGACAACTCGAACACCTAGAAGTTAGTGCTTGGATCCCTATGCATGGACACGACACGCGGGGTTGGTGCACGCCTCGTTGATGTGACTGAGCACCTTGTCGAAGACGCGTAGGTGCACCGTCTTGACGGCGGTGCCAGGGCCGATGGGGAAGTCGTCGCTGTCGGCCAGGTAGTTCGCAACCCGCGTCAGTTGAGCCTCGGATGCCTGGGCGTCGCTGCCGCAGTCTGGGCATCGCAGGGGGTAGCGCCACTCGAGGTGCCGATCGTCATCGTCGAGCTTCTCCTGGGCCGCGACCTGCAGGCCACCCCAGTCGCCCGTGGGGCGACCCTGGACATCGTGGTCTCGGATGAGCGCGTAATCGGCACCGTGTTCGCAGCGGATCCGGATAGCGCCGATCACGCGTTCCTCCACTGGATCGAGACGTGCTCGGGATCGAACGTCCTGCCGGTCCGCCCAGAGGGCAAGACCGTCACCGTCATCAGCTCGGCCACCACCGCCCGCCGCCGGTCGACGGCCAGGGCATCCCACACCGTCGCCGGGTCCGCGCCGGCGAACACACCGAGCGCGCTACCCCGCGCTGCAGCAGCCATGCCGGCCTCGACCTCGGCCAGGCGGCCACGGACCCGCTCCGTACCCGTCGTGAGCTGGGACCGGGTCAGGTCACCGTCCGCGAACGCGGACGCGAGATCGTCGAGGCGGCGACGCAGGGTCACGGCCTCCACCCGCAACGCCTCGGCGTCCTCCCGGTTCCCCACGGGCGTCATCAGCTCGACGGCGTCCGGGCGGGACAGCCGGCCGACGACGAGAGCGGACACGAACTGGTCGAGAGGGTCCGCGGCCCTGGCCACGTGGCCGGGGCCGCCTGTGGTGCAGCGGTAGACCGTGCGGGTGGTTCCCTTGGCGCGGTTGCTCGTGGCAGTCGCGGATCGCAGGGGGGCCGCGCACTTCCCGCACAGGGCCAGACCGGCGAGCAGCCAGCGGACGCGGTTGCTCGAGGACCTTCGCCGGTCCGGGTCGGTGAGCAGGGCGCAGACGCTGCGCCATGTGTCCTCGGACAGCAGCGCCGGCCACAGTGACCGGCCGACCACCTCGCCCTGGTACTCCGACAGGCCAGCGTTGCGAGGCCTTGTCAGTACCTGGCGGACGCTGGTGTAGCTCCACTGGCGCCCGGTCGCCGTCTTGACGCCACGGGCGTTCAGGTCTGCAACGACGGAACCGAGTGACGCGCCGTCGAGCAGTGCCGCGGCAGCGCGGCGCACCTCCGCCGCCTCGGCGTCATCGACGTCGGCGGTCCCGTCGTCCCGCACCTGCCAGCCGAACGGCCGCCCGCCACCGAGCCAGCGTCCCGCCTGGGCGGCCTGCAGCTGGGCGGCGCGGGTGCGCTCGCTCTTGTGTTCGACCTCGAACCGGGCCCAGGCGCCGAGGGTGCGGGCCATCGCTCGGCCTGACGGGGTTGCGAGGTCCAGCTCGCCGGCCTTGACGGTCTGCGTGACGACCTTGTGGTGCTCGCACACGTCGACGTACTCCTCGAGCTCGCGGGGCGAGCGGTGCAGCCGGTCGGTGTGCCACACCACGACGGCGTCGACGCGGCCCTCGTCAAGGTCAGCGAGCAAGCGGCGGTAGCCCGGTCGGGGCTTGCCGCTGTAGGCCGAGAGGTCGTTGTCTGTGTGCTCGACCGCCACGGTCCAGCCGAGCCGGTCTGCCAAGGCGCGGCAGTCCCGCCGCTGGCGCTCGACGCCGAGGCCAGCTCCTTCGCGGTCCTGAGAGATGCGGGCGTAGACCGCGGCCTTCTTCGTCATGCCGACATTGTGCACTAACGCTTTCCGGCAAACCCGAGTTGAGGGCGATCAGGAGGTCCAGGCTCTCGGCCTGCCGGACCTCGCCGACGACTATGCGGCTGGGCCGCATCCGCAGGGCCTCCTTGACCAGCCTGCGCAGGGGGATCTCACCCGTCCCCTCGAGGCTCGGCTGACGGCACTGCATCCCGACCACGTCGCGCCCCGGCACCTTGAGCTCGAAGACCTCCTCGCAGGTGACGACGCGCTCACGGGCGGGCACGGCGGCGGCCAGGCAGTTGAGCATCGTCGTCTTGCCCGCCTGGGTCCCGCCGGACACCAGCACGTTGAGCCCGGCGACGACCGCCGCGTCGAGGAAACGGGCCGCCTGCTCGCCCAGCGTCCCCAGGGCCACCAGGTCGGCCAGCCGGTCGGCGCGGACCACGAACTTGCGGATGTTCACCGCCCAGTGCCGCCGGGTGATGTCGGGGATGACGACGTGCAGCCGCGACCCGTCGGGCAGCGTGGCGTCGACGAACGGGCTGCTCAGGTCGACACGACGGCCCGACGACCGCAGCATCCGCTCCACCAGGTCACGGACCGCGGCGTCGGTGAGGATGGTCGTGGTCAGCTCGGAGACCCCGCGGCGGGCGACGAACACCTTGCCCGGCTCGTTGATCCAGACCTCCTCGACCTCAGGGTCGTCGAGGTACGGCTGCAGCACCCCGAAGCCGACCACCGCGTCGAGGACCTGCTTGACCGTCGTACCCGTGTCGACCAGAGGCGGCAGGGTCCCCGACAGCGACCGCTCGTCGTAGTCCGCGACCAGGTCCTCCACGAGCCGGCGCATCCCGGCGGGGTCCGTGCCCGGGTCCAGGTCCCGGCGCCTGATGAGCTCCCGCGCCTCGTCGGTCACCGCCGCGACAGCGTCCACCCGCATCCCCCTCCGGATCCCGACCCGCCCCGGACCGGTGCCCGCAGACTACGAAGCCGCGGCCTCGTCGGGAAGGGCCGATCCGACACCTGTGGACGAGGGCCGTCGTCCACAGATGTGACCGCGGCCCCCTGCTGGCCCACGACCGCGGGCAGGGTCGTCGCAGCGGGACCCGGTCGCACGAGGCGCCGGGCGGGGGACGACGGGGGCGGACGTGCGGCTGAGGTGGACGTTGGTCGTGCGCGGCGACCCCGGCAGAGGCGCGCCAGGTCCCGTGGGTCGGCGCGACGTCGTCCTCGACTGCCCCCCGGGGACGACCGCGGCTCAGGTGCCTGGCCTCGGGACGGGCGAGGTCGTCGGCAGGCCACCGTCGCTGACGGTGGACGGCGCGGTCGTCGACCCCACCACGGCCCTGGTCGGCGATCCCCCGCTGCTGGACGGCGCGGTGCTGGTGATGACTCACGGCGACGATCCGCGGCGCCGGTCGCCCCGCCGATCGGGCCGGCTGCTGGAGCTCGCGGTGCTGGCCGGGCCGGACGCCGGGTCGGTCCACCCGCTGGACGGCACCCGGCTGGTGTGCGGTCGGGCCCTGACCTGCGACGTGACCGTCCGCGACCCGCGGATGTCCCGGGAGCACTGCGAGCTCGCGGTCGAGAGCGACGGCGTCCGCCTGGTCGACCTGGGGTCGACGAACGGCACGACGGTCCTGCGTCGGTCCCCGGCGCGCTCGGAGCGCTCGGAGGACGACCAGGTCGCCCGGCTGGGTCTGGGCCAGGAGTGCGTCGTGGGCGCCAGCCTCCTGACGCTCCGTGCCGTCGGGCCCGCCGTCGCCGCCGCCACCGCGACCACCGCGACTCCTCAGGGCGACGGGACCCTGCAGGTGCGGCGGTCACCCCGGGTCCACCGCCCGGAGCCGACTCCCGCGGTGCGTCTGCCGGCCCCGCCGCCGCCGCGACGGTCCGCCGGCTTCCCGGTCCTGGCCGTGCTGCTCCCGGCCGTGGCGGCCGGCGGGCTCGCCCTGTGGACGGGGTCGGCGGTCTACCTGCTGCTCGCGGCGCTGGGTCCGCTGCTCGTGGCGGGAGGCTGGGCGAGCGCCAGGCGCGAGGCCCGCCGCGACGGGCGACTCAGCCGGCGCGACCACGTTCGGACCTGCGCGCGGCTCCGCAACCGGGCCCAGCGCGCGGCCGAGACCCTGGCCGAGGCCCGCCTCGCCGCCATGCCCGACGCCGACACCCTGCTGAGGCAGGCCACCGGTCGCGGTCCGCGGGTCTGGGAACGGGAGCCGGACGACGAGGACGCCTTCCGCGTGAGGCTCGGCCGAGCCGCGGACGACACCGAGCCGCAGGCCGCGGCCCTGCGGCCCCGGGTCGTGCTGGTCGATCACGACGGCGTCGAGCAGCCGGTGGCCACGCCCGCCGACCTGGTCTCGGTGGACCTGCGGACCGGGCCGCTCGGTGTCGTCGAACCGGACGCGGACGCCTCCGTCGCGCGCTTCGTCGTGGGGCAGCTGGTGACCCTGCTCCCCCCGGGACGGCTCGTCGTGGTGCCGCTGGTGGGGGCCGGCGCCCGCGAGCGGTGGAGATGGCTGACCCTCACCCCGCACGTGCTGGGGACCGTCGACGACCGGGGCCGTCCGGGACCGGCAGGATCGGTCCGTACCTGCGCCCGATGGCTGGGCGACCTGGTCCGGGAGCGCATCGACGCCCGCGGCGGGCGGGCCGAGCCCGGGCCCGGCCCGGCCACGGGCACGGCGCTGCTGGTCGTGGTGGACGACCCCGACCGCGAGCTCGGCCCCGGTGACCTCGCATGGCTGCCGGACGCCGCCGGGGTCGGGGTCCACGTCGTGGTGGTCGCACCCGAGGTCACCGTGCTGCCCCGTGGCTGCGGGACCGTCGCGGTCCCCGAGGGCACCGACGGCGTCGAGGTGACGGTGACCGTGGTGGGGGACGGCTCCACCGCGACGTGCGTGGCCGACCGGGTGGGGCCCTGGTGGAGCGAGCGCCTGGGCCGGCACCTGGCCCCGCTGCGCTCACCAGGCGAGCAGGACCGGTCGGGGCTGCCGGACCGGGTACCGCTCGACGACCTGCTCGACGCCTCCCCCTGCGCGACGCGCGACAGGTGGGCGGCGTCGGGGTCCGGGCTGCCCGTCCCGGTCGGCGTCGGTCGCGCGGGACCGGTGGTCCTGGACCTGGTCACGGCCGGCCCGCACGCCCTCGTGGCGGGGACGACGGGGTCGGGCAAGTCCGAGCTGCTGCGGGCCTGGCTCCTGGGCCTGGCGCTCTGCCACCCGCCGGAGCGGGTCGCCCTCCTGCTCGTGGACTACAAGGGAGGGTCGACCTTCGACCAGCTGGCCCGGCTGCCCCACGTGGTCGGGCTGCTCACCGACCTGGACTCCGGCGCCACGGCCCGTGTCCTGCACTCGCTGCGGGCCGAGGTCCGGCGTCGCGAACGGTTGTTGGCGGCGTCAGGGGCTCGCGACCTCGACCAGCACCGACGTCGCAGGGGCGGCGACCTGCCCCGGTTGCTGGTGGTGGTGGACGAGTTCAGGGTCCTGGCCGAGGACGCTCCCGACGTGCTCGCGGAGTTCGTGCGGCTGGCGGCGACAGGGCGCTCCCTCGGTCTGCACCTGGTCCTGGCGACCCAGCGCCCGGCCGGTGTGGTCTCGGCCGACATCCGCGCCAACACCGGGCTACGGATCGCGCTGCGCGTGCAGGACGCCGGTGAGTCCCGTGACGTGCTCGACCGCCCGGACGCGGCATGGCTCCCTCACGACCGGCCCGGGCGGGCCCTCGTCGTCGGCGCGGGGGTCGACGAGACGGTCCAGGCGGCGTGGGCAGGCACCGCGGCCGCGCCGGTCCCGACGCTGACGGTCCTGAGCCCGAGGTCCTCCTGGTGGCCGGTCACGCTCGGGGGCGGCGACCGCGACCCCGACCGCACCGGCCCCGGTACCCGCCGCACTGCCGAGGAGCACGAGGACCACGAGGACCACGAGGACCACGAGGACCACGAGGACGCGGTGGCCGACCAGGTCGTCGACCGGGTGCTGGAGGCACTCGCCTCGAGCGGTCGTGCCCCGGCCACCTGCCCGTGGCTCCCCCCGCTGCCGGCGCGGCTGCGACCAGACGACCTGCCGGACGAGGGCCCAGGTCCCCCGCTGGGGTCCCGGCTCCGGCTGGGCGCGACGGACCTGCCGTGGCTGCAGTCTCGCGGCGTGCTGACCTGGGACCCGCTCCGTGATGGCCCTGCCCTCGTCCTCGGCGGTCCCCGCACCGGCCGTACCACCACGCTGCTCGCGATGGCCGACGCCGCCGGCCGGCTCGGGGTGCCCGTCGTCCGGGTGGACGGTGCCGCTGCCGACGGGGACCACGCCGTCGACCTGCTGACTCGGTTGTGCGAGGGGCCGCCCGCCCCGCACCCGCCGGCGTCCGCCGGGTCCGGCAGCACCACGGACACCACGGGTGCACCTGGCGCACCTGGCGCACCTGGCGGGGGCATGCAGCTGAGGGCGCTGCTCCTGGTGGACGACTGCGACGCGGTGCTGGACCCCGCTACCGATCCCGAGCCGGCGGACCTGCTCGTCCGGCTGCTCCGCTCAGGGCACCGGGACGGGATCGGTGTGGCCCTGGCGGGTGGCAGGGCCACCGCGGTGTCACGGCTGGCCGGTTCCACGAGGGTCCGGCTGGTCCACCGCACCGTCGACCCCGCCGACGCCGTTCTCGCCGGTGTGCCCACCGGGGTCCGGGCCGGCTCCGACGCCCCCGGCCGCTGCCTCGTCGTGGGGCTGCCCGGCGACGCCTCCGAGCCCGAGGGCCGGGGCTCAGCCGTGGAGGCCCAGGTCCTGGCCCCGCACGGGCCGGACCCCACGCCGACGGCCCCTCGGGCCGGACGACCTGACGAGTGGGAGCGACCTGCGGGCTCCGGGTGGCTGGTCGGTGCGCTGCCGACCCGCGTCGAGGTCTCCGCCCTGCCGCCGCCGTCCTCCGTTGCGCTGCCGCTGGGCGTGGTCGCCCCCGAGGGGGCGCCGTGGCTGCTGCACATCGGTTCGGTCCCGCTCCTGGCCGTCGTCGGGCCGGCGCGCAGCGGCCGGAGCACCGCGCTGCTGACCCTGCGGGACCAGGCGTGGGTCGCACGGGTGCCCGTCGCAGGGCTGCGCGACATCGGCCCGGCCCAGTGGGCGGACGGTTCTGGCCCCGGGAGCGTCGACGGCGCTGCCGTCGCGTCTGGCGAGCTCGGGGGGCTCAGCGGGCTCAGCGGGCTCAGCGGGCTCGGGGGGCTCGGGGGGCTCGGGGGGCTCGGGGGGCTCGGGGGGCTCGGGGGGCTCAGCGTCCCCGGCGGGCTCGGCGGGACGGACGGACCGGTCAGGCTGCTGCTCGTCGACGACGTCGACCGTCGCCCCGCCGACTCCCTCCTGGCGCTGGAGCAGTGGCTGACCGACCGCACGGGCCCGCTGGCCGGGCTCGTCGCCGACACCGCCACCGTGGTCGTGACAGGGTCGACGGACTGGTTCGCCGGGGAGTTCCGAGGCATCCCGGCCGCGGTCCGGCGGCAGGGCCACGGTGTCGTCCTGAGCGCAGGACGTACCGACGTGCGCGACGTGCTGGGCTGCCGCGACCCGCTGCGCCAGCGCACCCACCTGCCCGGACGCGGGGTGCTGGTGGAACGGGGGCGCGCGGCGCGCATCCAGCTGGCGTTCGCGGGTACGGCCGGACAGCCCACTCAAACGGGCGGACCGACGTGAGAGCGACGACCGCGGCCGGGCCGGGTACCTGACCTGCCGACCGGTCCGTTTCTCGCGGTACCGAACCCAACCGGTCGCGGTGAGCACTACCGTTCGTCAGACACCTAGACAGGAGACCCACCCCGATGACGCCCGCCCCCTCGACCCCGCACCAGCGCGACGGCCACGCCCCGGCCGGCGAGGTGCAGCCGGGTGATGCGACGGTGCCGGCGCATTCGGCACCCCCCGGACCCGACGTCGTCGAGCTCGAGCTCCCGGCGGACCCGGTCTACCTCGGCGTGGTCCGCACCGCGTGCGCCGGCCTCGGCGCCCGGCTCGACCTCACCCTCGACGAGATCGAGGACCTGCGGATCGCGGTCGACGAGGCCTGCACCCTCGTGCTCCCGCCCGGCCGCGCCCCCCACCACAACGCCGTGCGCCTGCGGGCCACGTTCTCGGTGTCCGAGTCCTCCCTCGCCGTTCGCGTCCAGGGGCCCAACCCGTTGCTGCCCGGCGACAGCAGCTACGCCTGGGCGGTCCTGGAGGCCTTGGCCGGCGACGTCGACTCCGGCGTCGAGGCGTCCGGCTCCTGGATCTCCCTGACGCACACCCGCGCGCGAGCGGCCTGAGAGTGGACACCCGTACGCACCTGCCCACCGACTCGCCGGACACCGGGCCCGGGCCCGTCATCGCCCCGTCCGACGAGGGGCAGGACGCGGCGCCGGCCGGTCGTCGGCCTAGGCAGCAGTCCGGCCCCGACACCGACCCGCTGCTGGAACGGCTGGCCGGGCTCGCGGAGGGCCACCCGGAGCGCACCCAGCTGCGCGACACGATCGTCACCAGCCACCTGCCGCTGGTGCACCACATCGCCCGCCGGTTCGCCGGCCGCGGCGAGCCCCACGACGACGTCGTCCAGGTGGGGACGATAGGTCTCATCAAGGCCGTCGACCGGTACGAGCCCGGTCGCGGCGTCCCGTTCGCCGGCTACGCGGTGCCGACCGTCACCGGTGAGATCCGCCGCTACTTCCGTGACCGGGCCGGCACCGTCCGCCTGCCGCGCCGCGTCCAGGAGGTCCAGGTCGCGGTGACCCAGTCCCGCGAGGCGCTCACCCACGAGCTGGGTCGCACCCCCACCGTGGAGGAGGTGGCCCAGCGGGCCGGGCTCGACACCGACACGGTCCTGGAGGTGCTGGAGAGCGCCTACTCGCTGACGACGGTCCCGCTCGACGTGGACAACGGGGTCAGCGACTCGCTCGGCGAGGAGGACGTGGCCCTGGACGAGGTGCTGACGCGCGAGACCCTCCGGCCGGTGCTGGCCAAGCTCGAGTCCCGCGAGCGGCGCATCATCGCGCTCCGCTTCGTCAGGGGGATGTCCCAGGCGCAGATCGCCGAGGAGGTCGGCATCAGCCAGATGCACGTGTCGCGCCTGCTCAGCCGCACACTCACCCGGCTGCGGGCCGACATGGAACGACCCGACACCACCGGCTGACGGTCCGCGACCCGCTGCACACCGACCACCGGACGCCGGGCGTCCCAGGGCATCGCCGGCAGAGCACCGCCCAGCAGATCACCGCCCAGCAGATCACCGGCCGGCGGAGCACCCGTCCTGCGACCGGCCCGACGGCACCCCTCCTCAGAGCACGGGCGGGCTGCTCCCACGCCGGGTGCGCCCGGCCATCAGCAGCGACCCGACGACGCCGGTGACGCCGACCACGACAGCGGCCAGCGTCAGTCCCCCGACCCGCAGGTTGTCAACCAGCGACAGCACCGCGCGCGAGCCGACGCTGAGGGCGACGAGCACGACCAGCACCTGGACCGTGAGGAAGATGCCGGTCGGCCAGGCCCGCCACGCCCGGAACCCCCGGGCCACCTCGACGAGCAGGTAGGCGACGCCGGCCGCGGCGACCCCCACGCCCAGGCCGAGCACCAGCGACCCGCCCTGCAGGCCGGTCACCACGGCCACCACCCCGGCGACCCCCACCACCACGGCCTCCAGCAGCGCCACCCCGACGGCGAGCGCTCGTCCGGTCGCGGCTCGGGCGAGACCGGGGTCGCTGGGGTCGGACAGGGGGCCGGGCAGGTCCTCGGACATGGCGCCCACGTTAACCGCGGCCGCCGGACGACCCGGTCTGCGAACGGGATGTTTCAGGCACGGGTCAACCTGGGAAAGACCTGTCAATGGCACAACAGGGCTGGCAGTGGCCTCGCGGTGCACCTAGCGTCGTTCCCACGAGCGGATGACGCGGTGACGACCGGGTCACACCTGGTCGACGGTTCGGTTACAACCATGTGACGTAGTTGGCACAACTAATTGCGTACCGGGTCTTGTGAAGGCGTTCACGAAGTGGTCTCCTTGTACCAGGACGGCGCGGGAACTCGACGCGCCCATCGAGAGAGACAACGGCCCGCAACACCGGCCGATGTCACCGGAGAGGCCGGCCCGGCCACCGGAGCGAACGAGACGTGAAACTCGCGCGGGCTTCCCGCGCGTTGACGTGAGATGGAGATGAAGATGGACTGGCGTGACCGTGCAGCCTGCCTCGAAGAGGACCCCGAGCTGTTCTTCCCCATCGGCAACACCGGCCCCGCGATCCTCCAGATCGAGGAGGCCAAGGCCGTCTGCCGTCGCTGCGACGTGGTCGACACCTGCCTGAAGTGGGCCATCGAGTCCGGTCAGGACTCCGGCGTCTGGGGCGGGCTGTCCGAGGACGAGCGTCGCGCCCTCAAGCGCCGCGCTGCTCGGGCCCGTCGCGCCAGCTGACGCAGACCCGCAGCTCAGCAGCACCACGAAGGGCGCCCCTCCCACAGGCGGGGCGCCCTTCGTCGTCTCACCAGACCCCGACCCGTTTCGACGCAACGGCACTCCGTGACGGCCTGGCCGACGCAGGGTGCCGTCGTGGGGCCCGGGATCCGACGCAAGGTGCCGTCGTGTCGGGCGGGCGATCGCCGCGGCGGGTGGCGCTCAGCGCAGGACGACCTCCACCGTCGCCCGGGTGCCGCCGTCCGGCCCCGGACCGCGCGTGAAGGTGCCGCTCAGCTCGGTCCGCACGAGGTTGTCGACGATGCGGCTGCCCAGGCCGGGCTGGGCGGAGGGGTCGATGCCCTGGCCGTCGTCGTCGACGTGGACCACCAGCCGGGGCCCGTCGCGCTCGGCGGTCACCGTGACGGTGCCCGAGCCGATCACCCCGACGGGGCCCTCGACGCCTGCCATCGGGAAGCCGTGCTCGGCCGCGTTGCTCACCAGCTCGTTGAGCACCAGCACCAGCGGGGTCGCGTCGGCCGCCTGCACCCGCCCGAACGACCCGTGCCGCTCCAGCCGCACCCGGTGCGGGCCGGTCGCCGTGGCCAGCTCCAGGGCGTTGGCCAGGCCGGTGTCCACGACGGAGTCGAACGGCACGGTCTCGTCGATCTCGTGGGCCAGGGTGTCGTAGACCCCGGCGATGGCCGCGATCCGGCGTCCGGCCTCCTGCAGCTCGGCGCGGGCCTCGTCGCTGGAGGTGCGCCTGGCCTGCATCCGCAGCAGCGCCGACACCGTCTGCAGGTTGTTCTTGACCCGGTGGTGGATCTCCCGGATGGTCGCCTCCTTGGTCATCAGCGCGCGTTCGGAGCGCCGGACCTCGGTGACGTCGCGGACCAGCACCAGCGCTCCGACCCGTTCCGGGGACGCCCCTGCGCCCCGCATCAGCGGCACCGCCCGCAGCGACAGCACCGACCCGCGCATCTCCAGGTCGCAGCGCCAGGGGGCGCGGCCCATCACCACCAGGGGCAGCGCCTCGTCGACGGGGTCGCGCTCCTGCAGGCTCGCGGTGACCACCTCGGCCAGGCTGCGCCCGCTGACGGTGACGACGCCGACCCGGCGGAAGGCCGACACCGCATTGGGCGAGGCGTAGGTGACCACGCCGTCGGCGTCCATCCGGAGCAAGCCGTCGCCCACGCGGGGGGCGCCGCGCCGGGGTCCGGTCGGGGCCGAGCTGTACGGGTAGGTGCCCTCGGCCAGCATGCCGAGCAGGTGGGAGCCGCTCTCGCGGTAGACCAGCTCCAGGCGTCCGGGCGTGCGGGTCGAGCTGGGGTCGGTGCTGCGGGCGACGACCCCGATGACCTCGTTCAGCGCCGCCCCGTCGCGGCGGCGGACCGGGAACAGGTCCACCTGCCACGGCTGGTCCTCCATGAGCGGCGGCTGCTCGTCCCCGGCGGGGGCCTCGGGGTCCGGGGTCCCGGCCGCCACCGCGTCCAGCCGGCCGGTCAGCCCCGGCCGGGCCACCGTGCCGATGACGTCGTCGTAGAAGACCGTGGCCCAGGTGCTGGGCCGCGCGTGCGCGACCGCGGACCAGCCGCCGGAGCGGTCGCGCACCCACAGCACGAGGTCGGCGAAGCACAGGTCGGAGACCAGCTGCCAGTCCCCCACCAGGGTCCGCAGCCACTCCACGTCCGGCTCCTCGACGTCGGCGTGGCGGCGGACAATGTCGGTGATGGTGGTCACCCGGGCATCATGACGCAGTCCTCAGCGCGCGTCGTCGGCCGTCCCGCTCTTGACCACGCTGCGCAGGGTCCGCAGCGCCACCGACAGCGGTGCCAGGTCGTGCCCGGACAGCCGCTGCACCTCGTCCAGGGTGACCCGCGCCCGGTCCAGTGCGGCCGTGTTGGCCGACTCCCAGGACTCGATCCGGTCCTTGGCCTCGCCGGACGTCGTCCTGACCACGGAGGTGGTCAGCTCCTCCAGCGCCGCGTAGAGGTCGTAGCGCAGAGCGGCCCTGGCCAGCGACTGCCACCGGTCCGACCGCGGCAGCGCCGTGATCCGGGTCAGCACGCCGTCCACGGCGTACCGGTCGGACAGCGCGAAGTAGACCGCGACCACGTCCTCGGCCGGCTCCCCCTCCCGCAGCGAGATCTCGGCGACGTCGAGCAGGCAGAACTCCTCGAGGAACCCGGCGGATCGCTCCGCCAGGCCCTGGGGGACGCCCTGCTCCACCAGCTCGTCGGTGCGGGCGGTCATGTCGCGGCGCTCCTGGCCGGCCACCGCGTCGCGCAGCGAGTCCCGCAGGGACGTGACGACGGGGGCGAACCGGGCGATCTCGGCTTCGACGTCCAGCGGGTCCGGCCGGTTCTGCAGCAGCCACCGGCAGGCCCGGTCCAGCAGGCGCCGGAAGGACAGCAGCAGCTCCAGGCGCACCGAGGTCGGCAGCGACGTCTGCTCGGCGACGTCCGCGTGCCACTGCTCCTGCCCGAACACCTCCCGTGCCACCGCCCACGCCCTGACCGCCCGGTCGGGCGAGGCGTTGAGCTCCTCGGCCAGGCGGAACACGAACGTGGTCCCCGAGGAGTTGAGGACCGCGTTGGCCAGCGACGTCGCGACGATCTCGCGGCGCAGCGGGTGGGTGCTGACCTGGTGCGGGTACTGCTCGCGCAGCCGCGGCGGGAAGTAGTCGACGAGGTAGCGCTCCGACCAGGGCTCGTCGGGGACGGTGGAGGCCACGAGCTGGCCGGTCAGGGTCAGCTTGCCGTACGCCGACACCACCGCCAGCTCGGGCGAGACCAGGCCGCGACGGGCCTCGGCCCGCGCCTCCCAGCCCGCCTCGTCGGGCAGGAACTCCAACGCCGCGTCCAGGGCGCCCGAGGCAGTGAGGTGCTGCACGAACCGACGGTGCACCGGCAGCATCTCCGCCGCCTGGTGGCGGGCGTTGCCCAGCTGCACGTTGGCCTCGACGTTGTGCCGGAGCACACGGGCGGCCACGTCGTCGGTCATGGCCACCAGCAGCGAGTCGCGCTGCTTGTCCGTCAGGTCGCCCGCGGCCACCACGCGGTCCAGCAGGATCTTGATGTTGACCTCGTGGTCGCTGGTGTCGACGCCGGCGGAGTTGTCGATCGCGTCGGTGTTGAGGCGGACGCCCGCCCGCGACGCCTCCACCCGGCCGCGCTGGGTGAGGCCGAGGTTGCCGCCCTCGCCCACGACCCGGCACCGCAGGTCGGTCCCGTCCACCCGCAGCGCGTCGTTGGCCTTGTCCCCCACCTGGGCGTGCGACTCGTCGGAGGCCTTGACGTAGGTGCCGATCCCGCCGTTCCACAGCAGGTCCACCGGGGCGCGCAGCGCGGCCCGGATGACCTCGGTGGGGGTCAGGGTGGTCTCCTTCGCCGCCAGGCCGACGGCGACCGCCGCCTCCGCGGACAGCGTCACCGACTTGGCGCTGCGGCTCAGGACCGCCCCGCCGGTGGACAGCAGCGACGTGTCGTAGTCGGCCCAGGACGAGCGCGGCAGCGCGAACAACCGCTCCCGCTCCGCGTAGGACGTCTCGGGGTCGGGGTCGGGGTCGATGAACACGTGCCGGTGGTCGAACGCGACGACCAGCCGTGTCGCCCGCGACAGCAGCATGCCGTTGCCGAACACGTCCCCGCTCATGTCGCCGACGCCGACGACCGTGAACGGGTCGGTGTCCACGTCGCGGCCCAGCTCGTCGAAGTGGAACCGGACGCTCTCCCACGCCCCGCGGGCCGTGATCCCCATGGCCTTGTGGTCGTAGCCCTTGGACCCGCCCGAGGCGAAGGCGTCGCCCAGCCAGAACCCGCGCTCCACCGCGATGGCGTTGGCCACGTCGGAGAACGCCGCCGTGCCCTTGTCGGCCGCGACGACCAGGTAGGAGTCGTCGCCGTCGTGACGGACCACCCGCGCCGGCGGCACCACCGGCGCAGGGTCGGCCCCGGCGGTCAGGTCGCGGTCGTCGGTGACGTCGAGCATGGCCCGGATGAAGGTCCGGTAGCACTCCTTGCCCGCCTCGTACCAGGCCTCGCGGTCCTTGGTCGGGTCGGGCAGCCGCTTGCCGACGAAACCGCCCTTGGCCCCGGTCGGGACGATGACGACGTTCTTGACCTGCTGCGCCTTGACCAGACCGAGCACCTCGGTCCGGAAGTCCTCCTGCCGGTCCGACCAGCGCAGCCCGCCGCGCGCCACCGCGCCGAAGCGCAGGTGCACGCCCTCGACGTCCGGCCCGCAGACCCAGATCTCGTGCGCGGGTCGCGGCTCGGGCAGGTCGGGGACCTGCTGCGGGTCCAACTTGACCGCCACCGTCGGCCGGGGCCGCCCGTCGGGGCCGGGGGAGTAGAAATTGGTCCGCTGCGTGGCGACGACCGTGGCCAGGATGGCGCGCAGGATCCGGTCCTGGGTCAGGTTGTCGACGTCCTCCAGCGCCTGCTCGACGGCGGACACGGCGCGCTCGGTCGCCCCGAGGCGCGCCGGGCTGGGGTGCTGGCCCTCGGCCTGCGCGAACCGGTCGGGCGCGAACCGGGTCTCGAACACCGCGACCAGCAGCCGGGCGACCTCGGGGTTGGCCGACAGCACGGCGGCGATGTAGTCCTCGGAGAACGTCGTCCCGGTCTGGCGCAGGTAGCGCGCGTAGGTGCGCAGCACGACGACCTGGCGCCACGTCAGCCCCGCGCGCAGCACGAGCCGGTCGAACCGGTCCGACTCGCTGGTGCCCGTCCACGCCGACGTGAACGCGTCGGTGAACCGCCGGGCCAGGCGGGCCGGGTCGGTCGTCGTGCCCGGCTCGACCGCCACCGACGGCAGGTGGAGCCCGAAGTCGTAGACCCAGTGGTCCACCACCTCGTCGGCGGCCCGGCCGTCGGCGTCGTCGCTGCGCAGGTGGTACGGCCGCTGGTCGACGACCTCGACGCCCAGGTGGTCGAAGAACGGCAGCACCTCCGACAGGCCCAGCTTCTCGCGGCGGTACAGCTTGAGCCGGGACGTCCGGGCGGGCGAGCCCACCGGGGAGTACAGCAGCAGGTCGATCTCGGCCCCGGACCCGCTGGCGCGCTCCATCGCCTCCAGCCGCACCAGGTCGCCCACGGCGACCCGGGCGGAGGTGTCCTCCTTGTAGCCCTCGGGCAGCGTCGAGGCCCAGCGGCGGCTCATCCGGACGGCCTCGGCCTCGCCCAGCTCGGCGCGGAGCCCGTCGGCCAGGTCCTCCTCCCAGGTGCGGGTCGCCGCGACCAGCCGCTGCTCGACGACGTCCAGGTCGACCGGCTTCTCGCCGTCGCGGGCCCCGAGCCGCACCACGAAGTGCAGCCGGGCCAGCACGGACTCCGACACCCGCGCCGAGTGCTCGACGTAGCTGCCCCCGAACGCCTGGAGCAGCACGTCCTGCATCACCAGGCGGACCTCGGTCGTGTAGCGGTCCCTCGGCAGGTAGACCAGGCACGACACGTACCGGCCGAAGTCGTCGTGGCGCACGAACAGCCGCGTCCGGCGACGCTCCTGCAGCTGCAGCACGCCCAGGCTGATCCGGGTCAGGGTCTCCACGTCGGAGGCGAACAGCTCGTCGCGGGGGTACGTCTCCAGGATCGTGAGCAGGTCCTTGCCGGAGTGCGTCCGGGGGCCGAACCCGGACGTCGCGAGCACCGTCGCGACCTTGCGGTCCACCACGGGCACCAGGCTCACGCTCTGGGTGTACGCCGCCGAGGACAGCAGCCCCAGGAACCGTCGCTCGCCCACCACCTCGCCGGTGTCGTCGTAGACCTTGACCCCGACGTAGTCCAGGTACGTCGAGCGGTGGACCGTGGCACGGCTGTTGGCCTTGGTCAGGACGAGGACGTCGTGGCGGCGCGCGTGCGCGGTGACCGTCGGGCTCAGCCGGTTGACGGTCGGGCGCTCGTCGCCCTGGCGCATGATGCCCAGCCCCGTGCCGGGGACGGACTCCAGCACCGCGGTCTCGGCGGTGTCGGCGGGACGCAGCGCGTACTCGCGGTAGCCCAGGAAGGTGAAGTGCTCGTCGGCCAGCCAGCGCAGCAGGCGCGCCGCCTCGGCCCCGTCCTCGGGGTCCAGCGCCCCCGCGGGCAGTCGCCCGGCCAGCCCGTCCACGTCCTCGGCCAGCTCGCGCGCGCGTGCCCGCATGGTGGGCCAGTCCTCGACCGCGGACCGCACGTCCCCCAGCACCCCCTGAAGCGCCGCGGCCAGGCGTGAGTCCGGGTCCACCTGACCCTGCCCGTCCTCGACCGCCCCGTCCGGACGGTCCTCGGACCCGTCGTCGTGACCGGCCGCGCGCTCCGGCGACAGCCGCCCGGGGGCCGAGCGGTCGATCTCCGCGTGGATCCAGGACTCCACGACGACGTCCTCGCCGACCGTGGCCGGGTCGGTCTCGCCGTGCGTGACGTCCAGGACGTCCAGCAGCGTCCCGTCCGCGTCCCGGCGGACGACGACCTGGGGGTGGACGACCAGGTGGATCCCCCGACCGGCCCGCGACAGCTCGTTGGTCACGGAGTCGACGAGGAACGGCATGTCGTCGGTCACGACGTGGACGACGCTGTGGGCGGTGGTCCAGCCGTCCCGCTCCACCGTCGGGGTGAACACCCGGACCAGCGACGTGCCCGCCGGGCGGGAGGACGCCAGGGTGCGGTGGGCCAGCACGGCGCCGCAGACGTCGGTCGGGTCGCGGTCGACGAGGTCCTCGTCCGACACGTCGGCGAAGTACCCCGCGAGCAGCCTCTCGTCGCCCCGCGAGCAGCCACGCTCCTTCGCGATGGCGTCGGCTCGTCCCAGCAGTGCCGCACGCTCGTCGACCATCACCCGACCGTAGTACCGGAGACGCCGTGGCACGCCTCGGCGTGGACCTGGGGCGGCCGGTACGTGCCGCTCTGCTCTACCGTCAGGGGGTGGACATCAGGACGACGCTGCACTGGCCCGCTCCTCCCGCCGACGTGGTCGCCGCACGCTGCGACCCCGCCTACCTGGAGGTCCTCGCCCGACGCACCGGGGCGGTCGAGCACTCCGTCGAGGTGGACGGCCTGCGGACCGTGGTCCGTCGGGTGATGCCGACCGACCGGTTCCCCGACTTCGCCCGCAAGATGACCGGCGAGCGCCTCACGCTGGTCGAGACCACCACCTGGCACCCCGAGGCCGACCCGGACGGCGCCCGCCGGGCCGACGTGGCCATGCACGTGGAGGGGGCGCCGGTGACCTCGGCGACCTCGACCGTCGTCCGCCCCGAGGGCGACGGCGCCGTCGAGCAGGTCACCGGGCAGGTCACGGCCAAGGTGCCCCTGGTCGGCGGTCGGATCGAGAAGGCCGTCCTGCCCGCGCTCGACGCCGCCCTGGAGGCGCAGGTCGACGCCTACCGGGAGTGGAAGGGACTGTGACCTCCCGGTGAGGGAGCAGGACGAAGGGGGTCGTGCGGCCGGGACCGGGCCGACCGACCGGAGCCGGTGAGCACGACCGCCTCCCCCGCCTCCGCGGGCGGACCCGACGGGCGGGTGCTGACCGTCGAGGACCTCGCGGAGGTGGACTCGCGCGCCCGGGCGCTGCTCGGTGAGGACCCGCAGTCGGCCGACGACCTGCTCACGACCACCCTGGAGCACCTCGACCAGGCGGCCGAGGTCGGCCCGGAGCGGGCCGGGGTGTCCGTCGAGGTGGACCTGGCCCACTGGCGGGCCCAGCTGCTGTACGCCCGCTCCGCCCAGCGCCACTACCGCAACGAGCCCAAGGCGCTGGCCGACCTGCAGCAGGCCGCGGAGATAGTCGACCCGCGCACCAGCCCCCTGCTCGCCGCGCTCGTGCTCAACGGCCGCGCCATCTGGGAGGGCTTCGAGGGCCGCATCGAGCAGCAGATCGGGACCCTCACCCAGGCCCTGGACATCGTCCAGCGGGCCGACCGCGAGCGCTCGGTCGCGGTCCGGGCAGCCGTGCGCATCAACCTGGCCGAGATCCTGGCCGACCTGGGCGACATCGAGCGGGCGCTGTCGCTGCTGACCGCGGCCATGCCGGACAGCCGGCTGCTGGGCGACCCGGAGCAGCTGGAGCAGATCCACTCCACCGCCGTCACCGTCGCCGGGCTGTGGCTGGTCCGCCCGGACGGGGTCGAGCGGGCGCCGGAAGAGCGCCGGGCCGAGCTGGAGGCGGACGTGGAGCTCTGGGCCGCGGCCGCCGCCGAGGCGGGCGAGGCCGCCGCGGCCCGCGACCCGCTGCTGTCCAACCGACGTCACGCCGTGTACGCAGCGGCGCGCGCCGCCCACGTGCGCGGTGACCTGCCCCGGGCGCTGGAGCTGGCGGAGGAGGCCGTCCGGCTGACGGCCGAGCGCGGCGAGCCCGACCACCTGGTGCGCTGCCGGGCGCTGGCCGGTGAGCTGCTGGTGTCGATGGGCCGCCACGAGGAGGCGCTGGCCCAGCTCGAGGACGTCGTCGAGGGCCGGGGCGTGATGACCACGGCGTTCCAGCTGACCGCCTGGTACCTGGTGGCGGACTGCCTGGAGGCGCTGGGCCGCTACCGCGAGGCCATCGCGGCGCTGCACGAGTACGTCCGGCACAGCGGGGTGTCCCGGGACGTCCGGCTGCGCAACACGGCGTCCATGGCCGCCGTCACGGTGATGCGGGAGCGGGCCGAGGCCGAGCGGGACATGGCCCGGGAGGACAGCCGGCACGCGAGCCGGCTGGCGCGGATGGACCCGTTGACCGGGGTCGGCAACCGGCTCGCGTTCGAGGACGCGCTGTCGTCGCTGGCCGCGGCGGGACGGACCACGTACCTGGCGCTGCTCGACCTCGACCACTTCAAGGTCGTCAACGACGTGCACGGGCACCTGGTGGGTGACGAGGTGCTCCGGGTGTCGGCCGCCACGATGAGCGACCGGCTGCTGGCGGGCGACCCCCGCGCCCAGCTGTTCCGGATCGGCGGGGAGGAGTTCGCGGCCGTGCTCGGCCACGACGAGCCCGAGGGCACCGACAAGGCCATGGCCACCCTGGAGGACGTCCGCCGCGCCGTGGCCCGCCAGGAGGTCCGGACGGGCGGCTCGACCATCACCCTGACGGTCTCCGCCGGCCTGGCCGTGGGCACGGTGGGCGCGGCGGGCGACCGGAGCCACCGCGCCCTGCTGAGCCACGCGGACCAGAACCTGTACCGCGCCAAGCGGCGCGGCCGGGACCGGGTGGTCGCCGACTAGGACGACCGCCGGGGACCCGTCGGCCCCCGGGACCGCCCGACGCGCTCAGCCCATGTGCGGGTAACGGTGGTCGGTCGGGGCGACGAACGTCTCCTTGATGGTCCGCGGCGACACCCAGCGGAGCAGGTTGTGGACGGCCCCCGCCTTGTCGTTGGTCCCCGACGCCCGCCCGCCGCCGAACGGCTGCTGCCCCACGACCGCCCCGGTCGGCTTGTCGTTGACGTAGAAGTTGCCGGCCGCGAACCGCAGGGTCGACATCGCCTCCTCCACGGCGTACCGGTCCCGGGAGACGACGGCCCCGGTGAGCGCGTAGGGGGCCACGGACTCCATCTGCGTGAGCATGTCCGACCACGCCCCCGGGCGGGAGTCGTCCCAGACGTGCACGGCGAGCACCGGGCCGAAGTACTCGGTCGAGAACACCTCGTCGCCGGCGTCGGCGACCTCGAGCACGGTCGGCCGGACGAAGTACCCCTCGGAGTCGTCGTACGTACCGCCGGCCAGCACGTCGATGCCGGCGGCGGCGTGCGCCCGGTCGACGGCGGCCGCGTTGCGGGCGAACGAGCGGCCGTCGATGACCGCGCCGCCGAAGTTGGCCAGGTCGTCCACCTGGCCGTACGTCAGGGACTCAGTGGTGGTGGCCAGCGCGTCCCGCACCCCGCCCCGCCACAGCGACGCGGGGACGTAGGCCCGGCTCGCGGCCGAGCACTTCTGGCCCTGGTACTCGAAGGCGCCGCGGACCAGCGCCGTGACGAGGACGTCGGGATCGGCGCTGGGGTGGGCCACCACGAAGTCCTTGCCGCCGGTCTCACCGACCAGGCGCGGGTAGGAGCGGTAGGACTCGATGTTCGCACCCACGCTGCGCCACAGGTGCTGGAACGTAGGGGTGGAGCCGGTGAAGTGGATCCCGGCCAGGTCGGGCGCCGCCAGGAGCACGTCGCTGACGGCCAGGCCGTCTCCGGTGAGCAGGCTGATCACGCCGTCCGGCAGCCCCGCCTCGCGCAGCAGCCGCATCGTGAGCACGGCCGCCAGGGTCTGCGTCGGGGACGCCTTCCAGACCACCGTGTTCCCCATCAGGGCCGGCGCGGTGGGCAGGTTGCCCGCGATGGCCGTGAAGTTGAACGGCGTGATGGCGTAGACCGGACCCTCGAGCGGGCGGTGGTCGAGGCGGTTCCAGACCCCGTCGGAGTTGCGGGGCGGCTGCTCGGCGAGCATCTTCCGGGCGTAGTGGACGTTGAAGCGCCAGAAGTCCGCCAGCTCGCACGCGGCGTCGATCTCGGCCTGCTGCGCGGTCTTGGACTGACCCAGCATCGTGGCGGCGTTGATCCGGGCCCGCCAGGGTCCTACCAGCAGGTCCGCCGCGCGCAGCAGGATCGCGGCCCGGGCGTCGAACGACAGCCGACGCCACGGCCCGGCCGCCTCCCGCGAGGCCCGCAGCGCCTGCTCCGCGTCGGCGTGGGTGGCACCCCGGCCCCGGCCCAGCACGTGGGAGTGCCGGTCGGGCCGGACCACGTCGAAGGGCTCGCCGCCACCGAGGCGGACCTCGCCGCCGATGAACACCGGCAGCTCGGTCACCTCGCCGGACAGCTCCCGCAGCGCCTGCTCGAGCGAGGACCGCTCGGCCGAGCCCGGCGCGTAGCCCAGCACGGGCTCGTTGCGCGGCGGCGGGGGCGTGCTGACCCCGTCGAAGCCACCGCCGGGGGCGTCGGTCGGGGCGGGCCGGTGCTCAGGGGTGCTCATGCCCCCGCACGCTACGCGTCCGCGCGACCACGTCAACGCGTGCGGGCAGGGCCGTCCGGGCACGCGGGGGCCCGATCCGGGGACACCTGGTGTGCGTACCGCCCACCCCCGGCCATACTTCCCCCACGACCTGAGCCGGCAGCTCCTGCCGGACTGCCCGTACGAAGACGACGGAGGTGAACGCCGTGCCCAGCGAACCGGGTGCGGTTGCACCGACGGGGGACGACGCGGTGCGCCTCGCCACCCTGGTCGACACCGACCCGGTCCGGGCCACGGCAGAGCTCGACGCCGTCCTGGGCGACCGGCTGCCGGGTGGGCGCGAGGCCCTGCCCGACTCCGTCCCCGAGGACCAGCGGCCGGCCGTGGCGCACCTGCTGCTGCTGCGGGCCCGCGCCGGGCACTTCCGTCGCGACCTGGGCGCGCACGAGGACACCGCCGCCGCCCTGCTGCTGCTGGACGCGGAGGAGGAACCGCTGCTGGCGGCGCAGGCGCTCAACATGCACGCCATCTCCTCCGGCTACCTGGGCGACCTGCACGCGCAGCTGCGCTGCCTGGACCGGGGCCTGGAGGCCCTGCTGCGGGCCGAGGGCCAGGAGGCGACGCGGCTGCGCTCGGTGATGCGGCACAACCTGGCGGTGGCGCTGTACGACCTGGGCGACGCCCGGGGTGCGCTCGGGCTGCTGGCCGACGCCCGCCGGGAGGCCCGCGAGCTGGGGCACCCCCGGCAGCAGGAGTGGGTGCTGATGAGCTCGGTCGCCGCGGCGTCGTTCCTGCTGCGCGGCTACGAGGGCCAGTCCCCGCTGCAGGGCGAGGAGCGTGATCAGCTGCTGCGTGACGTCGGACGGGGGACCGCCGAGGCGGGCGGCGCCGCCGACCGGGCGGTCGAGGTCGGCGAGGGGCTGGCCAACCGCCGTGGCGCGTCGTGGTGCCAGGCCCGTCACGCCCAGCTGACCGGGGACCTGCCGACGGCGCTCACCCACGCCCGCGACGCCGTCAGCCTGGTCGGCACGCTGGGCGAGCTGGACGTCCTGGCCCGCGCCCGCGCGCTGCTGGCCGAGATCCTCATGGACCTGGACCGGTTGGACGAGGCCGAGCAGATCCTGGTCGAGGCCACCGAGGCGACCGACCGGCTCGGCTCGGTGACCAGCGTCATGGTGTGGCACATGCTCGCGGTCTGCCGGGAGCGGCGCGGTGACCTGCGCGGCGCCCTGGCGGCGATGCGGCGCTACGTCACCGCCGTGACCGCCTCCCGCGACATGCAGGTGCACAACACCGCCGCGGTCAACGCCGCCCGGCTGCGCCGCGAGGAGGTCGAGCGCGAGCGCGACACCTGGCGCCGGACGTCCGAGCACGAGCGCCGCGCCGCCCGGGTCGACCCGCTGACCGGGATCGAGAACCGGCGTGCGTTCACCGACGCCATGATCGAGCACGCCCGGGAGGCGTCCCGCCTGGCCCTGGCCATCGTCGACCTGGACCACTTCAAGTCCGTGAACGACCGGTTCGGCCACGTGGTGGGCGACGAGGTCCTGGTCCGGGTGGGCGCGGCCATGCTGGCCGCCCTGCCGGACCCGCGCAGCACCGGGCCCTCGCCGGAGGTCGGCCTCTACCGGGTCGGCGGGGAGGAGTTCGTGATGGCGTTCGCGGTCGACGGGATGCACGACCGCACTGTCGTGGCGATGGTCGAGCAGGTGCGCCGGGCGGTGGCGGCCGTCGACTTCTCCGACATCGGGGTGCCGGTGCGGGACGAGCACTCCGGCGACCTGGCCGTCACCGCGTCGGCCGGGGTGGCGATCGGCGTGCCGGTCGACGCCGCCTCACCCGCGGGCGACCTGCTGCGGGCGGCGGACCGGCACCTCTACACCGCCAAGAGCAAGGGCCGGAACCGCCTCGTCGGCCCGTGAGCCGCACTGCCCGTGAGTCGCACTGCCCGCAAGCCGCACTGCCCGTGAGCCGCACGGGGCCCACGGGCCGCTGGACCCGGGGTCAGAGCGCGTAGGAGTGGTTGCCTACGAACAGGTAGTTCACGCCGAAGAAGTTGAACATCAGGCAGGCGAAGCCGAGGACGGCGATCCAGGCCGAGCGAGGCCCCGCCCAACCGGCGGTCGACCGGGCGTGCAGGTACGCCGCGTACACGACCCAGATGACGAACGACCAGACCTCCTTGGGGTCCCAGCCCCAGTACCGGCCCCAGGCCTCGGCGGCCCAGATCGCCCCGGCGACGACCGTGAACGTCCACAGCACGAACGCGACCGCGTGCAGCTGGAACGAGGTCTGCTCCAGGGTGCGGCTGTCGGGCACCCGGGCCAGGAACCGGCTGGGCAGCCCGCCGGCGGCCAGCACGGCCTCCTGCCGGTGCTGGACCAGCTGCACAACCGCGAGGCTGAACCCGATGGTGAACAACGCCGAGGCCAGGAACGCGATCGACACGTGCACGACGAGCCAGGAGTCCTGCAGCGCCGGGGACAGCGCGCTGGCCTCGGTGTAGAAGAACGACGTCGCGACCATGAGGGCCAGCAGGACCGGCACGACCACGAACGAGCCGAGCCAGCTCCACCGCTGCGCGCGGCGCAGCAGCACCACGAACACCAGGCTGACCAGCACCGACCCGGTGAGGGCGAACTCGTAGGCGTCGCCCCAGGGCACCCTGTGGACCGACAGGCCGCGGGCCACGATGGCCGCGACGTGCAGCAGCGTGGCCAGCACGAACAGGCTCGTGCCGATGCGGGCGGCCTTGCCCTGCTGCTCCTGCCCGCCGACCCCATCGGGCTGGGTCGCGTCGGGCCGGGTCGGGTCTGGGCCGGTGGCGGCGGAGTCGGCCCCCGCCCCGGCCGTGACCAGGGTCTTCGCCCGCGGCCGGGCCCGGCGTGCCCCCAGGTCGATGGCGTACGCGACCAGGGACACGGCGTACACGGCCATGGCCGAGTACACGAGGGCGTCGCTGATGCCGGCCAGGCCCTCGTCCGCGGCACGGCCGGTGACGAGGACGGCGGGCAGCACCAGCAGGTCCAGGGGTGACGCGGTCATCGGTCCTCGCTCGTGGGTGCTGGCCCGGGGCCGGGCGGGTGGGTGCTGGGCGTTCCGGGCGTCGGTCCGGCGACCTCGGCCGCCACGAGCAGGAGGCGGTCGACCTCGACCTGCAGCCCGGCGTCCCGGCTGCGGGACAGGCCACCGACCTCGACCACGGTACGCCGGTCCCCGTCCTCGCCCGGCTCCGGGGTGAGACGGACCCACAGCCGGCGCCGCGGCAGGAACAGGCTGACGACCAGCCCGAGCATGGCCAGCGACGCCGAGGCCAGGGCCAACGGCCCCGACGGGTCCGAGCGCACCTGGAACGCCGCGAACCGGGGCAGGTCGACGAAGGTGACGCTGCCCGCACCGTCCGGCATCTCGACGGTCTGGCCCGGGGCCAGCAGGAGCAGAGCCGGCTCGCCCGCGTCGTCCACGAGCTGCGTCATGTCGTCGGTGTCCAGCTCGTAGACCGACTGCGGCGTGCCGTCGCCGAGACCGATGTCGCCGACCCAGGGCGTCAGCACCAGCCGGGGCGCGCGGGCGTCCGGGAACACCGACACGGGGGCGGTGAGCGGGTCGGCGCCGGCCGTGGGCAGGAACACCCCGCTGAGGCCGATGTCGTCGCCGCCGGGCACGGCCGCCTTGACGACGCCGGTCGAGGTGTACCCGCCGTCCTCGGGCAGGAACGGCACCGGTCCGGAGAACCGCACCTCGCCGTCGGCGTCGCGGACCTCGACCACGGGGGCGTAGCCGTTGCCGGTGAGGAACAGGCGGGTGCCCTGGACCTCGAGCGGGGAGTTGACCCGGATCGTGCCCGGCTCACCCTCGGCGCCCGGGGACGGCGTGACGGTGACGGCGGCCTCGAAGTTGCGCGGCGAACCCAGCTGGCTGACCTGCTCCTCCTCGAAGGCCACGCCGAGGGAGTCGAGCCGCAGCGAGAACGGCGGCAGCCCGGTGGCGTCGAACCGGGCGCCGGGGTTGATCGAGTCGTACTGCTGGAGGACGTTGCTGAACGACTCCCCCTCGACCACCAGCGCCTCGCCGCGGTAGGAGTACAGCGACCCGACGGCCATCGCGACCAGCACCCCGACCAGGCTGACGTGGAACAGCAGGTTGCCGGTCTCCCGCAGCCGTCCGGTCTCCGCGGCCAGAGAGCGGGCGCCCGGGCCGCGGCGGTCCTCCTCGTGCACGTCCACCCGGTGACCCAGCAGCGGTCCGCCTCCCGGGCCGCGCCGCCGCAGGGCCGCCGTGAGCCGGTCGGCCACGGCGTCGACGGGGTCGACGACCGTGACGGTGCCGTGCCCGGGGAGCCGCTCCAGGCGGCGCGGGGTCGCGGGCGGGCGGCGGCGCCACTCGGCGGCGTGCGCCCGGGCCCGCGGCACGATGCAGCCCAGCAGGCTCACGAACAGCAGCAGGTAGACCGCGGCGAACCAGGGCGAGGAGTAGACGTCGAAGAAGCCGAGCCGGTCCAGCCACTCCCCCGTGCCCTCGTTCTCGCGCAGGTAGGTGTTGACCGCGGCCAGGTCGACCCCGCGCTGGGGGAACAGCGAGCCCGGGATGGTGGCGACCGCCAGCAGGAGCAGCAGGACGAGGGCCGTGCGCATGCTGGTCAGCTGCCGCCAGAGCCACCGGGCGGTCCCCCGGGCGCCCAGCGCCGGCGGGGTGGGGGGCGCCGGCGAGGCGCCCGTGGCGTCGCGGGTGCGGGTGGGGGCGCTCACAGCAGCACCGGGAACCGGCTGATGGGGGCGCGCAGCGCCTCGACCAAGGCCTCGTACAGACCGGTGACCAGCAGCAGGCCCACCACCACGAGCAGGACGCCGCCCACCCGCTGGACCAGCACCCGGTGCCGGCGCAGCGGCCCCAGGGCCCGCAGCCCGCGGGCGTAGCCGAGGGACACGAGCACGAACGGCAGGCCCAGCCCGACGCAGTAGGCCGCACCCAGCAGCGCCCCGCGCCCGGCGCCGCCGTCGACGAACGACAGGCCCAGGACCGCCGCCAGGGTCGGTCCCACGCAGGGGATCCAGCCGACCCCGAACGCCGCCCCCAGCAGCGGGGCCCCGGCCAGCCCGACCGCGGGGCGCCAGCGGGGCCGCCGCTCGGTGCGCAGGAACGGCACGGCGCCCATGAACACCAGCCCCATCAGGATCGCGACGACGCCGGACACCAGGTAGACGACCCGCAGGTTGGGGACCAGCGCCCCCGCCACTCCCGCGACCATGCTGATGCTGATGAAGACCACGCTGAACCCGGCGACGAACAGGCAGGTGCCCAGGACCAGCCGGGCCGTCGGGACGGTCTCCGGGTCGGCCAGCACGACCGTGCCGCCGCGGGTCCGGGTCGTGCCGTCGGCCTGGGCGGGGCCGCCCGGCACGACCGCCCGGGCCGGGCCGGGCTCGGCCATGCCGGACACGTAGGCCAGGTAGCCCGGGACGAGCGGCAGGACGCAGGGCGAGGCGAACGACACGAGCCCCGCCAGCAGGGCCAGCGGCACGGCCAGCAGCAGCGAGCCGTCCAGGACGGTCTGCGCCGCGCCGGAGGACCCGGCGAGCACGAGCCCGCCGACGACCGAGCCGGTCGCGACGCTCACGCCTGGCCCCCTCCGGACACGACGTCCTCGACCACGCCGACCAGGGTGGCCTCGCTGACCTGCGACAGGATCCGGGCCGCGACGCGGCCCTGCTCGTCGAGCACCAGGGTGGCCGGCACCACGTTGGTGGGGACCTCGCCCGCCAGGCGGAGCAGCAGCGCCGAGTCCGGGTCGTACAGGCTCGGCCAGGCGATGCCGTACTCCTCCTCGAACCCGGCCGCGGCCTCGACCGAGCGGTCACGGATGTTCAGACCGACGAACCGGACGTCGACGCCTGGGCCGTCGGCCCCGGTCAGCGCCTGCTCCGCCGTCACCAGGTCCGGCGCCTCGGCGTGGCAGGGGCCGCACCAGGAGCCCCAGACGTTCAGGACGACCAGGCCGCCGCGCAGGCCCGTGACGTCGAGGGTCTCCCCCGTCAGGGTCTCGCCCGTCAGGCCCTCGACGGGCTCACCCCGCTCGTCGGCCGCGATGACCTGCACCGTGCTGTCCCCGGAGACGTAGGCGTCGCCGGCCTCCTCGCGCAGCCCGGGCACGCCCGCCTCACCCGACGAGCAGCCCGGCAGCACCAGCAGCACCGCGCCCGCGAGGACTCCCGCCCGTGCGCGTGCGCGTGCGCGCAGCATGCCGCTCACAGGTCCGCCGCGGGCTCGCGGTACCCGACGCCGACCAGCTCGTCGCCGTCGTACGTGAACGACGTCAGCGAGGCCAGACCGCACTGGCGGCGACGCGGGTCGTGCCACAGCCGGCGCCCCTCCGCGGCGGACCGCACGGTCCAGATGGGCAGCTGGTGGGACACGCAGACGACCTCGCGGCCGGGGGCCAGGTCGCGGGCGGCCTCGACCGCGGCCAGCATCCGGGCCGCGATCTCGCGGTAGGCCTCGCCCCAGGACGGGCGCAGCGGGTTGTACAGGTGGCGCCAGTGCCGGGGGCTCGAGAGCGCACCGTCGCCGACCCCGATGGTCAGGCCCTCGAACACGTTGCCGCTCTCGATCAGCCGCTCGTCGGTGCGGATGCGCAGGTCGTGGGCGGTCGCGACCGGGGTCGCCGTCTCCTGGGCGCGCTGCAGCGGCGAGGCCACCACCGCCCCCACGTCGGCGTCGGCCAGGTGCTCCGAGACCCGGCGGGCCATGGCGTGACCGCGCTGGCTGAGCCCGTAGCCCGCGATCCGGCCGTACAGGACCCCGTCGGGGTTGTGGACCTCGCCGTGGCGGACCAGGTGCACGACGGTTCGGACCGCGGGGCTCATGCCGCACCCCCCGCGGCGGCGGCCGCCGCGGCGCGGGCCGCCCCGGGCAGGGCGTCCAGGACGTGCTGGACCGCCTCGTCGTCGTGGCTGGCCGAGACGAACCAGGACTCGAACGACGACGGCGGCAGGTGCACCCCGGCGTCGAGCATGGCGTGGAAGAACGCCGCGAACGCCGTGGAGTCCTGCGTCCGGGCCGTGGCGTAGTCGTCGACCCGGCCGTCGACGCCGGCGGTGAGGAAGACGCTGAACATGCTGCCGGCGTGCTGCACGACGTGGGGCATCCCGACGGCGGCGAAGGCCTCGCCGACCGCGGCCGAGATGGTGCGCGCCACCTCGTCGACCCGGCCGTAGACGGCCGCGTCGGCCAGGCGCAGCGTGGTCAGGCCCGCGGTCACCGCGACGGGGTTCCCGCTCAGCGTGCCGGCCTGGTAGACCGCCCCCAACGGGGCCAGGTGGGCCATCACGTCCGCGCGGCCACCGAAGGCCGCCACGGGGAACCCGCCGCCCATCACCTTGCCGAAGGTGAACAGGTCCGGGGCGGGCAGCGGAGTGGTCCCGGCCGCGGCGCCGTCCTGCTCCAGGCCGTGCCAGCCGCCGGGGCCGACCCGGAACCCGGTCATCACCTCGTCGTAGACCAGCAGGGCGCCGTGGGCGGCGGTGACCTCGCGCATCAGGGCCGCGAAGCCGGGCCGGGGCGGGACGACACCCATGTTGCCCGCCGCGGCCTCGGTGATGAGGCAGGCGACCCGGTCGCCGTGCTCGGCGAACACGGCCCGCAGCGCGTCGGGGTCGTTGTAGGGCAGGACGACGGTGTCGGCGGCCGAGGCGCCCGTGATGCCGGGGCTGGACGGCAGCCCGAACGTGGCCAGCCCGGACCCGGCCTCGGCCAGCAGGGCGTCGACGTGTCCGTGGTAGTGCCCGGCGAACTTGACCACGACCGGGCGACCGGTGAACCCGCGGGCGAGGCGGACCGCGCTCATGGTGGCCTCGGTCCCGCTGTTGACCAGGCGCACCTGCTCCACGGCCGGGACGCGGCGCACGATCTCCTCCGCGAGCTCGACCTCGAGCTCGGTGGGCGCGCCGAAGCTGAACCCCCGCCCGGCGACGTCACGGACGGCCTGCAGCACCTGCGGGTGGGTGTGGCCCAGCAGCATCGGCCCCCACGAGCAGACCAGGTCGACGTAGCGGTTGCCGTCGGTGTCGGTGAGCCACGGGCCCGCGGCCGAGGCCATGAACCGGGGCGTGCCGCCCACGGCGCGGAAGGCCCGCACCGGCGAGTTCACCCCGCCGGGGACCACCCGGGAACCACGCTCGAGCAGGGCCCGCGACCGGGTCGTCGTACCGGGTGCGGAGGTCGTCGTGTCAGCTGTCACGCCTCCCAGTGTCCCAACCGCTGCCGCGTGCTCAGGCCAGGGGTCGCAGCCGGTCGCGGACCTTGGCCATCGCGGCCCCCAAGGCCAGGAACTCCTCGCGCGCCAGAGGGTCCACCAGGTGCTGGCGGACGCTGCCGACGTGGTGGGGTGCGGCGGCCACCAGGGCGCTCATCCCGGCCTCGGTCATGGTGCACCGCACGCCGCGCTTGTCCTCCTCGCAGGGCTCCCGCCGCACCAGGCCGCGGGACTCCATCCGGCTCACGGTGTGGGTCAGACGCGAGCGGGAGTGCAGCACCAGGCCGGCGAGCTCGCTCATCCGCAGCGAGCGGTCCTCCTGCTCGGACAGCTGCACGAGGATGTCGTACTCGCTGAACGTCAGGCCGACGGCCACGAGGTCCCGCCCCAGGGCGTCCTCGAGCAGGGCCGAGCCCTCCAGCCACGCTCGCCACGCGGTCTGCTGCTCCGAGTCGAGCCACTCACCCCTGGTCACGGCGCCGAAGCCTACCGTCCGCTCTGCGGACAGCTGCGGAACGCGACGGCGAGCCCGGCTGCTGGTGCTGGGCGTCACGCTGCGTGCAGAGCCCGGGCCACGTCGAGCGCGGCGTAGGTGAGGACGACGTCGGCCCCGGCGCGCCGGATCGACAGCAGGGACTCCAGCATGACCCGGTCCCCGTCGACCCAGCCGTTGGCGGCCGCGGCGGCGACCATGGCGTACTCCCCGGACACCTGGTACGCGGCGACGGGCACGGGGCTGACGTCGGCGACCTGCCGGAGGACGTCCAGGTAGGGCAGGGCGGGCTTGACCATGATGACGTCCGCGCCCTCGGCGAGGTCCTGCTGGACCTCGAGCAGGGACTCCCGGGTGTTGGCCGGGTCCTGCTGGTAGGTGGCGCGGTCCCCGGTCAGGGTGGACTCGACCGCCTCGCGGAACGGCCCGTAGAAGCCGGACGCGTACTTGGCCGCGTAGGCCAGCACGCCGACGTCGTCGTGACCGGCGCCGTCCAGGGCGGTGCGCACGGCCCCGACCTGCCCGTCCATCATGCCGCTGGTGCCCAGCAGGTGGGCGCCGGCGCGCGCCTGGGCCAGGGCGGCGGAGGCGTAGCGCTCCAGGGTGGCGTCGTTGTCGACGCGACCCCGGTCGTCCAGCACGCCGCAGTGGCCGTGGTCGGTGAACTCGTCCAGGCACAGGTCGGCCATCAGCACCGTCTGCTCGCCGACCGCGTCGGCCAGGTCCGCGAGCGCGACGTTGAGGATGCCGTCCGGGTCGTCGATGCCGCTGCCGGTGGCGTCGCGCCTGCTGGGCACGCCGAACACCATGAGGCCACCGATGCCGGCGTCCACCGCCTCCCGGGCCAGCGCCACGAGCGAGGCCCGCGAGTGCTGCACGACGCCCGGCAGGCTGGTGATCGGCCGCGCCTCGTCCAGGCCCTCCTTGACGAAGACCGGGAGCACGAGGTCGGCCGGGTGGAGCCTGGTCTGCGCGACCAGGCGACGCATCGCGGGCGTGGTCCGCAACCGGCGGGGACGCCGCACGGGGAACGCCCCGGCTGCCAGCCCGGGGGCGCCGGCCGTCACCGGGCGCGCCGCCGGGCCGCCGGGGTGCGCTCGGAGGGCCGCGACCAGGGCTGGCCGTCGGCCTCGGCCGCCGCCCGCCCGGCCCGACCGTGGTCGGCCAGGGCGTCCACCAGGGCACGCACCTCGGGGACGGGGGCCAGGACGTCGACCCGCAGGCCGTGCTCCTCGGCCGTGGCCGCGGTGCGGGGGCCGATGCACGCGATGACGGTGGCCGCGTGGGGCTTGCCCGCGATGCCGACCAGGTTGCGGACCGTCGAGCTGGACGTGAACAGCACGGCGTCGAAGCCGCCGGACTTGATGGCGTCCCGGACGGGCGCGGCGGGCGGAGCCGCCCGGACCGTGCGGTAGGCCGTCACGTCGTCGACCTCCCAGCCCATCTCCTGCAGCCCGGCGACCAGCGTCTCGGTGGCGATGTCGGCCCGCGGCAGCAGGACGCGGTCGATCGGGTCCAGCTGCGGGTCGAACGCCGGCCAGACGTCGAGCAGACCGTGGGCCGACTGCTCCTCGGTGGGCACCAGGTCGGGCTCCAGGCCCCACTCCCGCAGGGCGTCGGCCGTCACCCCGCCCACCGCGGCGATCTTGAGCCCGGAGAACGACCGGGCGTCCAGACCCAGCGCGTCCAGCTGCTCGCGGACGGCCCGGACGGCGTTGACGCTGGTGAAGCCGATCCACTCGTAGCGACCGGTGACCAGGCCACGCACGGCCTTGTCCATCTGCTGCGGCGTGCGGGGAGGCTCGACGGAGATGGTGGGCACGACGACGGGGTCGGCGCCCAGCTCGCGCAGGTGCTCCACCACCGACGTGGACTGGTCCTTGGTACGTGGCACCAGGACGCGCCAGCCGAACAGGGGGCGGGTCTCGAACCAGGACACCGCCTCGCGCTGCTTGACGGCCTCTCCCACCACCAGGCTGACGGGCTCGGGCAGCTCGCCCACCACGTCGCCGACCTTGGCCAGGGCGACGCCGATGCTGCGCTGGTGGGTGGTGGTGGCCTGCGACACCGCGACGGTCGGGGTGTCGGGGCTCCAGCCCATCGACACCATGCGCTCGGCCGCGCCACCCAGCAGGGCCGCGGCCCCCAGCACGACGACGGTGTCCCCGCCGCCGCGCCCGGGTCCGACGAGCTCGGTCGAGGAGTCGGTGACGTGGACGACGTGGACCCGCTCGGTCCCGGTCGGCGCGACGGGGACCCCCGCGTACACGGGCACCGCGAAAGCCGCGGAGACACCCGGCACGAGCTCGACGTCGGCCCCGGCGGCACGGGCGGCCTTGATCTCGGCCGACACCGACGAGAACGTCGTGGCGTCCCCGGCGACCAGCCGGACCACCCGGGCGCCGTCGACGGCCAGGCGGGCCACCCGGCGGGACCGCGCGGCGCGGTTGAGGGGGGTGCCGTCGGCGTCGGTGGCCAGCGAGACCACCTCGACGCCGGGGCGGGCGCAGCGGGCGAGCAGGTCGGAGGGGTCGGCCAGGTCGGTGACGACCACGTCGGCCACCTCGAGCAGGGCCGCCGCGCGCAGCGTCAGCAGGCCCGGGTCACCGGGCCCGGCCCCCACGAAACCCACGTGGGCGCGGCGGCCGGCGTCGCGGGGGGTGGCCGCTCGGTCGTCGCTGTGCGTGCTCATCGCAGGGTCTCCTCGTGGTCGGTGCGTGGGTGTTCCAGCCGGGCCCGGAGCAGCTCGTGTCCTGCCCGCTCCCCCAGCGACGCGGCCTCGGCCACCGCCCCGCCCAGACGTATCCGCAGCAGCCGGGGGACGACGTCGGGACCGTCGAGGACCGTGGTCGTCCGGTCCGTCGTCAGTGGTGCGGTCCGGGAGGCCGCCGCGGATGCAGGCCCCGCGAGATCCGCCCCCGCGCGCCCCTCGTCGGCGTTCGGGTCGTCGGCGTCCGGGTCGTCGGCGTGCGGGTCGTCGGCGTTGGGGTCGTCGGCCAATGCCGCGTGCAGCTCCAGCTCGTCGCCGGTCACGGTCGCCAGGGCGCCGACCGGGGCCGAGCACCCGGCGTCGAGGACCCGCAGCAGGGTGCGCTCGGCCGTCACCGCCGCCCGGGTCGCCGCGTGGTCGAGGGCGTCGCGCACCCGGGCGCCCAGCGGGTCGCCGCTGCGGGTCTCCACCGCCAGGGCTCCCTGGCCCGGGGCGGGCAGCAGGACGTCGGTGCCGAGCACGTCGCTGACCTCGCCGTCCCGTCCCAGGCGACGCAGACCCGCCAGGGCCAGGACGACCGCGTCCAGGTCCACCCCGACCCGCCCCATCCGGGTGTCCACGTTGCCGCGGACGTCGACCACGGTCAGGCTGCGGCCGCGCCGGGCGGCGTCGACCGCGAGCATGGCGGCACGACGCGGCGAGCCGGTCCCGACCCGGGCCCCGTCGGGCAGGTCGACCAGCCGTAGCCCACCCACGGAGACCAGCGCGTCGCGCGGGTCCTCCCGCTCGGGCACCGCGGCCAGGTCGATCCCCGGGAACGAGGCCGTCGGGAGGTCCTTGAGCGAGTGCACGGCCACGTCCACCTGCTCGGCGAGCAGGGCGTCGCGCAGCGCCGACACGAACACCCCGGTGCCGCCGGTGTCGCGGGCCAGGGCGCGCAGCGGCTCCGTGGAGCGGTCACCGGCGGTCGAGACCAGGACCAGCTCGCAGTCCTCGCCCAGCGCCCGGGACAGGGCGTCTGCCACCAGCTGCGACTGCGTGCGGGCCAGCGCGCTGGCGCGGGTGCCGACGCGGATCACGAGCCGGTCCCGTCGGGACGACCCGGGCTGCCGAGCCGGTTCACGGGGTCCAGCGTGTCGGCCACCTGCAGCCCGAAGAGGGTCTGCAGCGCCTCGGCGTACATCGACCCGTCGGGCCCGCTCGCCAGCTCCTTGACCCGCACCGTGGGGGTGTGGAGGACCTTGTCCACCACACGTCGCACCGTGCGCTCGACCTCGGCCGCCACAGCCGGGTCGAGGTCTGCGAGGCGGCCACGCAGCCGCTGGAGCTCGGAGTCCACGACGGCGTCGGCCTGGCTGCGCAGGGCCACGACGGTCGGGGTGACGGTGGCCGCCTCGACCTCGGCGCGCCAGAGCAGCACCTCGTCGGCCACCACGGCGCGGGCGCGGGCCACCTCGGTCGTCCCGTCGCCCTCGGCGGCCAGCAGGCCCCCCAGGCCATCGAGGTCGACCAGGGTGACCGTGGGCAGGTCCGACGGCAGCGGCGCGACGTCGCGCGGCAGGGCCAGGTCGACCAGGACCAGGGGGCGACTGCCCCGCGCCGCGACCGCGGTCAGCACGTCGTCGGCCTCCACGACGTGCCCGACCGAGCCCGTGCAGCTGACGAGGACGTCGGACTCGCGCAGCAGGCGGGGCAGGTCGGCCAGGGTCGCGACGTCGCCCCCGACCGACTCCGCGAGCCGGACGGCCTTGTCGTGGGTGCGGTTGACCACCGTGATGGCGCCCGCGCCCTGGCGGGCCAGCGTGGCCGTCACGAGGCCGGCCATGCCACCGGCGCCCACCACGGCCACCCGCGCGCCGGCCAGGGGGCCGACCTGCGCCGTGGCCAGGTGCAGCGCCTCGGTGACCATGCGGTTGCCGAGCCGGTCCAGACCGGTCTCGGCGCGGGCGCGGCGACCGACCCGCAGCGAGCGCTCGACGACCGCCGCCAGCCCCCGCCCGGCGTGCCCCGCAGCGCGGGCGCGGCTGTACGCGCCCCGCACCTGACCCAGGATCTGGGCCTCGCCCAGGGCCATCGAGTCCAGGCCCGCGACCACCTGGAAGACGTGCTCGACCGCCGCACCGTCGTAGTGGGCGTACATGTGCTCGCCCAGGTCGGCCGCGTCGACCCCGGTCCCCAGGGCCAGGGCGCTGGACACCGCGGCCACACCGGAGTGGAACCGGTCGACGTCGACGTAGACCTCGACCCGGTTGCAGGTCGACACCACCATGGCCTCGTTGACGTAGCGCTCGTCCAGCACACGCCGGGCCAGGGCGGCCGGGTCGGCCGCGGCCTCGGCCAGGCGCTCCAGCGACGGCAGGGGGCAGGTCCGGTGGCTGGCGCCGACGACGAGCAGGGTCACCGGGCACCACCCTCGGCGCTCAGGACGGCCGCAGCGCCGAGCGGGTCGTCGGCGCCCTCACCGGGACGCAGCGGGCCCAGGACGTCGCTGCGCTTGCGCTGCTCGTGGAACCCGAGGATCTGCAGCTCGCTGGACAGGTCCACGGCCCGCACCGTCACACCGTCGGGCACGCGGACCGCGGCGCCGGCGAAGCACAGGATGCTGGTGATGCCCGCCTCGACCAGGACGTCGCTGGTCGCCTGCGCGGCCTGCGCAGGCGTCGCGATCACGGCGATGCGGACGTTGCGCTCCTGCACCAGCCGCGGCAGCTCGTCCACGTGGTGCACGCTCCGGCCGTTGACCGTCGTACCCACGACCGAGGGGTCGGCGTCGAACAGCGCGGCGATGCTGAGACCTCGGCTGGTGAAGCCGCCGTAGTGCGCCAGCGCCCGCCCCAGGTTGCCGACCCCGACGATGGCGACGGGCCAGTCGTGCTCCAGACCCAGCACGGCGGACATCTCGTGCACCAGGGTGGCGACGTCGTAGCCCACGCCCCGGGTCCCGTAGGAGCCGAGCTGGGACAGGTCCTTGCGGAGCATGGCGGCGGACACGTGGACGAGGTCGGCCAGCTCCTGGCTGGACACCGTGCTGGTCCCGCGGTCGGCCAGCGCGTGCAGCGCCTGCAGGTAGGTGGGGAGCCGGGCGACGGTGGCCTCGGGCACCCCCTTGGCGGCGGCGGTGCGTGCCACGGCCTCGTGGCTCTGGACCTGGACCAAGGGGCCCTTCGGCGCGCGGGAGCCCGTGCGGGGCAGTCGCAGTCGCTGCAGGGGCACTGGGTCTCTCCTCGGCCGGGGGTTCTCATCCTAAGGGCTTGTGACGACGTGCACAAAGTGGCGCGAGCCGCGTCCGGCACCCCCTCCCGGCCTCACCAGAGCAGGCGTCGGCGCCGGCCCGGGCTCAGCAGCCGGCGCAGGCGCACCGGGTCGACCCGCAGCTGCTCGACCGTGGCGCCGTCGACCTCCACGACCGGGATCCGGTCCCAGAACCGGGCGTGCAGGTCGGGGTCGTCGAGGATCGACACCTCGGTGAGCTCGGCGCCCGCACGGCGGCACTCCGCCTGCACCACGGCCCTGGCCTCGTCGCACAGGTGGCAGCCGGGCCTGCCGATCAGGCGGACCTGCACGACGGGCCTGGCGGCTCGTGCGCTCACCCGAGGAACACGCTGCGTCGCTGCACCAGCAGCGCGTAGAGGGTCTGCTGGATGACCTCGCGGACCCGGTCGGTGATCTCGAACACCACCATCGGGTCCTCGGCGGCACCCGGGTCCAGCTGGTCGGTCGGGATCGGCTCACCGAACTCGATCAGCCACTTGCTGGGCAGCGGCACCAGGCCCAGCGGCCCCAGCCACGGCCAGGTCGGGGTGACCGGCCAGTACGGCGCCCCGGTGAGCCGGGCCAGGGGCCGGACGTCGGCGAGCATGGGGTGGATCTCCTCGGCGCCGACGATGCTCACCGGCACGATCGGCACCTGGGTCCGGATGGCGGCGGACACGAACCCGCCGCGACCGAAGCGCTGCAGCCGGTACCGGTCGCGGTAGCTCTTGCCGATGCCCTTGAAGCCCTCGGGCCAGACCCCCACCAGCTCACCGGAGGACAGCAGCCGCTCGGCGTCGCTGCTGGCGGCCAGCGTGGCGCCCATCCGCCGGGCCACGTCGCCGACCACGGGGGTGGCGAACACCAGGTCGGCGCCCAGCAGCCGCAGGAACCGCCCGTCGGTGCTGTCGTGGACCGCCACCTGGGTCATCAGGGCGTCCCAGGCCACCGTGCCCGAGTGGTTGCCCACCAGCAGGGCGCCGCGGTCGCCGGGGATGCGGTCCGCCCCGCGCAGCTCGACCCGGAACCAGCGTCGGTAGACGGGGCGCAGCACCGCGAGCAGCACGCGTTCGGTCAGCTCGGGGTCGAAGCCGAACTCGTCGACGGCGTAGTCGCCCTGCAGCCGCCGCCGCACGAAGTCGACGGCGTCCAGCAGCAGCTCCTGCAGGTGGGCGGCGCCGTCCGGGTCCGACGGGACCTCCGCGACCGGGACCGCGTCGGCCGGGGCTCCGTCCGGCGGCCCCACGGCGGGCTCCGGCGACGGGCCGGGCTCGTCCGGCACCACCGCGAGGTGGGGCGGTCCGCCGGCCTCGAGCGCGTCGACGACCCGCTGTCCGGCCTCCTCCGCGACCAGGTCGATCACGGTCTCCACCGGGTCGTCGCGACGCAGCGGCGTCACGACGGGCGAGGAGCGCCGGACCGGGGGGCGGGTCCGCGCGGGGGCCGGCGACGACGCGGCCGGCCCCGACGCGTCCAGCAGCGGCGTGCCCCGACGGCGACGGCGGTCGCGCTCGGCGGCGGCGCGGTCCGCGCCCAGCGAGACGGGGTTGCCGCGCCCGCCGGTCGGGCTCCCGCCCGAGGGGCTCACGGCTTCGCCCCCGACGCCACCGGTGTCCCCGGGGCCGCCGGTTCCCCCGTCGTCGCGGCGCGCGGGGCGCCGACCGCGTCGACGACGGCCTTGCCCACCTCGTCGGCGACCAGGTCGACGACGGGGCGCACGCCGCGCAGCCCGTGGGCGGCCAGGAACTCCACGAACGCCTGGCGGGTGGTGCGGGCGGGCACGAAACCCATCACGTCACGGCACCGGCTGGTGTCGAGCACGCGGCCGTAGCCCAGCAGCCGCAGGTCCTCGAAGGACAGCTCGGCCGCGCCCAGCCGGGTCAGCCAGCGCGAGGCGCTCGGGGCCAGCACCTCGGGCAGGCCGAGCACGGGCCGTCCGGCCATGGCCGCGGCCTGGCTGGTGGTCAGGACCCCGTCCCCGGCCACGTTGACCGGGCCGGTGACCTCGCCCAGCGTGGCCAGCACCATGGCCTCGACCGCGTCGACCTCGTGGACGAACTGCAGCCGACCGTCGTGGCCGAGGAGCCCGGGGACCACGGGGAGCGCGAAGGCGCGCGACAACGGCGTCTCCAGGCCGGGGCCGACGATGCTGGCGAAGCGCAGCAGCGCGACGGAGGCGTCGGGGCGGCGGCGGGTGAAGCCGCGGACGTAGCCCTCGACCTCGAGGCAGTCCTTGGCCCACCCCGTGCGCGGGGGCGTGGCGGCCGTGGAGTCCTCGGTGAACATCGCCGGGTCGCCCGGGCCGGCGCCGTAGACGCCGGCGGTGGACTTGACCACCAACCGGGTGACGCCGGGCACCTTCTGCAGCGCGGCGAGCAGCTGCATGGTGCCGATGACGTTGATCTCCTTCATCGGCACGCGCCCGCCGGCGGAGCGGGGCGTGGCGATGACGTTCATGTGGACGACGGTGTCCACGCGCTCGTCGACCAGGAGCCTCGCGATGGAGGGGCTCCTGATGTCGGCGCGGACGAAACGCGCCCCACCCATCCAGGCGTGGGGCGGGACGACGTCGAGCCCGATGACGTCAGGGCCCGAGGGGTGTGCCGCCAGCGCGGCCGCGACCTTGCCGCCGAGGTATCGAGACACCCCGGTGACCAGCACGACGCGCCGGCTCACGGCTCCCCCGGACCCAACGGGTCCGACTACTTCTTGTTGCGGCGCTGGTGACGGGTACGACGAAGCAGCTTGCGGTGCTTCTTCTTGGCCATCCGCTTGCGACGCTTCTTGATGACAGAGCCCACGTGGGTCCTTCTTCCGCAGTGCTGAGGGTCGGGCTCGCCTGCGCGTGCCCCTGGACTGAGGGCCCAGGCTACCGCCCGCGCGGACCGGTCCCGGCCCCTAGTCGAACCAGGGATCCAGGCCCAGCACCGGGAAGACGGCCTTGCGGGTGGCCATGACCGCCTGGTCGACCGGGTCGGCCGGGTCGTAGCCGGACTCCCAGGTCGCGAAGGACGCCGGCTCGCCGTCGGTCATCCGCCGGGGGCCAGGCTGCCCGAGCGCGGCGGTGACGTAGTCCAGCCAGGCCTCCGGCACGGCGGTGGTCGGCTCGACGGGGTGGTGCGCCGCCACGCCTACCAGGTGGGCCCACGCGCGCGGCACGACGTCGACGAGCTCGTAGCCCCCGCCGCCCAGCGCGAGCCACCGACCGCCCGTCACCTCGTGGGCGAGCTCGTGCATCATCAGCGCCGCGGCGCGCTGGCCGTCGACGGAGACCCGCAGGTTGGCGAGCGGGTCCAGCACGTGGGTGTCGCAGCCGTGCTGGGTGACGAGCACCTGCGGCCTCACCTCGCGGACCACCGGTCGCACCACGGCGTGGATGGCACGCAGCCACCCGGCGTCCCCGGTGCCGGCGGGCAGGGCCACGTTGACGGCGGTGCCCTCGGCGCCGGCGCCGCCGACGTCACCGGGGTAGCCGGTGCCGGGGAACAGCGTGTGGCCGGACTCGTGCACGGAGACCGTGGTGACGCGTGGCTCGTCCCAGAAGATCGACTCCGTGCCGTCGCCGTGGTGGACGTCGGTGTCCACGTAGACCACCCGCTCGACACCCGCGTCGAGCATGGCCCTGATCGCCCCGGCGCAGTCGTTGTAGACGCAGAAGCCGGACGCCGCGTCGGCCGAGGCGTGGTGCAGCCCTCCGGCGAAGTTGACGCCGTGGTCGATCTCCCCCGCGACCAGCGCGCGCGCCAGGTCCACCGACCCGGAGAACACGCGGGCCGCGGAGTCGTGCATCCCGACGAAGGCCGGTGTCTCCGTCGTCCCCACGCCGTGGCCGACGTCCGCGCGGATGTCGACCGAGGCCCGCTGCACCGCCTCGACGAGCTCGGCGGTGTGCACGGTGCGGAGCAGGTCGACACCGGCGACGTCGGCGTCCACGACGTCGACGTCGTCGAACAGGCCGAGGTCTCGGCACAGCCGGGCCGTCAGCGCGATGCGCACCGGCGCGAACGGGTGCCCGGGGCCGAAGTCGTAGCGCACGAAGTCCTCGTCCCAGACGACGCGCGTCCGACTCCTCATGGCCTCACGCTAGACGGTATGGCGTGACCGCCCCGCCGGGGTGGTTGTAGGCCGGGGCCTCGCTCACACACTCTCGTGGGTTGTCGGGCAGGGCTGGCCTGCTCGGCCTATCCGACATGTGTGGGAGGCCC